>JBEKHP010000071.1:0-3341 GCA_050012235.1 Candidatus Acidiferrales bacterium | reverse complement strand
CGCTCCACCCCCGATCCCGCCAACTTGCGCGCCTACATGCAGCGGCTTTCGGCGCATCCTCATAATGTCGGCTCGCCATACGATAAAGACAATGCCGAATGGATCCTGGCCAAATTCAAAGAATTCGGCCTGGACGCGCACATCGAATCTTTCAACGTCCTCTTTCCCACGCCGAAGGAACGTCTCGTCGAGCTTGTCGAAGGCGGCCCGCACTTCGTAGCAAAACTCCAGGAACCCGCCGTGCCCGAGGACCCCACATCCAATCAGCAATCCGAGCAGCTCCCCACCTACAACGCCTATTCCGCCGATGGCGACGTCACCGGCCCGCTCGTGTATGTGAATTACGGCATCCCCGACGATTACGAAACTCTCGAACGCAACGGCGTTTCCGTAAAAGGAGCGATCGTCATCGCGCGTTACGGTCACGCCTGGCGCGGAATCAAGCCCATGGTCGCAGCCGAACATGGCGCCATCGGTTGCATTATTTATTCCGACCCGCGCGACGATGGCTACTCGCCCGGCGTCACCTATCCCCAAGGTGCTTTCCGGCCGAAAGACGGGGTGCAACGCGGCAGCGTGCAAGACAGCACCGAATTCATGGGCGATCCTTTGACTCCCGGAATCGGCGCAACGCCGGACGCGAAGCGCCTTTCCACAAAGAACGCTCCCACGCTTACGAAAATTCCCGTCCTCCCGATTTCCTACTCGGACGCCGAACCGCTTCTCGCCGCGATCGCCGGCCCCGTGGTCCCTCCCGCTTGGCGTGGAGGCCTTCCCATTACTTACAGGCTCGGTCCCGGCCCCGGCAAAGTTCATCTGAAGATGTTTTCTAACTGGGACATCAAACCCCTCTACGACGTGATCGCAAAAATTCCCGGCGCGCAATTTCCGGACGAATGGGTCCTGCGTGGCAACCACCACGACGCATGGGTGAATGGCGCGGATGATCCCATCTCCGGTCAAGTCGCGCTCATAGAAGAGGCTCGCTCGCTGGGCGCTTTGCTCAAAGCCGGCTGGAAGCCGAAGCGCACCATTATTTATTGCGCGTGGGACGGCGAAGAGCCCGGCCTACTCGGCTCAGTGGAATGGGCCGAAACGCACGCAGACGAATTGCGCAAAAACGCTGTCGCATACATCAATTCAGATTCCAACGGCCGCGGCGTTCTGGGGGCCGAAGGTTCGCACACGTTGGAAAAGCTGGTGAATGATGTCGCTCACGATGTGCAGGATCCAGAGACCAAGCTCACCGTATGGAAACGCTGGCAGCTCGACAGCATCAAGTCTGCGAGTTCCGACGAAGAGCGCCAGGAACTGCGCCAGCGCAAGGATATTCGCATCGGCATTTCAGGCGGCGGTTCCGACCATGCCGGCTTCCAGAATTTTCTCGGTATTGCCGTGATCGATGCCAGTTTCGGCGGCGAAGACGAAGGCGGCGTCTACCACTCAATCTATGACGATTTTTACTGGTATACGCACTATAGCGACACGGACTTTGTTTACGGCCGCACGCTCTCTCAATTTAACGGTTCCATGATCATGCGCCTGGCCGACGCGGATTTGCTGCCCTTTGATTTCTCCAATTTTGCCGACACCGTGCAGACCTACGTTAAGGGTCTCCAAAAATTTTCCGCCAAGATGCGGGACGATATCGAAGAGCGCAACCTCGAAATCGAAGAAGGAGTTTTCACCGCCGCCGCCGACCCGAAAAAAGCGTACTTTCCGCCCAAAAAGGAAGACGTGCCCCCTTATTTGAATTTCGCACCGCTTCAGAACAGCGCGGACGCTCTCACGCGAAGTGCCGGCGAATACCAGGTTTGCCGGGACGTTTCTGGTACAAGCACCAGATCTACGCCCCGGGCGTTTACACCGGCTACGAATCGAAAGCCATTCCGGCCGTCCGCGAAGCCATCGAACAAAAGAAATGGAAGGAAGCAGAGCAAGCTATGGCCCGCGCCGCCGCTGTTCTTCAGGATGAAGCCACTCTGGTGTCCTCCGCCGCGGCAAAACTTTCCGCCGCCTCTGCCGGCCCAAAGTGAACGTCGGTCCGGGCGTGCCATCCCACATGTTTATGCGCCCGGAACGAGTGTCAGGGTCGCGGACACATACTGGAAAATAATCTTGCTGCTACAGGGATTCTGACCCCGCCGAGCCGTGCACTTCTGTAACTCCCCTGCGCCTCTTGCATCTTTAGCTAAGGCTCGCAAGTAGAGCTCGCGGTCACTCTTATCCAGTGGCCTGGCAAGCGTCAAAACTCTTACGGAGGCAAGTCATGAAACGATTTGGAAGCATCAGCGCTGTCTTCAGTACAGCAGCTCTGCTCTTGCTGTTCGGCGCCACTGTTCCCGCCCACGCGTATCAGGAAGAACACCCGCAAGATGCTAAGCCCGCTGAAAGTAAGCCCCATGATCAGGAAGCTAAGCCGGCAAAAGAGGACAAGCCCCCCAAGGACGCCAACGCCCCGAAAGAGGCCAAGGACACGCGTGAAACAAAAACCGTGAAGCAATCCGACACTCGCACAGAGACCAAGTCCACCGTGAAGCACGGCCCCATCGAGAACGGCCGCATTCCCGACGCCCAATTCCGCTCGCACTTTGGCCGTGAACATACCTTCCATGTAGGCCATCCGGTGATCGTCGGAGGCCAGTCGCGGTTTCAATATGGCGGGTACTGGTTCGGATTCGGCGAGGCGTGGCCCGTAGGCTGGGGCTACAACGACAACGTTTACGTCGATTTTATCGACGGCCAGTATTACTTGATCGATCCCGTGCACCCTGGTCTTCGTCTCGCGCTGGTCGTCGTAATCTAACTATCGTAATCCAACGACTGCTTGCGAAAAGCCCCATCCTCTGATCAGACAGAGGCTGGGGCTTTTTTCGTCCGAGCGAAATGTTGCATCTCTCTTCGGCACGCAAGAACCTTCCTTCGCAGAGATTTTCTGCTTCACTTGCCGGCGCTTTCGATACAATCAGCCCGCTTTCGCATCTCCACAAACTCGAGTGACCAGGAACGTGAAATTCTCCAGGCCATCCTCCAGGCGGAAACTTGCGCGATAACCGCGGCCTTCGTTTGTTGCTGCGGACCTTTCTCGTCTGCGCCCTGCTTTATTGCATGTACCTCGTCACCCGGCAGGCGATCGGAGCATGGTACTTCCGAAAGAAAACGCCGCAGGACATTCAAACCGCAATCAAATGGGACCCGGGAAATCCGGAATATTACGACGCTCTTGCCACCCTCACTCACTTGTATTCAACGGCCAATCCCGCCGACGTCGTGCGCCTTAGCGAAAAAGCCGCACAACTAAGCCCCTACAACGCGGACTACTGGGCCGATCTCGGCGCAGC
>JBEKHP010000070.1:0-3289 GCA_050012235.1 Candidatus Acidiferrales bacterium | reverse complement strand
TCATAGAGCAGCGTGCTGTGGCCCACCATGCCGATGACTTTCTTTGCTTCGAGCGGGTCCGAACAATCACCGGATCCGTGGCCGACCGTGAATTGCACTGTGCCGCGCGTAGGAGATGCAAGTATCGCGGCGATTCGCAGCAAGGTTGTCTTCCCCGCACCGTTTGCACCTAATAGCGCTACAAATTCGCCGGAAAGGATTTGGAGCGAGACGCCGCGCAATGCCACGAACGACCCGAAGCGTTTTTCGACACCATGGAAGGAAATGCCGAAGGGAGAGACTGCCGTACGAGAAGTAGCAGGAGTTACGGACAAGGCGTTCCGCTTAGCCTCTTACCAAATCGCGCAGCACTTTTTCCATCTGCCGCCGCTCGCGATCGTAATCGCCCTCGGAGATGGTCCCCGCTTGGCGCCGAAGTTCCAAGCGGAAAAGGCTGTCTTTTAGTTCATCCAGGCTTCCGCGGACCGCGCGCGTGACTTCGGCCACAGTTTCAGCCTCCGCTGGGACTGCTTTCGAAACGGGTCGCGGGTGCGCTGTCTTCGTTGCGGCAGCGACTACTGCGGACGCGTCACCATTCGCCGGCGCCATTACTTGCGGGCGGCGGAAAAGGTAAATAAAACCCAGCGCGAAAATCGACGCGAAGCCTCCCACCAGAATCCATTTCAAACTATCGAGGCGAGCCGGAACAGTGGTGGTCGTCGCCGCAGCAGTAGCCTCAGCGCCGGAAGATTCCAACCGGGAATTCACCGACGCGTTGGCGGAATTATTGCCTGCGGCCGGAGCGCTGTTATCGCTGGCGCCTTGATTTGCCGGCGGCATTGGCGCCACGCCGGAAATCTTAATGGCCAGCGGCGCATTTGCGGCAACTCCCGTTCGTGTGTACACACTGAATCCCTGATCTTGTCCGGCAGGAGTGATTCCATCGCCCGAAATCTGCACCGAAGGAGGAGCCGCAATGATCAAGCGGTCAGTCGCGTAGGACGAAACATTTTTCAGAACTATCTGATTGCCCGGGTATGGAACTTTATACGAAATGCGCACGCCGCTCTCGCCGGGTCGAAACGCGAACGCGATGGCCATTTTATTTTTGCCTTTATCAATGGTCCCTTGCACCACGGGCATTCCGGCAGAACCCCAAGCAGAAGCTTGATTGAAGTCCGCGCCATCCGGGATCGAGAAATCAAAGGAACCGTCTGCGCGATAAAATGCAACGGGCGGCTGAGTTTTATTTTCGACGGAGTACTCTTCCCCGACCATCAGATCGGATCCATTCGGCTGCACGATCACGGCATGGTTGGTCACCGTGAATGCGCTCGGTTTGTCGGTAGGTTCAAAAACCTGCACGTCCGCGGTGGTTTTTCCCGGCGGAACGGGCTCGTGATAATTCACGCCGCCATATACAACGCGGATAAGCATCGGCGCACCGGCACCAAGGCCGGGATTGTCGAACGAGTATCGTCCTTTCGCGTCGGTTTTCGTGTTCGCCACGGGCTGCATGCCGCCCTGAAGCTGAATCAGGATCACTTCAGCGCCGGCCTCCGGCTTTCCGGTGGTTCCATTCGTCACTGTGCCCGAGACCGTACCTGCCAGCGCTCGTGGCGCCGCACCGAAAAATGCGATGAAGGCCAAAAGAGAGATTGCCATTGCGCGCGCGATTCGAAAACTAGGGAACCCGAGATTCATGAATGTTGTGCCTTCTCTGTCGCCGCTTGGCGAGTGGCCGGCGTGGGAGTGCCGCCGGTCAGCGTATCCATATCCGCGAGTACGCGGGCTGCTTCCATTTCGAGAAGCTGTTTCGTTTCCTCGTAATCCGCTTCCGAAAATTTTCCGGCGCGATATTCAAAACGCAGGTCACGCAGATTTTCGTATATTGCGTCGCGGCGCTCCATCAACTGGTCCAGTTTGGTGCGATGCGGCGCGGAATCGGAACTGTCCGGCTGAACCATAAATATGAAAACAATTGTCGCCGCGGCCAGCAAAGCGCAGGCGACAGCGACGTCCAGGCTACTCATCGCTATCTCTTCCCGTTTCTCGTTGCGCGCGCGCCAGAAACTCGGCGGGAATCGCAGGCCCCGAAGCGGTGGCCAAGGTGGCCTTGTGCCGCCAGCGGCGCACCACCACCCAAACGAGAATGAACGCGAATAACGGCATCACGACGGGGGCAACCCAGGCCGCGAGGTTGAAGCCCTTCGCAGGCGGAACGATCAGCACGGTGGGTCCGTATTCCTGTACGAATGCTTGCAGCGTTAAGTCGTCGGATTCATTACGAGTGACACGCTCGTTGATTTCGCTCTGCATCCCTTTCGCTGTGTCGCAAGGACCCGAGAATGAACCCCCCGTATGATTGCATCCCGTGGCGGAATCGTTGCAGCCGCCGCACATGCATTTCACTCGCTTGCCAAGCTCTCGCCCTCGCTCGGTTTGCTGTGCATAAGCGGGAGATGAGAGCATCGCGCCCTGTAAAGCAAACAACAGCGCCGCAAATGCGAGAAGAAGCATTCTCGGTCGTTTGCCAATCCATCGCGCTTCCGATGAGTGACGCCTAATCATTAGCGTCACCTCTTCGCGCGATCGATCCCACTGGAGATACTCTCGCCGGCACTCTATCTCCCCACGCCTGTTCGCTCACAGGACGCAGCACCAGCGCTGCGCGCCGATTCGGCAGCAGCGCCAGCCCGGTTCCAAGCACAACAACAATTCCTCCGAACCAAATCCACTTTACCAGTGGGTTCAAATAGGCATGGACCACCGGCTGTCCATTTTCCGGACTGCGACCCGCGTACACAACATAAAGATCGCGCAGCGGAGAACTCTGAACCGCAACCATCGTCTCGGTTACTTGACTTGCCAGGAAAAACCGGCGCTCGGGATAAAGCATCATCTCAGATTTTCCGTTGCGGAAAACTTCCAGCGTGGCGCGCTCGGAATCGTAGTTGCCGGTGGCAACGCGATCGAAATTCTGGCAAAGGATCGAATACGGCCCTATGTTCAGCGTCTGGCCGATCGCCATTTCTTTTTGGATGTCTTTGTTGAACGGCACGCCCGCAATGCCGATAAAGATGAGCACCATTCCGAAGTGCACCACATAGCCGCCGTAACGACGCGTGTTGCGCATGGTCAACTCGCCCACCGCGGAGATCAGATTCGAACCGTCGCGCGCGGCTATCACTCGCGCGCCGCGGAAAAATTCCGACAAAATCGTGAGGGTCACGAAGACGCCGAGAATCAGGCAAATGAGCGAGTAAATATCGCGAAAGCCGAACACCACCGCCACGATCCCGGCCAGCAC
>JBEKHP010000069.1:0-3783 GCA_050012235.1 Candidatus Acidiferrales bacterium | reverse complement strand
TCTCCGGATGCCGTGCGCGAAGGCGTGGGACTGTCGGTGCAGCAGGCGCTCTCGGCGCTGCTCTCGAAATATCTGGATTGCGTCATTGCCGCCGAGCAGATCGAGCTCGAAACCTTCTTCGGAAATTTCGTGGCGCGCTCGCGGGTGAAGGAAGCTGTGAATGCTTTGCTGGCGGCGCGGGAGCTCAGCTTTGTGCACGTTGGCGGCAGATCGATGCTGCAGATTACGCCGGCGCGAGAACCGGTATCCGCTTCTGTCAAACCGCAGCGTGCAGCCAAGTAGGCTGTCACATGCCCGCCTTGCTCTCCGTGTACAATCTCTTACTTGCTCCATGACCTTCTCAACGCAAACTGATTATTGCCATCGACGGCCCGGCGGGGGCGGGCAAGAGCACCATCGCCTCCCGGCTGGCGCGCAAGCTCGGCTATGCGAACCTGGAGAGCGGCGCGATGTACCGCGCGCTGGCGCTGAAGGCGATCGACAACGACATATCGTTTGACGATGAAGCCGCGCTGCTCAAGCTGGCCGAGGATTCGCGCATTCGGCTGGAACCTACGATGGGAGGAAACCGCACGCTGCTCGACGGCCAGGACGTTTCATCCCGCATACGCGAGCGCGATGTCACGGAAGCGGCATCGCGCGTGTCGGTGCATCCGCGAGTGCGGGCGTGGATGGTCGCGCGGCAGCGGGAGATGGGCGCGGGCGGCGGCGTGGTGATGGAAGGCCGCGACATTGGAACGAAAGTTTTCCCGGACGCTGACCTGAAGATTTTTCTCGACGCCGACCCCGTGGTGCGCGAGCAGCGCCGCATGGAGCAGCAGAAGATCAAAGGCGAGGTGAGCGCGAACGTAGCCGCCGATTTGCGTGAACGCGACCACCGCGACCGCACGCGGGCCGCATCTCCGCTGCAGGCGGCAGAGGACGCGGTGGTCATCGATTCCACCGGGCTCTCTGAGGATGAGGTTCTCGCGCGAGTGGAGGAGTTGGCGGCGAGGAAACTGGACCCCTAACTTTTCACGGATTGCGTCATATGCCGGAGGCTGCGATTGTTCAAGTGTCCCTCCGCCAAAAAAACCTTGTCATTCCGACGCGCGAGCGAAGCGAGACAGGAGGAATCTGCTCCCGCCCGGAACAACCATTTCGTTCGCATCCGCCGATAAGTTTCAGTCCAGCCCACACAATCTCCAGCAAGAAATCCACACTACCATGTGACATCCAACCTTGCCCACACTCCCGATTCGTCCCATAGTGAATCCAAATCTCTGCCCGCTCTTTGACAACCGAATAAGCGAATAAGCACAGCCAAGCCCAATCAATCCAATATTTTGCGAACAAGTTCTTTCGATCCAAGATTTTAGCCGGATTCGGTTGCAGACCGAAGCCCGCAAGTCCCTGATTCAAGAGAATTAAGAGATTCGATCTGTATTTTTTTTTGATCAGGATCGGAAGACAAAGCGAGGCCCAGAAGCACAACCGGTCCCGACTAATTCTCGGCAAAGGAAACGCGACGGGGCTACGCTTTCTTGATGAAGGCATCGAACGCCCGAGCGGTGGTTATGGTTCCAGGCAGGAAGCAGATTCCTCCTGTCTCGCTCCGCTCGCGCGTCGGAATGACAAAGGCCTAGATTGCGAAGCATCATTCCTTCGCATCATTCTTCGTCTTGCGGATTGCAATTCCCAATTCCTTCAACTGCTTCTCGCTCACTGGCGTGGGCGCGTCTACCATCAGATCCACGGCCCGCGCGGTTTTCGGGAACGGGATCACTTCGCGCAGGCTTTCGGCTCCGGCGAGGATCATCACGATGCGGTCGAGGCCTAGAGCTATGCCGCCGTGCGGAGGCGTGCCGTATTCGAGGGCTTCGAGAAAAAAACCGAAGCGGGCGCGGGCTTCTTCTTCGGTCATGCCGAGAGCACGGAAGATTCGGCTCTGCACATCCTGGCGGTGAATTCGAATCGAGCCTGAGCCCAGTTCGGTGCCGTTCAGCACAACGTCATAGGCCAGCGCGCGCACGGCGCTCAGGGGCGAGAGCGGGTCGTGCAGCGATTCCACTCCCGACTCCAGCTTCGCCATGTCCTCTTCGTGCGGCGAGGTGAAGGGATGGTGCGCCGCGTTCCAGATTTTCTCGCCTTCGTCCCACTCGAACATGGGGAAATTCGTCACCCACAAGAAGCGGAAGTCTTTCGCCGCATCGCCGGTCTTTTTGAAAATGCCATGGCGCTCGGCGTACTTCTGCGCCAAGGCTAACCGCAGCGCTCCGGCGGAGGCGTAAATTGCCAACTCCTGGGGCGTTACTTTGTGTTCGCGATGCTCGGAGACGGGCGCCTGCGGCCCGATTTGCGCAGACCCGGTTTGTGATGACCCAGCCTGAGATGATCCAGCCACCAGCACGATCAGATCGCTCTCTTCCATGCCAGTCTTCTTCGCAATCGCGGCCGCTGCTTCGGGAAACTTGTTGCCGATGCGCTTGAAGTCTTCGAATATCTTGGCTCCGCCCTTGGCGTGGAACATCGGCTTGATGTCGTCACGCTCTTTGCGGGAAAGCTCACCCACCTTCGGGGTGCGAATCGCGATCACCGGCAAATTCGGATTGATGGCTAGCTCCTGCAAGTTCTCCGGCGCAAAACAGTCGCGCACATCGGTGAACGCGGGCAGGCGCAAATCCGGTTTGTCGATGCCGTACAGGCGGATCGCCTCGTCATAATCCATGCGCGGAAACGGCGTCTTGATTGCTTGTCCCGCGGCGGCGAAGGCTGCGGTGAGAAATCCCTCGACCATTTCCCAGACGCGCTCCGGCTGCGGATACGACATTTCCAGATCGATCTGGGTGAACTCCGGCTGCCGGTCGGCGCGCAGGTCTTCGTCGCGGAAGCAGCGCACGATCTGAAAATATTTGTCGAAACCGGAGATCATCAGAATCTGCTTGAACAGCTGCGGCGACTGCGGCAAGGCGTAAAACGTGCCAGGCTGCACGCGGCTGGGCACCAGGTAATCGCGCGCGCCCTCCGGCGTGGAGCGCGTCATAAATGGGGTTTCGATTTCGAAGAATCCCTGCGCGGACAAATAATCCCGGATAGCCTTCGCAACTTTGTGCCGCAGCTCGATGTTGAACTGCATGACCTCGCGGCGCAGATCGATATAGCGGTATTTCAGCCGCGTCTCTTCATTCGTGAGTGCGGTGTCGGAGGGTAGGAACGGCGGCAGCTTCGACTCGTTCAGAATGCGCAACTCTTCGGCTACAAGTTCCACTTCACCGGTTGCAATGTTCTTGTTGACGGTGCTGGCGTCGCGGAGCTTTACGTTGCCGGTGACGGCGATCACATATTCGTTGCGCAGAGCCTCGGTCTTGGCGTGGACGGCGGCGTCGCGCTCGGCGTTGATCACCACCTGCGTCACTCCGGTGCGGTCGCGCAGATCGACGAAAATGAGGCTGCCTAGGTCGCGCCGCTTGTTGACCCAGCCCATCAGCGTGGCCTTTTTGCCGGCATCGGAAGGGCGCAGCGCCCCGCACATGTGAGTCCGTCGTAGATCGCCTAAGAAATCGAGCAAGGTGTGTCCTTACGGTGAGAAGTGCGGCAGAATGCCGGATCAGAGATTATAAACGGTGGGGAAGCCCAAGGTAGAGGTTGCCGGGGACACTAGCGCCTTGCTTCGCCCGGCGGGACCCTTCGACTTACTGGAATGGTCCGCCGCTGTGTCACTCTGTCTGCGCAGAACTGCTGCTTAGGAGGAATCACGTGCAGGTCCATTCGGTCGGTATTGATATTGGCAAAACGGTGTTTCAT
>JBEKHP010000068.1:0-3564 GCA_050012235.1 Candidatus Acidiferrales bacterium | reverse complement strand
GACCGGTTCCGGTTATCGATGAAGGCAAAAACCCGGTCGCCCATCATTCCGGCAAAACCCACGCGCGCTTCTTCCAGGTCTTCCCCGGCCATACTCTTCACCGGATAGCGCCGCAGGATGCTCAGCTGGCCAATGCGCTCCAAACCGCTACACCCCGTGCCGGACTGCCGCCCTGGCCGTTGATTCGAAAAATTCCAACGGGCGAGCGCGCGGAATCAATCCCGCCGCAGCGGCCTTTTCGTAATAGAGCCGCAAGCCGGCTAGATATTCTTCTTCCAGGTCGAAATGAATGTTTTCCGCGAGATAACGTTCCAGCGCGGCGGCCGGAAGATTCAGCTTCAGCGAAGCGCCTTCCGCGATTTCCCGAAGTCGCTCAAGCCCATACTTTTTTGACGCTTCGAAATCAGCAAGAATTTCCGGAGTCATGGCATCGCGCCGCGCGGTCCAAATCGCAAGCACGCAAGGCTTTCCGGTTAACTCCCGCCATTGATACGCGACGTCATACACGAACAGCGTTTCAAATCCCGGCACCGGCGCGTTTTCCGGATCGCCCTTGCAGCAATCCTCGCCGCTGGGAACTTTCCCCGCGAGTTCGTCCATTTTCACCGCGATGCGCAAAGCGGGATCGCCAATTACCAGAGCAGCGTCGGCATGCTTCAGCATTTCAGACGGGTCCGGCGCGGCATCCACGAATTCGGGTTGAATTTTCCAGTACTCGGCCGCGAGCAGCCGAACCAGCGCGGCGGAGCTCCGTGAACTGGTGTCCAAAGCGATGCGCTTTACTTTTTCGATCGGCCTTTTCGCCACCAACAAAATGCTGCGGACTTCGCCTTTCGCCGCCACCGCCATTCCCGGCAGCGCGACGACGTTCTCCATGCGCTGATATTCAATCGCGGGGATGATGGCAACGTCCACATCGCCACGCCGCAGCGCTTCGGCGCATTGAGACGGCAACGTGAAAGAAAGATCGTATTTTCCCACCAGCGGACCATCGGTGAATCCCCACACCAGCGGCGCCGTATTCAGGAATTCAACGATCGAAATTCGAAGTTTTGCCATATTTTGGTTATTGCGGACACTTGCTAAATCTTAGCACACCGATGCATAGGACGCTTCCGAACGGCACCCAGCAGACGGACGACGAGCACGAAATTCCGTCACGGCGCGGATAAGAACCCTACGACTTCATCTTCCAGCGGGATCTCCATTTCGTGCTTCACGGCAGGCGGGTGCGAATCGGAAGGCTTCCATCCATCTCCCTTTCCCAAAACTTCAAACGAAGCGAAGGCATACGGGATCCCTTCGCACCCCAGCATCGAACTCGCGTTGCAAATATCGAAGTGCAAGTGAGGCTCGGAAGAATTTCCGGTGTTGCCCAAGAGCCCAAGAACCTGGCCGCGCCGCACCTTGTCGCCTACTTTCACGCGCAGCGATCCCGGTTGCATGTGCGCGTAGAAGGCATAGAGCCCGTCGCCGATGTCCACAATCACGTGATTGCCGCCAACCGTTTCCAGCGTAATCGGGATTGCCAGCGACGGCGCTCCCGGCGTGTTCTGCGGAATGCCGTCCTTGGTTTCCGTGACGACTCCGTCCGCCACCGCCAGAATTTCGTGCCCGTACGCGCGATAATTCTTGTTGTCCGCGGGATCGCCTTTGTAAGTCTTTCCGTCGGGATACAGTTGCACCCAATCGATCGCAAAGCGCTGCGAGATATACGCACGCCCCTCGATGGGAATCAGCGCGCGGCGGTGCGCGGAGGTATTCGACGGGCCGTTTCCCGCCTGCCAAGCGTCACCGGTCAATGGCGCGCCGATCACCGTCACCGGCTTCTTGTCCACTGGCGTGGCCGGAGTGTCAAATGCAAATCCCTCCGGATAATCGCCGATCTTCACTGTGATTCGCTGCCTAATGGAAGACGGGACGTCGTTCAGATTGTCAAAGTTCACCCACATGTAAACTACCGCGAATCCTCCGGGCCCAATTTTCGATTTTTGCGCCGCGTCTCCTCCCGGATGAACCACCATTCCATCAAGGTCGGCGCCGGAAAAGCTCGCCAGTGATTTTTGTCCGCCACCTTCAGGCATCACGTCCACTTGGGTGAGCTGGCAATCTGCGCGGCCGTAGTTTGAAACGTGCAGCTCGTATGCAAGATGCCACTTGCCGTCAGCCTTGAATGCCGTGGGCGCGATCGGAATCACGATGTCCAGCGGAATAGTCAGCGGTTTCTTTGTGTGTTCCGCGGTCTTTGTCGGATTCCCTTCTGGCGCTTTCCCTGGCTCCTGGCGTTTGAACGAGAGCGGCTGCGCCGGAACTCCAGTTTGTGTCCAAGTGCCGGCGATCTCCGTGCCGCTCTCATTCATCTTGCCTTGGTACACGCCGCCGATTCGGCTCACCTCAAACCTTATCGCGCCACCGTCTTGTGTGGCCTTCTCGATCGGCAAGGTCGCGCCTTGATCCACGCTGTTAAGCTGTCCTGCGAAGTCTCCACTGCTTGTCTTTGAGATTGTTACCACCAGGTGAAGGCGTCCGCCCAGGATCCCTTCCCACGTTCCCTCAAGTCCGGGTGCAGCAGGCGCTTGCTGCGCCATCGCGCGGGCCCCTATAAAACAGGCGAGTGCCATTGCTGCAGCCAGTAAAACACGGGCGCAAGCTCCCACTAACCTCAAACCCGGCGCGTTCATCACTTCCCTCCGCTCAAAGGCGAGAGCATTCTACCCCAACCGCAAAACTACGCACTCTCCTAACAAAAGGACTGGGTATTAACCCGGCTGGACAACACAGGCGCGCCATGCGTACCCTCAGCCGCTTGTTAGGCTTTCCCTCTCGATGCAATCCGACCAATACTTGGGCTGGCTGGCGTTAGCGTTGACGCCGGGTCTCGGCGCTCGCTCGGCTGGGAAGTTACTTCGCGAAATGGGCAGCCCCGAAGCGGTGTTCAACGCTTCGTTGACCGCGCTCGAAGCCCATCGCCTGCCCGCAGCCGTCGCGCAGGCGATCCATACTCGCCAGTCTCTCAGCGTCGCGGCCAAAGAGCTTGCCCAGGTGCAAGCCGCGGGCTGCCGCCTGCTCACATGGGACGAGCCCCAGTATCCTCCACGCCTCCGAGAGATTTATGACCCCCCGCCCCTTCTGTATGTTCGCGGAAACATTGAACTTTTGAGACGGCACACAATTTCTATCGTCGGCTCGCGTCGTCCCACCCCTTACGGGAATCAAATGGCTCTGCGGCTTGCAAAGGACTTGGCTAATTGCGGTCTGGTAATTGCCAGCGGCTTGGCCCGTGGTATTGATTCGAGTGCGCACCGAGGAGCGCTGGGTTCCGATACCGGCGCGACCGTGGGAGTGCTCGGTTGCGGCATCGACGTGGTCTATCCCAAGGAGAATAAGAAAATTTTCGAGGAAATGGCGCAACGCGGCGTAATTATCACCGAATTTCCCATGGGCACGTTTCCGGCGCCTCAGAACTTTCCCATACGCAACCGGATTCTTGCCGGTATGGGGCTGGGCGTTCTGGTGGTCGAAGGCGCGCAGTACTCCGGCTCCTTGATCACAGCTCGCCTCGCC
>JBEKHP010000067.1:0-3679 GCA_050012235.1 Candidatus Acidiferrales bacterium | reverse complement strand
ACCACCAAAATTCCGCCGTCCATTTGCGCTGCGCCGGTGATCATGTTCTTCACATAATCGGCGTGCCCCGGGCAATCGATGTGCGCGTAGTGACGGTTCGCCGTCTCATATTCCACGTGCGATACCGCGATCGTGATGCCGCGCTCGCGCTCTTCCGGCGCGTTATCAATCGAATCAAACGCACGGAACGACACCTTCGGATTATTCTTCGACAGCACTTTCGTGATCGCCGCCGTCAGCGTCGTCTTGCCGTGGTCGATGTGCCCAATCGTCCCAATGTTCACATGCGGCTTATTGCGTTCGAATTTCTCCTTCGCCATGTCTTTCTCGCTCCTCTATCCAGCGCTCTTACTTCCGAACCAACGAACTGTGGTTATTTCTTCGGCTTGTCGCCGTTTGCTCCGCCGATAATTTCTTCCGCGATGTTTCCCGGGACTTGCTCGTAATGCGAAAAGTGCATGGTAAAGCTTCCGCGCCCCTGTGTGCGGCTGCGTATTTCCGTGGCATAACCGAACATCGCCGCCAGTGGCACCTTCACATTGATAATTTCTGTGCCGCCCCGCGATTCTCTTCCCTGCATTTGCCCGCGGCGAGAGTTCAAATCTGAAATCACCGGCCCCATGTAATCTTCAGGGACAACAACTTCGACGCGCATAATAGGTTCGAGCAGCTTTGGATTCGCCCGCTTGCAGGCTTCCTTGAACGCCATGGAGCCTGCAATCTTGAATGCCATTTCGGAGCTGTCCACATCGTGGTAGCTGCCGTCTGTGAGCACCACCGCGCAGTCCACCATTTCGTAACCTGCCAGAACGCCGGTTTCCATGGCTTCGCGCACGCCATTTTCTATTGGCTGAATAAATTCTCTTGGGATCGCGCCGCCAATCACCTTGTCTATGAATAAAAGGCGGTGTTCCTTGTCGAAATGCCACTTGCCGCCCTTGCCAGCAACGCTTTTGGCGAGCTCGTCAATCTCGTCCGTGGACATTTCGTGCATGTCCTCGTGCCCAGCGTTTGGAAGTGGATGAACGGAAAGTACCGCGTGTCCGTACTGGCCGCGCCCGCCAGTCTGCTTGATGTATTTCCCTTCGCCCTCGGCGACTTTCAAAATCGTTTCGCGGTACGCCACTTGCGGCCTGCCAACGTTCGCCTGCACGCTGAATTCGCGCATCATGCGATCCACGATGATTTCAAGATGCAGTTCGCCCATTCCGGAAATCAGTGTCTGGCCCGTGTCGTGGTCGGTGTGAACGCGGAAAGTTGGATCTTCCTGCGCCAACTTTCCCAGCGCAGTACCCATTTTTTCCTGGTCCGCTTTGGTCTTCGGCTCGATAGCTACCGAAATTACAGGCGCCGGAAAATCGATGTTTTCGAGAACGATCGGTTTCTCTTCATCGCATAGCGTGTCGCCGGTGGTCACATTCTTCAGGCCAACGCAAGCCGCGATGTCGCCGGCTTCGATGGATTCGATTTCTTCGCGCTTGTTCGCGTGCATGCGCAGCAATCGTCCGATGCGTTCACGCGTTTTTCTGGTCGAGTTGTATACGTTGGCGCCAGCTTTCAACACGCCGGAGTATACGCGAATGTAAGTCACGTGGCCGACGTAGGGGTCGGTCATAATCTTGAATGCAAGCGCCGCAAACGGTTGATCGTCCGAGGCGCGCCGCAGAATCGCTTCCTCGCCGTTTGGATCCTCGCCTTCCACCGGCGGTACATCCGCAGGTGAAGGAAGGAAATCTACGACCGCATCGAGCAGCGGCTGAATACCCTTATTCTTGAAGGCGGAACCAGCCAGGACGGGTACCAACTTCAGCGCAATGGTCGAACGGCGAATGGAAGCGCGCAGCTCGGCTGGCTCGAGTTTGTGCTGCTCGAGATACTTGGTCAGCACAGCGTCGTCGTGTTCCGCGATGTATTCCACCACTTTATCGCGGTGCTCTTTATAAAATTCCGGAGTGAGCGCAGAAGCCTTTACGGCAATTTCGAGTTCGGGGTGCGACTTCAGATATTCCGCGTCCCACAGCTTCTCGAGCGGCAAAGTCTCATATTCCGCGCCCAGCGTTTCATCTTTCCAGATGATGGCGCGCTCTTCGATGAAGTCGATGACACCGATAAAATTGTCTTCTCTTCCGATGGGATATTGCAGAGGAACGGGGTGGGCTGAAAGACGCTGGCGCATCGAACGAATCGAATGGTCGAAATCCGCGCCGATGCGATCCATCTTATTGATGAAAGCAATGCGCGGGACGCGATACTTATCGGCCTGGCGCCAGACCGTTTCTGATTGCGGCTGCACACCGGCGACTGCGTCGAAAATGGCTACTGCTCCGTCGAGCACGCGCAGCGAGCGTTCCACTTCAACGGTGAAATCCACGTGTCCCGGCGTATCGATAATGTTGATGCGGTACGTTTTGTCGAAGCGCTTCCAGGAAGCCGTGGTCGCAGCAGAAGTAATCGTGATGCCGCGCTCGCGCTCCTGCTCCATCCAGTCCATTACCGTGGTGCCTTCGTGCACTTCGCCAATCTTATAAGTCACACCCGTATAGAACAGGATGCGCTCGGTTGACGTCGTCTTTCCGGCGTCAATGTGAGCCATGATCCCGATGTTACGGGTCTGATCGATTTGGACTTGGCGTGGCATTCGAAAAATTTGCTTGCGCTACCAGCGATAATGAGCGAAGGCCTTGTTAGCCTCAGCCATGCGGTGCACGTCCTCCTTCTTTTTTACAGCGCCGCCGCGGCCGTTCGCAGCGTCCACAATTTCTCCGGCCAACTTGTCAGTCATTGTCTTGCCGCCGCGAGTGCGCGAATACAACACTAGCCAGTGAATCGCGAGCGATTGTCGCCGAAACGGATTCACTTCCACCGGCACTTGGTAGTTCGCGCCGCCGACGCGCCGCGACTTCACTTCCAGAACCGGCTTGCAGTTCTCGACGGCCTTTTTGAACAGCTTGAACGCGTCGTCGTTCGTTGTTTTCGCTACCTGGTCCATAGCCTTATAGAAGATGGCCTGGGCGGTGGCGCGCTTGCCGTCGTACATCATGCTGGAAATAAACTTCTGCACCAGATCACTGGCGTAAACCGGATCTCCCGGTATTTTTCGACGAAGAACCCAGCCTTTACGTGGCATATTTCCGCTCTCCTACTTCTGTGCGGCTTTTGGCCGCTTGGCGCCGTATTTCGAGCGCCCTTGCTTGCGATTCTCAACGCCTGCCGCGTCAAGAGTTCCGCGAATCACGTGATAGCGAACGCCGGGCAAATCCTTCACGCGGCCGCCGCGAACCAGCACGATCGAGTGCTCCTGCAAATTGTGTCCGATGCCGGGGATATAAGTTGTCACTTCAGCGCTATTGGTCAGCCGCGCCCGAGCAACTTTACGCAGCGCTGAGTTCGGCTTTTTGGGCGTCTGGGTATAGACACGGACGCAAACACCGCGCTTTTCAGGACATCCTTCCAGCGCCGGCGATTTTGTCTTCGTCCGGATTTTTTCCCGGCCGTTCCGCACCAATTGTGAAAACGTCGGCACTCGTTCCCCCTCGAAATCGACGACACTATTTTTATTGCGGCATAATTCTGCGCATAACAAATCCGCCCGCGCAAAATTCTGCGGGTGAATGAACAGAAAAGGCGCCATAACCCGAAGGAATTACCAGGTACTCCGCGATGATGCTTCACCCCGAGG
>JBEKHP010000066.1:0-4288 GCA_050012235.1 Candidatus Acidiferrales bacterium | reverse complement strand
GGTTTTCGGAGCGTTGCCAGACCGACGCGCGTCCGATTTCCGTGCTGGGATTGAGCACGGCGAGCGCGCTCTCGAAAGAAACAGGTATTGATCTCGACACGCGGCGATTTCGTGCTAACTTTTATGTGCGCTGGGACAACGATCAGCCGTACTACGAGGACGACTTGATCGGGCACGAGCTGCAGATCGGCGACACCGTCACGCTTCAGCTGGTGAAAAAAGACGAGCGCTGCGTGATGATCACGCTCGATCCGGAGACTGCGGAGCCCGCGCCGGAGGTTTTGCAAACGGTCGCCCTTCGCCACCAAGGCTGCTTGGGCGTTTACGCCGCGGTGCTAAGGGAAGGCGTTGTGCGCATCAACAATCCGGTCTATTTAATTTGATTGCCGGTAAGGACGAACGAAAATGGGCATTTCACAACAAGAAGCGCTGGACCTTTTCGAATCCGATGATTTGATCGGAATCGGAATGGCTGCGAACGAAGTACGCCGCAAGAAGACCGACGGGCGTATTGCCACTTATCAGATTGACCGCAACATCAACTATACGAATTTTTGCACGGAGTACTGCTCGTTCTGCGCTTTCTACCGGCCGCTGGGCGCGAAAGACGGCTACATTCTGCCGCTGGAATCCATTTACGAAAAAATCGAGGAGATGCTCGAACTGGGCGGCACCGGCGTGCTGATGCAGGGCGGCTTGCATCCGGACCTGCGGATTGAGTTTTACGAAAACATGCTGCGCTCGATCAAGGAGCGGTATCCGCAGGTGCACTTGCACTGTTTTTCGGCGCCGGAGATTACCTGCATCGCCGACGTTTCGGGACTCTCGCTGCGCGACACGATTGCGCGGCTGCGCGATGCGGGCCTCGATTCAATTCCCGGCGGCGGGGCGGAAATTCTGGACGACGAAATACGCGCGCGCATTTCGCGATTGAAATGCCGCTCCGAAGAATGGGTGGAGGTGCATCGCGCCGCGCATTCGCTGGGAATGCGTACGACCGCAACGATGATGTTCGGCTGCGGCGAGGAAGCGCGGCACCGCGTGAACCATCTCGAGCTGCTGCGGCAGATTCAGGAGGATACCGGCGGGTTCACCGCGTTCATTCCCTGGATTTTCGCGCCGGAAAATACCCCGCTGGGAAAGAAAATTCCGGAGGCGACGGCTTTCGATTATCTGAAAACGCTCGCGATCAGCCGGCTGTATCTCGACAACATCGACCACATTCAATCGAGCTGGCTCACGCCGGGAATAAAAATTTGCCAAGTCGGTTTGCAATTCGGCGCGGACGATGTGGGCAGCATATTGATCGAAGAAAATGTTGTGTACGCGGCAGGGGTCCGCAATCGCACCAATGAAACGGAGCTTCGCCGCATCATCACCGATGCCGGCTATATTCCCGCCCAACGCGACACGCTGTACCGCTCTTACGTTTTGAAAACCATCCAGTAGGGAATCGGCTGGGATTTTTGATGGGAATTTCTCGCGGGTTCTTAAGCACTCAGAGCAATGCTAGGATGCACTGCCGGGACAGCGACGGGCAGCTCCAGCAAGACGCTCGCGCCATAAGGCTGCTTGTTCGAAAGAACGATTTCGCCTCCGCATTCCTGCGCGATACCGTAGCAAATGCTCAGGCCGAGTCCGGTACCTTTGCCCACGGGCTTGGTGGTGAAGAATGGGTCGAACGCGCGGTTGGGGTCGGCGAATCCGGGGCCTGAATCCTCGAACTGAATCACCACAGTATTGTCGTGCCTCGAAGCGCGAATCTGGATGGAGCGTTGCGCGCTTTCTTCCACTGCATCGATCGAGTTGTTCAGAAGATTCAATAGAACTTGCTTCAGTTCGTCCTCGCCGATGGCGATGCGCGGCAGGTCAGGATCGATCTGTGATTGCAGGGTGATGTTTAGCTTGCGCAAGTGGTATTCGCGAAGCTGTATGACGTCGCGCAAGGTACCCTCGAAATCGGCAGCGCGAGCCGCGGGATTATTTTGGCGCGCAAAACGCAGCAGGCCGTCCACGATGCGCTTCATGCGATGCGCTTCGTGCCCCAGTTTCTGCAGGCGTTTGACGACCTTCTCGCCCTGGACTTCCTCGGCCAGCAATTCCGAGTAGCCGATGATTCCGGTGAGCGGGTTGTTCAATTCGTGAGCTACTCCGGCGACCAGTTGGCCGAGCGCAGCCAATTTTTCCGCCCGCACGAGCTGATGATGCAGTCTGGTGTTTTCGATCGTTACCGCAAGATCGGAGGCCAGAACCTCCAGCTTCACCATTTCGGATACGTCCGGACACGGTACGGATTGTGCGTGGCGAAGAAATAGGCATCCGACGTAAGAACCTCGCCATGAAATAAGCGGAATCAGAACTTCGTTATCGCGGTCCGCCACGCGGTAAGAATTGCTTCCCAGTTGATTGTACTTGCCGCACAACCCTTTGAGCTGTTCAATCGTAAGATTTCTTGCGCGTTCTTCGAGTTCGCTGGTTTCTGCCGCCGAAAAGCCGTTTGCTCCAGCGAGGTGGAACGAGCGATCTTCGCCGGCGAGCAACAGGGCGGCTTTGTGGAAACTGCTGGCGTCAGTTACGGCTGTGGCGACCTCGTTGCAGAGTGCCGCCGGATCTTTTCCCGCCAGCAGGCGCGATGTGATATGCGAAAGACGCTGGAGCAGAAGGTTCTCGGCGTGCTCGCGCGTGCTGGATTGTTCGATGATCCTGGACTTATCTTCCAGTAGCGTCAGCACCATGCCGAATGCCACGAAATATTTCGGGACGTTCCACAATTCCGGATTCATTTGCAGCTTCGGCAAGTAGTGGTCGAACAGCGCGCCCACCGGGAAGACCGCGCCCCAGGCGAGAAATCCGCCGGATACGGCGATTACACCGGGAGAAATCCTGGGATACCGTTTCCAGAAAAGAAGGCCGCATAACCCGAAAGAGAGCGTCAGGATGGCATTGATGGCGAAGTCCGGGCTGCCGTGCAATTGATCGCGGATGGCCCAGATTCCCGCGCCGGCAAGAACTACGGCTACGCAAATGTTGAATCGCGGCGGCCGCGCGTGAGCCAGAAGCGTGAAGATCGCGGCGCCGAAGAAGATAAGCGCCAGCGCCGCGGACATGGTTCGAAAAATGTGCCAGTCGAAGCTGGCTACGACCGCGTGAAACGCCACCGGAATGCCGAGAAGCGCCAACAGGCCGAGCCGTTTCGAGCGTATTTCGACGTCGTGAATCATGGACGTGACAAAGACAACTCCGGAAAGTTCCAGAGCGGCGATGTCAATCGACTCAATAATTGTTTCCAGCGTGCCTTGATGAGTTTCGAATGCTTCCACGAAGAAGTGCAGAAAAATCAACGCCCACGCGTAGGTCCAGAGCCGCATGCGAGCGGACGGGGCGTGCTTTCGCAGCGATAAAAATATCGCGACGAGAACAGCGAGCACAAGAATGGTCGGAAGTTTGTCTAGAAAGGGAGTCACAGTTTGGCCCTTACCTAACAAAGTTATAGACCAAAGCCGAGCGCAACAATAGAGCCTTGGTACCAAACTTCAAGAAGTGGAAGAGGCTGATTTTCTCGGTAAATGCTACTTGTTCAATGGTCTACGGACGTCCAGCGTGACCTCGCTCCCTTCGGGTAAATCCAGCGATTCCACCGGTACTAAAACACCATTCAGAAATCGCGCGCGAATTTTGAGCGAGGCGGGCGAAGCGGAACGCGCACGCCGCGATGGTTGATATGCCGGTTCAGAATTTTCTTTCGCCACATGCAGTTGCGCTGCGCCATGACGGGTGGAAATTTCCGATTTTTCGCCTTCTCGCCGAACCCCGCCGGTCACTCCGCCCTGATCCAGCGCGACATTCGCCAGGGCGTCTGCGTCGGCATTCAATTCGCGCCGGACGTGCTCGATGATGAAGTACTGAAACTGCCGGACCAGTTTCGCGGCACGTTCGTACAGCGGTTTCAGATCCGGGCTTTTCACTTTGTAACGGCCTTGTATCTGCCGGACGAGAAGCTCCGAATCGCTGCGAATTCGGAGCGCGTGAATATCGTGGGTCGCGGCGTAATCGAGCGCGGCGAGAAGCGCGTAATACTCCGCCACGTTATTTGTTTCGCGGCCGATATTTTTCGCCAGCTCGAGAATGATTTTTCCGGAAGCATCTCGCAGGACTACGGCGTAGGACGCCGGGCCGGGATTCCCGCGCGAAGCGCCGCCAATATTAGCGATGTGAACGCCCGCAGGCGGCCCAGCCGAAGGAGTCTCTGTAAATAATTGTGCGCGGCCCGGAGGCGTGAGTCTGGCTG
>JBEKHP010000065.1:0-4290 GCA_050012235.1 Candidatus Acidiferrales bacterium | reverse complement strand
TACGATGCCGGCGTTGAGCAGCGGATGGCGCACGACCGCGCGATTCTGGACGTCACGTACTTCTATAACAAATTCAAGGATCAAATCGTGACCACCGGCGATTTGCCCACCAATTTCGATTCAGAGAACATCGGAAAGTCGCGAGCCTGGGGCCTGGAAACGACCATTCGCATCCATCCTTTTCGCTCGTTGGAATTTTCAGGTTCGTACACCCGGATGAATACCGCGATCCTGGCGTTGGCCGGCTTTACCGAGCCCATCGATCCCTTCTCCGTCGGAGAACCACTGCTTCGCCGCCCGCGCAACGCCGCTGGATTCAACGCGACTTGGACGAAAAGGCGTTTAATGCTCAACCTTAACGGAACCATCCGCGGCGCGGTGCTGGACGTCGAGCCGAACGATGGGACTTTTGCTTGCGAGGTGATAAACCCCGTAACCATGCTTCCCTTTCAGTGTCTGTTCCGGAATCACGGATACGAGCTGATGAACGCGGGCTTCGCCTACCACCTGCCCAAGGGCATCGAAATCTACGGGCGGCTCAATAACTTCCTGAATCAGAGATATGAGGAGGCTTTTGGCTTTCCGTCCCTGCGACTGAATTTCATGGCCGGATTCAAGATGGACCTGCCCTCGGGTGTCCGACACTCGGAATAAATAGCGAACTGCGGAGATTCGACCGGCGAGGCCCATCCGCGGTCGTTGATGTATCAGCGGGCACAGCATGCTGTGCCCCTACGGTCGATTGGTGCGATGGACATGAAGGATCGGGCAGCGGAGACGCCTGAGCCACGAGCGGTTAATTCTAAAGCGAGAAGAGATAAGCGGGGCGACGGCGCTACGAAAAACGACCCCGTGGCGGTTTCCTGTAGGCGAGGGCGACGTATCAGACGCCCTTCGCGACTGCGCTGGGGGCCACCGTGCGCGGCGAAGGCGCCGCGCGGGCGCGGATGTTATAATTCTGCGCTACCAATGAGCCGAACAACACAGGAACGGCCTGGCGTCGCGCCGGAAGTGAGGGGGCGTTACGAAGCGGTGATTGGGCTGGAGGTGCACGCGCAGCTCAAGACGCTGACGAAGGCGTTTTGCGCTTGCTCGAGCCGCTTTGGAGACCCGCCGAACTCGAATACTTGTCCGGTGTGCCTGGGTTTGCCGGGGGCGCTGCCGGTGCTGAATCGCAAAGCGCGGGATTTGGCGGTGCGGGCGTCGCTTGCGATTCATTGCAAGATTCACGAGCGCTCTGTGTTCGCGCGAAAGAATTATTTTTATCCGGATTTGCCGAAGGGCTACCAGATTTCGATGTACGAACTGCCGCTGGCGACCGAAGGTTGGCTGGAAATTGATGTTGAGGGTGCGACGAAGCGCATCGGAATCACGCGGCTGCACATGGAAGAAGACGCGGCGAAAAATCTGCACGAGGGATTTTCCGATTCCGACCGCTGGAGCTACATCGATTTCAACCGCGGCGGAGTGCCGCTGGTTGAAATCGTTTCGGAGCCTGATATTCGCACGCCCGCCGAAGCGTATTCCTATTTGACGACTCTGAAGCAGGTGCTGGAGTACACGGACGTGAGCGATTGCAACATGGAAGCGGGCTCGTTGCGTTGCGATGCGAACGTCAGCGTGCGATTGCGCGGCGCTCCGAAATTCGGGACGAAAGTGGAAGCGAAGAACCTGAATTCATTTCGTTACCTGCAGCACGCGTTGGAATACGAAATCGAGCGGCAAATCGGCGTGCTGGAATCGGGCGGCAAAATCGTGCAAGAGACGCGGCTGTGGAACGTGGCCGCGGGGCGCACCGAAGCGATGCGCTCGAAGGAATTCGCGCACGATTACCGCTATTTTCCCGACCCCGATCTGTTGCCGCTTTCGGTTTCAGAAAAGCTGGTTGGAGAAATTCGCGCGGAGATGGCCGAGCTTCCGGATGCAAAACACGCGCGTTTTTTGCGGGAGTACGGAATTACGGCGTACGACGCGGGGGTTTTGACCGCGACTCGCGCGCTGGCGGATTACTTTGAAGCGGTTGTGAAGGCGGGGGCTTCAGCGAAGTCCGCGGCGAATTGGATTTCGACCGAGCTGCTGCGCCGGCTGAACGAAGCGGGGAAGGACATTGAGAATTGTCCCGTGCCGCCCCTGGCGCTCGCAGAGCTGTTGGCGAAGATAGAAAGCGGCGAAATCACCGCCGCCACAGGCAAGAAAGTGTTTGCTACGATGTTTGATACGGGCAAAGGCGCGGCGGCCATCATTTCGGCTGAAGGAATGACGCAGATCACCGACGCCGGCGCGATTGAACAAATCGCGCGGAGTGTGGTGGCCAAGAACGCGGACAACGCGGCGAAGTATCGTGCAGGGAACGAAGGCGTGTTCAAGTTTTTCGTGGGCCAGGTGATGCGTGAAACGCGCGGGCAGGCCAGCCCGCAAGTTGTAAACGATATTTTGAAGAGGGTGCTGGCGGAATCTTAGCGCGAGCGAAGAAGGGAATAAAACTGCATGTTGAAAGAAGGCGACAAGGCTCCAAACTTTACAGTAGCGGCTGATGACGGCGAAATGGTCTCGCTCTCGGATTATCGCGGGCGGAATCTCGTGCTCTATTTCTATCCGAAGGCCAACACGCCCGGTTGAATCAACGAAGCGTCCGAGTTTCGTGACGCCATCAAGAAGTTCGAGAAGCTGGATACGGGCATCCTGGGATGCAGCGCGGATACGGCGGAAGACCAGACGAAATTCAAGATCAAGCATAAATTGAATTTTCCGCTGCTGGCCGACACGAAATTTGAAGTGATTGAAGCGTACGGCGCGCGGCGGATGAAAAGTTTTCTGGGGAAATCGTTCCTCGGAATTGTGCGCATGACGTACTGGATCGGCACGGACGGAAAAATCCGCAAGATTTGGGATAAAGTCACGCCGAAGGGCCACCCTGCCGAAGTGATTGCGGCGATTGAGGCGGGAACGGACTGAGCGAGAGCAGCGGGACGGCAACTACAACTACACGGTTACGCGGAACGAGTCGCCATCCTGTTCGACTAGCGCGTTATCAATCAGGCGCGTTTTTCCCAGCTTTGCAGCAAGCAAGATAAGGCAATTTCCTCGCAGGTTCACCACCGGCTCGAGCGTTTCCGCGTCCACAATTTCGGCGTAATCGAGGGCGATGCCGGGTTCGGCATCGAGCACGCGGCGCAACGCGGCTAACAAACGCAGCACGTCGCGCTGGCCTGCTGCAATTTCACCGCGCGCGGCTTCCAGCGAACGATGGAGCGCAGTGGCGGCGCGGCGGTCGTCACCCTGCAGATACACATTGCGGGAAGAGAGAGCGAGGCCGTCGGGCTCGCGAAGAATCGGGCGGACGGCGATTTGAGTGTCCAGGTTGAGGTCGAGCGCCATCTGGCGAATGATGCGGGCTTGCTGCGCGTCCTTGCGGCCGAAGTAGGCGATGGTGGGCTGAACGATTTCGAACAGCTTCAACACGACGGTAGTGACGCCATGAAAATGGCCGGGGCGCGAGCGGCCTTCGAGCTTGTCGCTTAGGCCGCCTACGGCGACAACAGTGCGAAAACCGGGCGGGTACATTTCCTCGGGCGTGGGCGCGAACAAATAATCGACGCCGAGATTTCCGAGCGCGGCGCGGTCGGCTTCGAAAGAGCGCGGATATTTCTGGAAATCTTCGGAAGGGCCGAATTGCTTGGGGTTGACGAAGATCGAAACTACAACCGGAGAGCATTCTGATTTGGCCGCCCGAACGAGCGAAAAATGGCCTTGGTGCAGAGCGCCCATGGTGGGAACGAAACCGATCACGCGGCTTTGCGCGTGGGCTTCGCGGGAGACTTGCTTCATCCAGGAGATGGTGCGGATTATTTCCATGGGATTGGGGAGAAGAGAACGCCTCTCAGGAAATTACCACGTGGTGAATTTGCGGGCGAGTGCGGCGCGGTATCATGCCTTGGCCTGCGCGGCAGCGCGCTCGCGATAAAAGAAAATCAAGTCCGTGGAGATGGGCTTGGCATCGAGCTGGCGCAACAGCGTTGCGATTTGGCCGCGGTGATAGGTGCCGTGGTTGACGAGATGTTGCAACATTTGCCAGAGCGGAGCAGCTTGCGGCACGCCCGCTGTTGTTTTGTGGGAAATGATGCGTTCCAAGTCTTCCGGCTTGAGGGAGGCGATATATTCAATAAGGTTGCGTTCGATTTCAGTCCAGCGGCGGCGGACCGATTCGAACGTGGGGAAATCCGTTGCAGGCGGGAACTTCTCGGGCGAACGGCCTTGCCAGCGTTCGAGCCATAGCCATTCGACGAGCAT
>JBEKHP010000064.1:0-7797 GCA_050012235.1 Candidatus Acidiferrales bacterium | reverse complement strand
GATCAGCGCCAGATTCACCGCCATGAAAATCCAGTAAGCATTCCGATAACTGAGCAGGGAGAGTGGAACGAAGAGAAGCGCCTGATATGCGAGGCGATCGAAGGGGAGCGCAGTGACGGGGGAATTCGCCAACTTATCGGGAGAGATTTGATTTTCCCCCGCGACATAGAGCGCGCGTCCATTACCTGAGCGGATTGTTTGGCCTGCTGTGTACGAAACGAGGAAGGCTGTTTGCCCGTTCAGCGCGCGCGTCGCATTCAGGACAACGGCGGCGATCTGGATCACTAACAGAAAAGCAGTGAGCGAAATGACAACGCCCTTCAGGTGCTGGGCAGGGAACGTCATGGTAGATCGCGCACCCGGATTGGTTGGAACGGTGAGTGACCGCTGCGGAAATTCACGCGTTTCGAGAAATTCGCGGCGCTCATCGAGGTCAAAGGGTATCACGGCAATGTCGGGAAGGGACTCGGCGATGGCGAGTCCTGCCTTAGTTGGCTAGTTAACCGCAGCTCTGGGGAACACTCTTTGGCAAAGAGTTTGAGAACTACGTATAATGGGGGATATTTTCAGTCTGCCCCCGGGGCAAAATCATGGAGCAATTGGGTAAGTCTGGCGGCAACTCAAATCTTTGGCAGCTTTGCGCAGCGCTGCGGCTTGCTTTCATTGGCTGTATCCTACTGATATATAACTACTTGCTCGAAATAAGTTCTAGAGGCTGCGCGACTGTTCCGAGTAAGGTTGGAACCCAAACTGCAGTTAAGCGCCTGAGTTTCTCGGACGGGGAATCTAAGTGACGGTTGAAACAACAACTCGGATTTCATCGCCGGCGCAGTTGCGTCGGGTGTTCGAAGCTGATCCTGAAGTTTTTCGGCGGCAGTTCAATCGCGCGAGCTTTGAATTTCAACATCGGTTGGTAGGGCATCCCTTATTTGAGTTGCCGCGGCTGCTGGAGCTCGCGCGTGACACTTCGCGAGACCGTCCCAAGGATCTGTACTACGACGCAGGGGAAGTGCGCGTGGACCAGAGGTGGGATCAAACGCCGCGAGCTTCCTTTTCGGTAGAGGAAGCGCTGGAACGAATCGAAAATTGCGGCGCCTGGATTATCCTGCACAAGGCGGATAAGGATCCCGAGTACGCCGCGCTATTGAACCAATGCATGGCCGAGTTGCAAACGTTGATCGGCCTGGATCTTGACCGGGTGATGAAGGTTCAGGAAATTATTCTTTTCGTGACTTCGCCGCTGCGAGTCACGTCTTATCACATCGATCGTGAATGCAATTTTCTTTTGCAGGTCCGCGGGGAAAAGACGCTGAGCGTATTCGATCAAAAGGACCGCATCGTGCTGCCGGAAGAGGAGCTTGAGAGGTTTTGGTCCGTGGACCACAACGCCGCGGTACACAAGCCTGAACATCAAAACCGGGCGCGCGAATTCGCCATGACTCCCGGAACGGTGGTGCACATTCCGGTGAACGCGCCGCACTGGGTGAAAAACCACGACAACGTGTCCATCAGCGTCAGCGTGAATTTCCAATTCCGGGACCGCATGCTGGCGAACGTTTACCGGGCGAACTACGCGTTGCGCAAACTGGGGCTTCACCCGACGCCTCCGGGACAATCAAGCCTGCGTGACTTGCTGAAGTCGTGCGCCGTCGAACCTGCCGTTTGGTTAAAGAACGTTCGGAACGGCAAACCACCCTGGAGTTGATTCTGCGCGTTCTCCCACCATGCCTACGCTCAACGGAGTTGTATCGCTTGCGCGCTAGCCAGAAGTCCTTCGGACGTTGCTGAAAGCGCTGTATAAAAAGCGGTTTTCGGGAAATGCCTGGGGCGCCTTTTACGGCGTGTACGAAAACTTTGGAGAAGCCAACCGGGACGCTCCGCGCACAAAACCTCTTGGATTTAACAATGCGGCCTACGGGCAGGAATTTGAGGACCGGCTCTCGCGAGCTCTTTCTTTCGACTACCCGGTAATGTTTTGGCTCGGGCAACTGATCGAGGCGGGAACGCGAGTGTTCGATTACGGCGGGCATCGTGGGACGAATTTCTACGCCTATTCGAGGTATCTAGATTATCCAGAGGACTTCCAGTGGATCGTTTGCGATCTTCCGGAGATCGTCAAGGCGGGCCAGGAGCTGGCGCGGCGCGAGAATCGCAGCGAGATCTCTTTTACGACTTTATTTTCTGAAGCGTCGGGAGTGCAAATTCTCTTGGCGGCTGGTTCGCTGCAGTACATCGAAGCGCCTCCGTTTGCCGTTTCGCTGGCGGCGCTGCCCGTGCGTCCACAGCATCTGCTCTTAAACAAACTGCCTTTGTATGAAGGCAACCAGATTGTGACATTGCAAAACGGAGGCCCGGCTTTTCATCCTCAATACGTGTTTAATCGCAGGGACTTCGTCGATTCGATCTGCGCTACCGGCTACGAGCTGATCGACCAGTGGGACGTGCCAAGCCACCCAGGGCGAATTCCTTTTCATCCCGAGGCATCTTTCCGGTCGCACACGGGACTCTATCTGCGTCTCAAAAACTTGTAGAGATACGAAGCGGCCGAGGATGGCGGCAACTAGGAAAGATTGCAGTTGCCATATCCCCGGCCGTCAGCTACCGATTCCGCAGAGCCACGTTCACGAACCGCGCAGGGAGCGAACCACGCGCATTCCAGTCAGGTAGACCGCGGCGACAGGCTTCATGGGAAGCGGAGCCTTTGTGTACATGTCGCGCGTGAGGCTGCTCCAGTTCGAAGCATTCGCTCGATTCACTGAAACCGAGATCGAAGGCGAAAGCATCTTTGCCGTGTGCCAGACTCCGCCCGGAACGAAAAGAGTTTCTCCCGGCTCGAGTTTGAAGAGCATGGGCTTGGCCTGCGCGAACAAGGGGAATTTTTGATAGTCGGGCTTTTCCAAGTCCGGGATCTGCGAAGCGTTGTACTGATTGGGGCGGACGTAAATGAACGGCGTTTGGTCCGTTGTGAAAATCGTAAATTCCTTGGTGCCGTAAATCTGGCTGATAAACGCATGCGTGTGATAACTGTCGAAGTGCAAGAACGGAAACTTTCCGCCTTTGCCGCCGATGTAAAGCTCCTGGCTGCCGTCATGCAGCCGCGAGCGCAATAGCTGCGAGAGCGGGCCGGTGAGCCAGTTCGGAGAGAAATAGCTCGGCAACGGCTGGATATCAGGGAGCAGTTCCGGCAGGAAGCGGTCGATGATGGCGTTGCGCAGATAAGGCGCCGGATTTTCATCGGTCGAGGAATTAACCAGATCGATGAAATCAGCCATGGAATAATCTTTTCCGTCAATGGTGAGCTTCATCGAACCGTACTTTTTCTTGAAGTAATCCGGCGTCCATTTCGTCATCGCGGCCCACTTATCCAGCGCGCCGCTGAGGACCACGGGTTTGTGCGGAAACAAATAGTCGCGCCTGAAATCCTCGTAAGAAAGATTAGTGCGGCGGTCGATTTCCATTACGTTTTGAGTGATTGTGTCTGGCATGGTTTTCTTCTCCTAAATTGTGTCAAGTAAATCGCAAAATCCTGTAAAAACAAAATAGCTTTGTCTACTTATTCAACTGCGCGTTGTGCGTGGAATAGAGCCGATCGATCGAATCATTCAGATCGCGAACTTTCGCCGGCTCGGTTTGAAACCAATTTTGAATCACTTCCGAGGCGCCTATCAATTGCACCGGGTCTATTTTTGAGTGGTCGATCGGCTCGCCTTTGCGCCGCAAAGGATCGACGGAATCTCTCACCCTCCAAAGAGACAGGCCTCCCGTGTATAGGCCGTCCAGACGCGCTTTCAGGTCTTCTCGTTCAAGGGGATAGTCATGCCCCGCGCGGATGACTCGATCTTCGGTCGAACTCAGGTCAATCGAAGGAGGGGAGTCTCGGTAGCGATCCAATTCCTGCAGGATTTGTCCGGGATTGTAATCTACGGGCAGCTCGAAGGTTTGCGTGTTGGGCAAGTTTCCGTCCGCGCTGAAAACAGCTATTTCGTCGAACACAGAAACCTTGCCTCCCACTTGCTTGTACTGCGCCCACTTCGCCGGTGAATTCGCACAGCGGAGGCAAATGATTGCGCAGACGGGAGTGCTATCGGGACGCGCGTATTCAGCGGTGAGGTTCTTCACTTCCGCATATCGAACCTGTCGATCTCCGTGTCCGGCGCCGAGTAATGCGAACATGGGATAGTCAAAATCGTCGAAAGAGGAATCTACTCCTACGCTGTTGCAGCCGGTCGCTTTCACAAAGCTTGCCGCGGCTGAATAGGAGTGGAGCTGCCAGCGGTGGGAATCGGCGAAATAGGTTTCCGTGCGGGACTGGCTGAAGATGCTTGGCGATTTCACCGACACCAGCGGCCTTAGCGAATTCAATAGCACAAATGGTAAGGCTGCCAACAAGAGCAGGCACGCCACGCTGGTGAGCGCAACGCGAGGCCAGCTTCGTTCCAGGACGACGCCCATGAGCGCCACGCCCAGCAGAAAAAGAGGGAGGTGGTAACGCGCGTTCCAGGCTTGCCAGCGAACCAGAGCACAAAAAAGCACGAAGGAGCCGATGATGCCCAAAGCGAATAAGCGGAGAGCGCGGTTGCCGATGCGTTTGCTGAAGAGCAGAAGAATTGAAACAACGATCAGCGCCAACTGAAGAGGGTTGCCGGCTCGTTCTTCGTGGCTGGATACACCGTTCATATGGAAGCCGCCCCGGTAGGTGTCGGCTTGATCGTTCGGATCGATGTGGAGCGCTCGAAGGGAAGCAAAAACCAGCTTGCTGGCTTCGTGGTTCACCGCGCCTACGGGGGTGACGACATGCAGGGAGAGGTTTTTCACGACGTTCGCAAACGTAATGGATGCGGAGTAACGGCTATTGGAATACTGGCGCAAGGTGTCGTCGCCAAGAGGCGCGGCAAATCCCAGTGGAGAGCCGCTCAACTTATAATTTCGAACGAACAGCGGGCCATTCAACACGAGGATCGCGAGCACCAACACCGGAGCGCGCAGCAACAAAAGTTTGCGCGAAGCTGATGAACCGATCCACCAGCAAGCCAACAGCACACAGGGCAGAAAAATGTAGGTGGTTCCCTTGGTCATGATGGCGAGACCGAGTGCCGAGCCAATTGCGAGAGCCACGGGCCAGGTTTGGCGTTCGTTCCAGCGCAGGAGGTAGTACACCGCGACGACGATCCAGAACGCGGCCACATAGGTGTTCATCGCGCCGGAAGCTTCGAGAAGGGCCGCCGGAATTGTGGCACAGGCGATCGCAGCAAGAATCTGGCCGCGGATTCCGGCGCCCAGGCGTTGGGCAATCAACGAGACCCCGATGATGCTGCCGATCATGCTGAACCATTCGATCAGATTGACCAGGCGATCGCCGCCGTAGAGCACGTCGAGGTGCATCATGGCGTACTCGGCCCAGGGCGAGAGGAACAGTTGCACGGAATAAAATGCGGGATAGAGATTGACGTCGCGATTGGTCATCCACTGCGCGATGCGAGACATGTGGTAGGCCATGGCGTCCCACGTGTTTGGCGCACTGACGATAGCGGTGACTCCGACCAGGGCGATCAAAAGTCCGGTGAGGGAAAGGAGAAACCAATCGAGCTTGTCCAGGGAAGTCGTGGCTGGCTCGGAGCCGCGTTCCGGTTTGGCCGGCTGGCTCGCGCGAACCTTTGCGGCATAGGCGAACGAAGCAACAGCCAGCAAAAGCCAAGCCACCGCGAGAGCGGGGCGAGTGATTAGTCTGGGGACGCTTAGAATTTCCGTGCTCAGAGCAACGAATACACCCCAGCAAGTAGCGGCTCCCAAAGCGGCGCTTCGCCAGCCCTCTCCTCGCAGGCGAAAGATGCGAAATAATCCCGCGTAGGCAATGAAGGGAAGGAGCGCCAGGATTTTCAAAGCAATACTCATCGGCGAGGCTGCCTCACACTCTTAAATGGCGGAATCGGGTCGCCGACGTTATCCGGAAAAGTGAACTCAGAAATCCTGCGGTCGGGATTCTTTGCGATTTGCTCGAACAGGTTACGCAACTGACCGAGCATGCGATTTACGGACTCGGCGTCGTACAGATCGTAGTTGTATTCACACGAAAGCCGCCAGCCGTCGGTCCTCTGAACCATAAAAAAGTTGATGTCGTAAATCGCTCCCGGAGATTTGGAGGGTACGGGAGTCATGGTCAGGCCGGCGAACTCGCCCGGCTTCACGAAGTCGCGCTGGTAAATGAAATTAATTCCATAAAGGACCGGTCGGCTCGGATCACGCTTGGGCCTGAGCAGCTCCACGACCTGTTGGAAGTGCAGATTCTGGTGTTCGAGACCTTCCTCGACGGTTTTTTTGACGCGGTCAAGCAATTCGGGAAACTTTGGGTCGCCCGAGAGATCGGTGCGCAAGACGATGGTGGAGATGAACAAACCGATGAGCGGTTCCAACTCGACGCGGTCGCGGCCGGCGAGCAGAGTTCCGACGTAAATGTCATTTTGCAAAGTGTAATGCTGAACCAGCATCTTCAGCACCGCTAGCGCGGTGGTGTAGAAGGTGCATCCATGCTTGCTCGAGAATTCCATGAGCGCGTCCGTCAAAGAGACGGGGAGCACGGTGGACAGGATGTAACCGTTGTGAGTCTTCAGCGCAGGACGCGGATGGTCCAGCGGAATTTCCAGAGGCGGCAAATTTGAGAGTTTAGTTTTCCAATAGGCGCGATGAATGTCGAGCGCTGGCTTCTGGGTGCGGTCATTCTGCCAGATTGTGTAGTCCGCGAATTGAAAGGGCAGTTCGGGCGTCGCCGCGGGGCGCTTCTCCGCGAAAGCGGCATAGTGGGCGCCGACTTCATCGCTGAAAATTCCGATAGACCAGCCGTCAGAAACGATGTGGTGCATGGTGACGAGCAACATGTACTCTTGGTCAGCGAGCTTCAAAAGGCGAGCGCGAATCAGCGGTCCAGCCTTCAGGTCGAATCTGCGCTCGCCTTCTTGGATCGACAGGCGTTCCTCTTCCACGTCCCTTTCGGTTTGCGACAGGCGGCTTAGATCGTCCACTGGCAGAGGGATCGCAGCGGTGGCATGAACGATTTGCCTGGGTTGTCCATCGATCAGCGAAAAGGTGGTGCGTAGAATTTCGTGACGGCTGACGATTTCGTTGAGCGCCCGCTCCAGAGTCGGAACATCAAGACGGCCGCGAAGGCGAAAGCGAACCGCAATGTTCCAAGCCGGGTTGCCGCGCTCGAGCTGATCCAGGAACCAGAAGGTCTGTTGCGCAATCGTGGTGGGAAAACAATACTGCTCTTCGCCGAGAGTGCCCAGGCGTTCGAGGACAGGTGTAGAAACCGTAGACGGGTTGTTTCTTGTTTCCATGGCTATATCGAACGAGTGGTGGCAGGGTGCATGCGATATTGTTCACGCGGAGCACGCTTGATTTCTGATTCGCCGGGTATGGCTGCGCCGGCGGCATCGATCTCGGCGGCAATGGCAGCCACAGTTTGCAAACGCAGGACGTGCTGCGGAGACATCACGATGCCCGCGCGTCCGGCCCGGGCGATAATTTGAAACAAGTGAATGGAATCGGCGCCCAAATCGAACAAACTGTCGAGCACGCTTACGCGATCGAGATGCAGCACCTCGGCACAAATCGCAGCCAATTTCTCTTCCTGAGGATTTCGCGGCGCGACGAATGCCTCTTGCGAGCCGACGTTTTCCGAATCCGGAGCGGGAAGCGCTTGGCGGTCGATTTTTCCATTCGGCGTGCGCGGCATTTCCGGCAGGAAAACGAAGACGGACGGGATCATGTAATCCGGCAGCGAACGTCCGACAAAAGTTCGCA
>JBEKHP010000063.1:0-4458 GCA_050012235.1 Candidatus Acidiferrales bacterium | reverse complement strand
GTCCAGGCGAAGGCGACGGAAAGCTCGCCTTTGGGCAGCGCGCGGTTGGCGGTGCGGGGATTGCGCGCATCGTATTTCAAGTCGGCGATGCGGTTCATGGTCATGGCGGCGGAGCGCGCGCCCACCATGGCGACCACGATCCACAGAATTTGCCGCCAGGTTGGAAGCGCGCCGCCGGCCCGGGCGGCGAGGAGCGCTCCTACCAGCGCGAAGGGCAGGGCGAAGACGGAGTGCTCGAATTTGATCATCTCGAGGACGATGCGGACACGGCTTTTCTTCATGGCTGGACCCGACCCTCGGCAAAACGCTTACGTGCAATTCTAGAACCGGGTAGAAACGTCGCGGTCGTTTGTTTTGAGTGAGTTACGTCGAATTCTACATATTGGACAGAACCGGGTAGAAATGGCCCTAGTGGGCGAGAATTCGTATCAGAAATGGCCGGCCGAAAGCGCCATTTCCTCAGCGGCGGCTGGCTCCCTTGCCTCGGCTGCGCGGGCTGGGCGACACTGATCGTTGAGTTGCGAATGGTCGAAAGTTCTCGATTAGAAACAATTGCCGTCCTTTGTTTGCAATGACTTAGGTCTCGTTCTAATAAATCGAGTTCTCGATTAGAAATGGGCGCTACGTGCGGACGGCGGAGGCCCCCTTCGCGAGTGCGTTCCCTTCCTTCGTCAGGGCAAGCAGGGTAAATGCCTCCGGAATTCACGCGAAACCTGCGCGAGGGGAATATGCCCATACGAGCAGTACCGCCGGTTGTTACCGGGGGAAAAGTTACGTCGCTGGCTGCGCTGCACATGGGAGGCGTACAAGACAGATCAGTCGCGCGGGTGAGTCTGCGCGATCGGAGTGAGTCAACGCCGTCTGGTCCATACTCGGTCATCGCGCGGACCTGGACGGCTCGGCCGTCCTTCGACCGCCCGTCGCCAAATTTGCCAAAAATAATCACGATTTACGCTAGCACTTCGCTTCGCGAGATTCAAGGACTTGAAGCCTGTGTACTTACCGTGAAACGGCAAAGAATGAGAGGGGAGTTCCACGCCGATGGTTCACTTGTAAGTTTCGTCACGGCGTGTGGAAGCCGAAACCGAAAAGCAAATGCTTGCGCGGGTGAAGCGGCGCAAGCGGTTAGAGGAACGTATTTGGATAATCTATCCAGCGTTTACACGCTGGGCTAACTTGTAGCACGCCTACGGCGTTTTTCCGGAGAGTCGTTTGTCTTTGTTGACTTGATTTCTAGTGCAACCTAAGATGAACGACAAATGCCGGATGCATTATTCCTGATTGGGCAGACAGTCTCGCACTACCGCGTTATCGAAAAACTCGGCGGCGGCGGTATGGGAGTGGTGTACAAGGCCGAGGACACCAAGCTTCATCGCTTTGTCGCTTTGAAATTCCTGCCTGAAGGATTCGCGCCGGACACGCAAGCACTGCGGCGCTTCCACCGCGAGGCGCAGGCTGCTTCCGCCCTGAACCATCCCAACATTTGCACGATCTACGAAATCGGGGAGCATAACGGGCAGCCTTTTATTGCCATGGAGTGCCTCGACGGACAGACGCTGAAGGAGCGAATTTCCGGCAAGCCCGTACCGCTCGCGCAAATTCTGGACTGGGGAAGCGAAATCGCGGACGCGCTGGATGCGGCGCATGCCAAAGGAATCGTCCACCGCGACATCAAGCCCGCAAATATTTTTGTGACCGAGCGCGGGCACGCCAAGATTTTGGATTTCGGGCTAGCCAAGGTGGCACCCTCGGGCGGCGCGACGGATCCTATGGCAATGCCCACCGCCAGCGAGGCGGAACAGCTCACTCGGCTTGGCACGGCGATTGGCACGATCTCGTATATGTCGCCGGAGCAGGTACGAGGCGAGGAGCTCGATGCACGAACGGATTTGTTTTCGTTTGGAGCCGTGTTGTACGAGATGGCGACGGGAACGCTTCCGTTTCGCGGCGAGACTTCCGGGGCGATCATCGAGTCAATCCTTACGAAAACGCCGGTGTCGATCGCGAGGCTAAATCCGGACGTGCCGGCGAAGCTGGAGGAAACTATCGGCAAGGCGTTGGAGAAAGACCGCGAAGTTCGCTGCCAATCAGCGGCGGAGCTGCGCGCTGATCTAAAGCGGTTGAAACGCGATTCAGATTCGGGCCGCTTGGCGGTAGTCAGCAAAGCGACTGGATCTGCAACCCGTGTGCCTAAGTGGATCCTGATCGCTGGCGCCGCGTTGGTTGCCATTGGGCTGGGCATCGGCGGCTGGCTCCACTTTGCGCACCGGGCGCGCCCGTTGAGTGAGACTGACACTATTGTCCTAGCCGATTTCTCAAATTCAACGGGCGATGCGGTCTTCGACGACACGCTGAAGCAGGCTCTCGGCATTTCGCTACGCCAATCACCATTCTTCAACATCCTTTCCGACGATACGATTGGAGAGACGCTCCAGCAAATGACCCGGCCGCCGGGTACGCCGCTCACGCCCGACGTAGCGCGCGAGGTGTGCCAGCGCGCGGGAAGCAGGGCATACATCTCGGGCTCCATTGCGAAAATCGGAAACGAGTACGTGGTCGGGCTAAAAGCCGTGAATTGTGCCAGCGGCGATACGCTGTCGCAGAAACAAGCGCAGGTAGGGGAGAAGGAAAAAGTTCTCGACGCGTTGGGTGGCGTGGCCACGAAACTCCGCGGCGAACTCGGCGAATCGCTCAGTTCTATCCGGACATTCGATACGCCCATTGAGCAGGCGACAACAGCTTCGTTCGAAGCCCTGCAAGCGTTCAGTCTGGCCGGCAAAAGCTGGAACGAAAATGGAGAGGCCCAGGCGATTCCGTTCTTCCAGCGAGCGATAGAGCTTGACCCCAATTTTGCGATGGCCCACGCTTACCTTGGAATCGTCTACGGCAATCTCGGAGAAGAAAGCAAGGCGGCCGAGAACCTCACTGAAGCGTACCAACTGCGCGACCGTGTTACGCAGCAGGAGAAATTCTTAATCTCGTCCATGTATATCAACGTGACCGGGGAGTTGGAAAAGTATATCCAGGTCTGCGAGCTCTGGGCTCAGACCTATCCGCGGGACCCACGCCCTCCGCTAAACTTGGCGTCTGCCTACTCCACCTTCGGCCGATTTGAGGAATCAGCGGCGGAAGCCAGGAAGTGTCTTAATCTTGACCCCGATTTCACCCTCTGTTCAGGCGACCTCATTGGTACCTACACAGCCCTGAATCGCCTCGACGAGGCAAAGTCTGTCTACCAGGATGCTATCAGGCACAAGCCCGATTCTGACGACCTTCGCTTGGAGCGATATACCATCGCGTTTCTTGAGAGCGATATTGCAGAAATGGAACGCCAAGTGAACTGGGCGTCGGGCAAGCCTGGAGTGGAGGATGGCTTCCTTGCTGCGCAGTCGGATACCGAGGCGTTCTACGGTCGTCTCGGAAGCGCACGGGAGTTCACTCGCCGCGCGGTTGAATCCGCGCGGCGCAATGACAAGAAGGAGGTGGCAGCAGCGTCGCAGTTGGAAGAGGCGGCTTGGGAAGCGCTATTCGGCAATTCGTCAGGCGCAGCCCAACAAACTGCTTCTGCGTTGACTATGGCTTCGAATCGAACCGTAAAGTTTCTGTCAGGTCTGACGTTAGCGTGGGCGGGGGATTCGACACGCGCGGAGAGCCTGGCAGACGAGATGCAAAAGCGCTTCCCGCTAGATACTGTCGTGAATGGTTATTGCCTGCCTACTCTCCGCGCATCCATCGAGATTAACCGCTCCAATCCCGGCAAGGCCATCGAAATACTCAAGGCCGCAACTCCAACTGAACTTGGTGTGGGATCAGGTAATCCAATCTACGTGCGTGGACAGGCATATCTGCTGCTTCATGAACCCGGTAAAGCCGCTGCGGAGTTCCAGAAGATTCTCGACCACCGAAGCATAATCGTGAATAGGCCGACCCTCCCGCTGGCGCATCTCGGCCTGGCTCGCGCCTACGCGCTGCAAGCTCGGTCGGCGGACGGTGCAGATGCCGACGCCGCTCGCGCGAAAGCCCGCGCCGCGTATCAGGATTTCTTCACGTTGTGGAAAGACGCCGACCCGGATATTCCGATCTTGATTGCGGCAAAATCTGAATCCGCGAAGCTGCAATAATGCGAGGTTCGAACAAATACTTCCCGGCTCTCGAGTTTTTTTACAAATGAGACCCGCCGAGCCTACGAAGACTTGCCGCCTTTCCAGCGGTATTGTTTTTCCTGCGGCAAGCCGAGGTGGGCTAGGACGCGGTAGGAGAATTGGGTGACGACGTCGTCGATGGATTTTGGGGCATAGTAGAAGGCGGGAATGGCGGGCATTATGGTGGCGCCGGCGTCGTGGACGCGGAGCATGTTTTCGAGGTGGATGCGGTTGAGGGGCGTTTCGCGCAGGCAGAGGACGAGGGGGCGGCGCTCTTTCAGGCAGACGTCGGCGGCGCGGGAAAGCAAATCGTTGG
>JBEKHP010000062.1:0-4740 GCA_050012235.1 Candidatus Acidiferrales bacterium | reverse complement strand
CGCAATTCTTGAGTGGGCTCGGATGGCCATAGGTGCTCTGGTCCTAATTGCGGCTGGTTTCTGTGTCAGGAATGGCTCGATATCTCAGCAGATTGCGGGTATTGCTTTTGCGCGTTTCTTTACCGGGGCGTTTTTGGTAACGCCTGTTTTCTTATACATTTTCATGCGACTCTGCAGGATTTCTTTCCGCCAGCTCACTGTTACAGTCGCTCCTTCGGCCGCTTCCGCAGTATGCGTGGTGGGGTCGGTGACGCTGTTTCAGTATTCGGGCTTGTTCGCGAACGGCAGACCTGCGTTTCTGTTGGCATCAGAGGTCGTCGTCGGAGGCGTCGTTGGGCTGGCGGTATTGTTCAGTTTGGAGACACAACTGCGGCAATCGGTTGCCGGAATAGTCCATCGGACTCTTCGCCGCGTTGCGGCATGAGTACTCACATACTTCGAACGATCCAAACTTATCGGTAGTGATGAGCAAACTTCTACGGCTAACCAGCTACCTGTTGTTCACGGTGATAGGAGCATTTGCTGGCGGAGGGGAGAGTATTCGTGCGGTTTTCAAGAAGGGTGCGTCTCTTTCGGGTCCAGGACGGGACGAGAAATAAATGAACCAGAAGCAAAATGGCGTGCGGGTGCTTTACAGCTTTCCACACAAACTCGGAGCCGCGCGGATTTGCTATACCGCCTGGCAGCAAGTGGACGGGATTGCGAAAGCCGGCGCGGACGTCCTGCTGTTTCCCGGCGCACTCAGCAGAGCCGTGCCACCAGGAGTGAGAGTACAACCAACTCTGGCCAGGGGAAAGCTGCGCATTCCGTACAAGGTGCTTGGCAGCATACGCGCCTTTGCCCTCCACGATTACATCGTTTCGCGACGCCTGGAAAAATTGGCCGGGCAAGTTGACATCGTCCACGTCTGGTCGCTCGGCGCGCTGCGAACTCTGCAGGTCGCGGCGAGGCTTGGAATTCCAACCGTGCTTGAGAGACCCAATGCCCATACGCGCTTCGCTTACGAAGTAGTGCAAAAGGAATGCGAGCGGCTGGGAGTCGCGCTGCCCCCCGATCACGAGCATGCTTATAATGAGGAAGTTCTTCGGATTGAAGAAGAGGAATATCGCCGGGTCGATCGGCTTTTGTGCCCTTCGGAATTCACGGCGAAGACTTTTCTCGAACGCGGTTTTGCGCGCGAAAAGCTGGCGCGGCACATCTACGGCGTCGATGAGAAGGCTTACTATCCGGCCACGGAAAAAAGAGACGCCAAGGGCGGGCTTACCATGTTGTTTGTGGGAGTCGCCGCGGTAAGAAAAGGCCTGCACTTTGCGCTGGAAGCATGGCTGAAATCTCCGGCGCACCACGAAGGCAAATTCCTGATTGCGGGAGAGTTTTTGCCGGCCTACGCGGAAAAGCTTCGCCCCATGCTATCCGATCCCAGCGTGCACATGCTGGGACACCGCAACGACGTTCCCCAACTGATGCGCGAAAGCGATGTGATGGTGCTTCCCACGATCGAAGAGGGGTTCGGCCTGGTATGCACGGAAGCGATGGCGAGTGGGAGCGTCCCGCTCGTTTCGGAGGCCTGCACTGATATTTGTCAGCACATGGAGAACGCGCTGGTGCATCGCATCGGCGACGTCGAGGCTTTGACCCAGCACATCACCATGCTGCATGAGGACCGCGGCCTGCTGGAAAGATTGCGCGCTGCAGGGCTGCGCAAAATTCCCGAGATTACCTGGATGGCCGCGGGGAAGATACTCGTGGATGTGTACCGAGAGACAATCGAAATGAAAAAGAGCGGGGCGCGGCCGGCGGAGTATCATTTGGCGGATGCGCGCAAGTGATGGCGGAATTTCCTCAATCCGGCCGGCGAGAACAGGGAAACGAATTGCCGATGGACGTATCGATCGTTTACGTGAACTGGAATTCGGCGGACTATATTGCAGAGTCCATCCGCAGTGTTTACGAACACACCCGCGGAATCCAATTTGAAATCATCGTGGTGGACAATGCTTCACCTGCCGGGAATGTGGACGTCCTTAAAGAACAGTTCCCCGAGATCACACTGATCAAGAGCGCGACGAATCTGGGATTTGCGGGAGCAAACAATCTTGGTTACAAGAGTTGCTCGGGCGAAAACATCCTTTTTCTGAATCCGGACACGAAGCTCGTGAGCCCAGCGATCAACGCCATGCTGCGGCATCTTCGGTCGTTGCCAAACGCAGGCATCATCGGATGCAAGTTGTTGAACTCCGACCTTTCCGTGCAGACGAGCTGCATTCAGACCTTTCCGACCATCCTTAATCAGGTTCTCGACGTCGATTTTCTGCGGCGGCGCTGGCCGAAGAATTCGTTGTGGGGAATTGGCCCGCTTTACTCAGACAGCACTGAACCGGCAAAGGTGGAAGTCGTGTCGGGGGCATGTTTGATGATCAAGCGCGCTGCGTTTGAAAAAGTCTCGTTGTTCAGTGATGACTATTTCATGTATGCCGAAGACTTGGACCTTTGCTACAAAGTGGTCCAGGCTGGTTTCTCAAATTACTATACGGGCGAAGGGACGATCATTCACTACGGAGGCAAGAGCAGCGAACCTCAGTCGGCGACCATGATGAAGTGGAGAGCCATCCCGCGCTTTTGCGACAAGAGCCGGGGACGATTCTACGGGTTTATTTTCCGAATCGTCATGGCTTTGACAGCCATGGGCCGCCTCGCGATTATAAAGATTGCCTCGGTGTTCGGAAATACGTTTGCGCCGAAGACGGATTTGAATTCGGCTCTGGCGAAGTGGCGCACCATTCTGAGCATCTTGCTGACTCAAAATCCGCGCCGAGCTGAGACACAAGCGTGAATGAGTTTACCGCGGCTGCGCGAAATCACTTCACGGTTTCACTAGAGTGTTCAAAAACTGGCTACGTTCTTCTTGATGCATAAAAAGACCTCCTTTTTCACAAGCGTTCCGATACTCTGTAGAATGTGAATATGAGTGCGTCGCATACAAACTATGTGGTCGTAAGCCCCGTTCGCGACGAGGAGGCTTATATTCGATTTACCGTCGACTGCATGGCCCGCCAAACGATTCTTCCCAAAGAATGGATCATCGTGGATGACGGTTCCACGGATAAGACGGGAAGCATTATCGACGAGTACGCCCGGCAGTATCCCTGGATTCGGGTCCTGCACCGCGGGAACCGGGGTTTTCGCAAAGCGGGCGGCGGCGTTGTGGATGCGTTCAATGAGGGATACAAAGCGATCCAATTTCAAAATTGGGACTTCGTGGTCAAACTGGATGGCGATCTATCTTTTGAGCCTGATTATTTCGAAAAGTGTTTTGCCAATTTTGAGCGCGATCCTCGCTTGGGTGTCGGCGGAGGCGCAATTTGCTACATCATAAATGGCGTAAAGGAATTCGAAAAGTGTCCGGCTTTCCATGTTCGGGGAGCCACCAAGATTTACAGGCGCGGCTGTTGGGATGCCATCGGCGGGTTTTGGCCCGCGCCCGGTTGGGACACGATGGACGAAGTAAAAGCCAGCATGCTGGGTTGGACAACCATGAGTTTTCCAGACCTCCATATTCTCCACCACAGGTTTACCGGAACGGCGGAGGGCTGGTGGGCCGGCATGGTCAAGAACGGAAGGGCAAATTACATCTGCGGCTATCACCCGCTGTTTATGGTTTCCAAATGTCTGCTGCGGCTGGTCCAAAGACCCTATGTCATCGGTTCTACTGCGCTATTTTATGGATTCATCAGCGGATACTGGAAACGCGTTCCGCAGGTGAATGATCCCGAAACGATCAACTATCTGCGACGCCAGCAGCTCAGCCGCTTGTGGGGCCGTGAAACGATTTGGAGATAGGCCACGCTCAAATCCGTGGCAAAACGGAATATTTCCCGCACTTTTGGGGAGCGTTTTTCCTCAATTAGGTCCAACCGGGCTAAGATGCCCAGTCGTCCGGTCGAATATCTGCATATCAATGAGAAAACAAACGAGTTATTGTCCTTGTAATCCCAAAATTCAAGCATCTTGGTACGATAAGCGCGTTTACCTTTATTGGTTTCGTCGTTGTAGCGTACGTTGAGCAACTTTGGCCGATTTGATGCGAATGTTCCGAGCGCCGCTTGAATCGGCGCTTCGGGAATGAGAGGAATCCATGAAAGGCGTGGTACTTGCGGGCGGGACGGGCAGTCGGCTGAATCCGCTGACTCGTGTAACGAACAAGCATTTGCTGCCGATTTACGACAAGCCCATGGTGTATTACCCGATCCAGACGCTTGTAAACGCTGGGATTGAAGAAATCCTGCTGGTCACCGGCGGCAAGAACGCCGGAGATTTCCTCAGACTACTGGGAAATGGCCGAGATTTCGGGCTGAAACATTTGAACTACACCTATCAAGAAGGAGAAGGCGGCATCGCCGAAGCGCTGGGCCTGGCGGAATTCTTTGCAGGTAGCGAACCAATCTGCGTGATCCTTGGCGACAACATCATCGAAAACAACGTCTGCGAGGCGGTTAAAAATTTCCAGAAGCAGAAAAGCGGCGCAAAGATTCTTCTCAAGGAAGTGACGGATGCCCAGCGATTTGGCGTAGCGGAGCTACGCGGCGAGCACGTTGTTGGAATCGAGGAAAAGCCCAAAGCTCCGAAATCAAACTACGCCGTGATCGGCATCTATCTGTACGACGCGAGCGTGTTTCAAAAGATCCGCCGCCTCAAGCCTTCCGGCCGGGGCGAGCTGGAAATCACCGACGTCAACAATTT
>JBEKHP010000061.1:0-4919 GCA_050012235.1 Candidatus Acidiferrales bacterium | reverse complement strand
GCGGTGAATCGAGAAGAGGAGGAACTCGGGCAGTTTCTTTCGCGGACCCCTGCCACTTTAGCTCAAGGAGGACGGATGATCGTCCTCAGTTACCACTCGCTGGAAGATCGCATGGTGAAGCACGAATTCCAGCGGCTGGCGCGAGAAAGAACTTTTCGCGTGCTGACCAAGAAGGTGGTTCTGCCCGGCGGCGAGGAAATCAGAAACAATCCCCGCTCGCGGAGCGCAAAGATGCGGGTGGCGGAGAAAGTGGCGACGACGGAAAGCTCGGCGCCTGAGGCGTGGTCATGATTGAATATCACACAGTAAAACGTATCGATAATTCGCGGCTGGTGCGTCCGGCATCGCCCGCGCGCCTGGGTGATTTTTGGCGGCGCGTGGCGGCGGGCGGCGCCATGGCTTCCTGCCTGTTGGTTTACACCTGGCAGCATTTTGAATGCATCCAGCTGCGCTACGAAGTGGAGCAGCTTGAATCGCTGCGCGCGCAAAGCTCGCTATTGAATCAGCAGCTAAGCCTGGAAGCGGAAACGCTGAGCGGGCCGGACCGCATCTATTCGATTGCCGGAAAAGATCTCGGACTGACAATTCCATTGGCCGGCCGAGTGGCTCCGGCGGAAGCAACGGGTGATCGAGTGCTGGCGCAAGCAGGCACGGTTTCGCAACCCCCGCGTCCTTGACACAAAATTGATAGCGGCCCGTTGCGCTGGGCGCCTCCCCGCGAAGCATTTCGAACGTTCGCGGGGCTAAATTTTTTCTGGGATAGGCCGGAGTACCATGGAGCAGCGCAGCCTGCGTCGCCGCTGGTTGGTTGTAGGGGTCGTGGCATTGATTTGGATGGCGGCGGTGCTCGCGCGCCTCAGTTATCTCCAGCTCTTCCGCTACGGCGAATACTTCTCAAGAGCCCAGCACCAACAACGGCACGTATTTGAAATCAGCCCGAAACGCGGCACGATCTATGACCGCAAGGGTAGAGAACTGGCTATCAGCATCCCGATGGATTCCGTGTTTGCCGACCCCACGGACATCAAGGATGCATCTCTGGTCGCCAGGCTGCTCTCGCGCGTTCTGAATATTCTTCCCGAAGAAATCGAAGCGAAAATAAAAGAGGCGCACACGCCCGTTCGCCTGGCAAAAAAGCTTTCGCCTGAAGTCGTCCAGCGCATTGATGACATGAACTTGAAAGGCGTTTTCTTTCAGAAGGAAAATCGCCGGGTCTATCCGCAGCGGCAGAGCCTGGCGCACACGCTGGGCTATGTGGACGTGGACGAAAAAGGCATCGGCGGCATCGAGTACGCCTTCGATAAACAGATCCGCGGAAAGCCCGGCCGCATGATGGTGATGTCCGACGGAAAACGGCGGTGGTATGACCGCAGCGAAGCCGCTGCCGATCCCGGGGCCAGCGTGACGCTCACCGTGGATGAAACAATTCAGTTCATCGCCGAAAAAGAACTGGAGCGCGGAATGGGAGAGACCCACTCCCTGCACGGGAGTGTCGTGATTCAGGATCCAAACACCGGGGAGTTGCTGGCCCTGGCGAATTTTCCGCCGTTTGATCCGAATGACGCCGGAAGCTACTCCGATGATGTGCGCATGAACCGCGCCGTCACTGCCGCCTACGAACCCGGCTCCACTTTTAAGGTAATCACCATGACCGGGGCAATTGAGAACGGAGTCACGGACCCGGACAAAATGGTGGATTGTCAGATGGGCTCGATTCTCTTAGCGGGCAGGTTGATTCATGACTGGCACCCATTTGGAATTCTCAGCGTTCGCGACGTTCTTGCGAATTCCAGCGATGTAGGGTCGATTAAGGTTGCCCTCGAGCTCGGCGCTCCCAGGTTTTACGACGCAATTCGTTCCTTCGGAATCGGCCAGCTTACCGGAATCGAATTGCCCGGAGAAAATCGCGGAAAGCTTCGCCCAGTCGAGAATTGGAATCCCAGCGCTATCGGCTCGGTCGCGATTGGGCAGGAAGTAAGCGTAACGCCGGTGCAAATCATTTCGGCGATTTCCGCGATAGCGAATGGCGGAACGCTTTACAAGCCGCGCGTAGTCAAAGAAATTCAGGGCGGAGTCGCTTCGGGGCCGCTCGCGCGCCCTGCTCCGCAGCAGGTGACGGACGCGAAGACCGCAGCCACCGTTCGAGGAATGATGGAGACGGTCGTTTTGTCCGGAACCGGCAAGCTCGCGCAGCTCAACGGTTATACCGCCGCAGGCAAATCCGGCACCGCGCAAGAAATTGATCCGAGCACGGGACGCTACTCACCCAACAAATACATTGCTTCGTTCGTCGGCTTTGCGCCGGTGAACGAGCCTGCGGTCACCATACTCGTCGTGTTCGATTCGCCGGAAGGCGCGCATCACGGTGGAGAAATCGGCGGCCCTGTCTTCAAGCGCATAGCGGAAGAAGTGCTCGCGTACTTGGACGTTCCGCACGACATACCCGCGCCTTCAGACTTGGAGACTGCAAAAAATAGCCAGCATGCTCGCGCTCCGGAAGAAGACTTGAGCGAGGAAATTAACGAGGAGCGTTTCAAAGCGGCAACGGAACAGCCGGCGGTCCCGGTGGCCACCACGGTCGCGTTCAGCGACGGGGACGCGGTGATCGTCCCGGATCTGGCAGGAGAGACGGTTCGAGGCGTCACCGAAGACTGCTCGCGACTGGGATTGGTTCCTTCTCTGATTGGCAGCGGAGTTGCCTTGGAGCAATCGCCCGAGCCTGGAACGCGAGTAGTGCACGGCAGCCGCGTAACGGTGAGATTTGGGCGCGTAGCGGCGGAAACGCCGTCCGCGTCGGCGCAAAGGAATGTAAATTGAAATTTGTAATGGAAAGCGGGCCCGAAGTGAATTCAGGCGGCGGTGTGGAAGGCCAGCATAAACCGACCATAGCTTTGCGCGAGCTAATGGAGGGCGTTGCGCGGGTTGGCGTGAGCGGTCCTGCGAACCCCAGCATCCTGTCTGTGGCGTGCGATAGCCGCCAAATTACGCCGGGCGCGCTGTTCTTTGCCTTGCCGGGACAAAAAGCGGACGGCAACAAGTTTGTGTCTGAGGCGATCGCGCGCGGCGCCATTGCAATTGCGAGTCCCGAGCCCCGAAGCGCAGAGATAAATCCCAGCCTCACATGGGTCGAACTAGTCCCCGGAACCGAGCGCCGGGCCCTGGCTATAGCGGCTGCAAATTTCTACGGGCACCCAGCCAACGCGCTGAAACTCGTCGGTGTGACCGGAACAAACGGGAAGACCACCACAACTTTTCTCGTCGATTCCATTTTGCACGCGGCCGGATTTATAACCGGGCGCATCGGCACCACCGGCTATGAAACGCCGAGAGGCAGCCGCAACGCCGTAAACACAACTCCTGAATCGCTGGACTTGCAGCAGATGTTCGCGGAAGTTCGCGACGCGGGCGGCACGCACGCCGTGCTGGAAGTAAGCTCGCACGCGCTGGCGATGGAACGGGTCTGGGGCTGCCATTTCGCTGTGGCGATTTTTACCAATCTCACGCGCGATCATCTGAATTTCCACAAGACGTTCGAAGAATATTTCGCCGCTAAGCGCCGCTTGTTTGAGGGCATGGGCAACGGAGCTCCGGATGTCGCGGTGATCAACGCGGATGATCCTTACTCGCCTCGTCTGGAGGGCCTCGCAAAACGCACGCTGAAATATGGCCTGAACGAGACTGCCGAACTCACCACGAAATCGTTTTCCCTGCGATTTGACGGCACTCAATTTACAGCGCAAACGCCCGCCGGGAAAATCGAGGTGCGCTCGTCGCTGGTCGGGCGCATCAATGTGTACAACATCCTGAGCGCGATCGGCGCGGCCATCGCTCTTGAAATCCCTCGCGCGAAAATTGAACAGGGAATCGCCAATCTCGAATTGGTGCCGGGGCGTTTCCAACAAATCGACGAAGGCCAGCCGTTCCTGGTGGTCGTTGATTACGCGCACGCGGACGATGCCATTCGCAACCTGATCACCACCGCGCGCGAACTGAATCCCTCAGGCCGAATCATTACTCTTTTCGGAGCCGGCGGAGAGCGCGATCGCTCCACTCGCCCGCTGATGGGCGAAGCCGCTGGCGCGTTAAGCGATCTGGTGATTCTTACCGACGACAATCCCCGCAAAGAAGACCCGTTGCTCATCATGAACGATGTGGTGGTGGGATTGCAGAAGGTAAATGCGAAGTACCGGATCGAGCCGGATCGCGAATTGGCGCTCGAGATGGCCATTGAAGAGGCCCAGCCGGGAGACATCGTGCTGTTGGCCGGAAAAGGCCACGAAAACTACCAGATTTTGCGCGACCGGACGTACGAGTTTGACGATCGCGAAAAGGCCCGGGCGATATTGCGGCGCAAGGGTTATTCCAAGAAGTCGGCCGAAACATAAGGGATTTCGCCAGAAAATCGGCGGTTTCCGGGATCCAGGTTTTGAGAGCGACGATCAACCCATTGGAGACGCAATGCGGTGGACAGCAGTTCAAGTGGCCGAAACTCTGGGTGTCCCAGTGCCCGCGGGGCTCGATCCCATGGCCTGGATGGCCGGCGTCTCGATTGATTCTCGCGCCGTTCAACCGGGAGAACTGTTCCTTGCCATACGCGGTCCGCGTCACGACGGACACAGTTTTGTTGCCGGAGCGATTTCTCGGGGAGCTACGGCCGGGGTGGTGGCGCGCGAAAAGTTTGCCGAGTATCCGGAAGAAGTCCGCCGCAAACTTTTTGCCGTGGACGACACGCTCGTCGGGCTGCATCGCTTGGCCTCGCGTGCCAGTGAGATTTGGCGCAAGGCGAAGCCGGGTAGGCGAATCGGCGCTGTGGCCGGGTCGATTGGCAAAACTACCACGAAAGAAATCCTTGCGGCGCTTGTGGCCGCGCGGTTCCGCGTACTGAAGACGCAAGGGAATTTGAACAACGAGTACGGCCT
>JBEKHP010000060.1:0-5304 GCA_050012235.1 Candidatus Acidiferrales bacterium | reverse complement strand
GAGCCATCCGACTCGAGGGCCGGTTTCTCCGGGCCAATTCATACCGGTTGCCGAAGACTGCGGCTTGATTCTGCCAATTGGCAACTGGGTGTTGCGCGAGGCGTGCAAGCAAGCACGAGCGTGGGCAGATGCAGGGCTGCCTCTGGGTACCATCGCGGTGAACATCTCCGCAATCGAGTTTCGGGACGAGCACTTTCTGGAAGGCGTGTTCGGAATCCTGAAAGATACGGGTCTGGATCCGAGGTCTCTTGAGCTGGAACTGACCGAGAGCGTTCTGATGAAGCGCGCGGAGTCCACAGAATCTATTCTTAAGGCACTAAGAGCGAGAGGGGTTCAAGTTGCGGTGGATGATTTCGGGACTGGTTATTCCAGTTTGAGCTATCTGAGGAGGTTTCCGATCGACGCGCTCAAGATCGACCAGTCGTTTGTCCGCCAGATCACCACAGCTCCGGACGAGACGACCATCGTGACCGCCGTAATCAGCATGGGCCGTAGCCTCAAGCTGCGAGTCGTGGCGGAGGGTGTGGAGACGCACGAAGAGCTGATGTTCCTTCAGGCTCACCAATGTGACGAGGCGCAAGGGTACTTTTTCAGCCGGCCGTTACCTCCGGAAAAATTCGCGAAGCTGCTCGAAACCGGCATATCAGAGACGTTGCTGCCTTCCGGGTCGCGTTGGAACGGAACTTTCGTTCCCAGCCGGGCGTGAAATGAAGACCGAATCGTTGGTGAATCGGACGATGCAACGCGCAACCTGGTCCAGGGATTTGGTCCTGGACGTTAAGATGCTTCAGCAGAGGCACGGCGGATGAACAAGAAATCGCTCAGGATACTCCTGGTCGAAGACAATCCCGGAGACGCTCGTCTGTTGCGCGAAATGTTGAGCACGCAGGATTCGCTGGACATCGAGTTGACGCATGTCTCGTCGATGAGTGGGGCCGAGAACCATCTTGCGAAGGATGCGGTTGAAATTATATTGCTGGACCTGGGTTTGCCCGACGTGCAAGGGCTGGGCGCGGTACGGCGCGCCCGTGCAGCCGCACCCCGCGTCCCTTTAGTGGTGCTTACGGGCCTGCACGATGAGGCGCTGGCGGCACAAGTGCTGCAAGAAGGCGCGCAAGAGCATCTGATCAAAGGCCAAATCGAGACGCGCGGTCTTGTGCGAGCCATGCGCTACGCCATCGAGCGCAAGGTGATGGAGGAGGCGCTGCTTGGGGAAGAAGAGGCGCTGTTCGTGGAAAAGGAACGCGCCCAAGTCACGCTCAACTCCATAGGTGACGCCGTTATTTGTACGGACATTTCGGGAAATATCACCTTTCTCAATCTCGTCGCAGAGAGAATGACGAACTGGTCGCACGAAGAAGCGCAAGGCCGGCCTATGGCCGAAGTTTTCCGAATCATTGATGCTACGAGCCGCGAAACCACGCCCAACCCGATGGAGAAGGCCGTGGAGCAAGACCGAACCGTGCACTTGCCATCGAACTGTCTCCTCATCCAGCGTGACGGATCGGAAATACCTGTCGAGGACTGTGTCTCCCCTATCCACGACCGGGAAGGAAAGGCTACCGGAGCAGTGATCGTTTTCCGCGATGTGAGCGCCGCGCGAGCAATGGCGGTGCAGATGGCCCATTCCTTCCAGCACGACTTTCTGACCGGTTTGCCCAATCGAATGCTGCTGAATGACCGGGTGAAGCAGGCAATCACCTTGGCGCCGCGTCATTTGAAAAAAGTCGCGGTGCTGTTTTTGGATTTGGATGGCTTCAAACACATCAACGATTCCCTGGGACACCCCATCGGCGACAAACTTCTGCAATCCATCGCAAAACGCCTGGTGACTTGCGTGCGAGGATCCGACACGGTAAGCCGGCAGGGCGGAGATGAATTCGTCGTGCTGCTTTCAGAAATGCAGGAGTCGGAAGACGCCGCCATCACGGCGAGAAGAATGCTAGAGGCAGTGGCCAAGGCTCATTCCATCGACCAGCATGACCTTCACGTGACTACGAGCATTGGGGTCAGTATCTATCCCGACGACGGCTTGGATGTGGAGACGCTTATCAAGAACGCGGACACCGCCATGTACCAAGCGAAGGAGAATGGGCCTCAGAGCTATCGATTTTTCAAGCCGGCCATGAATGTTCGCGCGGTGGAACGGCAATCCATCGAGGCGAGTCTGCGGCGAGCCTTAGAACGGCATGAATTCGCGCTGCACTACCAACCAAAGATTAATCTAAGGACCGGGGAAATTGCCGGAGCGGAGGCGTTGTTACGTTGGACGCATCCCGTTCGGGGCATCGTATCACCAGCAGAATTTATTTCGATCGCGGAAGATTGCGGCTTGATTCTGTCAATCGGAAATTGGGTGTTGCGCGAAGCGTGCAAGCAAGCGCGCGCCTGGTTGGATTCGGGCCTGCCTTTGGGTACCATGGCGGTGAACATCTCCGCAATCGAGTTTCGGGACGAGCACTTTCTGGAAGGCGTGTTCGGAATCCTGAAAGATACGGGTCTGGATCCGAGGTCTCTGGAGCTGGAACTGACCGAAAGCGTCCTGATGAAGCGCGCGGAGTCCACGGAATCTATTCTTAAGGCACTAAGAGCGCGAGGGGTGCAGGTTGCGGTCGATGACTTCGGCACCGGTTACTCGAGCTTGAGTTACCTCCGAAAGTTTTCAATCGACGCGCTGAAGATTGACCAGTCGTTTGTCCGTCAGATCACCACCTCTCCCGGCGAGACGACCATTGTGACCGCCATAATCAGCATGGGCCGGAGCCTGAAGCTGCGGGTCGTGGCGGAGGGCGTGGAGACGCAACAGGAGTTGGCATTTCTTCAGGCCCACCAATGTGACGAGGCGCAGGGATACCTTTTCAGCCAGGCGGTTATCCCCGAGAGGTTCGCCAAGTTGCTCGAAACTCGCGTATCACCGATAGTCCTCAACTGAAAGTGGTCAGGATCTTTCGATTCGTTAAGAAGCCAATACTCTCACCTCGAAGCAAGAGCTCAAGCCGGAGTTGCGGGAAGCTTTGAATTTGCTACTGGGAGAAATCGAATCGCTCAACCGCCGAGATCAGATGACTGCGCCTAACTCCAGACCCGGCTTAGTCGATAAGACTGAGCCAGGGTCGATAATCAGGTCGCAGCACCTACCGTATCGAGGACGCCCAACTTGCAGCGAGCGAAATTCGCTCGTCAAGACTGCGGATGGAAGGATGGCGAAGCGGCTCGGTGAACAAGTTAGGATCCACAGAGAGAAACACCAAGACCGTCTTGACTCCGACCAGCCTTCTGATGGAAGGAGTTATACCCGATGTTCCAAGTGGTACCTCCTAACCCGTGAATTATCTTGACCGGCAATATTAATGCTCGATACTTAGATTAGCTACTGCAGCTAGACTGGCTCACGCGAAGCAGCCTCCTGGATCGAGGTAAGCCTACCTGCCTCAGCTTAGAAACTATCCAAGTCGAAATTTCTGTTTCATTTTCGAAGCTCACTAGCACGATGACGGCGCCATCCACTCTCGACGAAGTACGCCGCATGAAATATCTCCGCCAATACGGCGTGCTGAATACACCGCCCGAGCAAGACCTCGACGAACTGACCGCGCTAGCCGCTCAGATTTGCGAAACGCCCATCGCCTTGATTTCCTTGATTGATGAGAATAGGCAGTGGTTTAAGGCGACATTCGGTTTGGAGATGGTGGAATCGCCGCGCAACACTTCTTTCTGTAGTTATGCGCTAGACCAGCGGGAACTATTTATCGTCCCGGATACCGCTCAGGATGAACGATTCGCGCAGAATCCGTTGGTCGTAGGTGAGCCGCATATCCGCTTCTACGCTGGGGCGCCGCTGGTCGGTCCGGAAGACACTGCGCTAGGCACACTCTGCGTGATCGACCGCGTTCCGCGGACGTTGACTAAATTGCAGAAGCAAGCGTTGCAAGTTCTTGCAAGGCAGGTCATGGCGCATCTCGAACTCCGCCGCCAGACGCGCGGATTGGTGGCGAGCGAGGAGCGACTGCGACTCGTTACGGACAACGCGCGGGTGGGTCTGGTTATCGTCAACCAGGATCGCCGATACGTCTATGCCAACAACGCTTACGCTGAGATTCTCGGCCTACCCTCCTCCGCGATTGTCGGCGAGCGTGTACAAGACGTGCTACCTAAAATCTATGAAGAACAGATTGGCCCAAGGTTAGCTCGCGCTTTCTCCGGACAGCGCGTTACGTACGAGTTGCATAAGCCGGCCGCGGCCGGTGATTGCTACTACGACGTCAGGTATGAGCCCAGAAAAGTAGATGGCTCGGTGGCCCTGGTAGTAGTGGTGATCACGGACATTACCGAGCGCAAGAAGTCGGAATTAGTTTCACTGCGCTTGGCCGCGATTGTGGAATTTTCCGACGACGCTATCATCGGCAAAGATCTGAACAGCATTATCGGCAGTTGGAATAGAGGTGCCGAAAAGATTTTCGGCTATAGTGCAAGCGAGATGGTGGGCTCTTCCATTATGCGGCTCATCCCGAACGACCGGCGGGATGAGGAGAACCAAATTCTGGGCAAAATCAGGCGCGGAGAAAGCGTGGAGCATTTTGAAACGCTGCGACAGACTAAAGACGGCCGGCTGATTGATGTTTCGGTGACGGCATCACCGATCAAGGACTCCGGCGGCAAGCCCATCGGTGTGTCGAAAGTGGCGCGCGACATCACCGAACGCAAACGGGCGGACGAGGTTCGGCGGATCAGCGAGGCGCGTTACCACGTTCTCTTCGAACATGCGCCGGACGGCATCGTGATCACCAATCCTCAAGGCTATTATCTCGACACCAATCTCAGCATGTGCCGAATGATCGGCTACAGCCGGGACGAATTCATTGGTCTGAACATTTCGGACATCGTTGTCCCCAGCGAAATTCGACATATCGATCCGTCCTTAAAAAGCGTCAATGCCGCTGCGGATCACCACCGTGAGTGGAAATTCCGGCGCAAGGACGGCCGGGTGTTCGCCGCGGACGTGACCGCGACGGTAATGCCTGACGGCAAGTTGATGGGGATGGTTCGCGACGTCACCGAGCGCAAACGTGTGGAAGGCGCGCTGCAGGAACGAGAGGAGCAATTGCGCCTTTATGCAGCGCATAGTCCCGCGGCCATCGCCATGCTCGACCGCGACATGAAATACCTGGTGGTGAGCCGGCGTTGGATGGAAGTTTATCGGTTGGAGGAGGAGTCGATCATTGGCCGCAGTCATTACGAACTGTTCCCCGAAATCTCGGAACGATGGAAAAAGATTCACCAGCGTTGCCTGGGGGGCGCAGTCGA
>JBEKHP010000059.1:0-5581 GCA_050012235.1 Candidatus Acidiferrales bacterium | reverse complement strand
CAGACGATTAAGTCCGCCTGGGCAAACCGCTCCGCCATATTCTCGATGAAGGGCACAACCTCCGCTCGGAATTCGCGACGCGCATAAGCTACTCGCACCGCATTATAGTCGCGTTCACCGGTCTGATGCACGATGAAAAGCTGGTTTTTTCGCGGAGCCAAAAGGTCGAGCGAGTCAACGACCGCGCGATTTATCGGCAGCGCGCCCCGGCTACCGCCTGTAATCAGAATCGTGAAGGGGTCGCGGTGCTTTTTACTCGGAACGGCAAAAAATTCCCGGCGCACCGGGCAGCCAGTCACCTCGGCTTTTCCTCCCAGGCGCTGAGCAGTGGCTGAGTTGGCCACGGCCACGCGGGTAACGATAGTCGCAAGAACGCGATTGGTGAATCCCGGCTCGACGTTAGGCTCGAAAATCACTGTGGGAATTGAATGCATCCTCGCCAGAAGCATCATGGGGCCGGACGCGTAGCCGCCCACGCCGAATGCGACTCCGAAATTGTGGCGGCGTAGAATTCTTTCCGAGTCCCACAACCCCTGCGGAAGAATGGCTGCGTTGCGAAGAAATTGCGCGCCGCCGATTCCTTTCAGGCCCGCTACGCGGATTGTTTCCAGCGGCAGCCCGGCTTGCGGCACTAGCCTCGCTTCCATTCCGCGCTCGGTTCCCACGATCACGACGCTTCGTTCTCCTTCGGACTTGCGCCCGAGCCATTCACGCGCGACGGCAATCGCCGGAAAAACGTGCCCGCCGGTGCCGCCGCCTGCAATCAACAAGCTGTTTGCGTCCTGCTTCACATCTCATCCGCGTGCTGACTGATGTTCAAGAGCACGCCGGTGGCCAACAACATTCCGATCAAACTCGAGCCCCCATAGCTGATGAACGGCAGCGGAATTCCCTTTGTGGGCAGCAGGCCCAGCACAACGCTCAAGTTGATGAGCGCCTGGCCCACAACCATCGCGGTGATGCCCAACGCGAGCAGCCGTCCAAATTCGTCCGGAGCTTTCATGGCAGCCACAAACCCGCGCCAGCCGTACACGAAAAAGAGCGCCAGCACGATCGCGGCGCCGATAAATCCGAGCTCTTCGCAAATCACGGAGAAAATAAAATCGGTATGCGCCTCGGGAAGGAAAAAAAGCTTCTGACGGCCTTCCATCAAGCCAACGCCGGTGAAGCCGCCCGAACCAATGGCAATCAGAGATTGCAACAATTGAAAACCGTGGCCCTGCGGGTCCGTACTCGGCGACAAGAATGCTTTGAAACGCTCCAACCGGTACGGCGTCCGCGCAATTAGCAGGTAAACGGCTGGAATCGCCGCGAGTACGCTGCCGACGATGTATCGCATCGAAAGGCCGGACACAAACAGCATCGTGGCTGCGATCAGCAGAATCATGCACGCCGTGCCCATATCCGGCTCCGCGAGAACCAGGCCGACCATCAGCAGCACCGTTCCCAGCATTGGCAAGAGTGAGTGCACGGGATCGTTCACGCCGAAACTTTTCGGGGCGCGACGAATTTCAAGAAACCACGCGAGATAGAAAATCAGGACCAGCTTCGCGATCTCCGACGGTTGCAGGCTCAGCGGGCCTAGACGGAACCAGCGGTGCGTAGCGTGCGATCGATCCAAAAAGAAAACCGAAATCAACATAACCAGCGTGATGGAAACGGCGGTGAAAATTATGCGCGGCTGGCGGAATTTCCGGTAGTCGGTGTGCATCAGCCAGAACATTCCCGCCAGACCCAGCGCGATCCAGACAAGCTGGCGCAGCAGAAATGTATAACCGTTGCCGCCCTGCTCTCTGGCGGTGATAGCGGATGCGCTGAAGACCATCACCGCGCCAATCAGGCAGAGCGCCAGTGTGACGCCGAATAATTTTCGATCCGGTTGCAGGCTACGCGGCATTCGTCATCCTTTTTGCGCGGAAACTCCCGCGGCCGATTGGTTGCGATCTTCCAGGCGCGCGACCAGCTCTTTGAAACTGCGGCCGCGATGTTCGTAATTCTCGAATTGGTCGAAGCTGGCGCAGGCCGGAGCAAGTAACACGGTGTCGCCCGGCTGCGCGCGTTCCACGGCAATTTGCACGGCGCGTTCTAATGTGACGGCGTTCGTTACGGGAACTGAATCGCCAAGGTCTTCCGCAATTTTCTCCGCGGCAGCGCCGATCAAGATGGCGATGCGCGCGCGGTCACGCAGCAACTCGCCCAGCGGAGTGTAGGGACTCCCCTTGTCCTTTCCGCCGAGAATCACGATCAGCGGGCCAGGAAATGCTTCGATTGCTTTCACGGCGGCGTCCACATTTGTGGCCTTTGAATCGTTGTAAAACTGCACGCCGGATACTTCAGCCACGAATTCCAAGCGATGCTCCACTCCTTTGAACGATTTCACGCCGCTAGCAATGGCCGCCGGGTCGGCGCCCGCGAGGAACGCTGCGGAACACGCGGCCAAAACGTTTTCGACGTTGTGTTCGCCGCGCAGCGGAATTTCGTCGCGGCGCGCAAGCGCGACCTCCGAGCCTTCGTTGCGAAAAAAAATCTGGCCATCGCGAAGAAACGCTCCGGCGGCAACGCGCTTCTGCCGGCTAAACCAGAAAATGTGCGGCTTGGCGGGCATGCGGCGCGTGATTTCGGGATCGTCGGCGTTGAGGATGGCTATGTCGCGCTCGATTTGATTTTCGAACATGCGCATCTTCGCGTTGGCGTACTCATCGAATGAAACGTGGCGATCCAGATGGTCGGGCGTTAGATTCAGCAGAACTCCGATTTCCGGCCGAAACTTTTCGATGGTTTCGAGTTGGAAGCTGCTGATCTCCGCCACGGTCACGGTTGTATCCATGGAATTTTCCACCAGCGCGAGCAGCGGAGTGCCGATATTGCCGCCGACCATCACCGGAATCGTTGCGGTCTTCAGAATGTGCGCGACGAGCGAAGTCGTGGTGGTCTTGCCGTTCGAGCCGGTGATGGCGATAAGTTTTCCGCGCAGAAAGCGCCAGGCAAGTTCAATCTCGCTCCACACTGGAATTCCGTGCGCGCGCGCAAGTTCCAGCGCGGGAAGCTTTGCCGGCACGCCCGGACTAACCACAATTAAATCCTGGCCGAGAAAACTCTTGGAAGCGTGCGCGCCAAGCTCGATTTTCACTCCAGCCGCGCGCAGCTTTGCGGCAGTTTCGGCCAGCTCGGATTCCGCGCGTTCGTCCGTGGCCGTCACGGTTGCTCCATAGCCCGCGCAAAAAAGCGATGTAACCAAACCTGTGCGCGCCAATCCCACCACCAGCACGCGCTTGCCTGCGAGATCGATTCCTGGCCTCAAAGCTGCATCACCTCAATTTCAATGTCGTCAGCGAAAACAACGCAAACACAAGCGCCACAATCCAGAAACGAACGATGATCTTCGATTCGCTCCAGCCCATTAATTCGAAATGATGATGCAGCGGGGCCATGCGAAAAACCCGCTTGCCGGTGAGCTTGAACGAGCCAACCTGAATGATTACTGAAATCGCTTCGAGCACGAAAACGCCGCCAATAAAAAGGAGCAGAATTTCCTGCTTGATGATTACGGCCACAACTCCGATCGCGCCGCCGAGCGCGAGCGAGCCGACGTCGCCCATGAACATCTCGGCAGGATGCGCGTTGTACCAAAGAAAGCCCAACGAAGCGCCGACCAGCGAGCCGCAAAAAATAACGAGTTCGCCTGCCGCTGGAATTTTCTGGATCTCCAGATATTCAGCCATGCGCGCGTTGCTGGATACGTAAGTGAGCACTGTCAGCGCGGTGGAAGAGACCAGCACGCATCCGATCGCAAGGCCGTCCAGGCCGTCGGTCAAATTCACGGCGTTCGAACTGCCCACGATTACAAACACAAGAAACAGAACGAACGGGACGAATGCCAGCGGCCATACGTAATTCCGGACCAACAGCGAGTCGATTACCAGATTCGGATGCAGCCTCTTTAAAAACGGCACGCTCAACTGCGTGGAGTACGCTCCGTGCGATTGCAAAACGAGCAACGCCACGCCGACCGCTACGCAGGTCAGCACTTGAAAAAAGAATTTTTTGCTTGGCGAGAGCCCCATATTCCGCCGCCGCACTACCTTATTGTAATCGTCCACAAATCCTATGGCGCCAAACGCCACCGTCGCTCCAATCGCAAGCAGCACGTAGGGACTGCGCAAATCCGCCCACAGCAGCGTAGGAATCACGATGGCAGCCACGATCAACACGCCGCCCATGGTGGGAGTCCCCGCTTTCTTTTGATGCGCCTTGGGGCCTTCCTCGCGAATGTACTGCTTCACTTGCAGCTCGCGAAGTTTTTCTATCACCCACGGGCCCATCAGCAGCGAAAGCAGAAACGCCGTCACGCTGGCCACGGCCGTCCGAACCGTGATGTAGCGAAATACGTTCAGCGGGCTGAGGTAGGGCCTCAGCGCGTAAAAGAAAAGGTAGTAAAGCATCAGCGCGAGCCTTTTCGCCCGGCTTCGATCGTTTCAACGGCGGCGCGCGTCGAACCGGCTCGTTTGTGACGCGCGTCGATTGCGTCCAGAACTTTTTCCATCTTGACGCCGCGGGAGCCTTTCAAGAGCAGAAGATCTCCACCGGTAACGAATTCCGCCAGGAACTTCGCCGCTTCTTCGGAATTTTCGAAGAATTTTACAAAGCCTGGCGAACGTCCGGCGTCAATGGCTGCGCGGATCAGCTCCGCTGCTTCACCGCGCACGCCCACGATCCAGTCAATTCCCGCGAGCGATCCAGCGAGCTTTCCGCACTCGCGATGCAGCTCCGCGGAAGAAACCCCAAGTTCCAGCATCTCGCCCGCGGCGAGAATTCTCCGCCGATATCCCGGCGTGGCCGCGAGAAGCTCGGCCAGCGCGTTCAATGCCGTTGGGCTCGAGTTGTAACTGTCGTTAATCACCGTGAGTCCGTTTTGAAATCGAATTACTTCTCCGCGCTTATCGGTCGGCACCAGCGTAGGAAATACGCTCTGCGCTTCTGCCGCGCCGATGCCCCAAACGCTCGCAGCCGCTAGCGCCGCCAATGCGTTCATCACGTTGTGGCGGCCAATCAGGGGCAATTCCAAACGAGTGCGGCCGCTCGGCGAAACGAAATCAAATGCGGACCCTTCCACTCCGCGTTCCTCGATGGCTTCTGCGCGAAATTGGGCGCGCGCGCCGGTTCCAAACCAGACCACATTCCCGCGCGACACATCCTCAAAGCGAACTACACGCTCGTCGTCTGCGTTCAGCACCGCCGTTGCGCCGGGCCACGCCAGGTTTTCGATCAACTCGCGTTCCGCCAGCGCTATCTCTTCAATCGAAGAAAAAAACTCCAGATGCTCAACGGCGATACGCGTAATCACGCCCACATCGGGAGGAGCGATCTGCGCCAGCCGCGCGAGCTCTCCCCGATGCGACATGCCCATTTCCACCACCGCCGCGTCGTGCTCATCATCGAGCTGCAGCAACGTAAGCGGCAGGCCGTACTCGTTGTTCAAATTCCCTTGCGTCTTCAGTACGCGGAACCGCGCGGCCACAAGCGCCGCAAGGATTTCTTTCGTGGTAGTTTTGCCAATCGACCCGGCCACAGCGCCGATTCG
>JBEKHP010000058.1:0-6222 GCA_050012235.1 Candidatus Acidiferrales bacterium | reverse complement strand
GGAGTGCGGTGCGAGCCGGAGTCGATGCGGGGAGGGGTACCTGCAGCACTGGCCGGGCGATCGGCTCGGCCGGCTGGCCGATCCACACGCGTCACTGTTGGCGTGTTGCTGGGATCCACAGGTGTGGCGCATGCCGGACAGAACATCGCCCCGTCCGGCAACTCACGCATGCATAAAGAGCATTTCACTAGGAATTTCCGATTTAGCCGCTTGGCTCTCGCATCGTACACGCTTCTCCTGCCTTGCACACAACGAATTCGCCACCAGATTAACGCGCAAACCGGACAAGTGGAGTAGTAAGAAAGGATATGTCCCATAATCTGACTTATCTGGAGTCATCGAGGCACCTCAAATCTTGTCTAGACGACGGCAGCGCGAGTATACTCCGCGCGACGCTCCTTTTCGGCGAACCCACGGCTGAGAACTCTGAAATAAGTTCTCTAGAAGTTATTGAGTAATGCAGAGCGGGCGCAGTGTTCCTCTTTGCCCATAACCGATTTCGTCCAGAACATTTGATCGAGTCTCCACGAAAGTCTTAAAAGGAAAAACATATGACAACTGCTGCTACTGCTCCAAAGAAACAATCGACGGTGCATTACAAGACAGCTCGCATCGACGACCTTGACATTTTCTATCGAGACGCGGGCCCACAAGATGCTCCAGTGATTTTGCTGCTGCACGGATTTCCAACTTCGTCGAATATGTTCCGAAACTTGATTCCGCGACTGGCGGGCTCGTTCCGACTGATCGCGCCGGACTACCCGGGCTACGGCCTGAGCAGCATGCCCGATCATAAGAGTTACGCGTACACCTTCGAAAATTACGCCAAGATCGTTGACAAGTTGCTCCAGCAACTCGGCATCGGCAAGTTTTCCATGTATTTGATGGATTACGGCGCGCCAACAGGCTACCGCCTCGCGCTGATGCATCCCGAGCGGGTGCAGGCGCTGATCGTCCAGAATGGAAATGCTTACGATGAAGGGCTGCTCAAATTCTGGGATCCGATAAAAATTTACTGGAAAGACCCGACTCCCGAGAATCGCGCTTCCATTTATTTTTTGGCGGAGCCGAAGTCAACACGCTGGCAATACGAGAATGGCGTCAGCGACTTGACGTTACTGGACCCGACGACGTGGGCTTTGGACCAGATTGGCCTCGACCGACCTGGCAATCGCGACATCCAGATGGACGTTATGTATGACTATCGTACAAACGTTCCTCTGTATCCCGAGTTTCAGGCCTTCTTCAGACAATACCAGCCGCCCACTTTGATCGTATGGGGCAAGAACGATTTCATTTTCCCCGCGGAAGGCGCGGCCCCATACAGCCGCGATTTGAAAAATCTCGAAACGCATCTGCTCGATACCGGACACTTTGCGCTCGAGACGCACGGAGAAGAAATCGCAAGCCGCATCGAAGGCTTCCTCGCAAAAAACAAAATAAACCAATAGCGAGCCAGTTTAGGGAACAGCGACCAAGGAGCAACACATGGACTGCAAATATTCATCCGAAATCTCGCGGCGTCAGGTCCTCGCAGCAGGGGGTCTGGCTGTTGCAGCAGCGTGTGTTGCTCCCAGGGGGTTGTTCGCGGAGACTGACACTCTTGTTGAAGATGCACTAAGGGAAGCCGCCACCGCAAAGATCGCGGTGCAACCGCTTCGCCGCAACATCACCGTTCTTTTGGGTGCGGGCGGAAATATCGCGGTTCTCACCGGGCCCGACGGAAAGCTGCTCGTTGACGCGGAAATTAAGACCGCGCATACGAAGGTTTCTGAAGCGCTAGCGAGCATCAACGCAGACCCCATCAAGCAACTGATCAATACTCACTGGCACTTCGATCACACCGGTGGAAACGATTGGGTGCATCAAGCCGGAGCCGCCATTCTGGCGCAAGAGAACACGCGCAAACATCTTTTGAAAGATACGTGGGTAGAAGGATGGCATTACAATTTCCTGGCACCGCCGGCGGGAGCGGTCCCTTCGACCGTCTTCGCGGAAGATCATACCGTGCACGCCAATAACTCCACTTTAGTTCTCAAGCACTATTTACCCGCACATACAGATTCGGACATCTCCGTGCACTTTACGGAAGCGGATGTTTTTCATACTGGCGACACTTTCTGGAATCGCAATTACCCCTTCATCGATTACTCGACCGGGGGCAGCATTGACGGCACCATCCGCGCCGCTGAAACGAATATCGCGACGGTAACGGACAAGATGATTGTTATTCCCTGACACGGTGTCGTGGGTGCAAGAGCCGACCTGATTCTCTTCCGCGATGTGATGGCTGAATTGCGTGGCAAAGTAGCGGCACTCAAAAAGCAGGGCAGAACGTTGGCGGAGACTCTCGCGGCCAAGCCCGGCGCTCGCACGGATGAGGAATGGGGCAACGGTTTTATAAACCCCACCAGATTTGTCACCTCGGTGTACCAGGGCGTCTGACAACATTCCGCGGAAAAGGCGGGACGGAGATGGAAAGTGAACGAAAACACCCGACGATTTGCGGTCCTAGCGCTCCTGTGTTCCGCGGTTATAATGTGCGCTTGGCGGCAAGATTCTCAGCCACGGTCCGGTAAGAGCGCAGCGGACGCGAGTTGGTCCGAGTTGAGCGCAAGCATGGACAAGATGCACGCCGCCATGGCTTCCGTAGAGCCATCCGGCGACAGCGACTTGGATTTTGCCAAGCTGATGCTTCCACATCACCGGACTGCAATCGACATGGCAAAGACCGAACTGCTTTACGGCAAAAACCCACAGATGCGTAGGCTGGCACAAGAGATCGTCACGGACCAGCAATCGGAAATTGAATTGATGCAGCTCTGGCTAAAACAGCACCAATCCGGTTCGCAGAGCGCGAACCGCGCGCCCGCCTCTGAAGTGAACGAGGATCACTGACATGAAAATAGTCTGCGGACTCGCGCTGCTCTGCTTGCTGCCGTGCGCATCCGCGCAGCAAGCGCCGTGGGGACGTCCCGACATTCCCGTCTCTGCTCACGACCGCGTTTACGCGGCCGACCAGACTTCGAACACCGTGTCCGTGATCGATCCATCCAGCAACAAATTGCTCGGTGCGATCAGGCTCGGCGATCCTGTGCCCGCCGCTTTGCAACCGCTCTACATTGGCCAACTTTTGGTGCACGGCCTCGGCTACTCGCCCGATTCGAAGACGCTGGCCGTGGTTTCGATCGCATCGAATTCGGTGACTCTGATCGACACGGCCACGAATAAGGTGAAGGGAGTGGTTTACGTGGGCCGTTCGCCGCATGAAGCTTTTTTCACGCCCGACGGACGCGAGCTGTGGGTCACAGTGCGCGGCGAAGATTATGTCTCGGTCATCGACCCCGTGCAGATGAAGGAAACGCGCCGCATCGAGATGGCCAACGGTCCAGGCATGACCATGTTCGGTCCAGACGGGCGTTACGGATTCGTCTGCTCCAGCTTCACCCCGGAATTGGCGGTGGTTGACGTGGCGTCGCACGAAATCATTAAGCGCTTGCCGCAGGCCAGTCCGTTCTGCCCCAACATCGCCGTGAGTCCGGAAAACGACGAAGTATGGATCACGTTGAAAGACGCGGGCAGAGTGCAGGTGTACAGCGCCAAGCCTCCGTTCGAACAAAAGTGGTTGCTGGAAACCGGGCCGATCACGAATCACGTGAACTTCGCAAACAACTCCGACGGCAAATTTGCTTACGTCACCATCGGCGGATTGAACGTAGTGAAAGTGTTTCGCCGGGGCGGCGCAACGACAGAACTGGTTGCCACCATCCCGGTAGGAAATCTTCCGCACGGAATCTGGCAGTCCGGAGACGGCTCCAGAATTTATGTCGCATTCGAGAACGGCGGAGAGGCAGCCGCGATCGATACAGCGACGAACAAAGTGATCGCCAATATTCCAATTGGGCAGACTACGCAGGCTTTGGTTTACGTGCCGAACGCAGTTCCCGAGGGCGCCGGCTCCGAAAATCTTACCACGCAAGGAGAAGCCGCCAAGATCGTGCGACTGCACCTCGGAGCCGGAGGCAGCGCGCTTGCCAATGCACAGGCATCGGCGGCAGTGAATTCGCTTGGACTGGTGGACCTGGTTGAGATCGCGGCTTCCGGGCTCTCTCCCAAATCGCAATATGACGTGTATATCGCCGAGAACAACCAAGCGCCCTTCGGAAAGCTGGAACCTCTGGCGGTCTTAAAAACAAATCCCGATGGAGCAGGGATTGTCCAAGCTGTCGGGCCGCTAAAGGTACTGGCGGCTGGAAGCCCAGGTGGTTCGAACACCTCGTCGCGGCGGTTCCTCATCATCACCGAAAAGGGCGATCCATCGCACGTGGTGCTCAGCCAAGCTAGCGCTTCAAACGGCCAGTAATCGCCGGGTGAATTAGCACGCATCTCTGGAAAAGAGGACGCGAAGACATGCTCAAAATGATCGTAGGGATATTCCTCGGCTTGCTTATCGGTGCAGGCTGCCGCTGGTTCGATATTCCTGTGCCGAGCCCGCCAAAGCTCGCCGGCGCTTTACTCATAGTCGCGATGACTCTTGGTTACATGGCCACCGACAAACTCATGGCGGACAAATTCTCATCGAAAGGCCTCGCGACCACCAAGGAAATGTGCGGTGGCCCGACGGGCGATGTTGTTTCTTCGTCTCATGTGCCTGATTAAAGCGGTGGTCTCAATGGGTCGGTGCAACGCCATCTGATATAAATCTGTTCTTTAAAGGTGGGTGGTATGAGGCCAGGAAAACGATTTGGGCTCTCTGCGATCCAGAAGAGCGACATGTGGCGCCAAGCCACATACTTCGATTCGCTGTTTGTTGTTGCCTCGCGGTGGGATTCCCCCGGCAGCCCGTCATCGCTCCTGTATCGCACTGACTCTTGCAGAGCGGGAGGATATATCTCGAGGAATCGCTTGCGGTTCGTCGATCCGTGAGATTGCCAGACACCTGGAGCGAGCGGCTTCGACCGTGAGTCGAGAAGTGAAGCGCCATGGTGGTCGTTCTGTTTATCGCGCCAGCCAAGCCGATGATCGGACTTGGGATTCGGCGTTGCGGCCTAAGGAGTGCCTTCTGGCCCTGCACTCCAAGTTACGGGAGATGGTTGCGAGTAAACTGATTCTGGACTGGTCGCCCGAACAGATTTCCGGGTGGCTGAAGAGCGAGTATCCCGGCGACGAGAGCAAGCGCGTGTCCCACGAAACCATTTATCGCAGTCTGTTCGATCTGCTGAGCGGCTCAAAAAACAGTTACATTGCAACGCTCGTAGAGCGCGCTTTGCCATGCTGATCAAGGTGCCGAGCAAAGAGACCGCAGCTGTGGTTGCGGCTTTGAGTCAGCATGTTCGTAAACTCCCCGCTACGCTGAAACACTCGCTAACCTGGGACCGCGGACTGGAGATGGCGAAACACAAAGACTTCACGGTAGCCACGGATGTGCAAGTCTACTTCTGCGATCCGCAAAGTCCCTGGCAAAGGGGCACCAACGAAAACACGAATCTACTGTTGCGGCAATACTTCCCGCGAGGCACCGACCTGTCCGGCTACTCTCAAGCGCAGCTCGACCAGGTATCGCTGCGCTTGAATCAACGTCCCAGAAAAACTCTAGGATTTCAAACTCCAGCGAGTAAACTCCAACAAAGTGTTGCGTCGACCGCCTGAGCTGGCAGCGCTTACCGGACAAGTGAACCTTCGACATGTCATCGCCGCCTCGTAACAGGGAATTCCCATCCCTGTTACTTCCCTGATCGTTCCCTGTTCCGATTTGCCTCGAAGGAGTCGTTTCTGTCGCTAAAACATTCTTAGGGGTGGAGTTATCGCCGGATGGTTCTGGCGGAAGTTCGAAAATCCCTGTATTTTTCCCTGTTAGCAGGGAATTTTGGCGGGAGAAAAGTTCGCACGGGACTGCTTCCACCGCCAGCCAGTCTTGAGCTTGCTCACTCTTCCTCTGATTCGAATGGAAGGAGCGGATTTGCTGCCCAATTGCCAAGATCGCCTAGACTTAGTGAAAGCCTCGACGGGGCTCTAGGAATCGAAATAGGGCAACAAAAGATTTTCCTCCCGAACGAACTGCAAGTACGCGATCGACCACATGTTCTTGCTGTTCGCCGCTGAGTACCACACCTCATATACAGCCGGATCTTCCCGCATCTTTCGAATCGTGGCCCGATACTGAAGTGTTGCTTCGAACTCGTAGACCTGCTCGAGAATGAAGGGACCGATGGACCACGTCTC
>JBEKHP010000057.1:0-6465 GCA_050012235.1 Candidatus Acidiferrales bacterium | reverse complement strand
CCTAGCCAGGGCAACGTTTCGGCTGACCTAACCTAGCCAGCGCTTTTAGCTTTTGTTTTCAAATAAATGTGGGTCTGAGCTGAGTGTTGCGTCGACCCATTGAGACCACCGCGTTAATCAGGCACTTGGCAGCATCCGGATGCGTCGAATCGCGCCCAGCAGTGTTGAATAGTTCAATGGATGGTGAAATGGTTCAACACGAGATTCCCTGGGCTTGGGCGAGTTCGCAGGTATCGTGGAAGAATCGAAAGGGGATAGCACCTGCGAGCCTCGCTGTTTACATTGGCACGGGTATTGCGTATAAGCATGGTGATAGCCCATGGGGGCAATCCGCGGGAAGGAGAAAAATCATGGCAATCAAGAAACCCACCAAGCGTTTGAAGAAGTCGAAGAAGCTCGTAGAGGTCAAGCCGTTGACAAAACCATGGAGCGGGGGAGACGGGGACGGTGGCGACTAGCACTGGCGGCAACTAGGAACACACGCAAGAGCAGCAAGCAAAAAGAAGGCAAAGAAGCTCGCAGCGACCAAGCCGTTAAAGAACGTCCACAGAATCGGAGTCTAAGTCCTTCTTAGTCGGCGGCATCTGCGTTATCAGGTAGCTGCCTTCCTGGTTCAAGGGGCTGCGCTGTACCCTGCCAGCCCCTCTTCTATTCCCGGTTGTGGACATCAAAGTGATTCAAACTCTTTAAGGCGCCCACTCGGAAATTACCCTCGGACTCGACTTCCCAGCAGTCACATGGATGTATAGTCGCGTTACCGGACAAGTGCTTTTCCGGTGCTTCACTTGTCCGGTTGCGTCGACCGCCTGAGCTGGCAGCCGTTACCGGACATGTCCGATTACGCGACTAATCAGGAGTGTGCCATGACCGTCAACCCGGAGGATTTGTGGCACCAAGATTCGCCTCCCCAATGAGTCTTTTTCTCAATGGCAGCCGTATACCGCACAAGCACTGGTTTGCGTCGTCGTGGCAGTGCAGCGGCGATTCGGGCGTAGCACCAGCGTCGCCCATATGGGAGTTGAAATGGAAAATAGAGGCGGGTGTACGGGCGTTGGTTTTTGGGGTTTCGGGAGCATGCTTGCCATCACTATTTCGTGGAGCGTCCATCATTCCATCCTGTGGATGATGCTTCACGGCATCTTGAGTTGGCTGTACGTCATTTATTATTCGTTCAAGCGGTGAACGGACGAGCGATCGTGCTTATCGGAGACTGACCTTCTATCCAAGCCGGAAGCAGTTTTGTCTATGGAGACTACTCGAGCAGGTCGGGTTGTTCGCGGGTGATGCGCGCGAGCAGCGGCTGAAATTGGAACCATCCGGCGAGGTGGCTACCGACTTGTTCCCTGGTGCCAACGGCTGTCGCGTGATCGATCTTGACCGGCTTGCCGGCCGCCTCGGCGAGCAATTGCGCCTGGCAACTTCGGTCCATGGTAATGAACCACCAGGCCGCCTCTTCGACGCACTGGCCCACGGTGATTAATCCGTGATTCCGCAGGATCGCGGCTTTGTGTTGTCCCAGAGCCTGGGCGATTCGCTCGCCTTCGGACGTTTCATAGACCACGCCGGTGAACTCCGCGAACAATCCGTGGTCCTCGTAAAACGCGCAGGCATCCTGGGTGATGGGATCGAGCAGGCGTCCGAGCGAGGCCCAGGATTTTCCGTTCAGCGAATGCGCGTGAGCAGCCGCGACCACATCGGGACGCGCGGCGTGCACCCGGGAATGGATGGCAAATGCCGCCCCATTGACGGGATATTTTCCCTCGACCACTTCGCCGTGATGATTCACCAGAATCAGGTCCGATGCGCGTATTTGGCCGAAGTGCATCCCGAACGGGTTCACCCAGAAATGGTCGAGCCGTTCGGGATCGCGCGCGGTGATGTGTCCTGCCACTCCTTCGTCGAAGCCGAATTTCGAAAAAAGCCGGAATGCGGCGGCCAGCATTTGCTTGCGATGGAGGCGCTCCTCGGCGGCGTTGGCAAACACCGGCGGTCGCGGCATGTTCAATACATTTGCGGGTGCTCCGGCCATTTCGCCCTCCGTGTGCAGAGAATGTCCTACCTTGGCACAGTACGCGCGATTATATACAATGCCCGCCGCGTTAGTCACTGTCATCTGTGAGCAACTATCAAGAGTTGGCGATCTGATTCTTCGCCCCGATTGTTCTTAGTGGAGGAATGGCCATGAGCAATGTGAATCATAAATTCGAACTTGCGGCGCGTCCCGTGGGCATGCCGAAGCGAACCGATTGGAACTACAAAGAAGAGCCGGTTCGCGATCCCGGCGAGGGCGAGTTCCTCGTGAAGATTCTGTATATCTCACTCGATCCGGCCATGCGCGGTTGGATGAACGAAGGGAAATCGTACATTGCTCCGGTGGGGATCGGTGAAGTGATGCGCGCGGGGGCGCTGGGTCGCGTGACCGCGTCGAAAAATCCCAAGTTCGCGGTGGGCGATCACGTTTACGGCGCCTTCGGCGTTCAGGAATTCGCCATATCGAACGGGACCGGCATCACGAAGGTGAACGCCGGCGCGATTCCTCTGCCGGTTTTTCTCGGGACGCTCGGTATGCCGGGGATGACTGCTTATTTTGGCCTGTTGGATATCGGCCAGCCGAAGCCCGGGCAAACCGTAGTCGTCTCAGGCGCGGCCGGAGCGGTGGGGACGGTCGTCGGGCAGATCGCTAAGATAAAGGGATGCACTGTGGTGGGCATTGCGGGCGGCGCGGAGAAGTGCAAGTACATTGTGAAAGATCTCGGCTTCGATGCGGCCATTGACTACAAGTCGGAGGATGTGCGCAAAGCGCTCCAGCAGCATTGTCCCAAGGGCATTGACGTTTATTTCGACAACGTAGGCGGGGACATCCTAGATGCGGCGCTCACGCAGCTCGCGCGCGGCGCGCGAATCGTGATCTGCGGCGCGATCTCGCAATACTGCAACACCACGCCAATCAAAGGGCCTTCGAATTATCTTTCGCTGCTGGTTAATCGCGCCAGCATGAAAGGGATGGTGGTATTTGACTACGCCGATCGTTATGCCGAGGCTGGCCGCGAAATGGCCGGCTGGATGGCTGAGGGCAAACTGAAATCGCGCGAGCACATTGTTGAAGGCTTCGAAACATTTCCAGACACGTTGCTGAAGCTCTTCAAGGGTGAGAATATCGGAAAGCTCGTGCTCAAAGTTGCCTAAGCCGATTTTTAAGCGGCGCGGTACGCTAAGCTGGTTCATCACGTCGATGCCGAGGGCCGCGTTGACTTGTTCCCGAGCAGACGATAGCATTCGCGTTCGCAAAGGATCCGAGCCTCTATGGTTGGCCAGACATTCTCCCACTACCGCATACTCGAAAAACTGGGCGGCGGGGGCATGGGCGTGGTGTACCGCGGCGAGGATACGCGGCTGGGCCGCAGCGTGGCTCTGAAATTCTTGCCGGAAGATTCCTCCAAGGACCGCCAGGCGCTCGAACGATTCCAGCGTGAAGCACGAGCGGCTTCGGCGCTGAATCACCCCCACATCTGCACGATCTACGATATCGATGAGCGCGAGGGGCGCCCCTTTATCGTCATGGAGTATCTGGAAGGCACAACGCTGAAGCATCGCATCGAAGGCCGGCCCATGGAAATCGAGGAGATTCTCGAACTCGGCATCCAGATCGCCGACGCGCTGGCCACCGCGCACGCAAAGGGCATCGTGCACCGTGACATAAAGCCGGCAAACATCTTCATTGCACGAAGCGGAAGCGCCAAGGTCCTCGATTTCGGGTTGGCGAAAATGACGTCCAGACGGCAGCTGGTGGGGGAAACTGTCGCAGTTTTGGCAGAGGATACGGCGGGCGCAGCTCCCGAATACCTGACCAGCCCGGGCACGGCCATGGGCACTGTGGCGTACATGTCACCCGAACAAGCACGCGGCGAGGACGTGGACGCGCGCAGCGATCTGTTTTCTTTCGGCGTGGTGCTCTACGAAATGGGAACGGGACGCCTGCCGTTTTCAGGCAGCACTTCGGCCGTCATCTTCGACGCGATTCTCAATCGCGCGCCCGTCTCACCCGTGCGATTGAATCCGAAAATCCCAGTTGAGTTGGAGAGGATCGTAAATAAATTATTGGAGAAAGCTCCGGAGCAGCGCTACGCAAGCGCAGAAAAGTTGCGCGCCGACCTTCAGCAGTTGAAGCGCGACTCCGGCTCAGGGCGAGTCGCAGCCGCAACCGGAGCAGAAGTCGAAAAATCGATTGCAGTGCTTTACTTCGAAAATTTAAGCGGAGCGAAGGATGACGAGTACTTCCGCGATGGCATGACCGAAGACATCATCACGGAGCTATCAAAAATCAGTAAGCTCCGAGTTTTCCCGCGCGCCGAAATGCTCGTCTATCGAGACAAGCCGGTCACTGCGCCTCAAGTGGGCCAGGAGCTTAACGCCGCCTACGTATTAGGCGGAAGCCTGCGCCGGGCAAAAAACCGCTTGCGCATTACGGCGCAACTGGTGGAGACGCGAACGCGCCACTCGGTCTGGGCAGAACGCTACGACCGCGAGATGGAAGACGTATTTGCCATACAGGACGAAATTGCGCAGAGCATTGCCGGCGCCTTGAAAGTGATGCTGACGGCGAGCGAAAAGGAAGCCATCGCCAAACCGCCGACGGCGGACGTTAAGGCTTACGACTACTATCTTCGCGGGCGGCAATTTTTCTACCAGTTTCGGCGCCGAGGCTATGACTTTGCGCGGCAGATGTTCACTCGCGCAATCGAGATCGATCCCGGGTATGCGCGCGCCTATGCCGGCGTGGCTGACTGCCATTCCTATCTGTATATGTACTGGGAGGCCAGCGAGACAAATCTGCAGGCGGCGGACGATGCCAGCCGCAAGGCTTTGCTCCTTGACCCTGGTTTAGCTGAGGCGCACGTAGCGCGAGGACTTGCGATTTCGCTCAGCAAGCGCTACGACGAGGCCGAGCTTGAATTCCAGACCGCCATTCGCCTGGACTCACGGCTTTTCGAGGCTTATTACTTCTACGCGCGAGCTTGCTTTCAGCAGGGGAAGCTGAAAGAGGCGGCGCGACAGTTCGAGCAGGCTTCCGAAGTGAAGCCTGAGGATTATCAGGCTCCGCAATTACTTGCCATGGTCTATATGGCGTTGGACCGAAAGCAGGATGCGGAGGAATCATACCGGCGTGCCTGGCAGCGAGCCGAGAAGCATCTGGAACTTCACCCGGATGATGCACGCGCGCTCTATTTGGGAGCGAATGCGCTCTGCCAATTGGGCGAGCGGGCTCGAAGTTTGGATTGGGCCCAACGCGCTCTGGCCATCGACCCCGAGGACTGCGGGATTCTCTACAACATCGCGTGCGTTTACGCTCTGCAAGGGAAGGCCGAAGAGGCGATAGATTGTCTGGATAAAGCCATGACGCACGCTTTCTGGTACAAGCGGTGGGCGCAAAATGATGCAGATCTGAACTCTCTGCGCAACCATCCCCGATTTCAAGCTCTCATGGCTCAATCCTGAGATCACCCTTCGCCTGGTTGGAACGCGATTAGTTTTTATCCGGCCTCGGACAGCACCCATCCAAGGTAAGCGAAGAAATAATTCTTAAGACGCGGGTCGTGCGCTGTGGCCGACTAGTTTTTGGAATTCAGGGTCATCGTGCAGCAGATCGAGATCGGTGTCTCTGGCCGCCCAGTCTTGGTTGCTGTATCCGGCTGCAAAACACTTCTTGAGCGTTTCGAGAGCCTCCGCTTTTTTCCCCAGCGCGCCGTAGGTGCAGGCGGCGTTGTAGAGAGTGCTGGGATCGCCGGGGCGAAGAGCAACGGCGGTCTGCAAGTGCCGAACGGCTTCGTCCTTGTCTTGGCCTTGTCCCGAGTAGGCGAGGTTAACAGCCAGCAAAATCCGGGCGCGCACGTCTTCCGGCACGATTTCCAGTTGTAGGCGCAAGGCCTTCATAAACCGCTCCTGCAGGTGCTCCGCTTCCTCCTTCATGTCCAGCCGTCTGAGGGCCCGGCTGTACGGGATATAAGAATTGTAGTCGTCGCCGTTCGCTTCAATGGCCCGCTCGGTAAGCGCAGCGGCTTCTTCGAAACGGCCGGAGGCAAAATACGCCCGGCCGAGTATGTCCCAGGATCCTTCACAGTCGGGCTTGCGCTCGATGGCGCGCTGAGCCAGCAGCGCGGCTTCGTCGTATTTCTTCTGCGCGTAAGAAATGCGGGCATGCGCCACGAGCACTTCCGGCAAGTCCGGCGCAAGCGCGGTGGCGCGATCGCAGGCGGCCAGTCCGCGTTCAATCCATTTCGGGCTCTGCTCGCGAAGTTCGTAGATTAGACCGCACAGGTGCGCAATCCCGGCATGCGCCAGAGCGAAATTCGGGTCAAGCTGGATGGCCTGTTCGAACATTTGCAGGCCGTACTCCATGTTATAGCGGCGTATGTAGTTTCTTCCGCGCAGGTGAAAATCGTAGGCCTGCGGATTTTCCGTGGGCTT
>JBEKHP010000056.1:0-11795 GCA_050012235.1 Candidatus Acidiferrales bacterium | reverse complement strand
GCCATGGAAAATGTTGTTGTTTATCGTCTTAGTCTTTCCTGTATCAATCGTTAAGAATGCGATAAGGATTGTGACGCTTACGCTCCTCGGTGTTTATGTCGACCCGAGCTTTCTGCGCGGGAACCTGCATCACGACGGGGGTTTCGTCTTCTTCCTGTTGGCGTTGGCAATAATCTTTCCCGTGCTTCTAATTCTGCAGAAATCCGAACCGCGCCGGATCCCTCCTCATCCGTCGATCCCGGCAGAACCTGCAGGCGGGTTCGCACCGAACTGAAGTCAGGCAGGGAATGTGTACGCGGAGATCGACCGACAGATTTTTCACGATTGGAGAAAGATAAGAACGGGAACGGTTTTCACATTTTCGATTCTTAACTCTGTTACGGAAAATTAATGTGTTCGGTTTCCATCCTAAATCATTTAATTACATCACCATCCGAACGAGCAGACCCCAATCGCGCCCCACGCCGAAAGCCGCGCTTGACTCTCGGCGAGGCCCATTGCAACCTTGGAAATATCGCCAAGCCCCAAGCCCAGCGGTATTAAAAAACAGGAGAAAATAGCGTCTCTTCTGGCGGCTAAATTCCGTTCGAACGCTTGAGGTGTTGGCATTTGAAGTTAGAAAGCAGTGGCGAATGGAGTGAGCTCGATCCTTCCTTCGCACTGCGCCTGTTATGCAAGAGATTAGCTCTCGCGCTCTACGTTCATCGCAGGAAGATCCCACAATGAGAGTCTGCATGGTCGCATATTCGTTCTACGAGGGGGACAACCGAGTCCGCCGCTATGCGGAAACCCTCGCGAAGCGGGGCGATCGCGTCGATGTTGTGTCGCTCAGACAAAATGGGCAGCCGGCTCGTGGGATCGTTAACGGTGTCCGCGTATTTCGCATTCAACGCCGGGTGGTCAACGAAAAAACGAAGTTCAGCTATTTAGGCAGGCTATTGCTCTTTTTCATGCGCTCAATGGCTTTTCTCAGCGTAGAACAGATGAAAGAGCGCTACGACCTCGTGCACGTTCACTCCGTACCGGATTTTGAAGTTTTCGCCGCGCTGGTGCCGAAATTAACGGGATCCAAGATCATCTTGGATATTCACGATCTGGTGCCAGAGTTCTATCTGAGCAAATTTAAGAGCTCCAACCGATCGTTGACTTTCCGTCTGCTCACTATGGTCGAAAGGATGTCCGCCTGGTTTTCCGATCACGTGATCGCGGCCAATCACATTTGGGAGAAACGCCTCCACGGAAGATCCGTGGAGGAGTCTAAATGTACGACCATCTTGAATTTTCCGGACACCGAGATTTTTCAAGCTCGCGGCCGCACGCGAACGGACAACAAGTTCGTTATTCTTTATCCCGGAACTCTTAATTATCACCAGGGAATCGATATTGCGGTGCGCGCCCTGGCGCTCATCAAAGATCAAGTTCCGGAGGCGGAATTTCATATTTACGGCTCGGGAGAGCAACTAGAGTCTCTAAGAGTTCTGGTTAAAGAACTCGGGTTGGAAAACCGGGTTTTTCTCAAGGGAACAAAGGCGCTTCATGAAATCGCGTCGGTCATCGAAAACGCGGATCTTGGCGTGGTTCCCAAAAGAAAGAATTCTTTCGGTAATGAAGCATTCAGCACCAAGATACTGGAGTTTATGTCTCTGGGCGTTCCCGTCGTCGTGCCCGATACGGCCATCGACAGCTATTACTTCAACGATTCTGTCGTCAAATTTTTCCAGGCAAACGACGAGCGGAGTTTAGCCGATGCCATACTCTTGATGATCAAAAATCCCGAGCTTCGGCAAAAATTTATCCGCGAAGCCTCGGAATTTGTTTCGAAATACAGTTGGGACGTTAATAAGGGGACTTACCTGAATCTGGTAGATTCTCTCGTTCGGTCCCCGAACGGCCGGGTTACCGCCGAGAAAATTTAATCGCTTCGCAGTGAATTCGTTGCACCGCTTCGCGTCTTTGTTGTTTTCAAGTTCCTACGGTTGCCAATCCCACTGAAGTAGCCGCCAGTCTTTCTCCTCGCCGACTATCGCAGCGACGTACCCCGGAGACGGTGCGAAGGAATGCAGCCGCCACCTGGCGCTATCGACGCTCTGCAGTTCTTCCGGTTGTCCGGGCGTCAATGTGACGCTGAAACTCGCCAGCGGAATTTGCAACCCTTCGCCTCTTGCTTTCACATAAGCTTCCTTCCCCGTCCAACAAAGAAAAAAAGCTTCAGCGCGCAGTCCGGGAGTCAGCCTGTGCCACTCCTCAAGCTCCCGCGGTGAGAAGTGGCGTTCCGCAATAGCCTCGCCGGCAAATTCGGGCCGGATCGGTTCCAGATCAATCCCCAGTTCTCGATGGCGAGCGAAAGCATAGACAGCCAGGCCGCGGGAATGCGAGAGATTGAAACGAATCGGCGATTCGCCACTCTCCGTACGAAGGGACGGTTTCCCGTGTTGCCCGTATTGAAATTCCAGCAGCGCGGGTGAACTCACCGCATACTTTCCCAGTAATTCGCGCAAGATCCCTCTTGCCGCTACGAAGTGATCCCGATCTCCTGGGAAAAGAAACCGGCTCGCACGAAGTTTTTCATCCTGAGAAAGAACGGATGCGCACCGGGCAAGAATTTCCTTGTTCAAATCCAGAGACGCGCGCCAAAGATGAATTTCGCCTTCCGCTAATTCGAGGTTTGCCGGGGGACGCGGCCAAACGTAGGGATTATCCATGTCAAAGGCTTTACGCAGACTATCAGTGAGCAATTGTCGCAGCGCTCGTTTCTGCGGTGTCCGTTTCCGCTTTTTCCACCCGGGCCATTATATTTCGAATCAGTTCGCGGACATGGGGCTCCATGTAAATTGTGTAGTGATTTCCGGGCGATTCGCAAATTTCCAGTTCGCTGCCCAAGCTATCAGCCCAGCCCAGTCGCAGATCTTGTCCAAAGCCGAAAGTCCGCTCAACGCTTCTGAACAGCACGGTTGGTCCCGCATATGGCTTTGGCTGGTAATTCTCCACCGCACTATATAGCGATTCCACCGGGCTTTTATTGCCTCGAAGCTTTTCAATTGCGCTCGACGACCTGAGCCAATTCCACACGGACCGCTTGATTCCCGAAGCTTTTCTCGAGAAGCGTCCTCCGATGTATTTGATCTTCTGCGCCCGCGAAACCTGCCCCAGGTATGCGTATTCGAACTGTAGAAGATGCCATTTGAGCTGCGCGGCAGAAATGAGGCGTTTCCATTTCGGATACTCTTTCCGTCGAACCGGATGCGTCACCTCGATCAGCATCAGCAGTGCGATCTGTTCGCCCTGCGCCTGTAATTGTTGTGCTACCTCGAGCGCGAGCAATCCATGAGCGCACCATCCAGCCAGCATATAAGGCCCGTGCGGTTGGCGCGCGCGAATGGCGCGAACGAAGTGCTCGGCAATAGCAGGAAGTGAATCTGGTCCGAGTCGGCCCGGAACAAAAGAAGCCTGCATCCCCAGGCTATGCAGTTCGTGTGCAGCTCGAAGACCTTGCGAAAGCGGCAAAAACGTAGCATCGCCGCCCAGGAAAAAAAACGGAAGTCGCGCCTTCCGCTCAGAATGATTGATGCTTTCGTCGCGAACTGTCTGCCCTTGACCGTTCTGCCCCAAGATCAGATCGGCTTGTTGCTCGATGGTCTGAGCCTCCAGTAAAGAGGCCAGTGAAAGTTCTTTGCCGAACGATTGTTCGATACGCGACACCAGGCGAATGGCGAGCAACGAATGTCCGCCGAGCTCGAAAAAATTGTCCCTCATCCCGATTTGCTGAATAGCGAGGAGCTCGGTCCAGATGCCGGCAAGCCCTTTCTCAATTTCGTTTCGCGCTGGGACGAACTCGGGCGCCACCGCATGATTTTCAAACGTCGGCGCTGGAAGAGCCTTACGATCAACCTTTCCGTTCGAGGAGAGTGGCAACGCCTCTAGTACAACTACGACTGGCACCATGTAATCCGGAAGCTGGCGTTTGAGGAATTCTTGCAGCCCAGCGGTTTCAAATTTTTCAACTTGAACGGGCACCACGTACGCCACGAGACGCTTGTCTCGATGCGGAAGCCCCGAATCTTTACTTGGTAATCGAGTCGTCCGAGGTACTCGATGTCACCGGACGGAAGAAAACGCGCGAGATCCCCCGATTTGTAGAGCCGGGCATTCGGGTCGTTGCTGAGCGGATTGTGGATGAATTTTTCCGCGGTGAGTTCCGGCCGGTTCAAATAGCCGCGTGCCAGGCCGATTCCGCCGATGTGCAACTCTCCTTCGGCCCCGGCCGGAGTGAGCCGCAACTGTTCATCGAGAATGTAAATCTCCATATTGGCGATGGGACGGCCGATAGGCACGAAAGAGCGATTGTCATCGCGGCGGCAGGTCCAGTGAGTGACGTCAACAGAAGCTTCGGTGGGGCCGTAAAGATTGTATAGCTCTGCATCCATGCGCGAAAAAAACTGGCGCTGCAAGTCGGCCGGCAGCGCTTCCCCGCTGCAAAAAACCTGCCGCACGCTGCTGCGTTTCGGAATTTCGACAGCTTCCAGGAAACTCCTCAGCATCGACGGTACAAAATGCAGCGTGGTGATCTTCTCGCGATTGATTATGTCGGCCAAATATCGCGGATCTCGATGACCGCCTGGTCGAGCGATGACCAACCGCGCCCCGGTAATCAGTGGCCAGAAAAACTCCCAGACCGAGACATCGAAACTGTAGGGAGTTTTCTGCAGCACGCGATCGTCGCTCGTCAGCCGGTAGGCATCCTGCATCCACAGCAGGCGATTCACGATCCCTTGATGCACGTTGACGACGCCTTTTGGTTTTCCCGTGGATCCCGATGTGTAGATGGCATAGGCCGCGTCGCTCGGACTGACCGCGATATCGAGGTTCGCAGTGCTCTCGCTTGCCAGAGATTTCCAGTCAGTATCGAGACAGAAGGTGGGGGTTTCGCGGCTGGAGAAATGAGCGAGCAGCTTTTGCTGCGTGAGTACACCCGGCGTTTCGGAATCCTCGATCATCATCGCAAGCCGCTCGGTGGGATATTCCGGATCGAGAGGTACGTAAGCTCCGCCGGCTTTCAGAATGGCAAGCAGCGCGACAACCATCTCGATCGACCGCTCCGCACAAATTCCTACGAGCGCGTTCGGGGCGATGCCTTGTTTTTGCAGATAGTGCGCTAGCTGGTTGGACCGTTCGTTGAGTTCACGATAGGTGATGTTCTCGTCTTCAAAAACTAGTGCCACTTGCTCCGGCGTCCGCGATGCCTGCGCTTCGAACAGCGAGTGCAAGCTGCGGTTTCGATCCGGATATTCCACGGGCGTATTGTTAAGGCTAAGTTGCAACTGGGAACTATCTACCATATTTTTCGGCCATTACAAGCATCGCACGTGACGACCCTTAGAGTCGGAGAAATAATGCGGACGGGTGAGAATTAGCAACTAGAATGATTAGCAATTGTATGTCCACTTTGTGACACCAAGATCGGCCGTTAAACGATAAGTTACCCTTTTATTTTCTTAGGTTTACGAATCTCAATAATGGCGCAGATGAGCCCGGTAGCGTCAGGACCGCGGGTGATTTTAGATGCATTGCGCACAAATCTCTAGCAAACAAGGGCATTGCTCGCTATCACCTGCTAAAATAAGGGATAAGTCTGAGGAATAGCCAAAGAGTGGATGCCCCAGACTCCTTTTGAGAAAACTATTTCCACTCCTTCCGCCGGTAGTCGCGGCGCAATGCCCTAGAAGATGCACCTAAGTGGCTTGTTTGTAATGGATTAACTTCATCTATGAGTGGCCGAACAGTTGCAGAATAAGAGCTAACCAGCCCCCGGTTCGGGGTGTCTGAGCTTGTAAGGGTTTCAGTTTCAATGCGGTACACGGTGTTTCGTAGGACGGCGAAACAGGATCTCGGGAGTCGATGAGTAACGAACTCTACTTTCTGAAGCCGAACGTGATGATGGAGCCCCTTGTTGACGGCTGGTACGCTTGGGCGCACTTGATTCCCCCGGCCACCACGGCTCGAAATCTCACCGAGCGCCACCTGCGGATCATGGATTCTTACATCGAGTCTCCGGAAACGCACGAATCGGCGGTCAAAAACCCGGCTCTGCTGGGCGGTCCCTTCATGGATTTCGACCGTAATAGAGTGGAGGAAGTAAAAAAACTTCGTGAACGCACTTTGACCCAGCGAAGTCACTTGATCAGTCTTTCTCGGGCCATCGAACAGCTCGATGCCCTGTTGCGCGAAAAGGCGGTCGGCTACAGTTTGGAATCGCTGTATGCCGAGGTTCCCGCCTGCCTGCAGGGGTACGTGGAGCTCGTCTACGATCTCAACAACCATCCATCCTTCCGGCTGATCGAGCCGCTCCTTTATAAAAGTCCGTTTTACGATTCATCATTGCAAAGCGTGATGCTTTCGGAAATTTCCGGCGATGACCGGCCGTTTGTTCTGAGCACTCCGCGCGTTGATAAAGGTGATTCCATTAATTTGGAAGTGCCGTTCGCAAGCGAGCGCCTCGATACATTGTTTCGGATGAAAAACGAGCCTTCTTCGCTCGAGGATATAAATGACGCGCTGCGCCTAAGCTCCGAAGACGCCGAGCGTTTTCGCTCTTTCCTCACCACCGAAGCGCCGAAGCCGTACGCGAAATATGAAGGTGATGGCGCGCGCTGGCGCTATTTCGGGCACGCTTGCATTCTGCTGGAAACGCGGGGAGTGAGCGTTCTGCTTGACCCCATGCTCAGCTATACCTACGACACACAAATTTCGCGGTACACCTATGCCGATTTGCCCGAAGTGATCGACTACGCTTTGATCACTCACAATCACCAGGACCATATTTTGTTTGAGACCCTTCTGCAACTCCGGCACCGCATTCGAAACATCGTTGTGCCGCGTAACGGCGGGGGCGCGCTGCAGGATCCTTCGCTGAGACTGCTGTTGAAGCAGTGCGGATTTAAGAATGTGATTGAAATTTCGGAGATGGAACAAATTCCGTTTGAACGCGGCTCGATCACCGCTATTCCATTCCTTGGCGAGCATGGCGACCTGAACGTGATGACCAAGTCCGCATACTTGCTGCGAGTGGACAATCACAAACTGCTCTTCGCCGCGGACTCGTGCAACATCTCGCCGAAAATGTACGAACACATCCAGCGTGAAACAGGCGACGTGGACGCATTTTTTGTCGGAATGGAATGCGATGGCGCTCCGGTCTCCTGGATTTATGGCCCGCTGCTCACGCAGCGCCTGGATCGTCCTAAAGACCAGTCCCGGCGCTTGGCCGGATCGAATTTCGAACGCGCCATGGCTATGGTTGAGCAATTCCATTGCAAAGAAGTGTATGTTTACGCTATGGGTCAAGAGCCTTGGTTGAACTACATTTCCAGCATTAAGTACACTGAGAAGTCGAACCCGATTATTCAATCCAATCGTTTGATTGAGACCTGCCGCAAGCGCGGTATCACCGCGGAACGATTGTTTGGAGAGAAGGAGATCCTTCTGCCCTAGTTCTTTCTTGATTCTTCTATTCGGCGAGATGCTTTGTATGAACCTCAAATCTCAAAAAATCGCGAGCGTAGCAAACGGAGAAACCCCGGCTGATAAACTCCCGGAGCCGTTTCGGACCTGGAACGCCACTCGCTCCGAATACCCAAGGAACGAGACCGTCGCTCAGCTCTTTGAAGAGATCGTCGCGGTGCAACCTGACAGTGTCGCGGTGGTATTTGGGAAGCAGCGGCTCACCTACCATGAGCTAAACGTCAGGGTCAATCGCTTGGCGCACCGGCTCCGCCGCATGGGAGTGCGGCAAGAAATCATGGTTGGGTGCTGTATTGATCGCTCGCTCGAACTCATCGTCGCGCTGGTCGCCATACTCAAGGCCGGTGGTGCGTATGTTCCGCTCGATCCTTCGTATCCCAAAGAGCGCTTCGATCTGATGCTCGAAGATACGAATCCCAAGGTAATACTCACGCAGAAGTCCTTCGCTTCGACAGTTTTTAATGGAATCGGCTCTTCTTTACTGTGTGTTGACGATCTCGATGACGCGACACCTTCCGGTGATGACTCCAATCCGGTATCTATCGGAGTGCCGGAAAGCCTCGCTTACGTTATGTACACATCCGGATCGACGGGTAGGCCGAAGGGCGTAATGATCGAAAACCGCGCCATTATTCGCCTGGTACGCAACACGAACTACTGCCGATTCGGCCCCCAGGAAGTTTTCGTTCTGTTCGCTCCAGTTGCTTTCGACGCTTCGACGTTTGAAATTTGGGGCCCCTTATTGAACGGTGGCCGTTTGGTTGTGATGCCGCCGCGCGCCAGCTCGCTCGACGAGCTGGGCCGCGTCCTGCGCGAAAACGGTGTCACCACTTTGTTTCTTACCACCGCGTTTTTCAATCTGATGGTGGATCAGCGCCTGGAAGACCTGATACCTGTTCGTCAGCTTTTCACCGGCGGCGAGTTTGTTTCCCCTCGCCATTTTCGCCTGGTGCACGAACAACTTCCGAATTGCGCTCTCCATCACGTGTACGGGCCGACTGAAAACACCACGTTCAGTACGTTTTATCCAGTACCCAAGGATCATGCGTCATTCGTTTCCATTCCAATCGGCCGTCCAATCTCGAACGCGCGTGTTTACATTCTGGACGAAACGTTGCGTCCTGTTCCGCCGGGTGAGTCGGGAGAGATCTATGCGGCTGGTGACGGCGTCGCGCGCGGGTACTTGAACAACGCGCGCGAGACGACTGAAAAATTCCTGCCCGATCCTTTCGCCGCGAATCCCAACGAACGAATGTATCGCACCGGCGATCTCGCTCGTTGGACCGAAGACGGCAACGTTGAATTCCTCGGACGAATCGACAACCAGGTAAAAATTCTGGGCCATCGCATCGAACCGGGCGAAATCGAAACCGTTTTGACCATGCACCAAGGCGTGAAGCATGTTTCCGTGGTGGCTCAAACGGACGAAAACGGCACCAAGCGCCTGATCGCTTACTATGCATGTTCGTCTGACGATGGACCAACGCCGCGCGAGCTCCGCCAATTTCTTCAGGGAAAGCTGCCTCAGTATATGGTTCCTGCGCTGTTCGTTGCGCTGGAGTCGTTGCCGCTTTCCAACAACGGAAAGGTGGACCGCTCTGCTCTGCCTGCTCCGGCATTCGGTGCTGCGGATGGCTCCTCTGCCGAGGCGCCGACGAACGAAATGGACAAGACAGTTTTGGATCTATGGCGCCGCATACTGCGTGTGGAGCGCGTAGGGCTCGACGATAATTTCTTCGACATCGGCGGAGATTCGTTGCTGCTCGTCGCGGTTCACTCCAATCTTCAAAAGCTGCTAGGCCTTGAAATACCGGTGACTGACTTATTCGAATACACAACGGTTCGAACGCTGGGCAAGCACCTGCGTGAGGGCGCCTCGGCGGAACCTTCCTTCTCCGGCGTACAGCAGCAGGCGCAGAAGCAACGCGAAGCTTTTGCTCGAAAGCGCGAACGTCACGGCGGCGGTGCTTCGTGAGCTCGCGCGATAACCAAAGCCCTCTCCTTGAGGGCGTCGCAATCATCGGCATGGCCGGGCGCTTTCCCGGAGCGCAGAGTGTGGCCGAGTTCTGGCGCAACCAGCTCAACGGCGTCGAAGCGATTTCTCATTTTCGAGTGGATGAACTCGAAGTTCCGAACGCGGCGGACTTGTCGAAGGATCCGAGTTACATTCGCGCCCGTTCGGTTCTCGAAGATGTCGGCCTCTTCGACGCGGAATTTTTCGGCATCCTCCCGCGCGAAGCTGAATTGATGGACCCGCAACAGCGTCTTTTCCTTGAATCCTGCTGGCAAGCTTTCGAAGATGCCGGTTATGACCCTTCGATATACCCGGGTCCCATCGGCGTGTTCGCAGGCAGCAGCCAGAGCACTTATTTCCTCACTCGCCTGTGCACCAGCCCAGGCTTCATCGCCAAATATTCCGGCGGCTACCAAGTGGGAAGCTATCCGGAGATGATGGGGAACAATCCCGATTTTCTCCGCACCCGCGTTTCTTACAAACTGAATCTTCGCGGGCCGAGCTTCACCATGGTTTCGGGCTGCTCCACTTCGCTGATGGCAGTCACGCAAGCTTGCCAGTCGCTCCTTACTTACCAGAGCGATATGGCGCTCGCCGGCGGCAGTTCAATCACTTTTCCTCAAAAACGCGGCTCGTATTATCAGGACGGCGGCATGGTTTCGCCGGACGGCCACTGCCGCACGTTTAGCGCCGACGCGCAAGGAACCGTTTTCGGAAGCGGCGTTGCCGTCGTGCTGCTGAAACGCCTGGAAGACGCAGTCCGCGACGGCGACCAAATCTACGCTGTGATTCGAGGTTTTGCTGCGAACAACGACGGTTCGGCGAAAGTTGGCTACACCGCGCCCAGCGTCGAGGGACAAGCGCGGGTGATCGCTCTGGCGCACGAAGCCGCCGGAGTGAATCCCGAGACCATCGGTTACATTGAAGCCCACGGCACCGGCACGCCGCTGGGTGATCCAATCGAACTCGCTGCGCTCACGCAGGCGTTCCACGCGCACACGAAGAACAAAGAGTTTTGCGCCATTGGAACCGCGAAAACAAATGTCGGGCACCTGGACATCGCCGCTGGCGTGACAGGTTTGATCCACGCCGCGCACATCGTGCGCCATGGAGTATTTCCGCCCACGCTTCACTTCAATGGCCCAAATCCGAAATTCGATTTGGAGCACAGTCCTTTTTACGTCAATCCAAAGCTGAAGGAATGGAAGGCGCAGGCGACTCCTCGCCGAGCCGGCGTCAGTGCATTCGGCGTCGGAGGAACCAACGCACACGTAGTCATTGAACAAGCGCCCGAGCGAACTTCCCCTGCTTCGACGCGGCCCGTGCAGCTTCTCACTCTGTCCGCGCGTTCTGAAGCTTCACTCGACCGTGCCACCGAGAATCTTGCCGAATATTTCAAGTCTCACTCAGACGTCAACTTCGCAGACGCCGCTTGGACGCTCCAGGCCGGGCGCCGCGCATTTCCGTGTCGCCGCGCCGTGGTCGCATATGATGTTACCGAAGCGATCGCTGCGTTAACTCAGAAAGACCGCAAGCGTGTGCAAACCCGTCTGCGTACAAGCGAAAAGCCCGAAGTTTATTTTCTGTTTCCCGGTCAAGGCTCGCAGCACGCGAACATGGCGCGCGAAATCTATGACACCGAGCCTGTGTTCCGCGAAGCCGTCGATCGCTGCGCGAAAATTCTTCTGCCGCATCTCGGCGCTGACTTGCGCACATTGCTTTATCCGCCCGACGGCGCCACCGAGGAAGCCAAGCGCCGTGTAACCGAAACCATCGTTGCGCAGCCCGCTATCTTCACCATCGAGTACGCGCTGGCTCAACTCTGGATCAGCTGGGGAATCCGGCCGCAAGCGATGCTGGGGCACAGCATCGGCGAATTCGTGGCCGCCTGTCTCGCCGGTATCTTCTCGCTGGAAGATGCGCTGAGCCTGGTCGCAGCACGTGGAAGAATGATGCAGGAAGCGCCCGCCGGCGGAATGCTCTCCGTGCGCATGCCCGAATCGGAAGTCCGCTCCCGACTAAATGGTGCTCTCGCTCTTGCCGCAGTGAACGCGCCGAGCTTGTGCGTCGTCGCCGGTCCATTCGACGCGCTGGAGAAATTCGAGCAGGAATTGAGCCGCGAAGGCATTGCCTGCCGCCGGCTCGTCACTTCGCACGCCTTCCATTCGTCCATGATGGATCCGCTCATCGAGCCGTTCACCGCGCGTGTTGCGCAGGTGCATTTGCACGCGCCGAAGATTCCCTATGTTTCCGGCGTCACCGG
>JBEKHP010000055.1:0-8190 GCA_050012235.1 Candidatus Acidiferrales bacterium | reverse complement strand
ACAGCATTCGAGCGGCGATATTTTGGGGGAAGGACAGGTTCATAAAGCCTCCTGGATCGAGTAGCGATAGGGGCCGTTGATTCGGGGATGGTATGGCCTCTGCGCGCATGTACACAAGAATTCTTATTTTTCGATCGGGCTGGGTGGCGAAGCGCCTTCGTTTTATTTTCGCGTTGATATGGGGCGGTGCAGACCGTGGCGCGGGGATGGTATTCACTAGGGGCGGAAGAACGGGAGCATCAGTCATGTGAGCGGTGTCGCACTCACGGCGCTCGGTCGTCTTGGCTGTTTTTTCCCAGCCCTCACGGGCTGGGCTGATTTCTGCCACGCCTACGACGTTAGTCCGGACTACTCAAACTGCGGAGAAAATGCGGGACGCGGCAAAATTTGCGGGGCGGGCGTTGAATGGTTGGCCACGGGCGGGAGGGATTTGCGTGTGAGTTGGGGCGGGACGTTATAAATTGGGGAGGCATTTAGGGGAACAGGACGGTGCCATTCTTGCTGCTGGGGATTGTGGCGATGGGGTGGGCGGGGTTCAGTCTGATTAGCGGGAAGGGATATTACAAGGGTTGTCCTCCTGGCGGGTACGATCGTGCGGAGCAGCCGTTTTATTTTTGGGTGCCGACGATGATTATTTTGGGGATCGGTGTGTGCATGATTTTAATTTTTGTCGGAGTCATTCCGTTGCCGTCGCGGTGAATCTCCCGGTGGTGATTGCAAATGCTGAAAGGAATTGGGCGCATCGATAAATTCCTGGTCTTATTTGTTGCGCTAACTATTGCAGGTTCGGCGATAGGGTGCGCCGAGTCAACCTTTGAACTAGCGAGCGAATCGAGGTTGCCGAAATGGATTACCCTCCCACCGGGACTTACACGCGCCGACGTTTCAATTAAGATGAGCTACTTCGTTAAGCCGTGGGGTCGTAGTGCGACATTCATACTACAAGACAGGAAAGGGCAAACACTGAAAGAGGTAGATGGCAAGCTGAAGGGCTTAGAGCCGCTCTATCTGGACCATCCTTCGCCTGGATTTCCTCCTGGTTCTCCATCCTACGAAGTAATCACTGTGAACGGCGTAACTGAAATTATCGAACATAGAAAACCGGAGCCAATATTTTATATAACCGATGACCCCGCTGTTTGGAAAGAACTGGGAGTAGGGCAAAAGTAAAAGTGGATTTCCGCAGCGGCTAGGTAAGGAGGACGATTTTGCCGGCGGCCGCACTGGTTAGGATTTCGGTGTGGGCGCGAGGGGCGTCGGCTAGGGGCAATTCTTTGGCGACGACGGGGCGGAGGGTGGCGTTTTCCAGGCCGGCGGTGATGCCGGCGTGGATCTCGGCTTCTTCGGCGGGGGTGATGGCCCAAAGGGTGAAGGCGCGGATGGAGCCGCGCCGGGCCATCAGGTCGCGAGGGTTGATTGCGATTTCGCCGCGGCTGCCGATGACGATGATGCGGCCATTGGTGGCGAGAAGCTTGATGTCGTTAGCGAGATTTACGTTGGCGAGCATTTCGAGGACGATGTCGACGCCGCGGGCGCCGGTGGCCTTCATAATTTCGTCGAGATAGCCGGGCTTGCTGTGATCGAAAACCTGGTGAGCGCCTTCGCGCTGGACGAGGTCGCGTCCTTTTTGAGTGCTTGCGGTGCCGAAGACGGTGAGTCCCAGGGCGCGGGCCAGTTGGACCGCTGCGATGCCGACACCGCCGCTTGCGCCGTGAACGAGGACCGTTTCCGAAGCGCGCGCTTGCGCTGACTGATACAGGGCGTGATAGGCGGTGCCGTAAGGGACCCAGACTCCTGCGCCTTGAGCGAAGGTAACTTTTGCGGGGAGAGGATGGACTTGGGATTCGAGAGCGAGGGCGTATTCGGCATAGGCGCCGGTGACGGTCTTGGCCATGTAAACGCGGTCGCCCGGTTTTACCTTTGTGACGCCGGGGCCGACGGATTCGATGATGCCGGCGCCGTCGGAGCCGGGACTGTAAGGCAGCGGCGGCTTGACGGCGTAGGTGCCGTTGCGCATGTATGCGTCGTAGGGATTGACGCCGACGGCGTGGACGCGGACAAGGACTTCTCCGGCGGCGGGCTTTGGCGTGGGGACTTCTTCCAGTTTCAAAACTTCCGGGCCGCCGAATTCGTGGACGACGATGGCTTTCATTTTGTGGCCTCCGCAGTGGCGCGAATCTTGGTCCCCTGGCAAAACCCAGACTCGTGTGCAGTCGCGCTACGCCAAGCGTTCATTCTAATTCGCAGCGACCAAGCAGCGCCAGCAGGGGAGCGCTGAACAAAGCGGGGCGGTTGGGCTTAGGATTTTGGTTTGGGGAAAGCGTCGCCGACGACGGCGCGGATGTCTTCGTAATATTCAGGGTGCTTGGCGAGGAGTGATTTAATCTCCTGGGCGAGCGGGCTTTCCGAGAGCCATTTCTTTTGCTGGTCGGGGAACATCGGGAGCATGAGGGGCTTGGCTTCTTCCAGCAGTTGTCTTAGTTGCTGGCGGTCCGGGCTTTCGTTTGCAGGCATTTTCGATCCTCCAGATAAGTGTCACTATATTTCCGCGCGCGGCGGAACACCGCTGAGAGCCAAGAGTCGTGGCGAAGAAGACGGGGCTCTGTGCCAAAGTGAACACTATCGCATTTCAATTTTACATTCAACGGGCAGTGGGGCGCAGACCGACCGGAAGGCTCGGCGAGAAGGCCACCGAAAGGAAGGCTGTCAGAGGCGGGAGCGCGGCGTCTAACCCCGCACCCTTTGCAGAAAAGAAAAACGCAAAGAGTGCGGCACCCTCAAAATCGATGCGAGGCGGGATGGAAGTCAGGTGCGCGGCGGAAAGTTTGGCCGCCCTCCCGAGTTTCAATCGTGCGCGACAAAAGGTTAGGTCACGAAATGGGGACGCGCTTCACGGTTGCGAACATTTTGTCGAGGAGTTGGGTATGGCCGCTCTCGTCGAGCATTAGGACCAGTTTGAGGCTCTCGACGTAAACCGCTTCGAGGGTGTAGTTGCCGGGGCCTTGTCCGTGGCGTACCAAAATGGCGCTGTGTCCCTGGTCGGTGACAGTGGTTGGCGGGATAGGTTTAGATTCGACCACGACTTCACTTCCTTCGCGGCGGAACATCACCAACTTCATGCCGTCGTCGAGCGTCTTTACCACCACGGTGTAATCGCCGGGCTCCATTTTGTGCATGTGGCACTGCACTTTGTACTTCAATGAGAAATGTCCCTCGAAGTCCGTCTTCGCGGATAGAGCCTCGATGCGAGCCATATTGTCGGCCTTGTAGCTGTCCGGCGCGGTCTCAGCCTGAGCATGAGCGGTATTGGGGGAGAGAACGGCGAACAGCAGAGCCAGGGTCGCGCACGTAATTTTCGCCATTGTGTTTTTCATCGGAATCTCCTGTCGCCGAGGTTCGAACCCACGCGCGCTGAATCGGCGGTCTCGCAGCCGCGATTTTTCTTTTTCGCTGGCCCTGCCACTCTTGCGCGGAGATGTTACTCCCGATTGCGAGAATTATCAACGAACGGGGGGCAGTTTGAAATATTCGGCAGATTTCAAGTTAAGGCAAGATGCCGGGCTGAAGGCCCCGGCGCTACATTCAAACCCAACGCAATGCCGAGCGGGCGCAGCAGGCAGCGACAGCGGAGCGAAACGTCAAAAGAGCCGGCCCTTCGTCCCTCAGGGCAAGCAAGACGCCCTTCGCGTAGCTCAGGGTAAACCGGCGCTACCCTTCGCAAAAAGACTCTGGGTGAATTCCGTTGGAATTCACGAAAAAACAATGGCCCGGCGTCGCGGCGGCGACGGGTTGCGTCAGCGCGGCGAGCGGAAAGATTTGAACGACGCGCGGAGATCGCTGACGAAGAATTCGGGTTGTTCCCAGGCGGCGAAGTGGCCGCCTTTGGGGTGACGGTTGTAAAAGATTAGGTTGGGGTAGGCTTTTTCTGCCCAGCTTTTTGGGGCGGCATAGATTTCGTCGGGGAAGACGCTCACGGCGACGGGGATGGTGACGTTGCGGACGTCGAAGAAGCCGCCTTTATATTCCCAATAGAGACGACCGGACGAGACGGCCGTGTTTGTGAGCCAGTAGAGAGTGATGTTGTTGAGGACGTCGTCCCGCGAGAGTCCTTCGGTTTTTCCGTCGAATACGCGGGTGATCATCTCGTAGCTTTTGATGTCGTGATCGAGGATCCATGCGGCGAGGCCGATGGGCGAGTCGGCGATCCCGTAGATCGTTTGCGGGTGGTTGGCCATTTCGGTGGCGTAGCCGAGGCCGTGCTTATAGAAAAAGACGAGCTGGTCGTAGGCGCTACGTTCGTCGGATGAGAGATCGGCTGGCGGAGGAGCTCCGGAAAACGCCGCCTTGTCAATGTCGGCTGGAACGGTGGCGGCCATGTTGGTGCTAATGGCTAGCAATTCGGGAGGCTTCTGCAGAGCCATTAACTCGGTGACACAATTTCCCCAGTCGCCGCCTTGCGCTACAAATTTTGTGTAGCCGAGGCGCTTCATCAGCACGATCCAGGCGCGCGCGATTCGTGTGGGATCCCAGCCGGGAGCGGTCGGCTTGCCTGAAAAACCGTAGCCCGGCAGGGAAGGGATTACTACGTCGAATGCGTCTTCCGGCTTGCCGCCGTAGGCGGTGGGATTGGTAAGCGGGTCGATGACTTTCATCTGCTCGATGATTGAGCCGGGCCAGCCGTGGGTGATGATGATGGGCAAAGCGTTCGGCTCCTTCGAACGGACGTGGATGAAGTGAATGTCCAGGCCGTCGATGGTAGTGACGAACTGCGGATAGGAATTCAGCTTCGCTTCCATCTTTCGCCAGTCGTAGTCGGTGGCCCAGTAGCGCGCGAGGGCTTTCATCGTCGCCAGTTGCACGCCTTGGGAGTCGTCGGCGACTGTCTCGCGCTCGGGCCAGCGCGTGGCGGCGATGCGTCGACGCAGATCGACGAGATCGGATTCGGGAAAGCTGACGTGGAAGGGGCGGATGGATTCGTCGTCGGGCGCGCTGGCGGGCTTGGGCTTGGCAGCGCCGGTGACTGCGAGCGCGATCGCGCCAAACAGCAGGGCAGCGGCGATCGCTAGAGTAGAGAGGATTCGCATGAGGGTTCTCCTTTGGATTACTGCTGCCGGCATCAACCCACTGCAGGGTTCCGTGTCAAGAGGCACGGGAGCGTAGGATTACAGTAGGCTCATATCGCGAATTCTGGCGGGCGTCAAATTAAATTTAGTGGCGCTACGGCTCCCGCCTGTGTCGCACCTACGGCGCTCGATGTGCTTGCGGAGTCCATCGCTCCATATTCATCGGTTTTTATTCATGGATTCATATTCATCGTTTTACTGTGTGACTCGCGCGGCCGCCAACTCAACGAGAGGTTGGCCGATTCGCCGCAATTGACGGTCGTCGCAGGCTTGAACATGCAGGAACGCGCGATTTCACATTCGAGGGGAGAACCCGTCTATGGCATCGAAAAAAACCGGCAAGGTTCTGAAGCCGGGGAAAAAGATAGAATCCATCAAACCCCTCAGCTCCGATAGGATCGGTGTACGGAAATTGTCCCGCCTCTCTCGCCTATCTTCGAAGTAATCCTCCGGCCGGGTGTCTGATCGTCCCGCGCGGCCCCCGCGTTCTATTCCGCTACAATTTCAACGCGCGAGGGTTGCTTTTGCGGGTGCCGCACTCTTTGCGGGGTTGGCAAAGGGTGCGGGTTTAGTTCTCACACTTGCAAGACATACACGCCACTGCCGCATATCTTAGGGTTTCGCTACGAATCTGGCGCACTAATGACGCATCAACTCTTGATGCGCGGCGGCTAATTTGTACGTATCCATAATTTGTGAGAATAGCGGGGGATGTGATATATGCGCAAGAGAATCCGGAGACGCGTGAGTAGCGCAATTGGCTAGAACGATTCACTCGCAAATCTTTGCCGCGGGCTCTTGCGCTGTGAACAGGCAGATGGCAGGACGATGACGCAACTTCCTCGAATCCCGATTTTGTTGCCGTTGGCCATTGGCGTAGGAGCGATCGTATGCACGATCTTTATCCACGCGCTGCCGTTGAGCGCGGCCGTTAATTTCCTTCGCCGTGAACGAAGACTGGGGCGCGTGGGGGCAAACTTTTGGAACGATTTTGCAATCGTCGCTATGACCATATCGTTCACCCTCGTCGCACACCTGATTGAGATCGCTCTGTGGGCGGTTCTGTTAAAGGTCTGCGGCGAATTTCCGCAGTTCGGAAGCGCCTTCTACCACTCAGCGGGCAATTACACATCCGTGGGCTTCGGTGATCTGATTATGACGCCGTCCTGGAGATTGCTCGGGCCGCTGGAGGCTGCAAACGGACTGCTCATGTTCGGAGTATCAACCGCAATGATTTTCGCTGTCATCCAAGGCTTGATTCAGGCTCGCTTTGCGGATCTCAGGCGATAAGGCGGGCGGCGGAAAGGTATGGGAGCGCAGCGTCTAAACCCCTACCCTTTGCAGAAAAGAAAAACGCAAAGAGTGCGGCACCCTCGCGAGTTTCAATCGTGCATGGGTTCAGTCCGGTGCCGCGCGGGACAATCGGCAACCCACCGTCTCATTCGCCCTTCTCAGCGCCGTAGGCGCGAAACAAGCTAGCCCAGCCCGTAAGGGCTGGGAAAAATCCCGCAAACACATCGAGCGCCGTAGGTGCGACACGGGCTGCCCACGCACCGAGTGTTGCCGAATTAGTCTCAGTTCAACAATTACCGTCGAGTGCACTAGCGAGGCGCGCTGTATGATCACGGTATGTTCCTAAACTTGGGAGTGCTCGTGGTTGTTGCGGTTCTGCTCGCCATTGCAATTTCGGGGCTGCGCATTTCGAGAGAATACCAACGCGCGGTTGTGTTTCGGTTGGGCCGCTATCAGGGTCTTCGAGGGCCGGGCCTATTCTGGCTTGTTCCACTAGGGATTGAAAACGAAACGCGGATTGATTTGCGTATCGTGACGAACCCCATTGAACAGCAAGAGACCATTACGCGAGACAGCGTGACGGTGAAGGTAAATGCGGTTTTGTGGTTTCGTGTGAGCGACCCGCAGAAGGCGGTGCTGACGGTCGAAAACTTTCGTTCGGCGGTGCAGCAGGTGGCGCTTACCAGCCTTCGCAATGTGATTGGCCAGCACGATCTCGACGAAGTCTTGAAGGAGCGCGATAAAATCAATACGCTGCTGCGAAAAAACGTGCTGGAAGTTACGCATCCATGGGGAGTAGCCGTGGAATTGTTGGAAATGAAGGATGTGGAGATTCCTCAGGACATGCAGCGCGTGATGGCGATGGAGGCCGAAGCGATGCGCGAGAAGCGAGCGCGCATCATCAAGGCGGAGGCTGAACTGGAGGCCTCGCAGAAGTTGGCGGACGCAGCGCGATTGATGATCGGCAACCCGGCCGCGTTGGAGTTGCGCCGCATGCAGATGGTCGCCGAGGTAGGAGCGGAGAATAACAGCACGACAGTGATTATGTTCCCTGCAGAGTTCGCGCACATTGCCGGAAGCTTGTCGAAGTTTCTGGAAGGGAAGAGCCTTTAGTTTTTTTCAAGCCACAATTGGATTTCGTCGGCCGGGTGGCCGATTGTCCCGCGCGGCACTGGCATTTAGTTTCATCACAATTTCAACTCGCGAGGGCGCCGCACTCTTTGCGCTTTTCTTCTCTGCAAAGGGTCCGGGTTTAGATCTCACACTCACCGAGTCTCGCTCGGCATAATACCGTTGATAACGGTAGTAGATTCCAAGTCAGAAACAAGATGCCGGGCTGAAGGCCCCGGCGCTACATTTAAACCTAAGGCTGGACCTGGTCCCGCCGCTACTTCATGAATTTGCGAATGATGAAGGCGATCTCGTCCGCGGCGGTGTCCAGCGCGAAATGGCCGCCGTCGACGATGTGGATTTCGGCCTTGGGCACGTCGCGCCGATAGGATTCCGGCTCGGAGGGATCGAACGACGACTCATACTTGCCCCAGATCACCAGCAGGCGCGGCTGCTTCTCGCGCATCCATGCGTCCCACTTCGGATAATTCTCCACGTTCGTGCGGTAGTCGTAGAAAAGATCGCTTTGAATGTCGCCTTGGCCGGGCTGGTTGAGAAAATAATATTCGTCGGTCCAGAGATCGGGGTCGTGGCGTTCCACGTCGGGATCGTCGCCGACGTGGCGCGCGCGCGTGGTCGGCATGGAGAGAAGATTTACGCGTAG
>JBEKHP010000054.1:0-8368 GCA_050012235.1 Candidatus Acidiferrales bacterium | reverse complement strand
CTGGTAATACGTGATCAAAGCGGCGTCAGCCGGATCGGGTCCGAAGAAGGTTGCGTTTCCTTCCGCCCATCCGCCGTTCGCTTCCAGCCGCTGCTGCGCTGGTTTTCCCGGAACAAAAACCGCATCTTGCGCCAACACGTCGGGCGTAAGTTTTCGCAGGGGAGTGATGTCATCCACGATCCAGATGCCGCGGCCGTGAGTCGCGAGGACCAAATCTGATTCACGCGATTGCACGACGATATCTCGCACCGGGACGTCCGGAAATTCGTGGCCCTTGTACTGCGCCCACTGTTTTCCCCCGTCGAGCGAGATCCAAAGCCCGAATTCCGTGCCCACGAACAAAAGGTTTGGAGAGACGGTGTCTTCCTTGATCACGTGCGCATATCCGCGCACTCCGCTGTCCTTAGCCACCACCGCCGTCCACGTTTTTCCGTAGTCCGTGGTTTTGTAAACATGGGGATCCATGTCGCCGAACGTGTGCCGGTCGAATGCGGCATACGCCGTAGCTGGATCGAACCGGCTCGCCTCCACCCAGGAAACCCACGAAGCTTTCGGCAGATCGGCAACATTTGCAACCACGTTCGTCCAGTTCTTGCCGCCATCGCGCGTCAACTGCAAGTTTCCGTCGTCCGTGCCGACCCAAATAGTTTGTCCATCGCGCGGCGATTCGCTAATGGAATAAATCGTCGTGTGAGTTTCCGCATCCGAGTTGTCGACAGTCACGCCACCGGATTCCTCTTGCTTCTGTTTCTCCGGATCATTCGTCGTCAAGTCCGGAGAAATGCGGTCCCAGGTTTGCCCGTGGTCGCGTGAGCGGAACAGAAATTGCGCCCCGATGTAAATCGTGCCCTTTTCATTGGGGCTCACGTGAATAGGAGTATTCCAGTTGAAGCGAAGCTTGCCTTCGCCATAGTTCGGTTGTGGCTTGATAGAGCGGTTTTCCAGAGTAATCCGATTCACTCGACCTATGTCTCCGCCCTGCGCCTCGGCATAAACGTATTTGGGATCGGCCGGGTCAGGAAACACCCAAAACCCGTCGCCGCCGTAAAGATTTTCCCAGCGGCTGTTCGTGATTCCGCCCGGATAAGCCGAATCTCCCGCCCACACGCTGTTGTCCTGCAGGCCGCCGAAAACGTGATATGGATCGTCCGCGTCCACGCTCACGTGATAGAACTGCGAAATCGGGAGATTGTACGCTTTCCACCAGGTATTTCCGCTGTCGTAGGAATACCAAACGCCCCCGTCATCTCCCGCGATCACGTGCTGCGTATTATCAGGGTCGACCCAAATGTCGTGGAAATCTCCGTGAGCGCCGCCCGAAATATTGCTGAAGCTTTTTCCGCCGTCCTCGCTCATGATCAGGCCGAGGTCCGGCTTGTATATTTTGTTCTCGTTTTTGGGATCGACGATCAGGTTGGCGAAATAAAAAGGACGCCATACCATTAATTGGCTGCGGTCGCGCTCCTGCCAGGTCTTTCCCCCGTCATCCGAGCGGAACAGCGCGCTGCGATTGGATTCGATCAAGGCGTACACAACGTCGGGCTTAGAGGGTGCGACGGTCACAGCCACGCGTCCCCACGGCTTGGGCGGCAGCCCCTTGGCGCTTTTTTCATCCAATTCGTTCCAGGTTGTGCCCCCGTCCGTCGTTTGAAACAGACCGCTGCCGCTCGCCGCAGTGGAATTCTCGCCTCCGGAACGGAACGTCCAGCCCTTGCGCCGAAAATCCCACATGCCGGCGAAGATCGTTTTGGAATCGCCCGGCTTCATGGACATCATCGAGCAGCCGGTGGAAAGGTTCGCGCCTTTTAAAATTTTCGTCCAGGACTGTCCGCCATCGGTCGTCTTGTAAACTCCGCGATCTTCGCTGTCGCTCCACAGTCTGCCCGGGACGCAGACATACACAGTGTTCCCGTCCTTCGGATCAATGAGGATCTTCGAAATCCGCTCAGAATTCTTCAAACCCACATTCGTCCAGTTCTCGCCACCGTCGGTCGATTTATAAATGCCGTCGCCGATCGAAACGCTGTTGCGTGCCCATGACTCTCCGGTGCCGACCCAAATCGTCTTGGGCGCCTGCGGGTCAATTGCGATCGCGCCAATTGATTGCACCGTCTGCTTGTCAAACACGGGCTTAAACGTAGTGCCGCCGTTCACGGATTTCCAGATTCCGCCGCTCGCCGCGCCGATGTACACGCTCAGCCTGTCATCCTCTTTCACTGCGGTCAGCGCCGACACGCGGCCGCTCATAGTGGCCGAGCCGATGTTTCGAGCGCCTAGGCCTGAAATCGAATCGGAATCAAACTTCGCGTCCTGCGCTGCGAGATGACCGGGAAATGACAATGCCGCGAACAGACCGAATCCTCCGACGATTGCGACGATAAATCCGCGCATTGCGAAGTAGTTCGTAGTGCCATATTGCCCAAAACTTTTCCCTTGAAGCAGCGATGTTCGGAGGCTCACTGTGCACCTCCTGCGGGCTTGGCTTCAGGTTTGACGGTAGGCATCGAGAAAAGCGAATCTTCCAGCGGCATATTGATCTCCACTTTATCTACAGCGAATTTCACGCGATTTGAGTCGCCTTTTGCGCCGCTCTCAAATGCAAATGAGTAGTACAGCCCTTTCACTTCCTCATAGTCTCCAAAATACGTTTCTGAATATTGGACCGTTCCGCGGATGTTGCTCTGCGTTTCGATTTTCAATTCTAGAAAAGAGTCCGTGTCCAAAAAATAATAGCGAACGTCGCCGTTTTTCAGCGCGAGCTTGATCTTGTAGCAGTCCGTCCCTTCCACTGAATCGTGCCCCACCAGTTCAGCTTTGTGGCCTTTTTCCTTGTAGTCCACCAGCGGGCCATCGATGTCCGCATCTACGATCAGGCCTTTCAGATCGTCTTGCGAAAGCAGTTCCGCATCCCGCCGGCCTCCAAAGGGATTCACCTGCCAGCCCGTCTTGCCGTCGTACGCTTGCACCGCGGCCAAGCCTTGAATGATTTGTTCTTCGCGAACCTTGTCCGAGCGCTTATTCTCTTGCATAAATCCTGCCCGAAAAGATCCTGCGTTTAGCTTTCCCGTAATGCGAATGCTCTGCACCGCTTTGATTTTTTCCATGCCGCCGTGCGCTTGTATGTTCTTCGCAATGATTTCATCCACGGTTTGGGCATTTACTGCCATCGGCAGGAAAAAGATTGCGGAGGCAACAATCAGAAGAGTGCGAAACATTTCGTATGCTCCTGGACAGGATTTCGACGGAATCATCCTCTCACAAGAGTCCCAAAAGCGTTAATTGTGAATTTCCGAGCCGAAATTCCGGTCGGCTGAAATGCACTATCAAACTGAGACCAGTTTAGGATCGAATCGTGACTTAACTTAGCGGAACTGCGCCTGGAGTCTTATCTTTCGATTTCAATCTCAGTTTCCATCGCGCGGCTTTTCTCAGAAGACTCGGCAGGAGCTGAAGCAGCCCCTGCGTAAGAGGGAGCCACAGGCTTCGGCGCGGGAGAGTCTGTCTTCAGCGTTCGAGCCCGAGCCGGAGAATTCCCCTGTGCCTCGACAAAATCTGCCAGACAAAGCCGCAGATTGCCCGTATTCGTGCAGTAGGAAAGGCCCACTTCCATATCGATAACGCCTGCGCGAATCATCTTCTCGATTTCATCATCGAAGCATTGCATTTCGCCGTTCTCGGCATCGCGCATGGCATCCAGCAAAGATTTTCCTTCGGCTTCGCCCTTCTGCACATATTCCCGCGTTCGTACCGTTGCTTTCAGGATTTCAAATGCAGCCGCGCGTCCGGACCCGTCCTTGCGGGGAATCAGTCTCTGCGAAATGATGTAGCGAAATGACTTTGCCAGCCGCCCGCGAATCGCGTTCTGCTCTTCGAGCGGAAACACGCCGATGATTCTTTCCACCGTCTTTGATGCATCAATGGTGTGCAGCGTGGAATAAACCATGTGGCCCGTTTCGGCCGCTTCCAGTGCTACTTCGATGGTTTGCTTGTCGCGCATTTCGCCCACCAGGATCAGCTTGGGCGCTTGCCGCAAAGCCGCGCGCAACGCCAGCGCGAAACTGGGGCAATCGGTATGCAACTCGCGCTGGTGAATCGTCGCTTTCTTGTGCCGGTGAAGAAATTCAATGGGATCCTCGATGGTGATGACGTGGCACGCCTTGTCTTGATTTATCTTGTCCACGAACGCAGCGAGCGTGGACGATTTTCCGCTCCCCGTCGGCCCGGTCACCAAAACAATTCCCGGACGAAGCTCCGCCGCTTCATTCAGTTCAGCCGGCAGATTCAGCGATTTGAAATCCGGCACCTCGGTAGGAATCACTCGCATCACGATCCCGCAGGTTCCTCGCTGCGTGAAAATGTTGACGCGAAAGCGTGACAGTTTCGGAACACTATAAGAAATGTCGCAGGATCCTTCTTCCTTCAGCTTATCCAAAGCGAGTTTGTTTCCGCCCATCAGATCGACCGCGATTCGCGCCGTGTCCTCCGGCTTCAACACGCCCACGCCCGGGATCTTCAATTGTACGAGCTCGCCATTCACTTCCACCTGCGGCGCGCGCCCGGGAGAAAAAATCAAATCGCTGATCTTCGGCGCCGCGCGCAACATCGTGGCAATGATGACCGGCGTTGTTACGGGTGGGGCGGATGCTGCCGCCGGAATCGTCGGAACGGGTACAGAAGTTTCCATGGCTCCTCCATCGAGTCGTCCGAGACCCAGGAGGACGCCCGCAGGTAATCTACAGTATGACCGAACGACGCATCGCCCTTACCACCCCCGCGTTAGCCTGTCCTCAAAGCATTAGTAGTACTAAATTCGCTCCTCGGCGCCGCATGGTTGTCGCCGCACCGCCCGTAAGGGCTCAGCATGCTGCGCCGGCTGACACCCTGGCTATAAACATCTGCGGGAGCTCACGAAACCCGCCACCTCGAAGGTTCATTTTGCTGGAGGAATGCTGGAGCCGGTCGATCCGCGCACCACCGGAAGCGGTGGGGCGGTTCCGGGCTTGGCCGCGCGATAATCCTGCCCAAGAAGCGCAGCGATCGTCGCCGCAATTTGGCTCTGGGTTACTCTCGGAACATTTGCCATCTCGCCCAGCGGAGGCGTGTCCGGCCCGATCACGCCTATCCAGATATTTTCCGCGCCATCGATGTCCTTATCGTGGTGCTTCCATTGCTCCAATCCGCTCCCGCGCCCATGGTCCGCGGTCACGATAAAAGTTACCTTGTCATGGTATGCAGGCACGCTTTGCATCGTGTTCCAAAGCTCGGAGATAAACTCGTCGCCCTGATGCGCGGCTTGCAATACCAGATCGTACTTTCCTTCGTGCGCCCAATCGTCCGTGCCGCCGTACCCTACGAAGAGAACGCGCGGGCTATGCGTTCCGAGATAGTCCAGCAAGTCCTGTTGCGTGAAGGAGTCGAACACGTCGTCATCCTCGACGCGTGTCGTCGTTTCGTACAGTTTCTTAAGTAATTGCTCCCGCGGCGTAAGTTGCTGCGCCCACGGCAAATCCCAGCCCGCACGCACGAAGAGCCCGCTTCGTTTTACGTTGAAGATGTCGTTGAAGGCATTCCATGTGGCGAAAACAGCCACTTGATCGCGAAATTCCGCCTTGTTGTTGAGCCATTCGAAAACCGTCGTGTTCGGGTTCGGCCCATACTCGTTGCTATCGATTCTTTTGTCCGGCTGCCCGGTCGTCATTTCGTTGTAGCCCGGATACGAAAATTTCATCCCATTCGTCACTTGCGCGATACTGCCCTTGTGCTGGTTGCCGTAAATTTCTCCCTGTTTGGCGACCACGCTCCACAGGAACGGCATCAACGTTCGTCGGCCTTCGACCGAAGTGTCGCGCCAGAAATCCTTGCGCAATTGGTTCACGTCCTGCGCGCCACCGTGCTTTTCGTCCATCAATGCATGGTCCGGCCCATCGAACACTTCCTGCCAGCGCAATCCATCCAACACTATCAGGACGACCGCCCTCGTCTTAAGTTCGCCGGATTCTTTCTCGCTTGCGGGCGCGACGTGCGGATCGATCATTTCTCCAAATAGCGGCCCCGTTTTCTCTCGGCTGATGCGCGCAGATAAATATGCCGTGAACAGGAAAAGGGTGACAAGAATTGCCAGTAATGCCGCCAGCCGAGCCTTCAATCCAGCCTCCACTTCGCGGTGCGATGATAACTCAGGTACGCAAGGAAGTTTTAAAGTTAGAAGCTAAAGATGCGATTCCCTGATTAATTCCGGACCAGCGGAGACAAATCCGGACAGTACGCAAGAACGCTTCTCCCAGGCACGCCAGCGGATAACCGGCGCAGAACATAAAGGAAAGGACGCGGCCCAGAAGTCTGCGCCGATTTCTCCAATCGGAAGTACTCATCGCCATATCGAACAACCCGAGGCGGATCCCATTCCAGCTTCGGCCGGCATGACCGTATCTCAAGAACTTCTTCGGAATCCCCACCCGTGTAATGCAGTTCGTCTGCGACCAGAGGAAGGCTGCTAGTCAAATATTCTCGGTGCAGCGCAGAAAAGAAGGACGTGCCTGAGGCGCGTAACGAATCCCCAGAGTCTTTTGCAACGCTTCCTCTGCGCATAAAGAGCGCGAGGCTTTTATCAACGATAAAGAGGGGGAGTGTCCCCAGGATTTCGCCGGTAAAAGCCGCTGCGCAAACCCGCACGATTCCCTCAAGCGAAAAGCCTACGATCACCCAGGTGAGCGGATGCGCTGCGACGAGAAGTAGCCCAAAAAAGCCTTCTGTTGCAGGAGGAATGGCAGTTCCGGGATGTGCTTTTAGTTGTACAAACAGCGATTTCTCCGCCCAACCCGTTACGGAGTAGGAGTACCAATACACGAGTCCGACAAGACCGCATGTAGCCTCCACGCACCCGCTGACGATCGTCGCCGGTACCCAAGGCATCGATAGGCTGGAAGGCAGCGAGTCGCGCCACCGCTTCGGCAGCAGGGAAAGAACCGGCGCGATTAGAGACATCCACACGGGATTGCACCTTATTATTTGGTGGCAGACTGCTAATTCAATTTCGATTCGACCGCTTCTGGCGGTTCAATCGCATAAACTTCCTGGGCCTCGGCGGGGAATTCGACTACGAAAGTCGCGCCGCCTTCCGGGCGGTTGAAACACTCGATCTTGCCGCCATGCTCCTGAAGGATCCCGTAGCAAATGCTCAAGCCCAGCCCGGTGCCTTTGCCTACCGGCTTGGTGGTGAAAAACGGATCGAAAACTTGCTGCGGATATTTTATGCCCGGGCCGGTGTCTGAGAATTGCACGATAATCTTCGACTCGTTTTGCCAGGTGCGAATCATCAGCTTGCCGCCGCCCACTTCTTCCAGAGCGTCCACCGCATTGCTGATCAAGTTGAAGAAAACTTGCAGGATTTGATTGGCATCGCCCCGCACCGCCGGCAGCTCCATCCCGGGGTAGGACTCGACTTCGATGTTCCGGCCTCGCAAGTCCAGATTGCTCAGATGCAGAGCGGTCGCAACCACCTGATTTATTTCCAGCGGCGCCTTCTCGGTGGGAACGCGCCGGGCAAAACTCAGCAGGCTGGTCACCAGGGTTTTTATTCTGCGGGCCAGCGTGCGGATTTTTTCAGCTACCACGCGCTGCCGGTCGCCCAGCGCAAGATCGTCGAGAAGCAAGTCGGAATACCCCAGAATCCCTGCGAGCGGATTGTTTATTTCGTGCGCGGCGCCCGCTGCGAGTTGTCCCAGCGAGACAAGCTTTTCCGTTTGAATCATCTGCTCCTGAACGTGTTTCAGGTTATCGAATGACTCGCGCGCAGCTTCCAAAAGCCTGGTGCGATCCTGATCCACCAATCGCTGCCGGGAAAAAATCAGCAGCGCCACAACCACCGCCGCTACTTGCGTGACTCCAATTCGGAAGCTTCGCACCGGAGACGCATTGGAGCTGAGCCAGAGCGACCAAAGCGCCATCAAAGGAATCGAAAATACTGCCGCCTTCGCCAGTAGAGACGGCCAACTTTTCGTATTGTGGTCTTCCGGTCGTGTGGCTTCGCGCTCAGGTTTCAGGCCGTACGCTATCAGCCCAGCCGTTCCGAACCAGATGAACGACGCCACGAGCGGCAAATCAAAGACGCTTCCCGTGTAATAATCCTGCCGGCTGATAGCCCTATTCGTGATGTACGATCCCGCAGCGTACAGAAGGGAAGCACTGAACAGATGCGCGTACACTTCGCGCCATTTTCCCCGAGCCCGCGACATCAACATCGCAAAGCCGACTGCGAGCAGTATGTTCTCCCCGGCAGCCAGGTGGTCGTACATCCATCCGTACGTCAATACGTTCGGCGCGATGTACTGCCACGGAATCACGACGAAAAGGTACAGATAAACCCACC
>JBEKHP010000053.1:0-8855 GCA_050012235.1 Candidatus Acidiferrales bacterium | reverse complement strand
TTTGTCTTCTTTTTGTTCGTGGCGGCGGAGAATTTCTCGCGCTCTGGCGATTACGTCGGCTGGCAATCCAGCAAGCCGCGCAACTTCGATGCCGTAACTTTTATTGGCGCTGCCGGGCTCGACGCGCCTTAGAAAAACAATTTCACTTCCGGCTTCCTGTACGGAGACGTGGACATTCTGCACGCCGCCCAGCAGTTGTTCCAGTTCCGTCAATTCATGGTAGTGCGTGGCGAAAAGAGTGCGAGGGCGCGCGCCGGAATGGAGCGCTTCCACCACGGCCCAGGCGATTGACAACCCGTCGAAGGTCGAGGTGCCGCGACCGACTTCGTCGAGGAGGACGAAACTGGCGGACGTTGCGGTGTTAAGGATTGCAGCCACCTCGCTCATTTCGACCAGAAAAGTTGAACGGCCGCGAGCCAAGTTGTCGGAAGCTCCGATGCGCGTAAAGATGCGATCAAGGAGCGGGAGCTTCGCTTGCGCGGCAGGAACGAACGATCCCATCTGCGCAAGAATCGAAATCAGGGCAGCTTGGCGAAGATAAGTGGACTTACCGCCCATGTTGGGACCGGTAATGACAAGCAGAAACTGTTTCTGGTCGTCCAGATATAAATCGTTTGGCACAAAGCGCTCGCCGCGCTCCTGGAGCAGATTTTCGATCACAGGATGGCGTCCGCCTGCGATCATCAGAATGCCGCGTACCGTTTCGGACGAGGGCGCTGCGGCGCTTTTGCGCGCGCTGTTACGCGGCACGACAGTTTCCGTGAATTCGGGGCGGGTGTAATTTCGCATAGCAGCAAGGCGCGCGAAATTCACGAGCACGTCAAGCTGTGCAATGGCTGCAGCGGTTCCGCGGAGGCGTGCCGCTTCTCGCGCAATCGCTTCGAGAATCTCGCTGTAGAGCCGCCGCTCAATTTCTTGGATACGATCTTCCGCCGAAAGCACCTTTTGCTCGTGTTCTTTCAATTCTGTCGAGGTAAAGCGTTCGGCGTTGACGAGGGTTTGCTTCCTATCGTAGTCCGCTGGGGCCAAATGTAAATTCGCTTTAGAGATTTCGATATAAAAGCCGAACACCTGGTTATAGCGGATCTTCAGCGAAGCGATTCCTGTGCGTTTGCGCTCGCGCTCTTCCATGGAGGCGATAATTTGGCGGCCGCGCGTGGTGATGTCGCGCAATTCGTCAAGCTCGGAGTTGAAACCACGCCGAATGACGCCTGGGTCGGCAGCCATGGCGGGAGGATCGTCAGCAATGCCTAGCGCGATTTTGTCGCGCACGTCGGCAAGCTCGTCCAATTGATCGCGAAGCGCGACCAGACGCGCACTTCTTTGGGCCGGTTGTCCTCCACCGTTAGCGTCGCGCGCCGCAGGTGGTTCGAGGAGAGTGCGCAGGGCGGGGAGTCTATCGAGAGATTGCCGCAGCGCCAACAAGTCGCGCGGAGTCGCGACGCCAAGCGTGACGCGGCTTGTGAGCCGCTCAAGGTCGAGGATCCCTTCGAGTTCCTTATGCAATTCTTCCCGCGCTACGATCTGCGATTTCAATTCGCCGACGGCGTCGAGGCGATCGTTGATCTCGGAGAGCGAGATTTCCGGGCGCAATATCCATCTACGAAGAAGACGCGCGCCCATTCCGGTGCAGGTCTGGTCGATGGCTTTGAGGAGCGTTGCGGAAGCATCGTCGCCGGCGGCGGGCTCGACCAACTCGAGGTTTCGCACGGTGACTGAATCCAAAATGAGAGCGTCTTGCTGTTCGTAATAGGAAAGGCGATCGAGATGCTCAAGCCCGCTGCCGGATGGGCGCTGCGAAGGAATCGCCGCCTGGTCCTCGGGCTTGCGTCCACCGAGCGCGGATGTTTCCTTCAGATAGTGGACGATGGCCCCAGCCGCGGCAGTGGCTTGTGGGTGATCGACCAAACCAAAACCTTCCAGCGCGACGACGCGAAAATGCTCTTCGAGCACGCGCTCGGCGTAATCAGTTTTGAAAACCCATTCGTCGAGACGCGTCTCGACCGCGCCGAGGCCATCCATTTCGATGGGAACGGCGGCGGGGAACAGGCTGACCGGACGCGGCAAAAGGATTTCGCGCGGCCGCAGAACGCCAAGTTCATCGCGCAGGCGCGCTTCGGCTTTCTCGCCAGAAAATTCCGTGGTACAAAACTCGCCCGTCGAAAGATCGACGTAGGCAAGGCCGATCAATGGTTCGGCAGCCGCCTTATTTTGTGACGCACGTTGCGGCGAGCCCGACGCCGCGGCTCCCAGCGCCAAATTTCCCACGCCGACAAATCCATTTCGCGCCACCGCCGCGAGATAGTTATTCTCTTTAGGCTCGACCAGGCCCGCGCCACTTGCCGTTCCAGGCGTCAGCACGCGCACAACTTCGCGTCGGACAAGATTTTTGCCCGGGCCGGGCTGTTCCATCTGCTCGCAGATGGCCACTTTGTGGCCGGCGCGAATCAAACGCGCGATGTAATTTTCCGCAGCGTGGTAAGGCACGCCGCACATGGGAATCGCGTCACCCTTTTCTTTGTTGCGCGCTGTGAGAGTGATTTGCAGGATGCGCGAAGCCACCACCGCGTCTTCGAAGAAAAGTTCGTAGAAATCTCCCAGGCGGAAGAGCAGCAGAGCAGCCGGATGCTGCTTTTTAAGCGCGTGGTACTGCCGCATCAATGGAGTTGTCGGTTCGGTCATGAAAGCAGGCTCTGCTCCAGACGGGCGCAGCAGGGCCGAGCAGGTAAGCGATTATCTGGCTGACACACGCGTTTGGCAACACGTTCCTGCTGGATTCGCCCGCGTTGATGTACGCCATCACCTCGCGCGGGCGAAAGGTTGTACAATGGCTGCCGTTGCAAGCCCGGGAAGGAAATTTCCGGTTCAAATCTCGCGAAGGGAATTCCGATGAAAAGACTTCATTTCCGGCAACTCTACTCCGCACTTCTGATCCTCGGTTTTGTACTCCTTAGCTCGGCGTTGGTCTTTCCCGCAGCGGACACTTCGTCTCCGCTGCCCGCGCCCCCTGTCGCGAAGAAGGAACCCAAAGTCACAGAGATCAATGGCCGCAAGCTGGTGGACAACTACTACTGGCTGCGTGATAAGAAAAATCCGGACGTGAAAGCGTATTTGGAAGCCGAAAATGCGTACACCGACGCGGTAATGAAGCCGACCGAACCGCTGCAGAAGGAGCTCTATGAAGAAATGTTGAGCCGGATCAAGGAAACCGACGTGGATGTTCCCTATAAGGAAGGCGATTATTTCTACTATTCGCGGACGGAGGCGGGAAAGCAGTACCCGATTCGCTGCCGAAAAAAGGGAAGCCTTGATGCGCCGGAAGAAGTGCTGCTCGACGTGAACGAACTCGCCAAGGGGCAGGCATTCATGTCCCTGGGAGCTTTCAACGTCAGCGACGACGGGAATCTGCTGGCCTATACCACGGACAACACCGGGTTCCGACAATACACATTAGCCGTGAAGGATTTGCGCACCGGAAAAATGCTGGTGGACCATGTGGAGCGAGTGGACTCCGTCGATTGGGCGAACGACAACAAGACCATCTTCTATACCGTTGAGGATGAGGTCTCGAAGCGATCCAGTCAGATGTTTCGTCACACGGTAGGCACGCGCGGCGCGGACACCCTCGTCTATGAAGAAAAGGACGAAAAATTTGATATCTACACGGGCAAGACGCGCAGCAAGGCGTTTATCCTCCTTTTCTCCGCCAGCCACACGACCAGCGAGGCGCGTTACATTCCTGCCGACCAGCCCATGGCGGAATGGAAGCTGATGGAACCTCGCAAACAGGGTGTCGAGTACTACCCGGATCACAACGACGATTTCTTTTATATTCGAGTGAACGACACAGGACGCAATTTTCGCCTGGTGAAGGCGCCCCTCGCCGACCCCGGCAGCAAGAATTGGCAGGAAGTTGTGCCGCAGCGCGCCGATGTGATGCTCGATGATATGGACTTCTTCAAAAACTATTACATTTCTTACGAACGGGAGAAGGGGTTGCCGCAGATTCGCGTCACCGACCTTCAAAGCGGGAAGTCGCGGCGCATCGAATTTCCGGAGCCCGCGTATGTGTGCTCTCCCTACGCCAATCGTGAATATGACACCACCAAGTTTCGGTATAGCTACCAATCTTTTATTACACCGCAATCGATCTTTGAGTACGACATGCCGGGCGGAACTTCCACTTTGCTGAAGCGGCAGGAAGTACCCGGCGGCTATGACCGCACGCGATATCAGGTGGAGCAGATTTATGCGACGGCGTCCGACGGGGTGAAGATACCGATTTCGGTGGTGCATCTGAAGAGCGCCAGTATGGACGGCAAGGGGCCCATTTATCTTTACGGCTACGGTTCTTACGGGGCGTCAATGGATATCAGATTCAACTCCAACATCTTCAGCATGGTCGATCGCGGCGTGGTTGTGGCAGTAGCGCATATTCGAGGCGGCGGAGAAATGGGGAAGGCTTGGCACGATGACGGCCGCATGATGCACAAGAAAAACACTTTTACCGATTTCATTGCTTCCGCCGAATACCTTCTGGCCCAGGGATACGGCTCGAAGGATCGTTTGGTGATCGAAGGACGAAGCGCCGGCGGCCTGTTGATGGGCGCGGTGCTGAATATGCGGCCGGATTTGTTCCATGCGGCTTTGGTCGGAGTTCCGTTTGTGGACGTGATGAATACGATGTTGGATGAAACTTTGCCTCTGACCGTCGGCGAATTCGAGGAGTGGGGCAACCCCAAGGAAAAGCCGGCATTCGATTACATGCTGACCTATTCGCCCTACGACAACATCGAGGCGAAGGCCTATCCCAACATGCTGGTGAGGACTTCCTTCAACGACAGCCAGGTGATGTACTGGGAGCCGGCCAAGTATGTAGCCAAGATGCGCGCTCTGCGGACCGACCACAATACTCTGATTCTGAAAACGAATATGAGCCCCGCCGGGCACGGCGGCGCGTCGGGGCGTTACGATCGGCTGCATGAAACCGCTTTTGATTACGCGTATTTCCTGACGCAAATGGGAATAAACAACTAAAGAGCGCTTATACTTAGGCGTGGCCGCAAAAATAAATACCAAGCGCGAAATTGAAATCAAGCTACGCATTACGGACCTACGCGAAATTCTTGGGCGGCTGAGCAAGCTTGGCGCGGTGCCGCGCGGTCGAGTGCACGAACAGAACACGCTGTTTGATACGCGCGATTCCAGCTTCTGGCGACACGGACGCTTGTTGCGGCTGCGTATTCAGACTCCGGCTCCCGGCAACGGCTCGCGCGGCGGCCCGCGAACGATCATTTTGACGGCCAAGGCGCCCCCTTCCAGCGGGCGATTAAGCTCCCCGAAGAAAATGCCATTCAAAGAGCGGCTCGAGAGCGAAGTCGCGGTCGAAAAGCGACTGCGGTGGCCTCGGGTGCTTGGAGAGCTCGGCTTTCGCGCGGGTTTTCGATACGAAAAGTATCGCACCAGCTTCCGGCTGGGCGGTCTCCATCTGGACCTGGACGAAACGCCGGTGGGCAATTTTCTTGAGCTGGAAGGCGCCCCATCTGCCATTCGACGAACCGCCCGGGCGCTCGGATTTGTTCCGAAGGAGCACATCCGCGCCACATATTGGGATCTCTATGTCGCGGACTGCCGCCGCGCCAAGCGCAAGCCTCGAAATATGGTGTTCAAATCGCAAAAATCTCGCTAAAACTTCACTCTTTGCTTGACAAAGTTATCGTCTGCATTTACTAGTCGAAACGAGCACACGCGCACTGAAATGGAAGCGCTGCAGTCCAATTCGGAGCCATGGAATAGCGGCCTTGTCGGGGTCCCAAACCGGGAGCGGTCGAGTTGCAGGTTGCTCCAGCTTTTGATCGCGCACCGGACTCGCCGCGTCTCTGGTGCGGATGTGTTTGCGCGATCCGCCGCTCGCACGAACAGGAAGGCGAAGCCAGGCCTAAACTAGCTTAGGGGATTTTCTCTGTGCCCGAAGCCGGTCGGAAAGCTGGCTTCGGGCATTTTTTTTTGCTATTGCGCCGCAGTCTTACATTTGCAATCGGCGAAGACGGAAGCTGCTGAAGGAGCGACTATGCTTCACGCAACTGAACTGCTGGGGGCCGAAGCCTACGACTCGCACGGCAATTTTGTGGGTCGAGTTAAGGAAATGTTCGTCGAGCCGGGCGATCAGCCTAACCGTGTGTCCAAGCTTCTCCTTGGCCGCGGACAATACCGGCCGCTGATCGCGCGCTACGACCAGATCGGCATAATCAGTCCCGGGCGCATCGCGCTTACCACTGATGAATCGCATCTTGATCTGTACCAGCCGAACGAAAGCTATCTGGCGATGGGAAAAGATTTGCTGGACCAGCAAATCATCGATACGAACGGACGCAAAGTGGTACGCGTGAACGATATCGATCTGGCGGACAGCCAAACCAATGGAAACACCGAGCTGCGGATCACGCAGGTCGACGTGGGACTGGCCGGCGCGGTGCGACGGCTGTTGCAGGGAATTGTTCCGCCCATGGCCATTCGAAGGATCCAAGCCAAACTGCCGCCGCGAAAAATTCAGTGGGAGTTCGTCAACATCGTCGAGCCGGACCCGCTGCGCCGCGTGAAGTTGCGCTTATCGAGCGAGAAGCTGGCTGCGATGCATCCGGCGGACCTGGCGGACATTATGGAACAGCTGTCTCCCGACGAGCGGCAGACGATTATCGCGTCTCTGGATGAAGAAAGCGCGGCGGAGACCATCGCCGAACTCGACAAGCGGCTGCAAACGCAAGTGGTGGAGAAACTCGATCCGGAACGCGCCGCGGACATCATGGAGGAAATGAATCCGGACGAGGCCGCCGACCTGATCGCGAGCCTGGAGCCGCACAAATCCAAAGAGCTCTTGCACGAAATGGAACATCGCGAAGCGAACGCCGTCGAACAATTGATGAAGTTCGGCGAAGATTCGGCGGGCGGAATGATGACCACGGAAATGATCGTAGTGGGCGAAGATGCCACGCGCGGAGAAGTGGTGGATTATATTCGCTTCCACGAAATCGGCATCGATCAGGTGGACAATGTGGTGCTGATCAATCGCGATTCCGCGCTTGCCGGGACGGTTCCGGTCGGCAGGCTGCTGCTGGCGGAAGCCGAACAGCGCATGGTTGAGCTGATTTTCGAGCCGCTCCTTTTTGTCGCGCCGGACACAAAAGAGAAAGAAGTCTTCGAACTGTTCGACAAATACAATTTGCGGAGCCTCACTGTGGTTAACGATCAGAAACATCCCATCGGCGCAATTACAGTGGACGACGTGGTGAGCAGGCTGCAAGCAAAAGTCTAAAAATAGAGCGGCGAGGCGGAGCGTTAGAGACGAAGCGATGAGCACTCGGGACAGCTTGACGAACGCGTGGGGAGCGTGGAAGAAACGCGGCACGGATTTTAGCCGCCGCTCGCACTTCTGGCGCAAACGTATTGCCCTGTTTCTAGCGGTGGTGGGCCCGGGACTCATCACTTCGAACGTGGACAACGACGCGGGCGGGATCAGCACTTACTCACAAGCCGGCGCGCAATTCGGCTACACCCTTCTGTGGTCGCTGATTCCGATGACTATCGCGCTGTACGTCAGCGAGGAAATGTGCGCGCGCATGGGCGTGGTCACGGGAAAAGGCCTCTCCGATCTGATTCGCGAGGAGTTCGGATTCCGGTCTACATTTTTCGTGATGGTTGCGGCGTTGTTTGTGGACCTCTTCAATACGGTGGCCGAATTTTCGGGCGTGGCGGAAGCGTCGGAAGTGATGCACGTTAGCCGATATATTTCCGTCCCCCTGGCGGCGATTGCCGTGTGGCTGCTTGTGGTTTACGGAAGCTATCGCATGGTGGAAAAAATATTTCTCGTGGCGTGCGGCTTTTATCTTTCTTACGTGCTGTCGGCATTTTTGGCGAAACCGGATTGGCTGTACGCGGCGCACGAACTTGTGGTGCCCTCGCTCCACATGAACGCTCCTTACCTCTTGATGCTGACTGGATTGGTGGGGACGACCATAGCTCCGTGGCAGTTTTTCTATCTTCAGGCCGGCTTCGTGGAAAAACGTGTGGGCCCGCGGCAGTACAAGCATGCGCGCATGGACGTGCTGGTAGGCAGCATCTCCTGCATGGTAATCGTCTTTTTTATTATCGTGTGCTGCGCGGCTACGTTGAACGTGCATGGCCTGACGAGCATCTCCAGCGCCAAAGACGCAGCCCAAGCTCTAGTGCCGCTGGCAGGGAAGTGGGCCGGAGGACTTTTCGCCTTCGGGCTTCTGAATGCGTCTCTGTTCGCGGCCTCGATTTTGCCGCTTTCGACGGCGCACGTTATTTGCGAAGGCTTGGGCTTTGAAGCCGGGATCGATCGCAAGTTCAAAGAAGCTCCGGCATTTTATTCGCTCTATACGACACTCATTGTGGTCGGCGCGGGTATTGTTCTGTTCCCCAAGGCGCCGCTGTGGAAAATCCTGATTTATTCGCAGGTGGGGAACGGCATCTGGCTGCCCATCGTCCTGATTTTTATTTTGATACTGATCAATCGCCGCGATTTGATGGGCGAGCATACGAACTCGTGGGGCTTCAACGTAGTCGCCTGGACCGCCAGCATCATCATGATCATCCTGACGCTGGTCCTGATTTACACTTCTATCTTCGAACCGGCATCGACTGGATTGTCAGGCGCTTTGCTTCATCACCACTTCTTCTAGCTTTCCGTCTTAGGTTGCCTTGCGTGTGTCGGCTGCGTGTGCTAGTTTTTCTGGCTGTCTCCTTCGAGTGAATCCTAGTGAAAGCAAGCGAACTGTTGAAGCCTGCGAATGCCGAGGAAGCGGAGCTCCTCGGCCAGCTCGACCTGAAGCGTC
>JBEKHP010000052.1:0-17750 GCA_050012235.1 Candidatus Acidiferrales bacterium | reverse complement strand
TCGTACGCAAACTTGTTGCCCGCTACCTCCCACGTTTTGCCGCCGTCGTCGGAGCGTTGAATGATCTGTCCGGACCAGCCGCTCGACTGCGAGACATATATCCGATTCGGATCCGCAGGCGACCCCTTCAGGTGGAAGATCTCCCATCCCGCGAAGTGTGGGCCGCTCACGTCCCAGCGTTCGCGCTTGCCGTCCGCTGTCAGGATGAACGCGCCTTTGTGTGTGCCCACCAGAACTCTTACCTTGCTCATCTCGCCTCCTGCACGGTTCTCTGGAGATGCTCGCGTCGGCTACCGAGTTGCAACGCAATTTTTCCATGATTGAGACCCGTCCCAAGCCGCCACTCCAAAACTATATCAGCGAGTCTGTGTCGCAACTCCAATTTTCGTCAGGGCACGACATTTCACTCTGAGTCTGCGATGGGTAGTCGCGCCGCAAATGACGCAAAGATTTTCGTCAGGGCACGACTTTAGTCGTGCCGTAAATGGCGCGAAATCAGTGCGGCTTTAGCCGCTGAGGGACCGAATTCGCGCGTGTCATACAAGCTCGTAAGCCCTGGTGAATACTCTGAAACTGCCCTTCAACACGCCAGGGCTTGAACCTGGAGACGCCGCAATCCTTTTGAATTGTGGGAGTTCGCCACCGAATATTCCTTCTGCGGGGGCCAAAAATCGCAGTTTCCCAGTCCGGAATTTCTTCTGCAACCACCACTCCCGAAAAGATTTACAAAATGCTCACACGAATTCGCATTTGCATCGTGTGGTAGGCTGGAAAAGGTGCTATGTCGAGGATAGAAAATGTCGGCGCAGTAGGCAGTGCAAGGCGGGCAGACGCTCTTCGTCCGCTCACTCGCCCGAATGTCGCTCCTCAGATTGTTTTCGGCGAAATGTCTTCATCATTTCGCGCCCCGCTCTTCACAAATTCCGCAAGATTAAATCGCCAAATTCAGGAAGTAGAACGCCTTGCAACTCGCAGAAAACAAACAACGCCGCTCTGCTCAAATCGCCAAAAAATCAACTTTTGCAAGACCACAAAATTGGGGCGTTGTCGGATGCTTCACGGAACACGGACCGCGGGACACGGGTCGCGTCTTCCGCTAGCCACTAGACTCTCGCTTGCCCTGACGAAGGAAGGGCCACTAGCCACCGCATCTCCGCAGGTTTACGCAAGCTCAGCCGTTTGTTACGCTTATTGCATGGCGCCACAGTTCCGTTCCGACAAGAGAGCACAAGCTGCGCCAGAAAGCGCTCCTGTCCGCTCGCAATCGAATCAATCCACCGCCAGCGTTCACGTTGGCAACGCCGACAGCATCACCAGCCGCGACAATAAGTGGTTGAAGCAATTTCGAGCCGCCCTGCGTGGCACGGGTCCAGCCGAAGGCGAGCCGATTGCCGCCGAAGGACCGAAGCTCGTGGAAGAAGGGGTTCGCTCGGGGCTTGAAACGGAAGCTTTGTTGGTGAGTGAAACCGGCGAGCGCCACCTGGAACGCATACTTCAGGCAGCCAGCGAGAGCGACTCCGGCGTACCGCGCTCGCGAATTTTCCGCACCTCCGACAAGCTGTTTGAAAGCGTCGCAGGGACTGAAGCGCCGCAGGGCGTTGCGGCTCTGTTTCGCCAGCACGAATGGACTTTTGATGACGTAATGCGCGGCCGTGCAAATTTCTCCGGCGCATATCGCGGCGATTCACCGCTCGTCATGGTGATAGCCGCGGTTCAAGACCCCGGCAATGTGGGCACGATCCTGCGTTCGGCCGAAGCCTTCGGAGCTTCCGGAGTTGTCGCTACACGAGGCGCGGCCGATCCGTGGTCACCGAAGGCTTTGCGGGCATCGGCGGGTTCCGCGTTGCGCGTACCGCTCCTGCGAGGCATGGCGATTCCGATTCTGCTGGCACAATTGCGCGTAGCAGGAGTAAGAATTCTGGCCGCCGGGTCGAGACCCCACGCCCCTGCTACGACAAGAAAAGCGGGCACGCCAATCCCTGACTTGCGAGGCGGGTGCGCAATTTTTATCGGCAACGAAGGCGCAGGCTTGCCAAGCGAAGTGGAACACGCCGCCGATGATTGGATCTCTATCGCGATGAACGACGATGTGGAGTCGCTCAACGCGGGCGTAGCTGCGTCGGTAATTTTGTTCGAAGCAGCGCGGCAGCGGAGCGGCGCATAAATCGCATGGGCCTCTTTCAAACTGTCGAACCCGAAGCAGAATCCCAAGCCGGGCGTCCGCTCGCAGATCGCATGCGTCCGCGAACTTTGGACGAATTCATCGGCCAAGAAGAGCTTTCGGGTCCAGGTAAACCGCTTCGCATCCAAATCGAGCGCGATGATCTGAGTTCGATGCTGCTCTGGGGTCCTCCAGGCTGCGGGAAAACCACCCTGGCGCGAATCATTGCCAAGAGCACGCGGTCGGAGTTCGTTCCCTTCAGCGCGGTGCTCGCCGGCATCAAGGAAATCAAAGAAGTGATGGCCAAAGCGGAAGGCGCTCGCCGCTACGGAACGCGCACGATTGTTTTCGTGGACGAAGTGCATCGCTTCAACCGCGCGCAGCAGGACGCTTTTCTCCCGCACGTCGAAGCCGGCAACATCCTGCTGATTGGCGCGACCACCGAGAACCCTTCGTTTGAAGTAATCGCACCGCTGCTTTCGCGAATGCGCGTTTACGTGATGCGCGCGCTCACGAAGGACCAGATCGTGGGACTGCTGCGCCGCGCGCTTGCCGATCCTATTCGCGGCCTGGGCAAAGAACAAGTGGAAGCGGGGGGCGATATTCTTGACCGGATTGCGGTGCTCGCCAACGGCGACGCACGCTCGGCATATAACACGCTCGAAGCGCTGGTGATGGGCACAACTCCGGACGCAGATTCGCGCCGCGTTTTATCGCAGGCGCGCCTCGAAGATGTTTTGCAGAAAAAGCTTCTCCCCTATGACAAATCCGGCGAAGAGCATTTCAACCTGATTTCGGCGCTTCATAAGTCAGTCCGAAATTCAGACGCCGATGCGTCTCTTTACTGGCTGGCACGCATGCTCGAATCCGGCGAAGATCCACTGTACGTCGCGCGACGTCTGGTTCGCATGGCCAATGAAGATATTGGACTGGCAGAGCCTCACGCCGTTCAAGTAGCGCTGGCCGCGATGCAGGCGTTCGAGTTTCTTGGCCCGCCGGAAGGCAACCTTGCGCTGGCGCAAGCGGCCGTGTATCTGGCGCTCGCTCCAAAATCAAATGCGGTGTATACCGCTTATGGCGACGTTCAAGAGGATCTGCAAAAAACCATGGCTGAGCCTGTGCCGTTGCACCTGCGCAACGCCGTCACCGGCTTGATGAAACACATCGGCTACGGCAAAGGCTATCAGTACGCGCACAACGCCGAAGAAAAAGTTACGGATATGACTTGCCTGCCGCAGAGTCTCGCTGATCGCGTGTACTACCACCCCACCGATCAGGGATTTGAAGCGCGCATCCAGCAGAGGCTTGAAGAGATCCGGCGCATTAAGAGCAAGCCTCGAGATACTCAGGAACTTTCATGACCGAACAAACAAACTGCGGCGCGCTTCAGGGCAAGAGAATTCTGCCGCCGATGCTGGTGGTGCTGGCGCTCGCATTGTGTTTCCCGCTGCTTTCCCGCGCGCAAGGAAAATCACTAGTCAAGGTTGACGAAGACGTCCAGTCGTTCGCCATCGCGCCTGACAATCGCATCGTCTATTCCGTTCAGCATATCCGCAAGGTGAAGAAGGTCCGGCTGGAGCGCGACGATTTGTGGATCTCGTCCGCCGATGGCAAACAGAAAAAGATCGCTGACGGAGAAAAGCTTTTCGCCGATCCTTTGCTGAGTTATCAAGTGCAATCGTTCGCCTGGTCGCCGGACGGCCGCCGCATCGCCGTGATGATGCAAACCGGGGAAATGACCCAGCCGAAAGGAACCGTGGATCAGCAACTGGACGAACCGCAGACCGTGCGCGGAGTCGTTGGCGTTTATCTGATGGACGCCGAAGGCCATCAGATCCCCATTCAAGGAATGAAGGACGGATTGCTTAACGACGGCTACAACGCCGCATGGCTCGCCGACGGTGCTACGCTCGTGTACGTCACGAAGACCGGCGGAGATTTCTACGAGCTGAATTCGCTGCGCCCCGACGACGGAAAAAGCAAACCTCTTTTCCAGGGGCATACATTTGCAGCTCTGGCGTGGGATACCAAGAACAACCGCGCGTTTGCGATTGAGGAAAGCATGAAGGTCTTGAGCTCTCCCATGCTCGTGCAGTTGGACCTGGTGAAGGAAACTCGGACGGCCATCATGCCGGTTGACGAATATGCGGGCGACTTTGCGCTTTCACCGTCCGCGCAAAAAGTCGGATATTTTCGCGACGGCGACACACTCGAAGTCCGCGATATGACCCAGCCGGGAGGCAAGCCGGTACAGGTGAAGGTCGCCATCGGCCAGTTTCAATGGGCCCATGATGAGAAACGAGTCTTGCTGAAGCGCGGCGATCCCCTAAAATCCGCGAGGTTGACCTGGGTGGGTCTGTATGACGGCCAATTCGAGCCCCTCTTGCACGATCTTGAATTTCACGACTACCAAATTTCACCGGACGGGCGATTTGTTGCCGTTACGGTACCTGGAAAACGAGATCTCTTGGTTTACGGTTTGAATTAGGAAGATTTTGTCCGCCGCTGTAGTTCGCGGGCTCGCTTGGCGTGTTCCTTCAAGGTGCACTTGTCCATGACCACGAAGATTCCGGCGCGCCTGGCCCGTTCGGCAGCCTCCACGTGTAGCACGCCTTCCTGCATCCAGACGCAGCGCGCGCCGATCTGAATAGCCGCATCGACGATTTCCGGCACGAATTGCGAGCGCCGAAATATGTCCACGATATCAATGGGCACAGGGACATCGTGCAGCCGCGCGTAGCTTTTTTCGCCGAGCACTTCGGTCTCGTTCGGGTTTACCGGAATGATCCGGTAGCCGGCAGATTGCAGATACTGAGCCACGCCGTAACTCGGTCTCATGCATTGGCTGGAAAGTCCCACGACAGCTATCGTTTTGCCGGACTTGAGGACTTGCGTGATGGCGTCAGACTCGGAGAGGCTGGCGAGCTCGTTAGCTGGATTAAAAGCGGGATCAGGCTTATCCGCGGAGTCAGCCATTAAATTCCCTGAGTGTCTCCCTCAATGATTGTTCTTGCGTGGGCTGCCGACTTGAGCGGCAGGGACGCGTGCGCCTGTGCAAGCGCGTGCAGGAATTTCTCGTTCTCCTCGTGAGTGCCCACCGTCACGCGGATCGCGGTGGGAAATCCCATCCAGCGCATGGGCCGCACAATCACGCCGAGCTTCAGCAATTCCTCCACGAGCGGCTCAGTGTCCATTCCAAATATTATGAGAATGAAGTTCGCCACCGAAGGTACGAATTTAATCTTCAAGCTGTGCAGACCGGCTGCTAACTGCGCGACTCCTGCGCGGTTGGATTCGACGGACCGGCGCACGTGCTCGGCATCGTGCAAAGCAGCCAAAGCCGCGGCTTGAGCCACGACCGAAGTGTTGAACGGGCCGCGAATCTTGTTCATTTCCGCGAGGAGCGCTGCGGGGCCAATGCCGTAACCAATGCGGAGTCCTGCCAAGCCATACACCTTGGAAAAGGTGCGCAACACCAGAAGATGGCGGCCGCCGCGAACGACCTCTATCGAGCGGGAATAGTTAGGATCGTCAACGTAATCGCAGTAGGCCTCGTCGAGCACGACGAGAACGTGCTCCGGAATTCGCGCGAGAAAAGAATCCAAATTATCCGCGCTGAACATTGTGCCGGTGGGATTATTGGGATTGGCCAGAAAAATAAGCTTGGTCTCTTCGGGCAAATCGCGGGCGATTGCTTCCAAGTCGAAATGATAATCGCGCATGGGGACGTCGAGATAGCTGGCGCCGGTTGCGCGAATCGCGATGTAATAAAGCGGAAAGGATCCGTACGAGGTGACTCCACAATCTCCCGGAACCAACGCCATGCGCGCGGAGAGATCGATCAATTCCGTCGAGCCGCCGCCGAGGATTATATTTTCCGCCGGAATGGCGTGTTTTTTCGCCAGCGCTTCGCGCAGGTAGAATCCGCTGCCGTCCGGATAGCGATTCGAAGCGGCGAGCGCTTTTCGCGCAGCTTCCACCGCAAGCGGCGAAGGGCCGAGCGGATTTTCGTTGGACGCGAGTTTGATAGCGTGCATGTTCAATTCGCGCTCAACCTCCTCGATTGGTTTTCCAGGCACGTAAGGCGCAAGTTCGCGTATGTACGGCGGAACGAGTTCGTGCGTGAAATCGGTCATGCGTGGGCGGGCCTCAACTATATTTCTCGGGCCGCGAAGAAAAGCCCTGCCTCGGATGTTTGCCGTGCGGGCGCCGTTCCGTGCGATTTCGCGGCGGTCGCGTGGTTGTCTGCGGCTTAGAGGCGAGGCGATGCTGTGACGGCGAATAATTCTTTGTCCCGTTACTGCCGGCCCCCGGCGCAGCGGGCAGAACATGCTGTGCCCCTACAACCGTTTTTTTGGTTTTGCGAGAAGGTTTTGGTTTCGGCGTAAAAGGGCGTCGCTTTACGCGCATGCGCCGAGGTGTTATGACGCCAGGCTTCGGCTGCACCGAGCGCAGTAGCGTAGCCACTTCGGCTTCCGAGAGCGCGCGGTGGTGCCCGGGAGCGAGCGATTCGAGCGCGAGATTCCCGATAGCAACGCGTTTAGTTTTTTCGACGGGATGTCCGGTCTGAAAAAGACGGTTGCGCAGAGCGTCGCTTCGCGTCTCGGAAAGAGTCACCTCATACCAGGGAGCATCCTTGCCCTTGATGCGCACGATATGCGCGCCCGTGACGCGGGCAAGGTTTTCGATTTCTTCAAAAGTCAGCAGAGTTTTCAGCTTCAGACTATAGGTTTGCGGCAAATTCGCCTTCAGCATCAAATTTGCCAGATCTCCATCGTTGGTCAGGAAAACGAGGCCCATAGCGTGATATTCGAGCCGGCCAACGGGAAATACGCGCTGGGTAACGCCATGCAGCAGATCGCTAAGCGCGCGGCGCCCTTCGGGGTCGCTCATAGTGGAAACAATTTCCGGAGGCTTGTTCAACAAAAGATAAATTCGCTCTTTTTCCGGACGCAGTAGCCTTCCATTTACTTTGATATGGTCGCGCGACTCGTCCGCCTTCGTTCCCATCTCGGTCACGGTACGCCCGTTGACGGTAACCATTCCGGAAGAGATGAGCTCCTCCGCATGCCGCCTGGAGGCAATTCCTGCGCGCGCGATAATTTTCTGGAGTCTTTCGAGCATGAAGTTCGGACGTGAACCGACAGTACAGATTAGCACGGAACGCGAAATTACATTTTTCGAGTTAGGTTCCCTGCTCGGACGAACCTTTACCGGCGGATGCCACCGCTGCGCGCGCGCTGTCGGTTTCGTCCGCGGAACGCTCGGTGCCGTGTGCCAGAGCTTCGAATTCCTTCAAGCTGGGAAGCTCGTCCAAATCGAAGAGGCCGAAGCGCATTAGGAATTGCTTCGAAGTGCGATAAAGAATCGGCCTGCCGATCACTTCTTTGCGGCCAGCGGTCGTAATCAGGCGCTTTTCCAGAAGGGTCTTGATCACTCCACCAACATTCACGCCGCGAATTTCGTTGATTTCAGGAATCGTGGCCGGCTGCTTGTAGGCGATCACTGCCAGAGTTTCGAGCGCAGGCATGGTGAGCCGCAGAGGCGGCTGCAAACTCTTGATGAATTTCCGGACGACGTCGTGATGCTGCGCTTTGGTATAAAACTTCCAGCCGCCGGCGACTTTGCGCACTTCGATCCCGCGATCGTCGGTCTGGTATGCGGCGACGAGCAGGTCGAGACCGGCGCGAGCCTCGGATTTTTCCACTGCGAGCGCTTTGGCGATCTGGTCAAGCGTAGCAGGCTCGTCGGCTGCGTAAATGATGGCTTCGAGCGAGGCTTGAAGTTCTTGCGGCGTCATGGTCACAGATATTGCTCCTCGATTTGCGACATGGCATCGGGTCCGGCGAATACGGCGTCGAACATTTTGTGTTTGCGCAAACGAATATCGGAGAAAAGCTCGGACTGCACCAGGATGACGGCTTGCATGCGCACCATTTCCAGGACGGCGAGCAAGGCAACGATCATCGCGTTGCGCGTTTCGCAGGTTTCGAAGAAATCGATCAGCGAAATCGGCTCCTCGTTTCCGGTCAAGCGCTGGCGCAGGCGGTCCATCATTTGTGCGATGGTTACGGTTTCATGATGCAGCTCGAATTTCTTGATGTCTTTTTTGCGTTCGAGGATTTGCTGGAATGTTTTCACCAAGTCCACGAGCGAAATGACCAATTCGCCCTGAACTTCGTCGCCGGCGTACAACGAGCGGTCGGGATGCGACCAGACGTGATCCTCGACTTGTTGTTTCTGGTACAGAAGCTGCGCCGCATTTTTGAATTTTTCGTGCTCGAGTAGGCGGTGCACGAGTTCGTCGCGCGGGTCCTGTTCTTCCGGCCCGGCGAGCGGATCGGGAGGCAGAAGCATTTTAGACTTAATGTGGATCAGCGAAGCGGCCATGTAAATGAAATCGGCGGAGACGTTGACGTCGAGCTTTTCGAGCTGGTGAAGGTAGTCGAGATATTGCTCGGTGACTTTTGCGATGGGGATATTGTGGATGTCCATCTCCTGCTTGCGAATTAAATCGAGCAGAAGATCGAGCGGGCCTTCGTAAACCGGCAAATTAATGCGATAGGGTGACGCCATTCCACCTGCCTCGGTCGAAACTTAAAGATAAAAGCAGATCCCTCTCTGCGCTCGGGATGACAGCGCTCCTTAACTACTGCCCGGCGCGTTCCCTGCTGCCCCGGAAGGCCTTCGCGCATCTTCCCATTTGAAGATTGCGTTGCGCACGCGCTTCATGGTGCGCTTGGCGGCTTTGCGCGCCTGGTCCGATCCGGCATCGAGGATATCCCAAACCCGCTGCGGATGCGCTTCAAATTCTTTGCGGCGTGCCTGAATCGGCTCGATCCATTTGACGAGATTATCGGCCATGGCGTTCTTGCATTCCACGCAGCCGATGCCTGCGGTGCGGCAGCCTTGGTCGGCCCAGGCGATCGTATCGGCGGGCGAGAATAATTTGTGATAGGCAAACACGGGGCAGACTTCCGGCCGGCCTGGATCCGTGCGGCGGACACGCTGCGGGTCGGTCATCATGTGTTTTAGAACTTTGGTGCGAATCTCGGCGGGAGGATCGCTCAGCCAGATGGCGTTTCCGTAGCTTTTCGCCATGCGGCGGCCGTCGAGCCCGGGAAGGCGCGGCGTTTCTGTAGGAACGTACCCGGGCTCGACAAGAACCTTCTCCAACGAGTAGAACTTTCTAACCGCTGGAGGAAGTTCTTGAGTCGCGTTCTCAAAACCAGTTTCTTGCGTAATCTTCTTCAATTGCGCTGTCCACTCCCGCCACGCATAGTCCGGCATGACCGGCGCGTCCACGAAGGCGCCTGTGTGTACGACGCGGTTAATTTCGAGGCGTGTCTTTCGATGTTCTGCCGTATTGAGTTCCGATGAGATGCCGAAGCCGAATTGATGGTTGAATCGGCGGACTATTTCGCGCGTGAGTTCGACGTGAGGGGCTTGGTCTTCGCCCACGGGGACGAGCAATTCTTGGTTTGGCTCGCCATACATGACGATGTCGGCGGATTGCAGGAGCGGGTAGCCGAGGAAGCCGTAGGTGCCGAGGTCGCGGTCCTTGAGATTTTCGATTTGCTCTTTGTAGGTTGGGACGCGCTCGAGCCAGCTTAGGGGCGTGATCATGGAAAGCAGGACGTGCAGCTCGGCGTGTTCGAGGATCTGCGATTGGACGAACAGTGTGGACTTCGCGGGATCAAGGCCGACCGCGAGCCAATCCATCGCGACCTGCAGAGTATTTTCGGCGATAGACGAAGTGTCTTCGTAATGCGTAGTGAGAGCGTGCCAATCGGCGACGAAGAAAAAACATTCGTATTCGTCCTGAAGTTTTAACCAGTTTGAGAGGGCGCCGAAAAAATGGCCGAGATGGAGACGGCCGGTGGGGCGCATGCCGCTAAGAACTCGTTTCTTGAGATTAGCCAACCTGGTGAGCTCCTGCGGCGCGAGATCCGGCGCGAGCGGGCGCGTTGCGCAACAAATCGCGCGCGATCACGATGCGCTGCATCTCGCTGGTGCCTTCGTAAATAGTAAGCACGCGCGCATCTCGGTAATAGCGCTCAACGTCCGTTTCGCGCGAATAACCCACGCTGCCGTGAATCTGCACGGCGCGATACGCTACGCGATTGGCCATCTCGCTGGCGTACAGCTTGGCGCGCGATGCAGACGAACCAAGGCGGCGAGAGCCGGGTTCGCTCGATTCCTTATCGCGCATAGAGGCGGCGTAGTGCGTGAGCGCGCGAGCAGCTTCGATCTCGGTTTGCATGTCCGCGAGCATCCACTGGATGGCTTGGTATTCCGCGATGGGTTTTCCAAAGGTGCGGCGCTGCTTGGCGTAACGCACGGCGGACTCCAGGGCCGCTTGGGCCAGTCCGAGCGATTGAGCGGCGATGCCCACGCGGCCGCCGTCGAGCGATTCGAGAGCAATCCTCAGCCCCTGACCTTCTTCACCCAGGCGATTTTCTGCCGAAACGCGGCAATTATCAAAAACGATTTCGGCCGAACGCGAAAGATGCAAGCCCATTTTTTCTTCGTAGCGGCTGATGCGAAATCCAGGAAAGTTCGGCTCGACCAGAAATGCAGTGACTCCGCGGGCGCCCGCATCCGGGTCGGTTTTGGCGAAAACCAGATACACGCCGGACACGCCGCCGTTGCTGACCCAGGCCTTGGTGCCGTTCAAAACGTAAGAGTCGCCGTCGCGCACCGCGCGGGTTTGTATTCCGGCGGCGTCCGAACCAGCCTGCGGCTCGGTGAGGCAAAACGCGCCCAGAATTTCTCCGCGTGAAAGGCGCGTGAGATATTTTTTCTTTTGCGCTTCGCTGCCAAATTTCCAGACAGGCACGCCTACCACGGAACTTGTGACGCTAAGTGCGACGGCTGTTGACGCGCAAACTCGCGCCACTTCTTCGAGCATCAGGACGTAGCTGATCGTGTCGGTTCCAGCACCGCCCCACTCTTCGGGCACGAGCATGCCGCAGCAGCCGAGTTCGCCGAGCTTGCGAATCTGCTCCGCGGGAAATTTCCCCTCGCGCTCGTATTCGCGAAGAATGGGTCGCATTTCCGTCTCCATAAATTTGCGGACGGTGTCGCGGATCAGAATTTGGTCGCTGCTGAATGAAAAATCCATGGAAAAAGTGTCGAGGTGATGCTAGCACAACCGCGCGGCACACTGAAATGCTGCGCGCGAAATGTGTCATGCAATTGTATTGCGGATGAACTCGATTGGGTTCATTTCGGGGGCGGAGGGGGCACGGGAGGCGGAGGGGGCTTCAAGGTGACGCTCACTTTCGATTTATGGCCGACTTTGACGTCCACCTTGACCTCTTGCGTTACAAGGGCGTTGGCTGAAATGCTCACCTTGTAGGCGCCTGCCGGCAAGTTTTCAGCGGTGAACTGGCCGTTCACGTCGGTTGACACGCTGATCGAAGAACCAGTCTGAACATTCGACACGCTTACGCGCGCTCCTGCCAGGGGTCCCGCATGCTTTTCGGTAACTGTGCCGATGATCGAACCACCTGGCGCTTGCGCGAATGAAAGAGACGCGAAAGTGCACGCAAAAAGAAACAGTGCGAGCAGTTTGAAGGGCAACATTTTGCGCCGAGGCATTCCAATCGGCAAAGATAAAATCAAGAGTCTCACTGAACGGCCCTCCTATAGCTTCAACAGCTCGCGAAGGCGTTTCGTCTGAGCGCGTGAAACGGGAATTTCGCTGGCGCGCTTGTCGTTCATTTTCAGCATGTAACTTGACTTGAACCATGGCACAACTTCCTTGATGTGATTGATATTTACGAGATAAGAGCGGTGCGGACGCCAAAAGCGATCGGAATCGAGCGAGTCGCCCAGATCTTCAAGCGTGCGATAGTTTGAGACGCCTTCGAAATCGCGAGCGAAAATAGTGATGGTTCCGTCCTGGATCGCAGCGTAAATCATGTCTTCGGCGTCCACCAGGAACATGCGCGCCTGCGATTTCACCAGCAGCTTTGCGGGCTGCGAAGATTTTGGCGGCGGAGCGGACAACTGCCCTACGAGATTCTCAAGTCTCTCCACCGGCGATGAGTGAGCTTCCACCATTTTTTTTGCGCGCTGGACGGCTTTCGCGATGCGGGATTTGTCAAACGGCTTCAGGACGTAGTCAACCGCGTTCACTTCAAAGGCCTGGATCGCATAATTGTCGAAGGCGGTGGCGAAAACAATTTGAGGGATGCGCAGTTTGCGTTCGACGAGCTTTTTGATCACGCCAAAACCGTCGAGACCGGGCATCTGGACGTCAAGAAACACCAGGTCGGGTTCGTGTTCCTTGATGAGCGCTACTGCTTCAAGGCCGTTCTTTCCCTGAGCGATTACGTTGATTTCGGGAAAACCTTTCAGCAGGTAGATGAGTTCGTCTCGCGCGGGCCGCTCGTCGTCGACGATGACTGTATTGATGGGCATGATTGGCTGCGCCAGTATATGCAACCGGCACAGGCGCGGCAAGAAAACGCTCATCGAGACGCGGAAACAGTCTCACGGTAGAATGGCCATGCCGAAATTTTGCGGCGGGAGATTTCGTGGCTAAGAGAAAAGCTTTGGCAAAAATTCTGAGCAGCAAAATCGTCTTCAAAGGACGCGTTTTCGGCGTTCGGCGGGAGAGAGTGATCGAGCCTGGAGGAGTGGAAGCGACGCGCGAGATCGTCACTCATCCGGGCTCGGTAGTTGTCCTGCCGGTGTTTGCAGACGGGCGCATCCTGATGATCCGTCAATACCGGCATTCCGTGCGGCAATATCTGTGGGAACTAGTGGCTGGAAGCAAAGACCCTGGCGAAAGTTTTGAAGTGGGGGCGCGCCGCGAATTGCAGGAAGAGACCGGTTACACCGCTCGGCGGATGCGGAAACTACTCGACCTGTTCCCCACGCCTGGATTTGTGAGCGAGAACATGGTCATTTTTCTGGCGGAGGGATTGAACTTGGGCAAGGCGCACCCCGAGGCAGACGAGAAAATCGAGCTGCGGATTTTCAGTTTGCGCGAGATCGAGGATTGGATACGCGCGGGGACAATTCGCGATGCAAAGTCGGTGGCGGGAATTTTGTATTACGCGCATTGTTTCCGCGGAAGGCGAGCCGACCGAAGGTAGTTAATAACTGGTCTTCGGGACAAGTGTCGATTAGGTACGGAAATCGTGGCTCGGAGTGCCGGCATGTCTTCGACTGCTAAGCTTGTAACAGGCGGAGGTCACATGCCGGACCCGGGAATTTATAAGAAACTTTATCAGTTTTTGAAATGGTCGAGTCTTGGTGTTCTGGTGCTGGCGCTAATTCTCATTTTGCGCAAATCACCGGCGCCGAATATTCCCTACGATGCGACCGCAGCGGCCAGAGCCGAGCAGAAATTCCAAGCCGCAGACCAGGCCAAAGCTGCCGGCCAGCCCAGTCAAGTTCAGCTTGATCGCAGCGAACTGAACTCTTATTTGGCGCAGAACTTGCAGCTCGAGGGCCAGCCGGCCTCGAACCCAGCCGCGCCGCCTGCGGCGGGTGGCAACAGCGTCCAACCAGCCGGCAGCACAGGGGCTTCCAAAGCCGATCCCGCAGCCGTGCTTTCAGGTGGCGACGAAGCGACTCTGGAGCAAGTGCAATCAACGGTGAAGGACGTGAAAGTCGATATGGACGGCGATCTGGTGAAGGCCTACGTGATTTTCGATTATCACGGGAAGGATTTGTCGCTCGAGCTCGATGGACATCTGACTTCGGATAACGGTTACATAAAATTTGATCCTGTGGCGGGGAAACTCGGATCGATGCCGCTGCCGCAATCGACTCTGCAAGCGGCTGTGGACAAAATGATGTCGTCGCCGGAAAATCGGGAAAAGCTGAAATTGCCGGCGGACATCAGCGACATTCAAATTCAGGATGGCCAAGCTGTGGTGAAGTATAAATAGCGCGCCCGAAACTTCTCCCGATTAGTTCGATTGATTCCGCCCGCGAATGGCCGTTAGCGTAGCCTGAGCCTGTTGCGCAATCTGCGGCGACATTCCATCGACGCCGCGTGCGTAACGCGCTACGTCAGGCGAATCTTCCGCATTCCCGATCAGATAGAGCGCTCGCAGAGCTTCCCAGACCATGCCCTCGCTCGGAAAGAGCGAAAGAATCGGCTGGGACACGGTTATGCTTGACCCGTTCGCGGCAAGCCAACGGTCCAGAGTGCCCGGAACATTCGAGCGCAGTTCCCTCTTCCCCGCCGACGATTCGATATGCGCCACCATCGTTCCGGGATTGACCACGTCTCCGGCCTTCAGCCGAGTGTCAAGCTTTCCCGCAAAGGGCGAGTTCAGTTCGAAGGGCCGGAGCATCGCGACGATTTGCGCGCGGCCCGAATCGTCCTTGAAACGCACAAGCGAGAGCGCTGCATTGCGCCGGACCATGGGGTTTTGGTCGCCGAGCAGCTGCAGAAGCGTGCGATGAAAGTCTTCAGACGAATTATCCTGGCCCATGACCCACGCGTCGGTGACACGGATTTCGTCCACCGGGTCGCCCGCGAGCTGGATGATTTGGGGATACCACTTGCGCGCGGACGGATCGCTAGCTTCGATGCGCGATTCGAGCTGAGTCAATGCATGCTGGATGTCTCGCGGGTGCGAATGGTCCGCGAGCGCCTTTGATACTTGTGCATCGTTCATGGGGCGCCCGAACCAGGTCGCGTTCCAAAACAAGAACGGCATCAGCACGAACAGCAGCGCGATCGCGAGGATTCCGAGGGCCCAGCGGCCGCCAAAGGAATTTTGTGTTTTTGGAGTTTCCGGCATGCGACGTTCAGTTTACAGCAACGCGTACAGGAGAGGCAGGCTCAACTGCGAAACCGCAGGAGCGCCAATCGGCGTGTAGGCAATGTACAAGAGCCAATAAACGATCACGCCTGTGACCGAAACGTAGAGCCAGATGGGATAGGTCCAATGCGCGATGCGGCGATGGCTACTGAACCGTTCGCTTAAAGCATAGGCGAGGGTGATGATCACGAGCGGCAGCGTGGTTATCGCGAGAATCGTGTGCGAAACCAGAAGCGTAAAATACACCGGCCGGATCCAGCCTTGTCCCCCGAACCGGATAAGGCCCGCGTGCACGTGAAAATAAATGTAGAAGCCGAGGAACGTGATGGAGCAGAAAAACGCGCACAACATGGACGCCCGGTGCCAGCGGATTTTTCCGTTGCGAATGAACGCCAATCCAACAAGGAGAAAAAAAGTACAGACCCCGTTGAGCGTGGCGTTGACGGCGGGAAGAGATGAGAGCGGAATGATGGTCATGTGCGCACGATTTCGCCGGCAGGCACCGCCTAACTATCCTGAGGCTTGGCAGCCGGAGGAGCCGCGGGTTTCGCCGCCGGTTTTGGCGTCGGTGCGGGCGGAGGGTCAGGATAGCCGGGTTCCACAGCAGCGGGTGGATGAGAAGGCTGCAATGGCGGAGCGGCGGCTGGAGAAGTCGCGGGGACGGAAGCGGCAGCCTTGGTAGCAGGAGGCGCCGGCGTCGCTGCCGCGGCTTTCGGCGCTACCGGAGCGGCAGGCTTGGCTCGAAAGAAAGGAAGCACTCCGGCTTGGTACACCATCATCAGAATCATCAGGCTGAAGATTCCGCCCATCATCAGGCAAATGGCCAGCAACATGATGCCGTCGATTCCGCTGGTGAGCAGGCCGCTGGCAATCTCCCAGACGATGCCGATAAGCGCCAGGGCGACAAACAGTGCGCAGATGAGACTAAGCTCAATCCAATTGGCTCTAGGTGTAGTGCCTTCCGTTCCCATAGTTGTTGTGGTCATCGGCCCATTTTATCGAAAATCATCCACGCCAGCAGAAGCGGGATGTGAACAACCGTCGCATGCATCAACCATTTCGCACGGACGTTGGTGCGCGTGCGGTTGGCCCACAGCGAAACTTGAAGCAAAATCATGCCGAGGACTAAAGCTCCGAAGAAATAACGAATGCCGGCCATGCCCATTACCGAAGGCAGCAGGCTTACCGGCACCAGGATGGCGGAAAAACTGACGATCACGTGAAACGTGGCGTCGCCTTTGGGGTCCACCACCGGCAACATTTGAATGCCCGCGCGGCCGTAATCTTCGCGGTACATCCAGGCGATGGCCATGAAGTGCGGGAATTGCCAAACAAACAAAATGGCGAAAAGAATCCAGCCGCCCGCGGAAAGCGAGCCCCGTGCAGCGGCCCAGCCGATCAGCGGCGGCAGCGCGCCAGGAATGGCTCCTACGGCGGTTGCAAGCGTCGTACGGGTCTTGAGCGGCGTGTAGAGGCCAAGGTAGGAAACGCTGGTGGCAAATGCGACCGTAGCAGCGAGTACGTTCACTGTGATCGCCAACCAGGCTGTGCCAAGGGCGATTGTGACGGCACCGAAAATCAGGACTTCGCTCGGTTTTAAGGTCCCCGCCGGAAGAGGGCGCGCGGCCGTTCTGCGCATCACGGCATCCATGTCGCGTTCCACATACTGATTCAGCGCGGCGGTACCCCCGGCGACCAGCAAAGTGCCGAGGAGCGTTTGCATCAGGCGAGCCCAATCCATGGGGCCGGTGGAACCAAGGTAGAAGCCTGCGACGGTGGTAATCACAACCAGGAAGGTGACGTCGGGCTTGGTGAGCACGACATAAGCCCAAGGCTTCTCGAACGCGTTGACGGCGATTGTGCGTGCGTTGCTCATGAAATTATGCTCTCGAGCTTTCCGGTCGCGTACCGCCGGTGCGTGTAGTTTCCATCGCCGATCTCAAAGCCACGACCGCTTTCGGACGAATCAAACGGTAGCAAGATAACGTTAAGACCACGCTGGAAGCAAGTGTCAATGCGCCGACGAGGACGTGCGCTACCGTGATGACAACATAGCTCATCGAGGGTTGAACAGCGTGCATGGCCTGCACCACGGCCCAATACGCTGCGATGCCCAGCAAAATCTGAGTGCCGAGGAACGCCTGCAGCAGAATTCCCCAGCGACGAAGGTCGCGAACATCTCCAAAACGCTTGCGCACAGCGCGGCAAGTCCAGACGATCAGGAAAGTAACAACGACGAACCCTATGAGGTGCGGCAAAATGCCGAAAGCACCGTGACGAAAGCCTGCGCCCAGGATGAGCTGAACGAAGATGGCGGCGGTAGTCACAGTTGAGAGGGGACGCAGGCGAGGCGAGCCGCGGTCGTCCAGCAGCGAAAGGTCACTTTGCCACCAGGAACTGGTTAAGAGAGCGAGGCTGACCACGGTGACGAAAAAAATCTGCGCGAGCGTAGCGTGCATGGTCGCCGTTACTGCCGGATGTCCGCGGAGGACGCGCAGAGCGCCAAGAAGAGCTTGCGCGATGACCAGGCCGAGCGCGGTCCAACCGAGTTTGCGAGCTATGCGCGTGCCGCTGCGGGCAAGCCAGCAGGCGAGAATCAGCGTGAGGATACTGACAGTGGCGGCAAATACGCGGTGGGCAAATTCGTAACGGATTCCTCCTACGAGCGGAGGGATAATTCGGCCGTAGGCAAGCGGCCAGTCGGGCACCGAGTCGGCAGCGTCGTTGCTGGTCACCAGCGCGCCAGCCATCAGCAGCAGGACGGTCACAGACGCCGTGGCAACGGCGAACCGGTG
>JBEKHP010000051.1:0-16603 GCA_050012235.1 Candidatus Acidiferrales bacterium | reverse complement strand
GTACAGGAGGCCCTCGAAGGCGGAAAGAAGTATGCCGCCGATGTCGTCGGCCGGATGGTTGGGTTGAACACGGATGCCCAGCACGCCGGGCTCACCCATGGTGTTCTTGCACTGAGTGATATTTCGGATCTTGGCCGAAACCAGGACCAAATCTTTGTTGCTCATGATTTTGGTGACTGCCGCAGCTATTTCCGGAGTAATAGCCCACTGAAGTTGCTTGAGGTCTGTTGGGCGCGTGGCATCATCAAGGATATGCTCGCGAAATTCGCCCACGCTCAAGCTCTTGATCGATTGAAAGGCTTCCTCGTTGAAAGTTTCGAAAATAAGACGGCTGACGTCATCCTCGTCGGGGTCGATCAAGGGCTGCAGGATAATTTCGGCGAGAGTGAGATCGGCGAGTTTGCGTTTTGCTGCAACGCGTTCGCTTTCCGAACTCGCGGCAAGGCCCGCCAATCGGTCACCCGACTTCTCCTCGTTAGCCTTGGCAAAGAGCTCGCGAAGATCAGAAAAGGCAAAACGCCCAGGCATAGGTACTCGCTGGAATAATCGCAATTGTAGCAATCTTAGGTTTTGATACCAGCCTAAATGCGAAATGTAAGTTTGCCCGATCGTATGAAAAACAAGTACACGCTCCTGAGCCTGAATCATTCCTCATATCTGGGCTTCCGCGACATGGTACACCGGGCTTAGGATTGGTTACCGGGTTGTCCGGAGTGAGTGATGGGCCGAGTGGGTGATCACCCGCGAGGAGGCGCGTTGGGAACCGTGGAATTTCTCTATCTAGATCAGGAGGCAGTTCTCGCCAGCGAAGTTCTTGATATGCGGCGTGCAATGAATGTGGTCGGGGAAGCGCAGGCGCGGTTCGCCAAAGGTGACGTCCGGGAACCGCAAAAGATCGTGCTGCGAAGCTCCGATACCGTGGAAAGCGAAAAGAAAGGTCGCTTTAATGGCCTAGCGGCATCTACCGGAGCCCCAGTGAGGACCGCCATTGGCATGAAATGGATCGCCAGCTTCCCGGCGAACCGCCAGCTGGGGGTGCCGCGTGCCAGTGGGCTGATAATACTCAACTGCCCACAAACCGGGGTTCCTCTGGCGATCATGGAGGCCGGGCTGATCAGTGCGATGCGCACGGGTGCCATGACAGGTTTGGGCGTCCGCTATCTCGCCCCGAAACAGCCCCGCAAAATCGGAATCGTGGGCGCCGGTTTGCAGTCTCGGACCCAGATCCTGGGGATATGGACCGAACTCCCCGATATTCAGGAGATTGCTCTCTTCGGCCGGCAAATCTCGATGGCGGAGGCTGTGGCCGATGACTGCCGGCGTCGATGGGCTGCCCCTGTGCGTGCGGTCCGCACTGTTGAGGACGCTCTCCATGACGCCGACGTGGCGTTGACGATAACGACCGCCCTGGAACCCCTGATTCGGGTGCAGCACATCAAACCAGGCGCGCTGACCATACAGCTGGCGGGCCATGAATGCGAGTTTGGCGTCATCCAGCAGTGCAAAAAGATAATTGCCGACGACTGGGAGACAGTGAAGCAGCGCGGGATTATGACTCCCGCCATTATGCACCGGCAGGGATTGCTGCGCGACGAAAACGTTCACGCCAATCTCGGCGAATTAATTCTTGGAACTAAGAGGGGCCGGGAAAGCGACGAGCGAATCCACTATTGCCATATGGGCATGGCTGTAAATGATGTCACTCTGGCCTGGGCAGTGTATGAGAACGCGCGCGCGCGGAACCTTGGCGTAAGCTTGCGGTTATGGAAAGAACCGCTGTGGGTTTGACGCAAGTTGTACAGAACGCCGCCGTCTATGTAAAACCAAGGTCCGATGCATATTGAGAACAACTCGGTGCCGGTCGTCGTCCTCGTATCGTCCCAACATGGCGGAATCGGAATTATTCGGAGTCTAGGACGGCTAGGTATTCCGGTGTATGGAGTCCACCAGGATCTCCGAGAGCCGGCCGCGCGCTCGCGTTTCCTTAAGCGAGTTTTCCGCTGGGATTTTTCTTCGGCTCCGACGGAGGATTCACTGTCATTCTTGCGAGATGTCGCGAGGCAGATCGGCCGACAGCCTCTGCTGATTGCTACTTCTGATATCACCGCGCTATTCCTCGCCGAAAACGCTGAATTTCTTGCGTGGGAATTTATCTTTTCCACGCCCGGAAGGGAGGTAGTGCGCTGTTTTGTCAGCAAGCGACAAACCTTCGATCTCTGCCACAGGCTCGGCATTCCCACACCCCGGACGGCATCGCCTCAGTCTCGCGAGGAGGCGATGAATTTCGCGCGCGCCACGGGCTTCCCCGTCGTTATGAAGGGTGAAGATGGGGAATTTCTTGGGAAACGCAGAAAACGGCAGAGGGTGGCGATCGTGCCCGATGAAAACGAGTTGCTCGAACTCTTCGACTTGAATGCCGCCACTGGACGGCCCGGCGTCATCCTGCAGGAGTACATCCCCGGGGGCGATGATGCGATTTGGATGTTCAACGGCTACTTCAACGATCGGTCGCAGTGTCTGTTTGGCGCCACGGGGAGAAAGCTTCGCCAGTTCCCACCGCATAGAGGCAGCACCTCGCTCGGAATTTGCGCCAGGAATGACGCGGTGGAAATTCAAACCAAGCGTTTAATGCAAGCCATTGCCTACCGGGGACCTCTGGATATCGGCTATCGGTTTGACGCTCGCGATGGCCAGTACAAGCTGCTGGACGTAAATCCGCGGATCGGCTCAACGTTTCGCTTATTCGCCGCCGAAAACGGATTGGATGTTGCCCGCGCGCTTTACCTCGACCTCACTGGTCAGAATATCCCGCCCGCGCATGTATCCGAAGGGCGCAAATGGATTGTGGAGATCAATGACCTTGCCTCCAGCTGGTCTCAGTTTCGAGAACGACAGTTGACTCTCGGCGCGTGGATGCGCTCTTTGCGAGGCGTTCATGAGGGCGCATGGCTTGCTACCGATGATCTGGCGCCTTGGGCTACGATGCCGTTACTGTGGTTCCGAAAACTCCGCGGCGGAGGGGCGCGTGTCTCCTCCGCAAGGTCTTCCTCGGATTCCGCTCTCCAAGAGACACGGAATCCTTACCCGAATGAATGACGCAACGTACGAATAAAGTTTGCGATTAGCTTTCGGCCGCAATCAAGAACACGACTCTATGCCAAGCCCAACTGATTACGTTGACGGGACCTACCTGCAACAGAATCCCGACTGGCATGTGGCCGACTCGCCTTGGAAAGTGAGCCAAATTGTCCGGATTCTGAACCGCAATCAAATTGTCCCCAAAACGATCTATGAGGAAGGCTGCGGCGCCGGAGAGGTTCTCAGACTGCTCCAGCAAAACCTCGATTCCGCTAGCGAGTTGTGGGGAACTGACGTCTCGGCCCAGGCGATTGAACTGTGCCAAGCTCGAGCAAATCCAAGGTTGCATTTCGCGCTGCTTGAAAATCATCTGTGGGAAGGAAAAGTCTTCGATCTGGCAATGGCCATCGACGTTCTTGCCCACGTTGAGGACTACCGCGGTTTTCTGCGGAAACTCAAATCGCGTGCCCACTACAAACTAATCCATATCCCGCTCGACATTTCGGTGCAGCACGTTCTTCGGGAGAAGAGTATGATCCGCCGCCGGCAAGAGCACCCCCATCTTCATTATTTTTCAAATCGTACCGCCATGTTCGCCCTGGCGGATCTCGGATACGAGATCATCGATTGGTGCTATACGCCGCGAATGATCGATATTCCACACCATGTACGCGGCAAATTACTGCGGCTGCCTCGCAAACTGCTCTTCGCGATGAATCGGGATTTCGCCGTCAATCTTCTTGGAGGATTCAGCCTAATGGTGCTTGCGAAGTGAGGACAGAGGCCAGCTTTAGCGACGACACTCAAGAAACACAGATTTGAGCGTGCAGGATCCGCCATGCGAACGCCGCAGAGCCGGGATTCATGGATGTAAATCCATGCTATTGAGGCTGGTCATCTCTCAAAAATTGGATCTTCAAGGATCAGTTCGCCCGCCGGTAAAGGATCCAATTCGGCGATTCCGCCACTCGGAGATATTCGGTGCCGAGCAGCTTGGGGTAGGAATTCAGGATCGCAGTCAGGATTTCTCTCTCGCTAGCCGGGAACTTGGGTGCCAGGATGAGGGTTACGTCCCCAATCAGGACTTTCTCCGGCGGCATGACGACCGGGCTGATGTCTGTCTTGCTGAGGGTCACCGCTCCCCCGTGGGAGGGAGGGCGCAGTGTCGCGAACGAAAATGGGTTGCTCATTCCAAGACCCCGTACGGACTCACCGGGATGGCCGTTGGTTTGAACCAGCCCGATCCCTTCCTCCGTGTACTTAACAAAATTCTGGCCATTGTCGTTCTCAGGACATGGCGTCGAGCAATTAACGAACTCGATTGATTCCAAGTGGGTCTCGTGAAATCGATAACCCGGTTTCGGATGCAGAATCTTGTCCCCGATAGCGGCCCCGAGGCCCGCCGCGTCCGCGCACATCGGAATTCCGATAGCGAGTAAACCGATGGCCAGCAGTGGGGCCATCTGCGGCGGCGCGGAACCCTCCGGGACCGCCACCGTGACCTCGTTCAAAAGCAACAAAGCGGCCGCTCCCAGAAGAGGCAGGCCGTAAGGCTGAGTGTTAGTGAGCAGGAGCAGTGTGCCGGCGATTGTCGCTATCGCCACCGCCAGCATCAACGTAAAACTACGACGGGCTGAGACTCCGGGAAGCAGGCCCACGAGCGCAGCCAACAGAGCGACCGGAGCAATCTCGAAACGGTCCACATAAATGCGCTTGACCACATCGTACGCGTCAATTGAGCCAGCCTTCACGCGAGCTAGAAGCCGGTATTCGCGTACGAGCGCGGGCAGGTCGAAGCGCAAATAAGCGAACATGGGCACAGTGAAGGCGGAGAAGCCGGCCGCCATTCCGGCTAGGCGGCTGCGCGCGCCGGAGCGAAGGGGCAACGAGACGGCCGCTAACGTCAACGCGACAAGTCCAAAGCTGATCTTCAGAAAAAGCAGCACAGCGCATGCCACTCCGGTAGAGAAACCGCCGGTGAACTGGTGCCTGCGGCTCGCGGCGCCCTCCGGCAAGAACGACTCGAGCAGCACCAGGCCCGTCAGGGCATAACCATAGCGGTTATGCTTCATGGAGAAAGTGGCTTGAGTGAAGCCGAAACCGAGAGGAAACGGGGCGGCCGCGAGTAAAGCGAGGAAGAGGCAAGCGACGAAAAACGGGGCAGACTTCATACGCGGGCGGAGTACGAAAAAGGCCCACAGACTTATCAGCGCGGTAGCGAGGGCACTGCCGTAACCTAAACCGCGCGCATTGTTCCCCGCCAACCAAAGCCCAGCCGCGTGCAACAGGTAGTAAACCGGCCCCATCTGAGCGTAGAAGTCCACTCCAGGCCGTTGCCCGTTGAGAACGCGCCAGCCGCCGTCGAGCGACACGAATACATCGTGACCGAAAATTCGCAGACGCGGGACTCCGACCGTCGCCACGGCGAGACACACCAAGAGGAGGAACACACCTAATACGCGACGGCGCCGGTCGGCGGCGTCGTGTGTTCCTAGCCACCACGACACAAAGGCTTCGAAGGAGACTCCTTCGACGACGCCCCGACTGAGCAGATGTGTAATTCGCACGCGGCCATCTTACATCAGAGCCATGAGCCGTGAAGATGGACTTTCTGCGTAATCAGAGCCGTGCAAACGGTACGCAAAGCGGATGCTATTGAACGCGAAGTTCATCGATGAACTTCCCGTAATGCCTGCAAGAGAGTATTGGCTCAACTAAATCGCGAGTCAGCCGCTGGTGCTGTTCTGTAAAAAAAGAGAAGAATTTTGATGTTTTCACACCTAAGCAAGACGCGCCCAACCGCCCGATTGACGAATTCTCTTCCGCTCGGTAGAGTAGCGAAGGGCCGTGCTCACGGCCCCTTTTTTTGGTCTCGGATTGCTGGGAGGTCGTACAATTGGCAGTACATCAGATTCTGGATCTGATTATCCTGGTTCGAGTCCAGGCCTCCCAGCCAAATCTAATCAAGGAGTTGTAGGAACTAAGCTACTTAGTGGCGACTGTCCCGGGCTCTGATTGCAAACTCGCATGGCAGCCTGTAACACTCGACGCCCCGCGCCCTCAAGGTTCGTTGCTGCTGTTCTCCGCTACGCTTAAGGAATATCCGGCAGAGAGGGCAGCATCTTTACAGTAGCTGGCCTGCAGGTGTGGCTTCTTGGCCAGGAGATTATTCAGCCAGCCGGCAAGGGCCATTACCAGCGCGGCCATTTGCTGTCCAAAACGCGGTTGCGCCGGAGGAGCAGATAAAGAAAACGATCGCAAGAAGAGAATGCACTAACGCCGAGTAGAATATTGGGATATAAAGAAGGGAGAATCGCATGGAAAACAATTCAATACTCGGATACATCGTGGAAGGAAAGAACAAGGGCTTAGGTCTTATTCTCCCCAAGCCCGGCGTCGCTGACGCACCTGAAAAGGGAGTTCTAATGTCCTCTGAGAGCGTTACGCTGTTCGCGACCGCACAGGACGCACAAAGCGCCATCGAACGCACTAAGGAATACGCTGTCATGAAGGGGCACAACTGGAATACAGAAGAGAATCGTATTAGGCCAGTTACATCGCAAACTCTGTTCTCCGAAACGGTGCAGTGCGTCGGCTGCAAGCGGCAAGTGAAAAAATCAGACTCTTCTGAATATTACGGGGCCTATGTGTGCCACGATTGTGTGCCCGCGTGAAACTAGAACGTAATCGTCTGCGGAAACTGATGCGGGAAGATAGAAGAGATGAGGAAAAACGTAGACGAAATCCTTAAGAGCACAAAAAGTGGGCTGAGTACTTGAGCGTTTATGAACCGGAAAAACAGGCTATGCGGTCCACTCGATTTAGCATCATCATCACGTTTCACAATCAGCGGGATTTTATAAAAGACGCGCTGGATTCCGTGTTGGCGCAGCAAAATCCAGGATCGGAAATCATCGTAGTCGACGACGCTTCCACGGATGGCAGCCAGGACATTCTGAAGCGATACCAGAGCACCGTTCGGCTGGTATGCCTTGAAACTAACCAGGGCGCCTGCGCAGCTCGAGACTGTGGCGCCTCCCTCGCGACCGGTGACTACCTGGTATTTCTGGACGGCGATGACGCCTTTCTGCCCTGGGCGTTGAATGTTTACGAACGGATCGTGCATGCAAAGCGACCAAAGATGATCTTAGCCACCATGGCGTGGTTTGAGGGGCCGTTGCCTCCAGTTCACTCTGTGGATGCTCCTCAAGAAATTTCAATCGCCGACTACGCGGATTACCTGCGAAGAGAACGAGGTTTCGGGATGAGTGCGAGCGCACTGGTGGTAGCCCGTCAATCATTTGAGGATGTACGGGGATGGCTGACCTCTTTTTTCCCAGTTGAGGATCAAGATTTTGCACTCAGGTTGGGTGTTTCCGGTCGAACGATTCAGGTTCTCGCGCCTTCGACCATCCTACATCGTTCCCATGTCGGCAACACGATCAACAATATCCCGGCTTGCATGCGTGGCGTGGACAACTTGCTCCAGCGAGAACGGTTGGCTGATTATCCCGGAGGTGCCCTTCGCAGCTTTGAGCGGCATGCAGTGATCGGAGGGGTGGTAATTCACTGGGCAAGGAGGGCTGCCAGAAGTGGGATGCACGGCGAAGCGATGAAGCTGCTGGTCCGCGGCTGGCCTATGGTCTTGGCTGCTCTCACGCGTAGGCTAGCGATAGCCCTAAAGGGCCGGCGACCCTGTGAAACCCTCCCAATGTAAAATCTGATTACTACCTTGCTAAAACTGAACCTTCAATCCCTCGCATTAGCAATTGCAAAAATTGCAGGTCCAATGTGCAGCGAATGCTGTCCGAGATCCGATCTTCCAAGACATTCCCATTTCTAACCGGTTCTAGTACTGGGGTGCTGTGCTAAGTGCCGTTTTTCCTTTCGGGCAATCGCTTCTGTGAGCTAGAATCTATACCCACAGAAACCATGGAATCCAACCTGATCGGCGCCCATACAGTCGGAAGTGTCCAACGGCTCTCTATTCAGGATTTTCGAGGTGATTTTGACGAAATTTCCCGGCTGATTCAACGATCGTGGGCTGAAAACAATCAGCAGCATCTGCTCTACTCTTCTCAATTTATAGCATCATGTTTCGAGTATCCGGAGTCCAGCTTTTCGCTCGCCCCTACGCTCTACGATGGCGACAAGCCCATCGCCTTTGTAGCGGGGTTCCCGCGCCTACTGCGCTTTAAAGAGCGCGAGTTGCGGGTGATCCTGTGCACTTTTCTTGCGGTTTCCAACGATCATAAGAAAGCGGGATATGGTGTAATTCTATGGAACGAATTGGTTAAGAGAGCTAAAGCGGCGGGTTTTGAAGGCATGGTGAACTACTGCGTTGACGGCGAGCCGATGAACGGTATGATTCTCGGCTGCTGTCGCGCAATGAAGCTTCCGACCGAACGTGTTTTCTCCGTTGGCTACCAAACGCGTCTCCTCCAATCGAAACCGGTGTCTCAGTCGGAATTGAAAATAGAGCCGGTGGATGTGGGAGCCCTATTGGAAACAGCTGCGGTGATCGAAGAGCACGCACCCCTCGCCCGCATTTGGAGTGAGAAGGAAGCCGCATGGCAATGTCGCCGTCACGGCGGAATTGTTGTGCGACGTGTCTCGGGGTCTCGACAAGGCGTGCTCACGGGCTACGTGATGGAGATTGCCAACTCGCAGCGGACAAAGTGCTTGATAATCGAAGATGTGCTTTGGGGAACGCTCGAACAGCCGGAACAGCCGGCACTGGTCCGGCAATTACTCGACCGGGCTGTTGCGGCAGGTGCGCAGCTGGCTATCGTTCCCTGTCTAGGTTACGCCGACATGGAACCTTTCAGAGCAGCCCGATTCCGACGATCTCCGCGCGTATTGCAGGCGTACCTTACCATTTTCGAAGGGGACCCAACGCCCGAAGCGGTCTCCTCAATGTATCTGGATGTCTTCTAAGCTGTATTCTTCCCCCTAAGGAACGCCGCTCGCAATCGGAAACACTACTTTTCACTCGGTCAGCCGCTTGGATTTGCGCATTACGCAGACGTGATCTTCCCTTTGATCGGCCACGCTTCGCGAGCGTTTTGGCGGAGGCTCAAAAGTCACGATTGCAAGCCTTGTTCGAGGGTTTTCTTGGGTTCCCCGGCTAAAACGCGACGCTCCTGACCAACGTCTTGACATCGTTGCTTGGGATCATGACGTGACCTCGGATAGAAATTGATAGAAGCGTTAGCGCCAGCAGAGGGCGGATGCACTCAGTGTCTGAGTGCCCAGCGGTTCGAACTAGGGCTGGCGACCACGTTCGCTTTTTTCCCACAACGGCCAGAACCCGGCTTCCTTCATTTCCTTGCCGAGGCCGGTCCGGTTCAGAAGCTCTTCGATTTGGGCGCGCGACTGGCGCGGGCCGATGCGCTGTTCGCTATCGGCGAGGGCAAAAGTGGTTACGGCGGCGATTGCGGCGTTGTGTTTGAGCGCTTTGAAGTCAACTTTGTCGAAAGTGTCGGAGGCGGCGTGATAATTCAGCATGTAGTTGAAGGGCTCCTGATTGGCCTCCAGCGTGGGGACGCCTTCGAGGATGAAATCGAAATTGTCGGTGTCCATGCCAGCGTCGAGGGTTAAATCGGTGGCGTCGAGAGGCTTCAGCGGCTCCAGCGTTCTACGCACGGCAGCGACAACATCTTGGCGTCCACCCAATGAATAACCGGTGATGCGGCCTACGCCGGAATCGAAAATCACGGCTGCGATCATGCGATCGAGTTCCGCGCGATGCGCGTGGGAGTAGGCAGCGGAACCGAGCATTCCTTGCTCTTCTCCAGTAAAGAAGACGAAACGGATGGAGCGGCGCGGGATGGTGCCGGAGGCGTGGATAATGCGCGCAGCGTCAATAATCATCGCCACGTTGCAGCCATCGTCGAGCGCGCCGGTTCCGAGTTCCCATGAATCCAGATGCGCGCCGACCAGCACGAATTCGTCGGGCCTTTCGCGGCCGCGAATTTCGGCGACTACGTTTTCAGAATTTACCGGGCCGCCGATGTGGTTTGGCATTTCAAAATGCGCCTGCACCTTTTGTCCGGCGGCCAGGAATCTGGCGATGCGCTCGGCGTCTTCACGCGCTAGGACGGCTTGCGGGAATGGTTCGAGTTCGCCGTTCACAGCGCTGGTGTGGCGATAGAGCAGGAGATTAGGACGGGTGGACATCCAGAATATTGCGGCGGCATCGGCCTTCAACGCACGATCGATGATTTCCTTGTCCAGATTGTATTCGTTGACGAGGTCATCCCAAGTGATAAGGAAATTTGCATGCACCAAAACAATTGCGCCGCGGACCGACACGTCGGCTTTCGCGAAGCCGTCGGCATCGCCCGCTCCCACATCGACTATATTCGCTGTGATTCCACCCGGTGGCGTGGCGGGGGACCATCCGATGGAAACCATGTGGACGGGGAAAGGCTCGGGACCGGGACGGTGAATTTTTCGGTGTGCACTTCGTCAACGCCGGCGTGATGCAGGGCTTCGACTGCCCAGCCGACAGCGCGATCAGCAGCGGGCGAGCCGGTGACGCGGCCGCCGACCGTGTCGGTGAGGTAGCGCAGATTCTCTTCGAGAGGCGAGGGGCCGAGCGCGCTTTGAATCATTGCGGGCGCCAGATCGACGCAAGATTTCTCAACGGAACAAGTGCCCGTGCCGGTGGGAACTTGAAGCGGAGGGAGCCTCAACGGAGGGATCTGCGCGAAGATCCCGATTGGGAGCAGAATCACGGCGGACAAAATCAAAATGGAGCGAAAAGCTCTCTGCACGGTTTTCTTTCCTTTCCTGAACGGATCCTGTTCGCAGGCAGAAGCCGGAGTTTAGCGCAAAAAAGGAGTCGGAAGTTTAGTTCCTTGTGTCGAAGCGCAGGTTCGACACGGATTTCAGACAATTTTTATCCTCACGAAGCGCACGGGGCGGCGATTGGCGGAACATTTTGCCGAGTAAGAGAAGTTTCTACTTATGCTCGCCATGGCGCCAAATTCGGCGGCGGAATTATGTGTCTCATTTTGAGTCACTTAACTTAATTTGCGAATGGCACAACACCTGCCATGCCCGTAGTTCTTATCCAAGAATTAGTAGACCGGTTCTCGAGGTGGTCGAATCAGGGCGATCATCATGGGAGCCGCCCCAAGTCCTGTAAAGTGTTGGCATTAGTAGAAAAATCCAAATAGAGCTTTGCCAATTGGTCCTGGGCAAGCAGGCGGGAAGGTGTTCGTGAAAAAGGTACGAGTGTTTGCGAAGTTGATGGCGCAGGAGAAGAAGCAAGTCCCCAGCACGCCGAATATATTCGTTTTCTGCGAGACAACAACGGGAGTGGCGCAGTTCCGCACCGAGTCCAAGGCAGACGCGGAATCGACGGTGGAGCGGGTGGCAGGACTCCTGGCGATGCAATGCCTGGTCCGGGGACAGAACCCGAATGATTTTCAGGTGCTCGTCCCGGCGGAAGAAGATTTGATGGGGCGTCTGGTGTCCCGAGCCGAGGAGCTGTTGGAGGAAGGCCGATCCATCGCGTGTCCCGCTTCGCTGAGTCCGCGCCAGAGGGAAGTGCTTCACTCCGTGCTTTCCAACCGGGCAAACAAGGAAATCGCCTGCAAGCTGAATATTACGGTTCGAACGGTGAAATTCCACATTTCGACATTGCTGAGCAAGTTTGGAGTGGAGACACGCACGGAACTGGCGCGCAGAGCGGCGGGATTCATCAGCCCCGCAACGCTCGACGCAGAACCCACAGCAGTCGAGAGTTCCTCAGGAAATCAGAGAAACTTGCGGCTGGAAGCAGTTCCTGCCAAACGGCCGCTTCAGATGGCGAACAAGGGCAACAGCGTTCGCTTTCCCGGCCGCGTTTTGATGGCTTAATCAGAGCTTCTTCAGGAATGTGCTGATGGAACAGCGAGTCGGAATCCGCTGACTAAACTTCGATATTTAGCGGCCGAACGAATAGTATTCAAAGCCCAGGGCCTTCATCTCGGTTGGGTTCAGGGAATTTCGGGCGTCGATCACTAAGGGTCGGGCCATCTCGTTATAAACGCGCTTCCAGTCGAGTTTTCGGAATTCGTCCCATTCCGTTGCGATAATTACGGCATCGACGTCCTTGACTGCTTCGTAGGCATTTTTCGCGAGCGAGATCTGCGGAAGTACCTTGCGCGTCTTCTCCATGGCTTGGGGGTCGAAGGCATGCAAGCTGGCGCCTTCGGCGATGAACCGCTTGGCGGCTTCGATGGCAGGCGAAAAACGAATGTCATCCGTGTTTGGTTTGAATGCCAAACCGAGAAGCGCGATTTTTTTTCCCTTGAGCACCCAAAGGGCTTTGCGGGCTTTGGCCAGAAGCAACTCGATACGCTGACGGTTTACTTGCTCGGCGGCTTTTAACAGGGTGAAATCAATTCCGACACGTTCGGCAAGACGAATGAACGCCTGCACATCTTTGGGCAGGCAGAAACCTCCGAATCCGAGTCCCGCCTGCAAGAACTGAGAACCGATTCGCGGGTCCATTCCCACGGCCGCAGTGACTTCCTGGACGTCCGCACCTAATTGATCGCACATATCCGCGAGAGCATTGGCAAAAGAGATTTTCAGGGCGAGGAAAGAATTCGAGGCGTGCTTGATCAGCTCGGCGCTATTGACAGTCGTGGTGACGAAGACAGGCGCCGCGGCGGCGGGACATTTATCCTGATGCGCGGGGCACTTGAACTTCCTATCCAGGATCGGCGCGTAGATTTCGCGAAGCTTTTTTGCGGCAGCGTCATCGTCCACGCCGATAACGATTCGATCGGGATGCAGGAAATCGGTAACGGCAGTGCCTTCGCGGAGGAATTCCGGATTCGAAGCAACCGTAAAATCGGTACCGGATTTTCTGCTGTAAACACTCAGGGCGCGCTTTAGCTCCTGCCCGGTTTGTGCCGGCACGGTGCTCTTTTCAACCACCAATTTGGCGCCGCCGGCCTCGGTGGCGATCATGCGCGCGACATTATCAATTGCGCTCAAATCCGCATCACCGTTTTCCAGGGGAGGAGTTCCCACGCAGATGAAGACGGCTTCGCTCGAGCGCACGGCTTCGCCGGGTTTGGCCACGAAGTGGAGCCGGCCCTCTCGAACGTTTTTCTCTACCAGAGCATCCAAGTGGGGCTCGTAAATCGGCAGTTTTCCGGCGCGTAGGATTGCGATCTTGGATTCGTCGTCGTCAGTGCAAGTGACATGGTGGCCTATTTCCGCAAAGCAAGCGCCTGTAACCAAGCCGACATACCCGCAGCCAATCACCGAAATTCGCAAGATTCAGATCTCCCCGCAAGATTTGCATTGCAACACGGGCGCGGAGCCCGTCGCGTTTCTTCGCACGCGTCCCAACAGTGAAGCAGCACTATGAAGAAAAGTCACTAATTACCTTGCCCAAGTTACATCATCCTCTCGAAGAGGACTAGCGGTTACGCTCCACAGCAGTCTGCACGGAGTCGGAGCGAATCCACAAGAATCCGGCAATCAGGAGCGAGAACGAAAGCAACAAGTTCGAAGGGGACACCGGACGTCCGCTGACTTGGACGAGAATGAACTCAAGCAGAAAGGCAGGCACAAGAAGAACACAAGCGACGGTTGTTAGGATCATCACATTGGATGGCCTTAAGCCGGGCTTTGCCAAACCTAGAATTATCCCGACCGGGAAAAAGACGAGTGCGTAGTAAATATCGTTGTAACCCTCCAATTCGGCGGGACGAACCTGATGGAGAAGGCGCGCTAGAGATGTCCCAGGACCGAGGCGGTAGGGGCGTCTGATCTTCCTGCCGTTAATAAAAAGGGAAAGATCAGCACCGTCGTAAGAATAGAGGATGTCGCGCTCTTGGGTGTCAGTAAATACGTTGGGAACGTACCAGGCGAGAATTGCGCGCTTAATGGAAAGAGGGCTGCGAAACCAGAATACGAGGTTGGATTCTTCCTGCCTAAGGGTCAAATCCGAAAACCAGGGCGATCGCGAGATGGAGATGATGTGTCCGGTACCGATGTGGGGCTGCGCGGCAGCGCAGACTATGCGCAAGGAGAATTGATTTGTGTTCCGGACGCCGTCAACGAAGTTAGCCACAGTGGTGCGAGTAGTAAGCCAAGATTTGCCGTCGAGGGTGACTCCATTTGAATTCTGCGAAACCGGAGGGGCGGAAGTCCACGAAAGACTCGGAAGAAATCGTTTCGAATCCTGAATAGGCGTCGGGCTGGAGAAATCGTAGTCGGCGCGCCACGCAAATTGAGCCCCCTGGGAGGCGCTGCTCGAGGTCAAATCGACTCCAGAAGCATCGCGGATAGCCTGATCTGCAATCTGCAGTCTCTGGACACGGCCTTGCCACGGGCTTTGGCCGGTGGCCTCGTTACCGACCACGAGCAAACCATCCGGCTCCCAATTGCTGAGCCGAGTCTGCTTTTGAAACATGGCAGAAACCGTGAACCAAAAAAGGAAATTAGCAGCTAGAAGGGCAGCGGCGCGTTGGAGCGTCAGCCGGGCGCGCAGCGCCATTTCGAGTTTAGAAAGAGAACCAATTATTAGAGTGCCCAATAATTCATAGACCAGGAATCCGACGATTGAACCAGTGGAATTGGTGAACACGTCTTCCCATCCCGAGTCGCGCATCGGGATATAAATCTGGGTGATTTCGATGGCGTACGAAAGGAGGGCACCCGTGGCGAGAACCGTGAAAAAGCATGCCGTACGAGACATTCTTCGTTCTCGCAACTTCTCCGTTAGGCCAAAACCGAGAGGAATGAAGAGCAGAACATTCAGAAAAGCGTCCGACAGCCCCGTAGTCTTCCCACCGCTGCCCAGGAAGAACGGCGAGGTGCCGCCGGGGAGCTTTGCCTGAAAATCAAAGCGGAACGGGAAAAGCGTGAGAAAGAGAATTCCGGCAACCGCAGCTAACAGGAAGCGATTCGACCACCCAGAGGGGCCGGGGATCGCTTGAGGCTCGGTCGTCTGAATCCTTATGACTGTCAAGAAGGAGGCTCGTATTCGTCTAAAAGTCTAGCACGAGAGTGGTCTTCGTCTGTCCTTCGCAAAATTCTTGAGGTGCCCAACTCTCGGGTAACGGTTCGCGTCGAGCTTCCAGATTGAGACCCCGCGCTAAGTAGCTGACAGAACATGTGTTAGGGTACCTGTCCTTCAGCCGGGTCAGGTGGAGTTTCGCCCAAGTGAACAGGCCAATTTCGCTGCACTTCGTTGCTTCCTCCGACCAGTAGAGCCACTCCGCGTAGCCTTTTAAACTGTGTACATCATGAACACACATACACCAACCCAACCAGAACGATTTCACTCGCACGCGCTGGAGACTCGGTCTAGAGCGAGCCGTCCCGCCGGACCGCTCGGCTTTATGATTCTGCTGGCGGTTACTGTCGCGATCCTGGGACTTTCCAGCTGCACCGGTCTCACCGGTGCCAAGCCCCCGGCGAAAACGACGGGCTCGGGCTCGGGTATGCTGTCAGCCAACGTCACAACAGTCAGCTTTGGAACAGTTGGCGTGGGGAAAAGTACCACCCAAAGCGTGACGGTAACGAATACGGGAACAGCGACTGTAACACTCGATCAAACGGCTATCTCAGGCGCGAGTTTCACCACAGGCGCCGGGACCCCTTCGGCAACGATCGCGCCGGGTCAGAGCAAAACGATCCAAATCCAGTTTTCGCCGCTGGCGCCAGGCTCGGTTTCAGGTGGCGTCACCATAGTAAGCGATGCCTCGAATTCGCCATTGTCCGTTGCTCTCGTGGGAGTAGGAGGAGAACCGGGCTTAGCAATTTCTCCTGCCAGCTTCAATTTCGGCAGCGTTCAGGTGGGCAGCACGGGCTCTGCGACAATTACCTTAACCAACTCCGGAAATGAAAGCGTATCGATCACCCAGGCAAGTACCGCGGGAGCGGGCTTTAGCGCGATTGGACTAGCCCCTGGTGCGACGATCGCGGCAGGACAAAGCACAACCTTTACGGCACAGTTTACGCCGACGACATCGGGCAGCGCTTCGGGCAACATTTCCGTCGCGAGCAATGCTCCCAATTCGCCATTAAGCGTCGCGTTGAGCGGCAGCGGAAGCCAAGCACAAATCAGTGCGATTCCAAGTACGGCGGGTTTTGGAAACGTTTCTACGGGGACCAGCAATTCGCAGACGATCAGCTTGACCAACAACGGCACGGCGAGTCTTTTGATTTCCCACGTTACCGTGACCGGCACCGGGTTCAGCATCACCGGACTTAGCGCACCGATTACGATTCCGGCCGGTTCGAATACCACGTTTAATGCGGTGTTCGCACCTGGTGCTGCAGGAGCGGTAACCGGCTCAATTTCACTCACCAGCAATGCTCCTAACTCGCCGTTCACGATCGGATTGAGTGGATCCGGGCTGGCTGGGACGCAATTGCTGACCTTCAGCACATCGAGCCTGAGTTTCGGCAGCGTCAACGTCGGGAGCAACAGCGATTTGGGCTCTTCCTTGACCAACACAGGAAATTCGAGCGTTACTATATCGGCCGTAAATGTAACCGGCGCTGT
>JBEKHP010000050.1:0-10971 GCA_050012235.1 Candidatus Acidiferrales bacterium | reverse complement strand
CTCGCAGACTATTCCGGCGATGCGAAGAAGAGGGCTCTTTTGACAGGGGGAAGGCAGGGACGGCGCGCGAGTGATTGTCGCCAGGGTGCCATTTCTTGTCAAGTGTTATTTCGCTTGCCCGAACTGCCAACTTGGAAGCCATCGTCTTGCTCCTTACAAACTAAGCTGCTTGCCCCCGCCTGCGCCGTCGATAAGATTCGTTTTATCTTTCGCCTGACGCTTATAGTCTGCTATCGATCTGAACACATCGTCGCGCTGCGTCATTCGGTGACGCTTTTTGACTTACATTTCCATCTCTTGCACTTGGAGTTCCGAAAAGGTTTTCCTTTTCTTTTTTCCACAATGAATCACCCGGCTTCGTTGTAAGCGTCTTGCTCGTCGCTAGATACGTTATTTCTTCGCCTTCCCTGCTGCCGCAGCGCCCCCGAGCCGCATCGATTGCACTGTCTCAATGTGGACGGGTGCCGTCTCATCTAGTACACCGCTGTCTCATTCTAAGACGCTTCATATTTCCGAAGTTGCGGCCCGACTCGACGTTGATCAGCCTCGCTCGGATGCTTCGGCCCACTTGCGCCAATATGGCGCTTGGCGTCACTTCTACCGGCTTCTAACATGACAGTGGATGAGCAAACGCTTGAGCCGCGATTCTCTACCAACCGCTGCGATTCTTTCCTGGTTGCACGGGCGCCAGGAGGAAATGGCCGCATTTCTGGCCGAGCTTGTTGCCATACCCACTGAGAATCCGCCAGGAACAGCTTACCGGGCCTGCTCAGACCTGCTTGAAAGCCGCATCGGTCAATTGAATCTCGACTGCGAGCGATTTGTGCCAGTCGGCCTGGAAATGGAGAACGGCCAGCCTCCAGTCAGTCTACTGGCCAGCTTCGGAAGCGGGGAGCGTTCGCTTTACTTCCACGGCCATTACGATGTGGTTCCGGCTCAGTCTGCAGATCAATTCCATCCATTTCGCAAAGAGCATTTCTTATTTGGGCGTGGCGCGTGCGATATGAAGGGTGGGATCGTCGCCATGCTCTACGCCCTTCTCGCGATAAGAGAATGCGGCCGGAAGTTAAATGGCAAGGTCGGCCTGATGCTGGTCCCTGATGAAGAGACCGGGGGCAAGCGCGGCTCAGCATGGCTTGCCGGCGAAGGATTGCTCGGCCGAAACGGCATCGGAATGTTGCTGGCGGAGCCGACCAGCGGTGTGGTGTGGAACGCGAATCGGGGCGCGATTTCGCTGCGCGTTCGAATCTTTGGAAAGTCAGCGCATGTCGGATTGCAGCATCAAGGAGCAAACGCGTTCGAACGTATGCTCCGCGTCGTCGAGCGGCTGGAACAATTGAAACGCGAGGTAGAACAGCGCAGAACGCGATGCAAAGTCGGAGCGGAACAAATGCGCAACTCCATCCTGATGCTCGGCGGAATGAGTGGTGGCGGCGCCAACTTCAATGTGGTGCCAGAGAACTGCTGGTTCACCGTTGACCGGCGAATTAATCCGGAGGAAAACCTCGACGAGGAGGAGGCAAAATTACTGGGCGTGCTGGAGCAGTGCAAACGGGACGGCATTCCCCTCGAATGGGAAGTCCTGCAAGAGGGCCGTTCCGCCGAGTGCCCGGAGGGCGAAAGGCTGGGCCAAGCACTCTCCCGCGCTGTGCAAACCGTAACCGGCGAACCGCCTCGCTTTGAAATGTGCCCTGGCCTGCTGGAAACCCGGTTCTATGCAGCAGCCGGAATCCCGGCATACGCCTACGGTCCGGGATTGCTGTCCGTCGCGCACGGTCCCAACGAATACGTTGACCTGCGAAAGATGCTTGATTCCGCAGCGATCTATGCCCTGGCAGCGCTCGGCATGCTAGAGCCCTAACCCCGCTTCCTCATCTGCTTTGAATGGAAATTCAGCGGCCCCGCCATCGCTCTTGCTTTCGGTGTCCTCATCTTGCAGCATTGTCTTTCCTGAGGAGACCATGCCAACCCGAGACGACGCCTGGAAGCTTCTGTGCGAATACACCCAAGGCGAAAGCCTTCGCAAACACGCTCTCGCCGTCGAAGCCTGCACCCGCGCCTACGCCCGAAAACTCGGCGCTGACGAAGATCTCTGGGCCCTCACAGCCCTGCTTCATGATTTCGATTACGAGCGCTTTCCGAACGCCGCTCATCACCCGACGCAAGAACACCCCTACGAAGGCTCGAAAATTCTCCGGGAACGCGGCTACCCGGAAGAAATGATTCACGCCATCCTCGGCCACGCCGATTATTGCGGCGTCGCGCGCGTGTCCCCCCTAGACCGCACGCTTTTCGCCTGCGACGAACTCGCCGGGTTCCTCACCGCTTGCGCCCTCATCAAACCCAGTAAAAGCATCCACGAAGTCGAAGCCGCATCGGTGAAGAAAAAACTGAAAGACAAAGCCTTCGCCCGCGGCGTCAACCGCGACGACGTTTACAAAGGCGCCGAAGAATTAGGTGTCCCGCTCGACGATCACATCGCCTTCTGTATCGAGGCCCTCCGCGGAATCGCACCGCAGCTCGGCCTGAACGGCCCAGCTTAATGCCGCACGCCGACAACGTATCCGGAAATAAAAGCGTCTTCCTCTCCGCCGAATGGCGCGATCTCGTCATGCTGAGCTACGAAGTGAGTCCCCGCCTTTTGCAGCCATACGTTCCACGCGGCACCGAACTCGATTCATTCCAAGGCAAAACATTTGTCAGCCTGGTCGGCTTTCGTTTTCTCAACACCAAGCTCTTCGGAATACTGCCAATCCCCTTTCACACCGATTTCGACGAAGTAAACCTTCGCTTCTACGTTCGCCGTTGCGAAGCGAGAGCAGATAAGCGCGGCGTGGTATTCATCCGCGAAATCGTGCCCAGGCGCGCCATCGCTCTGGTCGCGCGACTCGCTTACCGAGAGAACTACGTCGCTTTACCCATGAAGCACAAACTCGCAATGAACGGCCCGACCGTCGCAGCCGACTATCAATGGAAGCTCAACGGCCAATGGTGCCGCCTGCGCGCACAGGCGGCACAGCCTTCCATCCAACCAGCAGAAGGAAGCCTGGAACAATTCATCACCGAGCATTATTGGGGCTATGCCGCGCAACCCGGTGGCGGCTGCAAGGAATACCAGGTCGTGCATGTACCTTGGCAAGTTTGGACAGCCGCCGATGCCGGCTTTGAGGGGGATTGCGAAGCTCTCTATAGCGCGGATTTCTCGCGAATTCTCAACTGTCAGCCCGATTCCGCATTCATTGCAGACGGTTCCCGAGTCCGTGTATTGACCGGAAGCCACATCTCATAAACGCTCGGGACCAGCCCGTCTCGTGTTCACCACTCCTAGGGCGGAAGTTCACAACGGCCGCTCCGCGCGTTCCACTCGAAACGTGTAGCATCCCGCCGTAGTGCTGCGCACGTGAATGTAGTCAGTGTCTGTGTGCGCAAAAAGCTTCTGAATCCCCACGTCCACTTTGCCATCCACCACGTATTCCTGCGCCAAGAGCCGTGCGCCCCGAGCGTACGCGTTCAGCGTTCGTGGACTGTTTCGAAGCTCCGTAGGAAACCCTCCGTCTTCTGGGTACCGCTCGCACTCTTCCGCATGCACGTAAACCGGCCCGGGCAAAGGCCGTGTCTCAATGCCCTCGAAAGCGTCGTGAGTGAAAAGCGTCCACTGCTCTCCCGCAGAAATCATGCGTAGGCAATGCCTGCACGGCGCGCCGCCTGTAGCGACCTCTGTATACGCCGGAAAACCATAGCGCGGATCTTTCATCGTCTTTCGCACCGACTCCGCAATATCGGTCGAAATAGCAATCACGCGTATCGGAATCATTTGCCCTCCTCAAAACTTTCCTCGTCTCCCATACAGTCTCTTCAATTTCGCGAGTTGAAACTATCCGCTTCTTGCGCCCGAACTTTCGCCAGCCGTTTCTTATAGCTTCAAAAATTTGTCGCGCCGACCGTCTGTGTTAGAATCCGCCATCCATGGACCGTGCCGGAAAACTTCTTGGCGGTGTGCTGCGGCGACTCGACCGCCCCGAAGCAGCTCTCGCTTGGCTCACCGGCGCTTGGCCGAAGGTCGTAGGAAAGATTCTCGCGGCGCACACCAAGCCCATCAGCTGCCAAGCCGGCCGCCTCGAAATCGTGGCCGATGGCAAAGCCTGGCAGAAACAACTCGAATCCATGAAAAAAGAATTTTGCGAGCGTGTCAATCAGGCCTGGGGCGGAAATCTCGTCCGCGAAGTAAAATTCATCGCCAAGCCCGGCCCCAAGCGCGTCTCCCGCGAAATGGACAACGAGCACACACCGTTCATCCGCAGCCGCAAAGGCAATTGATCTTTTTAGCGTCGAACCCGAGAGGTCGCCAACCAGATGACCATCAGCCGCGAAGACGTTTTGCGCGTGGCAGAACTCGCTCACCTCGAGTTGACGCCCGATGAAGCCGAAATGTACCAAGGCCAGCTCGACGAAATCCTGAACTACATCGGAAAGCTCCAGCAGCTCGACGTCACGAACGTTGAACCGATGACCCAAATGTCTTTCGCGTCCGGAGAAAAGACCGCCGCTCCCTCCGGGTCGGACCGAGAGCCCGGCACTCCGCTACGCGACGACACCGTCCGCCCCTGCACCGTCGCCGATGCAGTCCTAAGCCAGGCTCCCGACGCCGTAAAACCCTTTTTTCGCGTCCCCAAGGTAATAGAAAGATGAGCGCGACGGCGCCATGGACCGTCGCCGGCATCCAGACCGCTCTGCATGCAAAGAAGATTTCCGCCCGCGAACTCGCCTCCGAGTTTTACGCGAATATTGATCGGCAAAACCCCGTCCTGAACGCCTACCTGACCCTTTCGCCCGACCGCGCCTATGCCCAGGCTGATCGCGTGGATGCAGCCATAGCTCGCGGTGATACTCTGCCTCCACTCGCTGGCGTTCCAATCGCCGTCAAGGACGTAATCAGCACTTCCGGCATTCGCACCACCTGCGGATCGAAGATCCTGGAGTCCTACGTTCCCCCCTATGACGCGACCGCCGTTGCGCGCTTGGAGAAAGCCGGTGCCGTTATCCTGGGAAAAACCAACTGCGACGAGTTCGCCATGGGCAGCTCCAATGAGAACTCTGCATACGGTCCCGTACGGAACCCCGTGGCCCCTGATCGCGTCCCGGGCGGCTCCAGCGGCGGTTCCGCTGCCGCCGCAGCTGCAGGCCTAGCAGTAGTCGCTCTGGGAACCGATACGGGAGGCTCGATTCGCCAGCCTGGATCCTTTTGTGGACTGCCCGCCATGATGCCGACATACGGACGCGTATCCCGCTACGGCCTAATCGCCTTCGCCTCGTCTCTCGATCGCATTGGCCCTTTCGCAGAAAATATCGCTGACGCAGCCATCGCCATGTCCGTGATTGCCGGTCATGACGAAAACGACTCCACTTCCGCAGCCGTTCCCGTTCCTGACTATTCCGCCGAAATCGAAAAACCGGTCCAAGGCCTCCGCATCGGCGTTCCCGAAGACTACTTCGCCGAAGGAATCGACACCGAAGTGAAGGACAAAGTCCTTGCCGCCATCGCCTTAATGGAGAAACTCGGCTGCCGCCGCATCCCGCTCAAAATGCCGCATACCGAATACGCGATCGCCACCTATTACATTGTCGCCACCGCCGAAGCCAGCTCGAACCTAGCACGATACGATGGCGTACGGTTCGGTCTGCGTGTCCCCGGCGCCACACTCCTCGACATGTACCGTAAGACACGAGAACGCGGTTTCGGCCCTGAAGTAAAGCGCCGCATCATGCTGGGTACCTACGTTCTTTCGTCAGGTTATTACGACGCATACTATCTGCGCGCGCAGAAGGTGCGCTCATTGGTCGCGCGGGATTTTTCGGAAGCTTTCCAGAAGGTGGACGCCATTCTGACCCCAACCTCACCGACCCCGGCGTTCAAACTGGGTGAGAAAACCTCTGACCCGCTCCAGATGTATCTAGCTGATATATATACAGTTACAGGAAGTCTCGCTGGCATTCCCGGCATTTCAGTTCCCTGCGGAAAAACAAAAGCCCAGCTCCCAGTTGGCCTGCAGATCTTGGGCTCGCACTTTCAAGAATCTCGAATCCTTCAACTCGCCCGCGCTTTCGAAAAGGAGGGAGGCTTCGTAATTTGACTGAGACGCGCACGAGAAAGCTTAGCCCCTCTTCTTGACCTCCTGCGGATATCGCGGCGCCGCTTCATGGCGATCGCAAAATCTGAGAAAACTTCCTGCGCAAATTCCCCTGCACGGAAAGATCGACGTCCGCCAAAGTTGCTGCTTACGTGACCGCGCGGAGCAAATTGCGCCACGCGAAACAAATCCGTGAAGTGGTAGAAACATTTCCTCGGTACACTTTACTTTCCATTTTTGGAGAAACACTCTGCCCTCAGCGTGTTTCTCCTGGATTTCGCATAATTGACGCAAATTGCAGAATGCAGACGGGTTCACGCCCTTTTCGTAGCCCGGCAGTTTGCTCTGAATAGAACGGAAGGACTATTGCTAGCGGAATTGGTGACATCTATTCTGTCCCTGCATCAAAGCATGAGAGGGCGCGCATGGTACGCATCAAATCGAGTCAAAAGATCTTCACCGAAACCGAAGTATCTACCCTGACGGGCATATGCTTGGACCATCTTCGGGGTGTCGCGCGCAATAAGCATTTGGGTACCATCGCCCGCGCCGCGGAAGCTGCCGGCGCCGAAGCCGAAAAGTGGTTGTTCACCAATTCCGATTTGATGATTCTCGCGGTTCTTCACCCTCGCTGCGATCACTAACCGTCGCGTAATAGACCCTCTCCGAGAGCCCCCAAAGAAAACAGCCTATTCGCCTTGCCTTCATACTTGATGCAAGTGATTGCCGCCTGCCCAGCACAGAGATTATCCTAATGACTGTTCAACTCCCCGCCCGCACCAGGCATCCTAGTAAACCGGGGGAACGCCAGAGTAATGCTAGAGCGACGTCAAAATAGGGATCGACGTTTTTGGCGATGGGGGCGAACCCTCATCCTCGGGGTTGCGGTCGCCTTCCTGGCACTCGCTGCTCCCGCTCCTGCCTTGGCGTTCCAATCCTCAACTCCGAATCAATCGTCGTCGTCTGATCAGTCGCCGGCTGATTCAGCGTCTTCCTCCGCGCCAACGCTGCCCCGCGGAAAAAAACTCATACTCCGCGATGGCACCTTTCAACTTGTTCGGGAATATAACGTCGACGGTGACAGAGTCCGTTACTACAGCATCGAGCAATCTCAGTGGGAGGAAATGCCGGAATCGCTCGTCGACTGGGACGCCACGCACAAAGTGGAAGCCGCGGAGGCAAAACGCGACGCGGACGTGATCGCCAAAGTGCACGCTCGTGAATCTGGGCGCACGGCCCAAGCGCTGGACATCGACGCAAGCCTCGAAGTCGCTCCGGGAGTCTTTCTGCCTCCCGGCGAAGGTCTCTTCGAATTCGATGGCAAAGGAGTCTTTAAAATTCCCCAAGCTCCCGCGGACATCAAATTCAGCAAAACGCAGCTGTTGAAGCAGGTCCTGATTCCGATTCCGATCGTTCCAACAAGGCATACCGTTTCGCTAATCGGCCCGCGCGCGAAGCTCCGTATCAAAGCCGGCCAGACGGAGTTTTACATGCGTACCGCCGACGGCCGGGAACCCGAACTCGAACTGCTTCGAGCGAAAGTAAAAGGAGACTCGCGCTACCTCGAAAATCTCGATCAACTCTTCAAGGAGCAAGGAACTACCGGAAAGACCACTTTGCTGATGCAGCGTTGGCTGATCGCGCCGGGCGTTTATAGATTCACGTTAGAACAGCACATTGACCCGGGCGAATACGCTCTTGCGGAAATCGTCCAAGGCGGCGGAACGAATCTCTATTTTTGGGATTTCGGAATGGACCCACTGCCCGCTGCAGCGAAGTCGAATCAATAACTGTCTTTTGTCTTATTTCGCGACCACCGGATCCGCCTGCAGAAGTCGCGCCAGCAAAGTAGCCAGCGTCGCTACGTGAAACGGTTTATGCAGCACCGAGGCGCCTTTTTCTTGAAAGTGCGCCATCTGCGCCGGATCCAGCAACGCGCCGGTCATAAAAACAAATCGCGGAGTTGCACCTTTTGCCTGCGAACGTACCCGCTCGAAGAGTTGTTCTCCATTTAATCCCGGCAAATTAAAATCGCAAAGCACGAATTCGTAATGCTCCGTTGCCAGGTGCGAAAGCGCTTCCTCTGAACTGGCCGCGCCTTCAACGACCATTCCGCGCGCGGCCAGCCCTTCTTGCATGATCTCGCGTATGCTTTCTTCATCATCCACAATAAAGACGGAGTGCCCGCGCAGTTCGGCTGGGCCGGGCGGCGGAGGCACCGCGGCCCGCGGGATGATTGCAGCAGGAGAAACTTCTTCCACCGCCGCTGGAAGCACAACGCGAAAAGTGGTGCCCGCGCCAAGCGACGATTCCACTTCGATCTTCCCGCCGTGTTCCTTCACGATTGCTTGCGAGATTGTAAGTCCAAGCCCGGTCCCGCCGGAGGGACGTCTGGTGGTGAAAAAAGGATCGAATATCTTCCCCAGGTTTTCCGGTGCGATGCCTGGGCCGTCATCCGAAAACGCCAGAGTAATTTTCCCGTCCGCGAATCCTGCCGAAATCCGAAGAGTGCCGCTTTCGCGCACGGCTCCGATTGCCTGCTCGGCGTTCGAGATCAGATTTGAGAATCCCTGCACCAGCAGTTTCGCATCCCCCTCAATGGGAGGCAGATCGCGCGCTCCTTTAAATTGCACGGTGATTTTCTTCTGCTGCAGCGACGTGTGCTGCGAATCCAGCGCCTGTTTCACGATCTGATCGAGATGAACTCTCGCTTGGCGCAGGATCGAGGGGCGCGAGAAAACCAGCAGGTTCTGTACGATGGTCGCAGCGCGCCGCGCTTGTTTCAGCACCGTTTCAATCTGGTGGCGCATGGCGTCGTCCACCGCCCGTTCGCGAATCAAATCGCTGATACCCAGAATCGCGGTAAGTGGATTGTTCAACTCATGGGCCACTCCTGTCATCATTTCGCCCATCGCCGCGAGTTTCTCTTTTTGCATCAGCTGTTGTTCGATGGTCTTGGATTCCGTAACGTCCCGCGCCGACGCTACCACGCCGTTGATTTTCCCGTCCGAATCGTAAAGCGGGCTGGCGCTGGCGCGAAGCATGCGCCAGCTTCCATCCGCATGAAGCGCTCGGTATTCGAATTGGCTGTTTGTACCGTCGCCGGTTGCCACTTTCTGAAAAACTGCCTTGAGCTTCGCCAGATCGTCCGGATGAACTTCCGAGCCAAGCGCCTTTCCCGCGAATTCCTCCGCCGCCCGGCCCAGCACATCCTGCACCAGAGGACTCACAAAGGTGTATTTGCCGTCGAGACTCAGTACCGCAATAATGTCTGGAAAGCTGGCCACCAGGCTGCGAACAAATTCCTGCTCTTTATGGAGGTGCTTTTCCATTTCGAGCCGCTCGCTTACGTCCACCAGCGTCCCTTGAATGCGCAAGACGCGGCCCGCGGCATCTCGAATCACAGCGCAGGAATTAAGACAATGAATGGTCCGGCCGTCCTTGCGCCTCAGAATGATTTTGCGGTCTTTTGCCGCGCCTTTTGCCAGAACCTCGCGAATCAGTGCATCCCGCTCCGTCGGGTCCACGTAGATATCTCGAAGATTGCAAGCCTGCAGGTCCTTCTTGCTCTCGAATCCCAGCATGCGAACCAGCGCCGGATTCGCATCGAGCAGCTTCCCCTCCGGCGTGCTCAAAAAGATTCCTTCGGTAAGGGTCTCGAACAGTTCAGCGAAGCGAACCTCGGATTGCCGTTCCGAAGTAACGTCGCGCGCCCAGCCGGTCACCGAGGTTAACTCGCCGTCCTCGCTGAGCGCCTGCACCCAACAATGAAATTGCCTGGCTTCGCGGTCTTTTCTTAAATTCACCGTCACCGTTCCCGCCCACGTCCCAGCCTTCAACAGCAGCGGAAGCCATCCCTGGAGTTGGGCGTGCGAGGGCACCTCGATGAAATCTGTCAGCAGCCTGCCGATCAAGTCCTGAAAAGAAACACCCAAAAGCTCCGACAAACACCGATTCGCAACCCGTATCTCCCCGTCGAGAGCCAGGGTAAAGACAGCCAGATCCACGTTATCGATGAGGTTGCGGTAATTGCGCTGCGAGCGTGAAATCACTTCGACGAGCTTGTTGTATTCCGCTTCACTGGGGGAAGCGAAGACGGCCCGCTCAGACTGTTTGTCGGTCAACTTTGCAGACATGGCGATTCTTTTGCTGTACTCAGCGGTGACCTGGCTTCAAAACCCGCGACCAAGCCTCTCTAAAGTTTAAAGGCGGGGAGCGTTACGCGGTGAAACAAAACCACGCCCTATGCCAAGTTGCTCAACAGGCGGGAGCTGCCCTGCAGAGTCTGTGTCGCAACTCCGATTTTCGTAAGGGCACGACTTTTCCCCCTGAGCCTGCGAAGGGTAGTCGTGCCATAAGTAATGCGAAGATTCTCGTCAGGGCACGACTTTAGTCGTGCCGTAAATGGTGCAAGATCATTGCGGCTTTAGCCGCTGAGGGACGGAATTTTCGGTTGTGACACAAACTCTGTAGCGCTGAAGTGCGGATCGAACTTTCCGTTTCCATGAAGGCAATACCAGTCACCCTCGAGCACAAAAAAAAGGGCGTCCCGGCTTGAGCCGGGACGCCCCGAGTAAACAACAACGGAAGACTAACTCTCGGCCACGGCGTCGGTATCCTTGCGCAGGAAATCGAGCGCTGCCGCTTCTTCCGGCGTGAGTTCCGGCTCCATCTGCTGAATCTCTTCCTTCGGAATCTCCGTAAGCAGCTGGATATTCCGGTAGCGATCCAGACCCGTGCCGGCAGGAATGAGCCGGCCCATGATGACGTTTTCCTTCAAGCCGCGCAGGTAATCGACCTTTCCGGAAATCGCCGCTTCGGTAAGGACGCGGGTGGTCTCCTG
>JBEKHP010000049.1:0-11588 GCA_050012235.1 Candidatus Acidiferrales bacterium | reverse complement strand
TTCTCTCCGACCGGCTGCTCACACTGCGCGACGAAGAACAGCGCAGGATGGCGCTGCAGCTGCATGAAACCGTATCGCAGGAAATGGCGGCAATGAAGATGGCGCTCGCGCGTGTGGGCGAAGCGCTGCCAAAGAAAAATACGACCGGCAACAAATTTCTGCGATCCGCGCGGGAGTTCGCCGACGCGGTGATACAGCAGGTGCGCACCGTGTCGTACTTGTTGCACCCGCTGCTGCTGGAAGAAGCCGGGCTTGACTCCGCGTTGCGATGGTACGCCTCGGGATTCGCGGAACGCAGCGGAATCAAGGTGAAAGCGGCGATCGCGCGCGATTTCGGGCGCCTGCCGAAAGAAAGGGAAATTGCGCTGTTCCGCATCGTGCAGGAAGCGCTCACCAACGTGCACCGCCATTCCAATAGCCGTTCCGCGACGATCCGGCTCGTGCGAGCGGACGGCAAAGTCCGCATGGAAGTGAAAGACCGCGGAGTGGGCATGGCGCCGCCATCGGAAGCGACGGGATGGAATCCCCCGCTGGGCATCGGCATCGCCGGGATGCGCGACCGCGTGAAACAGCTCGGCGGGATCTTCGAGCGGCGGCCGCGGAAGTGGTGACAGAAGCGCTGTAAGGGCCGGACGTATTCGATGGATCAACGGTCGAGGTAAAGAACATGGCGAAAGAATCGGTAGTTCGAGCAACGGCGGCGACGCCGGCCACTTCGAAAGCGTACAAAATTCTCGTAGTGGATGACCATTCGATCGTGCGGCGCGGTATCCGTTCGCTGCTCGAGACGCAGCCGGACATGCAAGTCTGCGCGGAGGCGTCCGACGGCGCGAGCGCCATGGTGCAAGTGATCAAGGAGCGGCCGAACCTGGTGGTGCTCGACTTGACCATGCCGGAAAAAAACGGACTGGAAGTGACGCGGCTGATTCGCGAAGAATCGCCCTCCAGCGAAGTGCTGATCCTGACCATGCATTTTTCCGAGGAAGTAGCGCGGGAAGTGTTGCGCTGCGGCGCGCGCGGGTACATCTTGAAATCCGACGCGGACTCAGAGCTGCTCGCCGCTGTGCGCCACATCAAAAATAACAAGCCGTTTTTTACCGGCAAGCTTGCCGCTTCCATGGCGGAAAGTTTTGTACGTGATACACCCGGATTGGGCGACCCTTGGGGAAGTGATCAAGCTCCGCTTTCGGCGCGCGAGATGGAAGTGGTGCAGCTATTGGCCAACGGGAAAAGCAATAAGGAAGCGGCGGCTCTAATGGGCATTTCCGCGCGGACCGTGGAAAGCCACCGGATCCACATCATGCACAAGATGGAATTTCGCAGCTTCAGCGATCTCATCCGCTTCGCCATTCGCAGCGGTTTGATTCTGACCTAGCCCCTTCGCCCACCATTAGCGCGTTCGCCTCGACCTCGCCAAACCACCCCTCGTCGATGAGACAGAGCCAAGGTCGATATTCAGGTGGCAGCACCTGCTGTATCGACGACGATCAACTCGCAGCGACCGAAAATCGCTGATCGAAGACTGCGGATGGAAGTATGGCGACAGAGGCGGCTCGGCGAAAAGCTTAGGATTCACAAAGAGAGACGCCAAAACCGCTCTGACTCCGACCGGCCTTCCCAAATGTGCTGCGCGTTGCTCTCGTCGAGGCTCTGTCTTCGCTTGGTTCCATTAGACAAAAAGTTGCGACGGCGCCAAGCCCAGAATTGCTTGAGTTCGAAAAGACACGCCCGGCTTTATTGCGGCTGGCGGCTAAAAGGCGGGATCGTGATGCGATTAGAGTCTTGTTCGAAGAACACCGGCGGCTAATTGAATCGTCCCTTCCGTAATTTCGACTCCGTCGCCGGAAACAAACTGTTGGCTGCACTGCTTGATCGCATTGCTCTTAAGGCACGCTACGATGATCTCGATACGAATCCGGAAGTTTGGTTGCAAGACTGTATCCACTTAGAGTGCAAGCGGTTACGAACGGAGATTGATCCTACGGGGAAGAGGAACCGACGTTAGGCTCAAATTCCTCCAGTCGAATAACGCGCTTGAGGTGCGGCGAGATAGGTATCAAATTCCCCTTGTGTGCTGTTTGAGACAGCTTTTGCTGAAGCGGTGCGGGAACATTGGATTACCCCTTCCTAAGTTGTTCAACTGCAGTTCAACAGCTTATTACCGCGTCCGGAGGGTTTATGTATGCGAATCATCGCACTACGCCGCGTTTCAATCTCAAGATTCCCATCAGGATTCGTAGGATCGACCAATTGGGTTCTACCGAGTACACAGTCTTATCTTCCAATGTCTCAGCGGGCGGCGTCTATTTCGCGAGTGAGCTTCAATTCGAATCGGGCACACCTGTTCGTATGTATTTTACAGTGCCAGAGCCTATCTTCGGCAAGCCTGCAGCGAGGTGGTGCTGCGAGGGTCGAGTCATCCACACTCTCTTGACCGGCCATCAGGGACATGGGCTAGCGGCGGGCGTTTCGTTTCAGACGCACACCCTTGTGACCGACGCACGGCTCGAATCGATCGAACAACCGTGTAGCCGTATCCGCGAATGGCGTTGACCAGGTCTTTTCTCAGCGGCGATCAGATATCGACTTATGCTTCTACCAAAAAAAAAATGGGGAGGAAGCCAAGCTTCCTCCCCGCTCGAAACACATCCCAACTGCTGACTACTGAAGGATGGTTGTTATTGCACCGCAAGTTCCCGCAGCCGTTCCGATCGCCGTGCCAGTCAGGTTATAACGAATCACACCTGATTGATCGGAGCAGAATGCACGCGTGCCGGTCGAAACTGACAGCGGCGTGGCGTTCACTTCGTACGTCTGGAACGGAGAAAGAACCGTGCCGGCGCCCGTGGCCGCTACTGCGGCAAGGAGGTAACCGGTTTTGGTTCCGGCCGTCAGGACTGGGTCAATCAAGCAAGCAGTCGCTGCCGCGGCCACACAACCCGCCGCGCCGCCTAAGCTCGCCAACGGTGCAAAGCCAGTACCGTAGGTCGAACTATAAGTCACCTCGGCGGTATTCAGTGTACGAACTGAACCAACTGCTGAAGCCTCATTGGCCGCGATGCGTGCGCGAAGCAAGTTCGGAATTGCGATGGCCGCGATGATCAAAATGATCGCAACGACGATCAACAATTCGATTAGCGAAAATCCCTTCTCTTTCTGGTTCTTAATCATGAGCGTGTTTCTCCTTGGCCGAACTACGAGATTCAATCTTTGTTTGTGCCCCTGGCGGGGTACACCACGACTAGAGCACGCTCGACGCCGTTCAGGGGGACAGTCTCAGACATGAAGAAAACACGCTGTAAGTGCAGTGTTCACATATCGGGCCAGACTTATAATTTCCACGCGGGTACTAGAAGATTGCTTTTGTTTTAAACGGGAACGAAAAACGCCGATAAAAGTCGAGTGCAAAGACGTTAAGAGCCCGCACCGAAGTGAAACACTTTCAAACGCCGTGTTTTTTTGCGTAGTGGCGGAACGAGCGGTAGGTCATCTTCAACATTTCCGCGGCGCGGATGCGAACTCCACCGGAACATTCCAGCGCAGCGAGTAAATAAGCTCTTTCGGTGGATCCAATCAGCTTCTCCAGATCCATTCCGGCGTCGGGAATCAGGAAAGCCTTGCTTTCAGAGTGTCCGTTCGAACGAGACTCCTGATAGAAGCTTGTAACGCGCTCCGGCAGATTCTCCACCGATACGCGTTTGGCGGTTTCCAGCGCTACGGCGCGCTCGATGGTATTTTCCAGTTCGCGCACGTTGCCCGGCCATTCATAAACTTCGAGACGCCGGAGCGCTTCCGGCTCAATGCCCTCGATCTTCTTCCCCATGGATTTGGAATATCGGTCGAGAAAAGCGCGGGCCAGCAGCGGGATCAGTGATCTGACAGTTCGATCTCACTCAGGGACTGGACCCGTTCCAATCGGGACCGCGGCTAGCTAACACCAGTCTCTTTTACGCCTGACCGCAATACGTGGGCAAATTGCGCGGCGCCCAACGGCAAGCTGAAGAGGTAGCCTTGTCCTTCCGCGCAGTGCTGGGCCTGAAGGAAAGCGAGTTGTTTCTTCGTTTCGATGCCCTCGGCGATCACGCGAAGCTTGAGGTTTTTGCCCATATCGATTATGGCGCGTACGATTGCTGAGTCGTCAGGATCGTCGGTTATCCGCTGGACAAAGGACTGATCAATCTTCAAGACATCGATAGGAAACTGACGAAGATAGCTGAGGCTGGAGTAGCCAGTGCCGAAGTCATCCACGGCCAGCTGGATGCCCATGGTCTTAAGCGTACGAAGTATGGCGCCAGTGGATTCAGCGTCCGCCATAAGGACTCCTTCGGTGAGTTCTAGGTCGAGATAGCGTGCATCCAAGTCGGTTTCCGCGAGGATGGTCGCGACATTTTCGACAAAACTTTTATCGCGAAATTCGGCGGCTGAAACGTTAACGGAGATGCGCTTGAACGGGAGGCCGGCGGCTTGCCATTTGCGCGCCTGCCGGCATGCTTGACGCAACACCCAGCGGCCGATGGGGACGATGAGACCACAATCTTCTGCGATGGACACAAACTGGGCGGGCGGGACGAGTCCGCGATCCGGCTGCTGCCATCGGATCAAGGCCTCGACGCCCGTGATCTCACCGGTGAGGAGATTTACCTTAGGTTGATAGTACAACAAGAACTCATCTCGCTCGATGGCGCGACGCAAGCTGCTTTCGACTGATTGCCGGTGTACAGATTTTAGATTCATTTCCCCGGTGAAGAACTGGAAATTGTTTCGCCCGTGTTCCTTGGCGTTGTACATGGCGGTGTCGGCATTCTTGATTAGCGTCTCCGCATCCACGCCGTCGGCCGGATAGATGCTGATGCCGATGCTGCCGTCTATATGCAGATCGTGTCCGGCGATGGAGCAGGGTGCGCTGAGGGAGAGAAGTATTTTGTGGGCGCTGGTGGCCGCGTCTTCCGGATGGGCGATCTCCGAGAGTAGGATGACGAATTCATCCCCACCCTGCCGGCTGACGGTGTCTGAACCACGCACGCTGGCCAGCAATCGTTTTGAAACGGACTGAAGAAGCTGGTCCCCTACGGCATGGCCCAGCGAATCGTTGATGTATTTGAAATGATCCAAATCGAGGAAGAGCACGGCGATGGATCGGTTCTGGCGGCGAGCGAGGGAAATCGATTGAGCGATGCGGTCGTTGACCAGCAAGCGGTTGGGCAAATTGGTAACAAGGTCGTGTTGCGCGGAGTACGCCATTTGGAGCGACATAGCGCGCGTAGCGCTGACGTCATGGAAGACAATCACTGCACCGATGACGCGGCCTGACGAGTCGTGGATCGGCGCAGCCGAATCTTCAATGGCCGATTCCGATCCGTCGCGGCGCAAGAGGACGCAATTGGCAGTAAGCGCGACGGCTCGATTTTGCGCGATGGCCAGCTCCATCGGGTCCTGAGCGGGCCGACGTGTGTCGCCGTCAATAATTGGGAAAACCTCGGTAATGGGGCGCCCTACCGCTTCTTTCCACTTCCAGGCAGTCATTTTTTCCGCGATGAGATTGAGGAAGGTAATATTTCCCGAGATATCCGTGCAAATGACCGCGTCGCCAATGCTGTTGAGAGTGACTTGGGCACGTTCTTTTTCCAAGAACAAGGCATCCTCTGCAACCCCGCGTCTAGAGCTGGCGCGTTGTACGCTCCAGCTCGCGGCGGTGGCAAGCAACAAACTGAGGCCGACTCCAAAGATTAGGACCGCTTTAGACTGCGCTAAACGCCGCTGCAGATCCGCGCTCCGCAGTGCCAATAATCCCAATTCCTCATCCTGCATCTCGCGAAGTACCCTTTGGAATTCGTCCATGATCCGCTGACCCTGTCTTTCGCGAACGGCATCGGCGGCGGCGGCAATTCCCTTGGCCCGTCGTAAAGCAATGACGGTCTCGGCAAACTGGATCTTCTGATGGGTCAAACGTTCAAGGGTGGTAATCTGGCGTTGCTGGACGGGGTTACCCGCCGTCAGATCGCGAATGAACGTTTCGTCATGGTCGAAGCGCAATATGCTTTCACCATAAGCAGTGAGGGACCGCTCGTCACCGCTGATTACAAACCCGCGGTAACTGGATTCGGCGTTATTCATTGCCGAGAGTAAATCCTGCAGATTCAGAAGAACCTCGTAGGTGTGGCGCACCCAGCGGTCGCTCTCCCGAGACGTAACCATGCCACGATAGGAGACTGCGCCCACGACCAGTATGGTCAGAAAGAGAAAGGCCAAAATGATGGGCCCGAACGCGAGATGGACCTTGCGATTTGATGGGGGGCTATTCAACGAGACCGAATTATTCATTTGACACCAAGTTGAGGAATGGAAGTTAAACTCCGGACACGTCCCCGGAGGCTGAAAAGGGCAGCCCCTGACGTGCGCCGTTGTTTTTTGGAAGGGAGCACAATTCTATCTGAGAATTATCTAAGGCCATACGCGATTCGCGGGCCGGTGCCGAATAGACTACGGGGAGAGAATTCTTGCGTATTTGGAGAAGGAAGACCGCCCTGGGCCCAAGTCGTGGCGCTGTCCACGCGATGGGTGCTGGTAATCATACAGGCAGAAAAAAATTACATTTCCTCATGCATCTTGACGCGGTACGGAATATCTCTAGAGAAAGACGCGGTAAAGGGGCAACGCAACTACAGGCAGACGTTACTTATCGACATGTCTTGATCAATTCTATCGGCTTCGACGCAACACCCGCCTTAGGTTTACTCCCAGGAGTCTTGAATCCTAAAGTCCTTCCGGGAGGTCGATTCAAGCGCACCGCTGGAACGATCCCACGGTAATGAGCCAACAGACACAAGATTGCTGCACGGGGCACGCGCCAAATTGACGTGAGAAATACTCCAACCGCAGGAATGTAGTATCGTGACCTCACGCTTGTCACGCCTCGCGTATACTAAAAGCGATATGACGGTCACAGCACGCGCGCGAGACATCGGTGTTCCTGAAACGCTCGATATCGAACCAACTCGTATCCTTGCGATCGATTACGGACGAAAGAGAATCGGTCTGGCTCTTTCTGACGCGCTGGGCCTCACAGCGCAACCGCTTGTCACGCTCTTGCGCACGAACCGCCGCAACGATCTGCGGCGCCTGCGCGACATTTGCCGAAAACACGGCGTCGCGCGTATCCTCGTTGGCAATCCTTTGCACATGACCGGCGAACCCAGCCCCATGGCGGAGGAAGCGGCGCTTTTCGCGGCTCGATTGCAAAAGGACCTCGGCGTCGAAGTAGAACTTGTGGACGAGCGGCTAACTTCCTGGGAGGCAGCGCAGACCATGGCAGAAGTAAAATCTTCTTCGCGACGAAAACGCGTTCCCATCGACGACGTAGCCGCCGCTGTTCTGTTGAGGGATTACCTCGAACATAAGAAACAAATCACGCGTCCATCGCTCCCCAGCGGCGAGAGGACCCAGTCATAATGCGTCGACTCGGCCTTATTGCCCTGCTCTTGATCGCCGCCCTGGGCGCGGGAGCTGGATGGCTCGATTCCCAAATCAGCCGCCCCTATCGCGGCCATCGTCCCGAGAAAATTTTTGTCGATGTCCCCCATGGCGCCTCCCGCTTTGGTGTGGCTCGCATTCTCAGACGAAATGACGTGATTCGCAGCCAGCTTGCCTTCGAAATTTTCAGCATGTGGCATTTTCGGAAACCGCTGCAGGCGGGCGAGTATTATTTCGACCACCCGGTGGATTCCCGCGAAGTCTTTTGGCAAATTGCCGGAGGCAGAATCTTCGTTCGCACCGTGACCATCCCCGAAGGATGGAATATGTTTGAGATGGCGGCGGAACTCGATCGTCAGGGGGTTTGCACTCGCGAAGGATTTCTGGAAGCGGCAAAAAATACTTCTCTTATTTCTGACCTAGCGCCCGACGCCTCGGACCTCGAAGGTTTTCTTTTTCCCTCCACCTATCAATTTTCACGGCACGCTACCTGCGAGCTGATCGTCAAGAGAATGGTTCAGAATTTTCGCGCGGAGTTGGAATCGCTCGATCCATCTGGCTCAAGAAGCTTCCCGCAAGGCTTAACCCTAGGTCAAGTCGTGACCCTTGCGTCGCTCGTCGAACGCGAAACTCCCAAGTCGGAAGAGCGACCTATGGTGGCAGGCGTATTTTATAACCGCCTGCGTCTCGGCTCTCCGCTACAATGCGACCCCACGGTGCAGTACGCGCTGGAACTTGAGGGCCATCACACCAAAAACGTCCGTCCCGCAGACTTGCACGTGGATTCCCCGTACAACACCTATCTACATCCGGGTCTGCCCCCAGGTCCCATTGCAAATCCAGGGGAAGCGTCCCTGCGCGCCGCCATTTCGCCGGCGCAAACCGATTACATGTTTTTTGTAGCCAACGATCAGGGCGGACATTTTTTCGCCAAGACTCTCGCCGAACACAATCGCAACGTCGCGCGCTACCGTCGCCTTCTCTCAGGCAATGCCGCGAATGTGGAACCATCCAAGACCAGGCACCGAGGTCCCTCTTGAACGAAAGCAATCCAACCGCGAGTCACGAGAGCGGCTCTCCCACCAAGAAGGCACTAATCTTGGAAGTCGCCGAAGGTCTGGCCAAGCCGCGTTACACGCCTGCTGAAATCGAACAGATCCGGCGTCAACTCATCGCGCATCTGGGAGAAAAAGGGAAGACCTCGGCGGACTACATCGTCGCCGTGCTCGAAGAAGCCGGAATGCGCGTGGTCTGGTCCACGCGCTCGGATACCGAGGGACGCTACGAAGAAGAATTCAGCGATTTACTGCATTTTTCCACTCTCGACGACGCGGAGATGTGCTTGGTTCGCCTCGACGAGTTGTTGCGAAAATTCCTTTTGGAAGCCGATTCGCATGCCACGGAACGTGTCCGCGAAGTTGCGCGGCTTGGCCGCCGCCGCGCGGAGATGATCGCGCGCAACCACAAAGTCGATGCCCGCAAGCGCGCCGAAAAAGAAGAAATCGGTCACTGGTTCGGAATCTGGCTGGAAACTCCCGACGCCTTCTTCGACTGGCTGGAAGTCCGCAAGCAGGCCCCCGACTTCCAGAAAAGATTTCCGCGTTCTCTGGACGAGGAAGCCTAGGTGCGCCTCCTGGATGTTGAACCTCTTGACCTGGGCACCGATGTTCGCGCGGTTGGACTGGAACTGACCGAGGCCGACGAGAACCGCGAGCCCGTTCGCGGCATCGATGCGGCCCGAGTCTGGAGCCGCGTCCTGCGCGCAACCGCGGCGAATGAAATCTGGGCCCTGGATTTTTTCAGCCATATCGATCGCGTGCGTGAATATTGCGATCAGCATCAAATCAAATATCGCGAAGCCGGTAAACGCTCCGTCGTGATTCCCGCGCCCGAACTTCCTGTCCTCGAATCCTTAATCGATCGTTTTCAGAGTGAGACTTTTGGCGCTCGTGCCGGCGCATTAGTTGCCGAAACGGATAAGGTTCTCGAAGGTGATTTAGCCCGCCGTGGCGCGGACGCTTACCACACCGCCTTCCATAATTATTTTTTCTGCGCCATCTGCGGATTTGAGGATGGCTCCCTCGTTTTCCTTAGCGATAAGCTGTGGGCCAGCGAAGTAATTCGCCGCGTCCGCCCCGCTCTCGAAGGCCAGGACGTCGAACTCCGCCTGCCCTCCTGAAGAATGAAGGCGTCAGCGTTTGCTCACCGCTAGGATTCGGGCGCGTCTAACACGCCAATCAGGGGTGGGTAGTCAGGGTGCGTTTCAAATAAACCTCTTGATAATGCACGTTGATCGGAACTTTGACGGGAGGCATTGCAATATGAATCGAGCAACTCTGCGAGAATTTCTTTTCTGCCTGCTGATGGCAGCCGTGTCCGGTATCTTGCCGGTTGTAACTTCGGCTCAATCGTTCGTGCTCGATCTGCCTCTCGGCAGCCAACGCGCCGAAGTCTCACAGAGGATCGGGATCACTGATGTCACCATCGACTATCACCGGCCGCTCGTGAACGACCGCAAGATTTGGGGTGACCTGGTTCCGTACGGCAAGGTATGGCGCGCCGGCGCGAATGAAAACACCACGATTACATTGAGCGATCCGGTCTTGATCGAAGGCAAGCCGCTCGACAAGGGTATCTACGGGCTGCACGTGATCCCGAACGCCGACGATTGGACCATCATTTTCTCGAAGAACTCCACATCTTGGGGCTCTTTCACCTACGACCCGGCGGAAGACGCCCTCCGCGTCACAGTGAAACCCAAGCCCGCGGATATGCACAATGCGCTCACCTACGACTTCGACCAGCTGCAGCCCGATTCCGCGGTAGTTGTACTGGAGTGGGAGAAGGTCGCGGTCCCGTTCAAAGTCTCGGTGGACGTGCACGAGGTGGTGCAGGCCAGCCTGCAGAAGCAACTTCGCAACCTTGCGCAGTACACCTGGATGAGTTGGGACGACGCGGCCAATTACCTGCTCGCGGAAAAAATCGCCCTGGATCAGGCGCTGGCATACGCAAACACCTCCATCCAGAATGAAGACCGCTACGAAAACGAGCTGACCAAGTCCAAGGTTCTGGCAGCGCTCAATCGCAAAGACGAAGCCGCCGCCGCGCAAAAGAAGGCGTTGGATCTGGCCAGCCCTCTGCAGGTCCATTTATACGCTCGCCAGTTGCAGGCTGAGAAGCGCGGCGAAGAAGCGTTGGCGATCTTCCGCGAAAACGCCCAAAAACACCCCGACCAGTGGTTCGTGCATTCGGGCCTGGCTCGGATGTACTGCGCCCAGAGCAAGTTCGACGATGCCGTGAAGGAAATGAAACTGGCTATGGCAGCAGCTCCGGACAATCAGAAGAGCTATCTGGATGGCCTGGTGAAAAGGCTTGAGGCAAAGCAGGACATAAATTAGTAGCTCGAAGACGGTGGCCAGCGGTTGCAAATAGACTAACAAGCCATCTTCCTCGCTGCTTTCGACCTCCCGAGGCTCCAAAACCGCTATTCCTGCTGGAGTTTCGTGTTTCCTGTGCTGTACCCCACTAGACCTTTCGTACCATTTCCCTAGACCTTAGTCCTAGTACACTGTTTGATGGAGGCCTCATGTCTGGCCTCAATGCGAAATGACACTATCCAACCAACCCAGAGTGCCGAATGCCCGCGCGTTCATTCGCAGCCTGAATATCCTCCTTAAGTACGCTCGACTCTATGGTTTAGACCACACTCGTTCCGTACGGCAATTTGACTCCGCCTGGACCGAGCTTCAAGACGCCGTGGACGCCGTGGGAGAAGGCGGCCTCTTGCTCGGGGCTTCAGGGTCTCAGCTCTTGCTCGATGGCGTGCCTTTGGAATCAACTCCAGCAGAGCGCAGCTTCGCTGACCTGCTCACAAATTCAGGCGTGGCCAGCATCGGTTTCACCACCGGCGTCACTCGCGATGACTTTTCAAACCTGGTGAAAGCTTTCATGGAGACCGGCCCTAGGGCAGCCCCTCTCTCCGAGCGCCTCGAGCTCTATTTCGGAAATAGAAGTATTTCAGGAATTCGCGTGAACGAGATCCGGTTCGTCGCCGAGGACTCAGGCTTCTCCGAAGCGCGCGTTGCCGCCACCCTCACCGCAAAAACTCTTGGCGCTGA
>JBEKHP010000048.1:0-11532 GCA_050012235.1 Candidatus Acidiferrales bacterium | reverse complement strand
AGACGGGTGCTCGAATACTTTCAGAAATAGGATCGCTAATGTCAAAGCAGTGGTTCATCGTCCACACATACTCGGGGTTTGAGAAAAAGGTGAAGGAAAGCCTGGAAGGGCGTGTGGCTGCGTTCGGGCTGACGGACAAAATCGGGCAGATTATTATCCCGACGGAGTCCGTGGTGGAAGTGCGCGGCGGGAAAAAAGTGATTTCGCCGCGGATGTGCTATCCGGGGTACGTGCTGGTGGAGATGGATATGGACGACTACACCTGGCACGTGGTGCGTTCGACGCCGCGAGTGACGGGATTTGTGGGCTCGGGGCAGACGCCTTCGCCGCTGACGGAAGAAGAAGTGCAGAACATTTTGAACCGGGCTACGACTACGGCGGACAAGCCGAAGCCGAAGCTGTCGTTTGACCGCGGAGAAAAGGTGCGTATCGGAGAAGGGCCGTTTGCGAATTTTACGGGCGTGGTGGAGGAAGTGAACTCGGACCGCAGCACGCTCAAGGTTTCGGTGACTATTTTTGGGCGCTCGACGCCGGTGGAGCTGGATTTTGCGCAGGTGGAGAAGGTCGCGTAGAGATTAGGAAGTAAGGACAAACATGGCAAAGAAAATTCAATCTACTGTGAAGTTGCAATTGCCGGCGATGAAAGCTACTCCGGCGCCGCCTGTGGGAACCGCACTGGGCCCGCACGGCGTGAACATCATGGACTTCTGCAAGCAGTTCAACGCCAAGACGTCGAAAGAGCCGGACGGGATGATCATTCCCGTGCTGGTGACGATCTATAGCGACCGCACGTTTACTTTTATTTTGAAGACGCCGCCGGCTTCTGAATTGCTGAAGCGCGCGGCGGGAATCGTGAAGGGTTCGCCTGAGCCGAACCGCAACAAAGTGGGAAAGCTTACGAAGAAGCAAGTGGAAGAAATTGCCAAGTTGAAAATGCCGGACTTGAACACGATGAATTTGGACGCGGCGGTGCGGTCGATCATGGGCACGGCGCGAAATATGGGGATCGAAGTCAGCGAGTAATTCGAAGCAGGAGAAGACACGATGGGCCGCAGCGCAAAGATTGGTGGAAAGAATATAGATCGCGCACGCAAGCTGGTGGAAGCGCGTCCGTATAAGCTCGAAGAAGCCGCGGAGCTGTTGCGCAAGGCGCACTTCGTGAAGTTCGACGAGACGGTCGAGCTGGTGCTGAACCTGGGAGTGGACCCGAAGCAGTCGGATCAAATGGTTCGCGGCACGGTGGTGCTACCGCACGGGCTGGGGAAATCGAAGCGCGTACTGGTGATTGCGAGCGGAGACAAAGTTCGCGAAGCGGAAGAAGCGGGAGCGGATTTCGTGGGCGGCGAAGATATGGTGCAGAAGATCCAGGAAGGCTGGACGGATTACGACGCGGTAATTGCGACGCCGGACATGATGAAGTCCGCCGGACGCCTGGGTAAGGTGCTAGGTCCGCGCGGATTGATGCCGAACCCGAAGACCGGAACGGTGACGTTTGATATCGCGAAAGCGGTAGCGGAAGTGAAGGCGGGCAAAGTGGAATTCCGGCTGGACAAGACCGGGATCATTCATTCGCCGGTGGGCAAAATCAGCTTTACCGCGGCACATCTGGCGGGGAACGCGCATGCTTTGCTGGCGGCGATTTTGAAAGCGAAACCGGCGGCGGCGAAGGGCAAGTTCATCAAGAAAATAACGCTGACCTCGACGATGGGGCCGGGAGTTCCGATTGACAGCGCGGAAGCAGAATTGGCTGTAGCGGTGGCGGCATAGCAGGAAAAAGAATTCAAGGAGTTCGGCATGAAGAAGAAGGCCGAGAAAGTAAAGCAGGCAGAAGAGCTGAAGACGCAGCTGGCGACCGTCTCGACTGTAATCCTTTCGACGTTCAAGGGGATCACGGTGGAGCAGGACACCAAGCTTCGCCGCAGCGTGCAGGCTGCCGGCGGACATTATTTGGTGGTGAAGAATACGGTGGCCGAGCGAGCGGGCGTAGGAACTCCCGCGGAGGGACTGCTCAAGAATCTGAAGGGCACGAACTCGATTGCGTATACCAAGACCGATCCGGTTGCGCTGGCAAAGATTCTGACGAAAGTGGCGAAAGATGTTCCGGCGTTTCAGTTTCGCGCGGGATGGGTGGAAGGCCGCGTTATTTCGATTGAGGAAATCAGCCAACTGGCTGCGCTGCCGAGCAAGGAAGAGCTAATCAGCAAGGTGATGTTCCTTTTGAATTCACCGGCGCAGCGTTTGGCAAGCGTGCTGGCGGCGGTTCCGAGAAATCTTGCAGTGGTAACGAGTGAAGCGGCAAAAGCAAACAAGTTCGGACCGGGCGGCGGCGCTCCGGCACCTGAAACGGCTGAGTAAGCATCTAAGTAATAAAAGAAAATATTTTATCTCGAGGGGAGGGTGGGAAACGCAATGGCCAGCAAAGTGGAATCGATTCTGGAAGAAATCAAGGGTCTGACGCTGCTCGAAGCTTCCGATTTAGTGAAGAAGATGGAAGAAGCTTTCGGAGTGTCAGCGGCAGCAGCGGCGCCGGCAGCAGCAGCGGGCGGCGGTGCGGGCGCGGCAGCGGGGGGCGCGGCTGAGGAGAAGACGGAATTTACCGTCGTCCTCACCGAAGTCGGCGCCAACAAGATCAACGTAATTAAGGCGGTTCGTGAAGTTACCAGCCTGGGCTTGAAAGAAGCCAAGGACCTGGTTGATGGCGCCCCGAAGACAGTGAAAGAAGGCGTCAACAAAGAAGAAGCCGCCACAATCAAGAAAAAGTTCGAAGACGCCGGGGCGAAAGTAGACGTCAAGTAGGTCCGCCCGGCCGCGGCCCGCACGTTGGGCTGCAAAGGAATCCGCTTTCACGCGCGCTCCTTTGGAACTGGAACTTCAAAAATCGTCCTTCCCGGACAGACGGGGCGGGTGTCTATCCGCGTCGTCGTATCCGGCGTAACCCTGAAGAGGTCAATCGATGAGCAATCGCAACGGTAATCGCGCTACTCGGGAACGAGAGCGCCTGGACTTCGCCAAAATCAAGACGACGGTCCAAATTCCGAACCTGATTGACGTACAGAAGAAGTCGTACCAGCGCTTCCTGCAGATGGATTTGCTGCCGAGCGAGCGCGAAGATACCGGCTTGCAGTCGGTGTTCACCTCCGTGTTTCCGATACAGGATTTCCGCGGGCTTTCGCAGCTTGATTTCGTGGACTACGCGATCGGCAACTGGGAGTGCAAGTGCGGACACTTGCGCGGGCTGCATCACTTGCGCGCAACGTGCCGGAATTGCGGCGCTTCGGTGGTGACGAATCCTTATAAGACAGGCGATGTGCTTTGCACCAAGTGCGGCACGTTCAACAAGAATACGCCGACGTTCTGCAACAAGTGCGGCGACCCGGTGACACTGCAACTGAAGTACGACGTGAACGAGTGCCAGGAGCGCGGCATGACGTATTCCGCGCCGCTGAAGGTGACGATTCGCCTGACGATTTACGACAAGGATCCGGACACGGGCGCGAAGTCCATTCGCGACATTAAAGAGCAGGAAGTTTTCTTCGGCGACATTCCGCTGATGACGGAGAACGGAACGTTCATCATCAATGGAACGGAGCGCGTGATCGTCAGCCAGTTGCACCGTTCGCCGGGAGTTTTCTTCGAGACGGCTAATAACCGCAGCTACTTTTTGGGGAAAATTATTCCCTACCGCGGATCGTGGGTGGAGTTCGAGTACGACACCAAGAATATTCTGTACGTGCGCATCGACCGCAAGCGCAAATTCCTAGGTTCGATTTTCCTGCGGGCGCTGGGAATGAAGTCGAATGAAGACATTCTGCGGACTTTCTACCAGACGGAGCGCGTTTCGCTGAAGGACGGCGAGCTCTACTGGAACGTTTCGGAAGGCTTGATCGATCGCAAGCTTTCGAAAGAAATCAAGCACGGGAAATCGGGCGAAGTGCTGATCGGCGCGCACAAGCGCATCACCGAAGCACTTTACAAGGAGCTGGCCAAGGCGCGGGTAACGCAGGTGGAAATCGGCCCGGCCGATTTGGAAGGCGCGATCACGGTGGGCGAGATGGTGAACCGGCAAACCGGCGAAGTTTTGCTGGAAGCCAATAAGCCGCTGACGCCGGAACTGTGGGCTGCGATTGCCGAAGCGGGAATCACGGAAGTGGATATCGCGTTTCCGGACCGCGACGACGTAGGCATCGTGGTTGGCAGAACTCTGGAGAAGGACACGATTCGCTCGTCCAAGGAAGCGCTGATTGAAATTTACCGCAAACTGCGTCCGGGCGATCCTCCGACGCTGGAAACCGCGACGGCGCTTTTCAACGGAATGTTTTTTGACGCGCGCAAGTACGATTTCAGCAAAGTGGGACGGCTGAAATTCAATATCAAGCTGGGTCTGGAAACTCCGCTGGACAAGCGCACGCTGGACCCCTCGGATTTCGTGGCGGCGATCAAGTATTTGTTGAAGCTGCGAAAGAACATCGGTTCGGTGGACGACATCGACCATCTCGGCAACCGGCGCGTACGCGCGGTCGGCGAGCTGCTGGAGAACCAGTTCCGCATCGGCTTGGTCCGCATGGAACGCGCGATCAAGGAAAAGATGTCGGTGTATCAGGAAATGTCCACGGCCATGCCGCACGATCTGGTGAACGCCAAGCCGGTAATGGCGGCGATTCGCGAGTTCTTCGGCAGCTCGCAACTTTCGCAATTCATGGACCAGACGAACCCGCTCAGCGAAATCACGCACAAGCGCAGACTTTCGGCTCTCGGGCCGGGTGGTCTTTCGCGAGAACGCGCGGGATTCGAGGTGCGCGACGTGCATCCGACGCACTACGGACGAATTTGTCCGATTGAGACGCCGGAAGGGCCGAACATCGGTTTGATCAGCTCGCTTTCTTCCTACGCGCGGATCAACGAGTTTGGCTTCATCGAATCGCCGTACCGCAAAGTGCGCGGCGGCCGCGTGATCGACTTCGTTCAAATCATCAATTCCGGCGACAGCGAATTCAAGGCCGGCGAAGTGGTGGAAAAAGAAAAAGTTGAAGATACCAACGAAGAGCTGAAGCGGCGGCGCGTGGTTGTGGAGCCGCATTGCTTCTACCTTTCGGCGTGGGAAGAAGACCGCTACGTGGTGGCGCAGGCGAACGCTTCGCTGGACGATAAGGGAAAAATCACGACGGAGCTGGTCAACTGCCGGCAGGCGGGCAACTTCGTTCTGAAGAGCCGCGATGAGGTGGATTACATCGACGTTTCACCGAAGCAGCTTGTTTCGGTGGCGGCGAGCTTGATTCCATTCCTCGAGAACGACGACGCGAACCGCGCTTTGATGGGTTCGAACATGCAACGCCAGGCTGTGCCGCTGATTCGCGGCGATGCGCCGCTGGTCGGCACGGGCATGGAACGGGTGACAGCGCGGGATTCGGGCGCTGTGATCGTTTGCCGCAGAGACGGCATCGTGGACCAGGTGGACTCCGAGCGCGTGATCGTGCGCGTGGAGTCAGACCAGTCCGGAGTGCTGAGCCGTGAAGTTGGTTCCGACATTTACCTGCTGACGAAGTTCAAGCGCTCGAACCAGAACACATGCATCAGCCAGAAGCCGATGGTTCGGGCGGGCGACCGCGTGAAGCAGGGTCAAGTGTTGGCCGACGGTCCTTGCACGGATCGCGGCGAACTCGCACTGGGACGCAACGTCCTGGTCGCGTTCCTTCCGTGGCGCGGATACAACTTTGAAGACGCGATTTTGGTGAGCGAAAAGCTGGTAGAAGAGGATTACTACACTTCGATTCACATCGAGGAATACGAAATCGAAGCGCGCGATACGAAGCTCGGTCCCGAGGAAATCACGCGGGACATTCCCAACATTAACGAGAGCTTCCTTCGCAACCTGGATGAAAGCGGCGTGATTCGAATCGGAGCAACAGTGAAGCCGGGCGACATTCTGGTCGGCAAGGTGACGCCGAAGGGCGAGACCACGCTGACTCCGGAAGAGAAACTGCTGCGCGCGATTTTCGGCGAGAAGGCCGGAGACGTTCGCGATGCTTCTCTCTATTGCCCGCCGGGAATCGAAGGCACGATTGTGGACGTGAAGATCTTCTGCCGCAAAGGCGCGGAGAAGGACGAACGCCACAAGGCCATCGAAGGCACGCAGATTGCAAAACTCGAAAAGAACCTCGCCGACGAAATCCGCATTCTGACCGACGAGCGTTTGAAGCGCTTGAACGACTTGCTCGGCGGACAGTCATTGACCGCGGACCTGCACGACGAGCGCACGAACAAGCGGTTGCTGACCAAGGGCACAGAGTTGACGCGGGACATTTTGGAAAAGATCACCACGCGCAACCTGAAGCGCCTGCGGTTGAACGATAAAGATCCGCTGCTCATCGAGAAAATCGACGAGATCGAGGAAATGACCTCGCGACAGATCGACGTGCTGCGGAAAATTACGGACGAGCGCATCGGCAAACTGAAGAAGGGCGACGAATTGCCGCCCGGAGTGATTAAGCTGGTGAAGGCATACATCGCGATGAAGCGCAAGCTTTCCGTGGGCGACAAGATGGCGGGTCGGCACGGGAACAAGGGCGTGATCGCGCGCATCGTTCCGAAAGAAGATATGCCGTACATGCCGGATGGCACGCCGGTGGAGATCGTGCTGAACCCGCTGGGCGTTCCTTCGCGTATGAACGTCGGACAGATTCTCGAGACGCATCTGGGCTGGGCTTCGAAAGAGCTTGGCGCGCAGGTGGCGAAGCTGCTCGACAAGGAAACGCGGGCGGAAGGCGTGCGCAAATGGTTCAAGGATGCATTCGGACCGACGTCGGTGTGGAAGACCATCGCTGACCTGGATGATGATGCAATCCTGGACTTGGCCCACAGCTTCCGCGAAGGCGTGCCATTCGCAACGCCGGTGTTTGACGGCGCTCGCGAACACGACATACGCCACTTGCTGGAATTCACCCAGCTTCCGCAGACCGGGAAAATTCCGCTGTACGACGGAATGACGGGCGACGTTTTCGCGCAGGAAGTTACCGTCGGTTACATCTATATGCTCAAGCTTTCGCATTTGGTGGACGACAAGATTCACGCTCGCTCCATCGGACCGTACTCACTGATCACGCAACAGCCGCTCGGTGGCAAGGCGCAGTTCGGCGGACAGCGATTCGGAGAAATGGAAGTGTGGGCGCTGGAAGCGTACGGCGCGGCGCACATTCTCCAGGAGCTGCTCACCGCGAAATCTGACGATGTCTATGGCCGCGCAAAGATTTACGAGGCGATCGTGAAGGGCGAGCCGGGAATCGAGCCGGGAGTGCCTGAATCGTTCAACGTGCTGGTGCGCGAATTGCAGTCGCTGTGCCTGGACATCGAATTGATGAAGCGCCAGAAGCCGCAGTTGGAAAAAGCCGAAGCGGCGGATTAATTATCGCGCCGCCCCAAATCAGCGGGGCGGCGCTTACAGATTCCTAACTGGTTTTTGCTCCGGCGTGCCGGAGAGGAGGATCTGCCCTTGTATCGTTCTAGCCCGTACGACCGTGCCAGCCAGATTGCAGATTTTGATTCCATTCGCATCAGCCTGGCGAGTCCGGAAAAAATACGTTCGTGGTCCCACGGTGAAGTGACCAAGCCGGAAACCATTAACTACAGAACCTTCAAACCGGAGCGCGACGGCCTGTTCTGCGCCAAGATCTTCGGCCCGGTGACCGACTGGGAGTGCCTGTGCGGCAAGTACAAGCGCATGAAGCACCGCGGCGTTATTTGCGACAAGTGCGGAGTGGAGGTGACGCTCAGCAAAGTTCGCAGGGAACGCCTGGGGCACATCGAGCTGGCTTCCCCGTGTTCGCATGTGTGGTTCTTCAAGGGTTTGCCGAGCCGCATCGGCTACTTGCTGGACATCACCATGCGCGACCTCGAGCACATCCTGTACTTCGAGACGTTTGTTTGCCTCGATCCAGGCGAGGTGCCGTCGCTGAAGCAGAAGGACATTCTGCCGGAGGAAAAACTCCGCGAACTGCAGAAGGAAAATCCCGGAAAATTCCGCGCAGGCATGGGCGCTGAGGCCATCAAGGAACTTTTGCGTAGCGTGGAAGTGGAGAAGCTGTCCGAAGAGCTTCGCGAAAAAATGAAGGTGGACCCGAGCCTGCAGAAGCGAATCAAGTTCGCCAAGCGGCTGAAGGTCTTGGAAGCATTCCGCAAGAGCGGAAACAAGCCGGAGTGGATGATTCTGGATGTGATTCCGGTGCTTCCGCCCGAATTGCGGCCGCTGGTACCTCTGGATGGCGGGCGGTTCGCGACGTCGGATTTGAACGATCTGTATCGCCGCGTGATCAACCGCAACAACCGATTGAAGAAGTTGATGGAACTGCATGCGCCGGACGTAATCGTGCGCAACGAGAAGCGCATGTTGCAGGAAGCGGTGGACGCGCTGTTTGACAATGGGCGCCGCGGACGCGTCTTGCGCGGAACGAACAACCGGCCGCTCAAGTCGCTTTCCGATACGCTCAAGGGCAAGCAGGGACGCTTCCGCCAGAACTTGCTGGGCAAGCGCGTGGACTACTCCGGACGTTCGGTCATCGTGGTCGGGCCGGAGTTGAAGCTGCATCAGTGCGGTCTGCCGAAGAAGATGGCGCTGGAACTTTTCAAGCCGTTCATCTATCACAAGCTGGAAGCGGCGGGGCATTGCACCACCATTAAGCAGGCGAAAGAGCTGGTGGAGGCGCAGGAAGCGATCGTGTGGGACATTCTCGAGGACGTGATTCGCGAGCACCCGGTGCTGTTGAACCGCGCTCCTACGCTTCACCGTCTGGGCATTCAGGCGTTCGAACCTGTGCTGGTGGAAGGAAAAGCAATCCGCATCCATCCGCTGGTTTGCACCGCGTTCAACGCGGACTTCGACGGCGACCAGATGGCGGTACACATTCCGCTTTCGCCTGAAGCGCAGGTGGAAGCTTCGGTGCTGATGCTCAGCTCGCACAATATTTTGTCGCCAGCCAACGGATATCCTCTCGCCGTTCCGACGCAGGACATGGTGCTGGGCATTTATTACATGACCAAAGCCAAGCCGAAGGCGAAGGGCGAAGGGCGCGCGTTTGGTTCCAGCGATGAGTGCGTGATGGCGCTGGAAGCAGGCGAAGTGGAACTGCTGACTCCGATTCGTATGCGCTACACCGGCGAGGTGATTGACCTTACCAATGCGTACGACGATCAGGACGTTTCGCATACTGAACCGATCAATCTAACCCGCCAGTTCCTGCACACGACCGTGGGGCGCGTGATCTTCAACGATCATTTGCCCAGCGAGATGCCTTTCATCAACGGCTTGCTGAAGAAGAAGGGCGTGCAGGCAGTGGTGCAGTATTGCTACCTGCGGTTCGGGCTCGAGAAAACCGTGGTGATGCTCGATAAATTAAAGGAACTCGGCTTCCTGTACGCGACGAAGTCCGGCGTCTCCATCGGCATCAGTGACATGGTTATCCCCAGCGTGAAATTCAAGTTGGTGGATACCGCGGAACACGAAGTGGTGAAAGTGCAGCAGCAATATCTGGACGGCGCAATCACCAATGGCGAACGATACAATAAAGTGATCGCCATCTGGTCGGACGTGACAGAAAAGGTCGCGGACGAAATGTTCAAGGCCCTGGAAGAGCAGGACAAACAGGGCGTGATCAATCCAGTGTACGTGATGGCCGATTCCGGAGCGCGCGGTTCGAAACAGCAAATCCGCCAGCTTTCCGGAATGCGCGGCTTGATGGCCAAGCCCTCGGGCGAAGTCATCGAGACTCCGATTACATCGAACTTCCGCGAAGGCCTCACCGTGCTGCAGTACTTCATTTCCACGCACGGCGCTCGCAAGGGCTTGGCCGATACGGCGCTTAAGACTGCCGATTCCGGTTACCTGACGCGGCGTCTGGTGGACGTGGCGCAGGACGTGATCATCAACGAATTCGATTGCGGCACGGCTGATGGGATTTATGTGGAGCCGATTCTCGAAGCCGGAGTCGAAGTGGAATCGTTGCGCGACCGCGTTATCGGCCGCGTATCGCTGGAGAAAATTAAGGACTACGAAGGCAGCGTGATCGTCGAGATCAACCAGGAAATTACCGAGGAGCTGGCCAACGCGATTCAGGCGGCAGGCATCGAGCGCGTGAAAATTCGCTCGGTGTTGACGTGCGAATCACGCCGCGGAGTTTGCGCCCGGTGCTACGGCAGAAACCTGGCCACCGGCCGATTCGTCGAGATGGGCGAGGCCGTGGGAGTGATCGCGGCGCAGTCCATCGGCGAGCCCGGCACGCAGCTGACCATGCGCACGTTCCACATCGGCGGCACGGCAACTCGCGTCACCGAACAGTCGAAGGTGGAAGCGCGCAACAACGGCTTCGTGAAATTCATCGACTTGAACGTGGTGGAGGGTCGCAACAAGACGATCGTGGCGATGAACCGCTCCGGTTTGATCGCGGTGGTGGACGAAAAGAACCGCGAAAAGGAACGGCACCACGTGGTGTATGGCGCGCGCTTCAAGGTGGAGGACGGCCAACCGGTCACGCTCGGCCAGACCATGGTCGAGTGGGATCCGTACACATTCTCGATCCTGACGGAAACGGGCGGGTCGATCCAGTTCAAGGATTTGCAGCCCGGCATCACGATCGAAGAACAGGTGGACGAGGTCACGGGGTTGTCGCAGCTGGTGGTCACGCTTCCTCCGGGTGACGAAAAGCATCAACCCACGATTCTCGTTCGCGATCCGCAGGGACGCGTCCGCAAAAAGTACCTGATGCCTTCCCGCGCGCACTTGATGGTGGCCGACGGGGACGAGGTACAGCCGGGCGACGTTCTGGCGAAGATCCCGCGCGAAACCACCAAGACGAAAGACATCACCGGCGGTCTCCCGCGCGTTGTGGAACTTTTCGAAACGCGCAAGCCGAAGGATCCCGCGGTCATCAGCGAAATCGACGGCATCGTGAAGTACGGCGACATCGTTAAGGGACAGCGCAAGATCTTCGTCGAGAGCGAAGACGGGCGAACAGTGAAAGAATACTCCGTTTCGCGCGGCGTGCACATCAACGTGCAGGAAGGCGAACACGTTCGGGCCGGCGAGCCGTTGATTGACGGGCCGCTGAACCCGCACGATATTCTCGCCGTCCTCGGAGAAAAGTACACGCAGGCATACCTGGTGAACTCGATCCAGGAAGTGTACCGGCTGCAGGGCGTGAACATTAACGACAAGCACATCGAGACAATCGTTCGTCAGATGATGCGCTGGGTGAAGGTTGAGGATGTGGGCGATACGACGTTCCTTCTGGAAGAGCAAGTGGACAAGTTCCGCTTCCGCGAAGAGAACGACCGGATCATCCACGACGGAGGACGTCCGGCAACGGGCCGTCCGCTGCTCCTTGGAATCACCAAGGCGTCGCTTTCGACCGATTCCTTTATCTCCGCGGCGAGCTTCCAGGAGACCACCCGCGTCCTTACCGAAGCGGCGATTTCCGGAAAGGTCGATTACCTGCGCGGCTTGAAGGAAAACGTCATCATGGGCCGGCTCATTCCTGCCGGCACGGG
>JBEKHP010000047.1:0-13426 GCA_050012235.1 Candidatus Acidiferrales bacterium | reverse complement strand
TCCGAGCTGCGTCCGCAATCCACCAGGCGTTTTGCGATGGATTGCAGCAGTTTGTCTCCGATGGGATGTCCCAGGGAATCGTTGATGTGTTTGAAGCCGTCCAAATCCAAAAATAACACGGCAACTTTTTTCCCGTGACGCGCCGCTAGGGAGATCGCCTGTCTCACCCGGTCGTTCAGCAGCATTCGATTGGGCAAACCCGTCAGAAAATCGTGTTGGGCCGAGTGCGCCATCTGCAGCGCCATGGCCTGGGCCACGCTCACGTCGCGGAAAACGATCACCGCTCCGATAGCCTTTCCTTCCCGGTCGTGGATTGGGGAGACACAGTTCTCGACAGGTATTTCCGATCCGTCACGCTGGATGAGGAGACAGTTCGATGGCAGATGCACGGTGCGGCTTTTTCTGACCGTGACCTCGGCAGGATTCGCCACGGTTTCGCGGGTGGTAGCGTCAATGATTCGGAAAACTTCGGCCATCGGCCGGCTTTGCGCTTCTTCGTGCGACCAGCTCGTCATTTTCTCTGCGACGAGATTGAGAAAGGTGATCTTTCCCGAAATATCCGTACAAATAACGGCATCGCCGATGGAATTAAGCGTGACTAAAGCAAGTTCTTTTTCCGCGAACAAAGCATCTTCCATTATTTTGCGCTCGATCGCATAGCGCAGGGCTCGCAGAAGGCCGCGCGCCTCAATTTGGCCTTTGATCAGATAGTCTTGCGCTCCTTCTTGCAAGGCTTGTGCGGCCAGCGACTCGTCGTCTGATACCGTCAGCACCACCAAGGGAATTCGGGGCGCGGCCGCACGAACGCGGCGTACCGCTTCCAGCCCTTGTGCATCAGGCAATCGAAGGTCGAGTAAGATAATGTCAACCGCATGCTGGGCAAGACAGTTCTCGGCCTCACACACGGATTCCGCGTGCTTGAGTACGGTGTCGTGCAAACCCTCCGCGTTGAACATCTCGCGGAACAATCGGGTGTCTCCAGGATTATCTTCGACCAGGAGAAGGTTCTCGATGAATTTCTTCCACATCTGCCTTACCTCTTCGATGACACCTTCAGCTTGGTTCGCCGGATCGTCGACGCCCCTTACCGGGTACTCGAACGTTTCCAACTGTAGTGGCTTATCCCCAGCGCCGCACTGTCGCTCTCTGTGTCCCAGCATGAAATTCTTGGGCTCAGCACGGTTATAACAAGACTCTGCGGCGATTAGGCTGTGACGAATGTACAGGTTCTTCCGGCTGTGCAGGCGCTCCAAGGGTTTCCTGGATGGCCGCCAAAAGTTCCGCGTTGTCTACCGGTTTTTGAAGAAAAGCTTTCACCCCGGCCGCGAGAGCCCGCTCTTGGTTTGCGACGCCAGCGCGGGCGGAAACCACGATTATAGGAATCGCGGCAAGAGCCTCGACTGCTTTGAGACGTTCTATCACCAGGAAACCGTCGCCGGCGGGCAGTCCCAGATCGAGAATAATCAGGTCCGGTTGGTGCCTGCGTGCCTCATTTAGACTAGCTACTACATCACCCGCAAAGAAAATGTCGTAGCCGTTGGCTCTGAGTCGCAGACTTAAGCCCTGGCGTACCTCTGGATCGTCTTCCACAATGAGAATCTTCTTATTAGCCATGACTGACAGTCCTCCCTAAGCTTTCCGATTTAATAAGATTTTCAATTCTTCCCGCCATTTCGTTTGCTAGATCTTCCATTGGCACATCGGCCTTGGCCTGCGCGGGCTCCAGCAGTCTGTAAGAAGTCGAACAGGTGAAGCCCGATTCCTCAAGATGGTTCAGGCGCTGGAATTGTTCTCGAATCCGTTTGGTAAGGACGGCCAAGCCTTTTTCCTGGGCAAATGCCACGATCTGGAAAAGTTCCCCGCGGCCCGCGGGACCCATCTTCGGCAGCAGTACGTCCAAATCGGGAATCACGCATCGTTGCAATAGATTACGGACCTCGCGCGACCACTCTTCTCGTGTTTCCTTGGAGAGCAAACCATCCGGCGAGCTGACCTCAACGGTCACCAAGGCCACCGTATCAGACGGCCACTCTCTATTCTTGAGCAAGGGGGAGATTGCGTGGGCCAGCGAAAAAATGGGCAAGGTAAACGAAAAGATCGATCCTTGCGGCGAACTAATCACCCAAATCCGTCCGGCCTGTCGCGTAACCAACTCTTTGCAAATGTATAGCCCCAGCCCTAGACCCTTCCGACCGGCCTGCCCGGTCTCCGGTACCTGGTAGAGCCGTTCAAAAATCCGCTCAGTCATGTCCGGACTGACACCGCATCCCGAGTCTGAGATCTCCACAACCATGAAGTGCGGGTCTTCATTAAGCATACGAGCCTTCACTTTCACCGAGCCGTTTGCGGGTGTGAACTTAATGGCGTTGTCGACCAGGATGATGAGGATTTGTCGAATGCGCGTGGGGTCGGCATAGGCCAAGGGCAAGGCTGGCGACGACTCTAGCGAGAGAGCAACTCCCTTGCCTCTAGCAGCCCCCTGGAGCGTCTCGACCGTGTAGGCGATGGCTTCGGAAACCGACGTACACTGAAGATCAAAGGTGAGCTTGCCCTCCTGCACGCGAGTGACTTCGAGTAAATCATGAATCATCGATTGAAGCTGTTTGACGTTTCTCAGAACAATTTCCAGGTACTCGTCCTGTTCCCGATTCAATTCCCCCGCCAACTTGTCCAGGAGGATGGTCACAAACTGATAGATCGCGGTCAGCGGAGAACGAAGCTCGTGCGACACGTGTGAGAGGAACTCGTCCTTAAACTGCATCTGATGGGTCAGGATGAGGTCCGTTTCTGTGCGCATGCGGTGGCGCTCAATGGCGTGTCGAAGAGCCCTCGGAAGCGCGCGATTTTCGATTTGGCCCTTGATCAGATAGTCCTGCGCCCCCTCCCTCATGGCTTCAGCGGCAAGCGCTTCGTCGTCCAAGCCTGTAAGCACGATTATCGGAACGTTCGGGGCCGCCGCGTGCGCCCGCCGGACGGTATCCACGCCATGCCCATCCGGCAATCCCATGTCCAACAGGGTGATGTCCACACCACCTTTCGCAAGATGAATCACGGCTTCACTCATTCGCAAGAGATGGGTCAATTCGAAACTGTCCGGTTTCTCCTTACTGAACATCTCGCGAAGCAACCGCGCATCTCCCGCGTTATCCTCAACCAGAAGAATTTGGAGTGCCTTTTCTTTCATCAGCGTGGCTCGTGCGGTAGCTTCACCACCGACAACCAGAAATTGTCGATGCTCTTCACAACATTGAGAAACCCCTTGAGATCCACTGGCTTAGTGATATAGCAGTTCGCATGGAGCAGATAACTCTTCAGGATATCGGCCTCAGACGCTGAGGTAGTCAAGATAACGACGGGTATGCTCTTCAGCGCCGGACTCTCCTTGATTTCCCCCAAAACCTCCCGGCCGTCTTTCTTTGGCAGGTTCAGATCGAGCAAAATCAGATCCGGGCGAGGAGCGTTTGTGTGTCCTCCCTCGCGCTTAAGAAAGGCCATTGCTTCTGTCCCATCTGACGCAACGTACAAATTGATAAGCACTTTGGCGGTTTTTAACGCCTCCCGCGTAAGCCGGACATCGCCGGGACTATCCTCAACCAAAAGAACTTCGATCGCCTTAGCATCTGTGCCAATCGACTCCATCATTTCCCATCCTTTTCCGGCAGCGCAAAGTGGAAGGTCGAGCCCTTCCCGGGTTGCGACTCGACCCAGATTCTCCCACCCAGCCGCTCCAGCATTTTTTTGCAAATTGTCAATCCTATTCCAGTGCCCTTGAACTCTGTTTGCCCATGCAGCCGCTGGAAAAGGACGAAGATCCTATCGAAGTATTGAGGATCGATCCCCAGACCATTGTCTCGCACCGAAAAAATCCATTCATCGCCGCCGGTTTTCGCGGCAGATACGTGTACCCGAGGGGCCGCGGCACCGTGGTATTTGACTGCGTTCCCAACGAGATTCTGAAATATCTGCGCCAATTGTGTACCGTCCGTCGTGATCATCGGCAGCAAGTCATGAGTCACCACCGCGCCACTTTCCTGAATCGTTGCTCGTAAATTTGTTAGCGCTTCTTTCAATGCGTTATCACTGGAGATTTTGCGGTGCGCCTTTCCATTCGTCCCCGCGCGCGAATAAGCCAGCAGGTCCTGGATTAACACCTGCATGCGGTTGGACCCGTCAACTGCATAAGCGATGAACTCATCGGCGTCGGAGTCCAGGCGTCCTTTGTAGCGCTCGGCCAGGAGCTGTGTATAACTGGCTACCATGCGCAACGGCTCCTGGAGATCGTGTGATGCGACATAGGCAAATTGCTGGAGTTCGTCGTTAGAACGATTCAACTCTGCAACCGTCTTAACCAGGTGTTCCTCGGATCTTTTACGTTCGGTGATGTTCCGGATGGCTGCCGTGACCAGGATTCCTTCCGAGTTTTCGAGCGGGCTAAGCATGATCTCGATCGGGAAATCGCTCCCATCCTTGCGCCGCCCATAGAGTTCAATCCCGGTGCCGATCTGCTGTGCCAGCGCTTCAGCCGCGGTTCGCGTACCGTCGGCGATCAGCCTTTCCGCGAATCCTTCCGGAATAATGTTTTTCACCTTTTGACCAACCAGCTCATCGCGCCGGTACCCGAACTGTTTCTCCGCCTGAAGATTCAGCAGAACGATTTCTCCGGCTTGATTGACCACCACCATCGCATCCGGGGCCGCCTCCAATAGGCCCTGGTACTTCGCCCCCGACTCCTTGCTTTCGCTGAGATCGTGGCTGAACTCCGAAAACCCCCGCAAATTTCCGGCCGCGTCCCGCAACGCCGTGATGTTCACACTCGCCAAGAATCGTGAGCCGTCCTTCCGCACACGCATGCCTCGTTCTTCGTGCCGTCCGTTGGCGGCAGTGATTCGGAGTACCTCCTGCGGCGCGCCCCGCTCGATATCTTCCGGAGGAAAGAAGCAGGAAAAGTTGTGACCGATGATTTCTTCCGCGCTGTAACCCTTGATTCGTTCGGCGCCGGCGTTCCAGCTGACGATTTGGCCTCTTGGATCCATCATAAAAATCGCATAACCCTGGATCCCATCGAGCAGCATTCGATATCTCTCTTCACATCCTCGGAGCGCCTCCTCCACAAGCTGGCGTTCGGACTCTGTTTGCGCCAAATGGTTTTCTGCAGCCTCGCGCACGCCAGTGTTTTGCCTCGATGCCATCAAGATTCTCTCCGCTACTTCCAGCTAACTTGAAGTAGTTCGCAATAACCTGCTCGATGCTCTACGCCCCTCAATGACTTTTGCAGAATGCAAAGATGCCACCAGAGGAAATCGACCCCACGCCGAGGGAGACAAAAATGTCTAACCCAAACGCGTGTTGCGTTTTTCGATTGAACGAGATTCGTTCGTCATTTCAGACTAGCTTAGGAAACGAAGCTCTATTGGGGACGCGACCCTGGGGGCTGTAAGAGGACAGCCTGTAGCCGTATGCCCATTTTGGAAGGGAATTTAATCCTATACCAGCCTTATGTGAGGACAAGCTGGAACCGCGAATAGGTGTCTAATAGACCACTATAGAGAATTTTTGCGTGCTTGGATAGGGACTCTATCAATTCCATTGCTTTACGGATTGAACGCTGGCGTCAGGGTGGGGGCAGCCCGCGGGCCAAAATCGCTAATGGATCGGTTCGAACATCCCCACTCTGCGAATACCGGTTTCGAGCAAGCTCGCGAATTGTTGGGCGGACACCGGCCGGCTGAAATAATATCCCTGAGCCTCATCGCAGTGTTGAGATTGAAGAAATTCCAGTTCCGCCTGCGTTTCCACACCCTCGGCAATTACCCGCAGGTTCAGGCTTTGCCCCATACGGATGATTGCGGTCACGATGGCCGTCTCCTCGGGCGCGACGGTGATCTGCCTAATAAACGACTGGTCTATCTTCAGGGCATCGGCCGGAAACTTTCTGAGATAGCTCAAACTCGAGTAACCCGTCCCGAAGTCGTCGACTGCGACCTGCACTCCTTTCGCTCGAAGGTTCTTGAGGATAGATGTAGCGGACTCAGGGTGCTTCATTAAAACGCTTTCGGTCAGTTCCAATTCAAGTAGTTTCGGATCTAAGCAAGTCTCTGTCAGGATTGCGAATACTCCTTCCAGAAAACTCTTATCTCGCAATTCCAAGGCGGAGATATTCACGGCTATGGAAATGGGACGCAACCCGGCAAGCATCCATGCCCGAGCTTGCTTGCAAGCTTCACGGAGGACCCAGTTGCTGATCGGCAAAATCAACCCGCTATCCTCCGCAACGGGGATGAATCGGGCCGGAGAAACTAGCCCCTCTGTCGGATGCTTCCAGCGTATCAACGCTTCCGCTCCGGTTATCTCTCCTGTGTTCAAATCGACCTTTGGTTGGTAGTGCAGCATGAATTCATTCTGTTCCAAAGCGCGCCGCAGATGTTCTTCGATCGATTGGCGCTCCACGGCACGGATGTTCATGTCCGGCTTGAAGAACTGATAGCTCTGCCGTCCGTTTTCCTTGGCCTGATACATCGCAGTGTCGGCGTTCTTGATAAGCGTTTCCGAATCGGGACCATCGTCGGGATAGACACTCACACCAATGCTCGTAGTGATGTGAAGATCGTGCTTATCGATGGAATGAGCCTCCGCCACCGCGCGCAGCATCCTTCTCGCCGAGATGGCAGCATCTTCCGATTGCGCTACTTCTGAAAGGAGGACTACGAATTCATCGCCTCCCTGGCGGCTCACCGTGTCCGAGAAGCGGACGCAATCCACCAAACGTTTGGCGACGGATTGAAGAACTTTGTCGCCGATCGGATGTCCCAACGAATCGTTTATGTGTTTGAATCCATCCAAATCGAGAAATAGCACCGCGACTTTTTTGTTGTAACGCCGGCCAAAAGTTATCGCCTGAGAGACCCGGTCCTCGAAAAGCATTCGGTTAGGCAGCCCCGTTAGGAAATCATGCTGGGCCGAATGAGTCATCTGGATTGCCATAGTACGGCTCGCGCTCACATCTCGGAAAACGATGACCGTCCCAGTTGTACGTCCTTGACGATCGTGGATAGGGGCAAGCGAGTCTTCCACGGGAATTTCCAATTTGTCGCGCCGGATCAGAATACAGTTCGCGGGCAAGTTCATGGTCCGGTCTTGGGCAACAGCCAATCCCATTACTGTGGAGATCACCTGGCGGTTCGTGGCATCCAGTATTCGGAGAACGTCTCCCATTAATTGTCCCGTGGCTTCCTGGCACGACCAACCCGTCATTTTTTCTGCCACGGGATTTAAGAAAGTGATTCTCCCTGAGATGTCCGCACAAATAACGCCATCGCCTATGGAGTTGAGGGTTACTTGGGCTCTTTCCTTTTCGGCAAATAGGTTTTCCTCCGCCTCCTTTCGATCCGTGACGTCGATGTTGACACCGATGACCCGACTGACGTTCCCGCGCCTATCGAGGATCACCCCTTCCACCGCCGATAGACTTCTCACGGCACCCGTTGGTGTGATGATGCGGAATGCCGCAGATCCCTGACACTTTTGGTCGATCACCCTTTGCAACGTGGCCTCGACGTGCGGCAAATCCTCGGGATGAACTGCGGAGGACCATTTTTTGTAGGGCAAAGGAGCGATCGGCGCGAAACCATAGATCTCAAACATGGTGAAATCCCAAGTTAGGTTATCGCTGGCCAATTCCCATTCCCACACGCCCATTTTGGCCACCGCTGTCGCCAGCGATAGGCGTTCGGTCAGGATTCGATGCGTAGACTCCGCCTGCTTTCGGCTGGTGATGTCTAGATGCATGATGACCACTCCGACCTGCCGATCCTCGCGCAAAGGTGTGACGATGAGTTGGAACCAGCGCTCTTCGGTCGGCGAGTTGCAGCTATATTCCATCGAAAAGCTTTTTCTTTCGCCACTTAAAACCGTACGAATGCCTTCGGCGGCCAAGTGAGCTTCCGAGGAGCCACGGCCCTGTGCGCGATCGCAAACCTCCAGGTAATTCAGGCCCATCCCTTTCGCGGAGTCTTGAATCCCATTAGCACTGCCAAACCGCCCCCACCCATTGTTCACTGAAACGATCACGCCTTTGGGATCGAGCAATGCGATATGCGCGGGCAGTGCGTTAAGAACGGCGGTCTGCCTTGCATCCTCGCTCTTTTTTAATTGTTCCTGAGTACCCCGCAGCATGAGCGTCCGGCCATCTCGGTCGACCACCGTATCCACCTGGCCGGCCGTCAGCTCCTCCAGCCGTTGCCCTGTGGCGAGCAGCGTCTCCATTAGCGCGGACATTTCCTCAGCCGTATCCTCAGACGATGCTGGTCTCGGTCTCATGCGGCCATTGTCCCTAGCCCTAAAGCTTGCAACACCGTCTTTGTCTGGCTGAGTGTCCCAACGACTCTCCGCTGGGGAGACGGCGCGAGGATGAGGAGAGTCGGCGTCATAAAGATACCGTCTGCCAGGGCGCGCTTCGGCTCCTTAAGCACGTCTACGACTTCAATTTTGTGACGATCCGGCAACCTCGTACTGCAGAGATTCGTGAGATTGGCGAGTGCCTGCGCGGAGTTCTCTGTGTCTCCTGAAACGTAAAGCCGGAAACTGAACGAGGTGCGCCGGTTCATGACGCCTTCTTCCGGCGAGGAGCTGCTGCATCGGCCCCGCGTAACTCCCGCATCCGCGAGTGACCTCGCGATAATTCCTGCGCACGGCTCTGCGTGGTGCGCGTCAGCAACGTCTTTTCCACCTTCTTGGCCACAAGCTCGGTCTGCAGTGACTTCGCGCGCACCTGTAGGACGGCCTCCTCGGCATCGAGACTAACTCGCTTGAGTTTTCCTGCCACATCAGCGACCTGGCTTGCGATGCGCTCCGCGCTTTCCCTTTCCCAACGCAACGTTCCCATCAATACCTCGCCGCCTGCGGTATAAATGTCTGCCAGCGTCACGCCTGAATCGCTGAGAATCAGTTCGCGTACCTGATTGGAGTGCGCTGTACCGCGAGATTTGATAATGGACAAACCCCGGTTACGCTCACCGGCCTGCACTAGGTAGTTGAGGTGAATCCATGTATCCGCGAGCGTCGAAACTTGCAGCGGCGTGCCGGCATCCACTTTGCCGGTCATTTCGTCGAGGAGACTCGTGCAGACTAGCGTAATTCCGTCCGCCTTGCACCAGTCAATTAATCGTTCCGCCACTCCGTGCGCGGTCAACTCGTTGCCCGCCTTGGACAGAGTGGACACAGGATCGATTACCAGGCACCGGGCTTTGTGCTCCTTCGCAAGCGACTTGATGCGCACAAGAAGTGTCTCTGCGCTGCCGGTGATCGTGCGAGCCGAGATCATTCGTAAGAGCCCATTTTTAATGTATGGAGCCAGCTGGATTCCCACGGAGGTCAAATTACGGATCACCTCGGTACCGTCCGAATCAAAACCGATAAACATAGTGCGTTCGCCGCGTTTGCAGGCCGCCTCCGCAAATGCACCGCTCAGGGTCGTTTTAGCTGTTCCGGGGAACCCGGTAATCAATACGCTGGCACCTCGGTAATAGCCGCCTCCGAGCATGGTATCGAGCCTCTTCACTCCGCTAGTGACGCGCTCGTTGGTCACCTTGACATCCACTCGGCCCAGCATGCGTGAGACAGCTACATCAAATCCGGATTTGCCGATCACGAACGGCGATTCATTTTCATCGAAGTTCGAGCCCCGGAATTTTTGTACACGCAGATTGCGTTGTGATACACCCAGCTCAACGCGGTGATTGAGGACCACGGCGCAATCCACCATGAACTGCATAAAACCAAACGACTGCGGACCGAGAGAACCTTCATCTTCCCCAGCCGCCTTCGCCGTGATGAGTCCCGTCAGCCCACTCGCCAGCAACCACTCATGCAGTCGATAGATCTCGCGCCTTCTCGCGGCCGCGTCCGGAAGGAGAGCCAATACGACGTCCATGGCGTCAAACACTATGCGTCGCGCCCCCATCTCCTTCGCCTTCGCCCCAAGCGCAGCCAGCATCCCAGTGAGATCGAAGGTTCCCGACTGGATCAAGTCGGGCGTCGGATGAGCATCTAGGAAGAACAACTTTTCTTTACGCAACTCCTCGAGCTTCCAACCAAAAGTCTCGAAATTGGTCACGATGCGCTCAGGAGCCTCCTCAAAAGCAACAAAGATGCCGGGCTCTTTGCATGTTTGCGCGCCATGTACCAGGAATTGCAACGCAAAAATTGTTTTGCCGGACCCCGGCCCTCCGGCCAGCATTGTCGTGCGACCGCGGGGCAATCCTCCGCTCGTGATTCCGTCGAAACCGATGATGCCTGTCTCCGCTTTTCCTTGGACTCCTCTGCGCGATGATGGGACGGATTTCATGCTGATTCCTTTGAGCCTCATTGTGTAGGCACTCCTTGCCGTGTTCCCGATTTTTTCGCATCCTTGGAGATGCCGATGCGACCGATCTGTGCTGCGCCTGGAATCCAGTCCACGCCGTCGATGAAGGACCATTTCATCTCGGAAGGGTGCTCGTTGTGGTTTTTGCCCAAAACAAACATCCGGGATCATCCAATCGGTCAGCGTTTATGGGATCGAATCCATGCGATGCTTACGCCATTGACACCAACTAGGACGGCGCTGCTGTCTTTCTCAGCGCCTATGTGGAAGGGGATGTTAGACTGCCCCTATAGTTTCTGGCCGCTGGCAGTTAGAAACTGTACCGAACAGCACTCGTGTGTCCTTTTGAATAACAGGTAGGCATTCCGAGCAAGGAGTTCCTGGGAACAACATCTCGTCCCCCAGAGCTTCGATCACACTGTATCCGCCCAGTTATCTGACCACACGGATCGTCAGAGTTTCTCTCGTATATTCATCGAGCAGTGTCAGCATCCCCAGATATTTTCTCTTCAGAAACGATCGGCATTTGTGGCCTTATACCGAACGGTTTTCGTGAGTTTTGGGCCGATCCGGATCGAAAAATAATGACTCTAGCGAGGGAATGGCTGCGATATGCCTGTTTCGAGCAGATTGACGAACTGTTGGTCAGAAACGGGGCGGCTGAAATAGTATCCTTCAGTCTCTCTTCGTGAGTATGAAGAAACGCCACTTTTTCTTGGGCTACCACACCCTCCGCAACCAATCGGAGATTCAAGCTTGGACCCATGCCAAAAGTCTGATGAATGTGCCCCGGCGTCGTTTGAATTCCGTTCGACGAAAGTCGATACACGGGGAAGGAACACATCTGCCGAAGACGGCTAGCTATTAACAAGTAGCTCGTTCACAATCATTCTTAGTACCCCATACCGGCACGGCGGTGAACCCGGTGCGAGATCCTCGCGAGCGCAGTTGCTAAACGAGACAGAGAAATGGCCCACTCGGCAATTCGACAATGCTATCAAGGCAGGAACTGGTACTCACGCCCCGCGCGCCATTCCAATTTTTGACGTTTTTTCGATCCAGCAATTGCCGCCCGATTGATTTTGAGGATTGCGAAACTATCCGCGAGATTGATCCTGTTAATCGGGAGAGAACATGGACATTACTAAGGCTCAGCAGCCAGAAGAGACGTTGCTGCGGAGCGAAGAGAATTTACGGTTATTTGTCTCTGAAGTCAAAGATTACGCAATTTTCATGCTCGATCCGTCCGGCGTGGTGACCACGTGGAACGAAGGAGCAGAGCGCATCAAGGGCTACACAGCCGAGGAGATCATCGGGAAGAACTTCTCGGAATTTTACACACCGGAAGCTATAGAAAAAGGACAACCACTCCAAGAATTGAACATAGCCAAGGCAACGGGGCGCTATCAGGAGGAAGGCTGGCGGGTGCGGAAAGACGGTTCCCGCTTCTGGGCCGATGTGGTGATTACAGCGCTGCGCGATAAGGCAGGCCGCTTGCTCGGTTTCGGAAAGGTGATGCGGAATCTAACAGAACGCAGGCACGAATCTAGCAAAGCGAAAAAGCGAAACGAGATATCGCCTCGGAGTTGAAAACGCGCCATGTTGGGTCGTGCTCTTGTGGCAGCGTCGAACGTCCCGAGTAGACTCCTCATTGCACGGTCCGCCACTTCTGTTCAGGAGAAATTGGGAGCGAGCATTTCACGCTGTTTGCGCTTTCCGAGCTCGCGCAGAGCTTAGGCGTCGCTGGTTGAACCCAGATCTACCGGAGGCAGCGATTCGACTCCTCCAATTGCCAAGCTTAAGTTACCAAGTACAACTACGCATCGTCTGATTTTCAGACTCCGTATAATTACGTACGTTTTGTTTGGACCCCTGGCACAGTCATGAAATGAAATGTTCTTGACAGGATTATTAACGTGCGGGTAACTTACGCAAGACGGTACGGGGATCCTGGCCTCGAATTCCGCGTTTTATCAACTTTGTCCGACCTAACATATGTGCGTATTTGCATTAAGAGCACTGTTTAACTTCTGCCTAGCAAATGACCGCAGACGCCAGCGCGAACTCTAAATTGAATCACGTCATAATCGCCAAGGAGTATGCTCCATCCGCGAAGGGGCAACTCCAAAGCGCCGAACATAACCCTACGGCGACGGATACTTCCGGCTGCGAATCGAAACAACCGCTGGCGGGGGCTTCGGTTCCGCTGGCAGCACTGGTAAAAACATTTGACGAGTTTCTATTCGAACTCGACGCGGACGGTACGTTTCTGGGCATGTGGAGCTCCCGCCGGGCTCCCAACAGCGAGCGCCAGCTCGATTTCATCGGGCGGCACGCCATGGAAGTCCTGGGCAAAGAAGTTTTTCTTCCTTTCAGCGAGCTTTTCCAACGCGTTATCGCCACGCGACAGAGCGACGGAATCGAGTTCCCAGTGGATTTGGAGGACGGCCGGCACTGGTTTTACGCCCGCGTGTTGCCGGTGGCGCGGCGATTCGGGAAGCCGCCTTCCGTTTCGTTGCTGACGCACGACATCACCGCGCAAAAGAAAACGGAAGACGAATTGCGCAAGAGCGAAGCGTTGCTGGCGCAAGCGGAGCAACTGGTCAATATGGGGAGCTGGGAGATAGGGGCGAGTCTGCAGACAGGCAGGTGTTCCGAGAATCTGTACCGCATTCTCGGCTTCGATAATCGCGGGTCTGATATCGACCTTCGAAAGTTTATGCGTCATGTGCATTCCGAAGACGCCGTCACGGTTCGGCGGGATGTGATCGCGGCGATTATGGAGGGGAAATCGTACGAGCATGACCTGCGATACATTTCGCCGAGTGGTGAGCTGCGAAATCTGCACTCGCGCGGGTTCCCACTTCGAAATGCGGAAGGGCGCGTGGACCGCATCGTCGGAGTTGCGGAGGATGTAACCGACCGCGTGAACGCGAAGGAGCACCTGCGGTTTCTCTCCGACCGGCTGCTCACACTGCGCGACGAAGAACAGCGCAGGATGGCGCTGCAGCTGCATGAAACCGTATCGCAGGAAATGGCGGCAATGAAGATGGCGCTCGCGCGTGT
>JBEKHP010000046.1:0-18888 GCA_050012235.1 Candidatus Acidiferrales bacterium | reverse complement strand
CGCCAGATGGTTTGCGAATGGGGCATGAGCCCGCTCGGCCCGCTCACCTTCGGCAAGAAGGAAGAAGCCATCTTCCTCGGCCGCGAAATCGCGCAGCACCGCGACTACTCCGAAGACACCGCCATCAAAATCGACGCGGAAGTCCGCAGCATCGTCACCAACGGCTATAGCCGCGCTCGGAATATTCTCGAAACCCAGCGCGACACGCTCGAGCGGATAGCCCAGGCCCTGCTTGAACGCGAAGTCCTGGACGCCACGGAACTGAAGTTGTTGCTCGAAGGCAAGCCGCTGCCGGAAAAGATTCCGCCACCGCCGCCTGCTGCTCCGCCGTTGCCGGCAAAGGAGCCGCAACTCTCGCTGCGTCCCGAACCTCGCCCAATCCCAGGTATGGCTAAAGGCGAAAAGCCGGCGCCCGCCTAATCAAAATTTATCGTCGAAAGTTGCAGGACGGCGCCCGGATTATCAGGCGCCGTTTTTGTTTGCTGAGTCCACTCGGATTGTCTAAGCTTCAAATCTCCACGTTTATTTCGCCGGCTTGATATTTTGATTCACGCGAAAGAGATTCGCCGGGTCGTACCGCTTTTTGATCTTCGCAAGACGATCGTAATTCTTGCCGTAAGTCGCCCGAATGCGGTCTTCGCCCTCCTCCATCATGAAATTGACGTACGCGCCGCCTGCTGAGTATGGATGAAGCGCGCCCCAATACTCCTTCGCCCACGTGCTGATTTTTTCCTTTTGCTCGGGGTCCGGATCGACTCCTACCATCACCTGCACCCACGTCGCGTCGCGGTAAGACCACGGCGTCGCGCTGTTCTTCACCCGGCTCGCCGCGCCGTTGATCGGGTAGAGATGCATGGTTGACTGCAACGTCGGCAGCTTCGCGGCATATTTCAAATGCTGCGCGATGGCTTCGTCACTGAGTGTGCGCACGAAATCGGCCTTCCAATACCATTGCATGCCCGGCGGATAGAGGCGATCGAACATGCTTTGCAGCGCCGGATGTGGAATCGGGCCGACCAGATCGAGCGCGGGAGCCTTGAAGCTCCGGATCGGCTCGAACACCTTTTCCGCCTTTTTGATCGCTCCGGTGTAGCACCACACGATGCCGCACATCTTTTTGTAATACAGATGCTCGGGAAATGGCGGCCAGGGCGGCACGGTGTGGAATGCAAAGAACCCATAGAGGTCATCGGGCGCCTTGGCGATGAAGCTCCGGTACCAGCGCATCATTTCGGCCGCGTCTTCCATCGGCCACAACATCGGCCCGCCGTAGTCGGTGTGCACGGGTTGCGCCTTGAACAGAAACGACGTCACTACGCCGAAATTGCCGCCCCCGCCGCGCACCGCCCAGAACAGGTCGGTATTTTCCTTGGCACTGGCTGTAACGAATCGCCCGTCGGCCAGAACCATTTCGACGGCCAGCAGATTGTCGATGGTGAGGCCGTACCGCCGCGTCAAGTATCCGATTCCGCCGCCCAACGTGAGTCCGGCCACGCCCGTTGTCGAAATGATGCCCGAAGGAACCGCAAGACCGAACGCGTGCGTCGCATGATCCACGTCGCGCCACAGCGCCCCACCGCCAACCAGCACGGTCTTCTTCTTCGGGTCCACGCGAACGTAGTTCATCGGCGAAAGATCGATCACTAATCCGTCATCGCACACCCCCAAGCCGCCCGCGTTGTGCCCGCCGCCGCGAACGGCCACCGGCAGCTTCTGCTCGCGGCCGAAGTTCACCGCCGCCATAACGTCGGCCACGTCGGCGCAACGCGCAATCAGGCATGGGCGGCGGTCGATCATGCTGTTGAACACCTTGCGAGACGCTTCGTAACTCGCGTCGCCTGGCTCGATCAGGCCGCCAAGCAGGCTGGCTCTGAAGCTCGCAATCGTCGCTTCGTTCAGCATCGCTGCTCCATCCTCAAAATTTCACTATCGCACAAGATACTACCCGCGAAAAAGAGTCTGCGCATGAAAGATGAGGATTTTATAACTGAGGACCTATTGCGGCTGTCCGTTCAATCCTGCCGGACCCACTCGGAGTGCACCTTCGGCGGGCGCGTCAAGGTTTGCATCACCACACAGTACTCTTCCGTCTTTGCTTGCAATCCCTTCATTTGCTCAGGGGTTGCGTTTGGCGCGGCAATATCAAAATGAAGACGAACGCTCTCGAAACCGACCGGCACGTCCTTCGATATGCCGAGCGTGCCGCGAAGATCCAAGTCTCCCTCCACCGTAACCTCAATGCGTTCCGTCGGTATGCCCATAGCCGCGGCCACCATCTGACAGGTGATCTGCGCGCAAGCCGCCAGCGCCCCAAGCAAAAGGTCGCCTGAACAAGCGCCTGCACCAGCGCCTCCAACACCTTTGTGCGCTTCGGCCTGGTAGATGGCACGCCCAATATCGACCGAGCATGACACGGGAGCGTCCGTCTGCGCGCCTTTCGCCCGTAGTGTGATTTTCGAGGCGCTTGGGTCGTTTCGGTACTGGTCTTTCAGCGGCTTCTGCAGCGATCGAAGATCCATGGCAACCTCATTCCTGATTATTTATTTCTAATAATTCTCGGTCGTTTTTCTACATTCAGAGACAGCTTCCGGACAGCCGTCTTGAAGCCGCCCCATCTGCGTGTTAGCATAAATCCCCAGCAAGAGGAGTTCCATGCCAAAGTTCGTTATTGAGCGCGAAGTTCCGGGCGCCGGAAGTCTAACCGACGCGCAATTGCGCGAAATGTCCCAGAAGTCAGTCAGCGTTCTAAAGGGTATGGGCCCCGGGATTCAGTGGCTCCATAGCTACGTGACCGGCGATAAGGTGTACTGCGTTTATCTCGCTCCAGACGAAGCCACCGTCATGGAACACGCCAAGCGCACAGGCATTCCTGCCAATCGCGTCTCCGCTGTCCGCCGGCTTATCGACGCCTCGACCGCGGAGTAGCAAGTGCTGGGCAAGTCCACCAGTGGACTTCCGACGTTCTTTGCCGTTTAACCAGCAGGAGACGCCTCCTCCGGCATCAACACTTCCTCAACAGCTTTCTCGAATGGCATGTCCCAACCCTCTAGCCATACCATCGCGCTTTTGGTGTTGACCAACGCCTGGCGTGCCGGGTCCAGAATAGCCTCCAGTTTGGCCTGCTCCGGCGGCGTCAGCGGGGCTCCAATATTTTGGCGCAGCGCGGCCGCGGTGCCTGCCAGCCGCAACGATCGCTCCGCTTGCTGTTGAGCCGCCGCCAGGCACGCAAAACACTCCAGCAAACGCGCAACTCCACGTTTGTGTTCCAGTTCCTGGAAAGTCTTTAGGCTCTCGCGATAGAGTCGCTGCGCTTCGCCGCAATTCCGCTGTTCCCGCTCCAGGTTTCCGAGATCAGCCAGCGTCCCGGCAATGCCCCAGCGGTCGCCAAGTTCCCGGAAAATTGCCAAGCCTTCTTCGTACAACTTCTGCGCAGCCGCGTAGTCGCCTCGCTCTCGCGCCGTGTCCCCCTGCGAATTCAGCGACCAGGCCACGCCTGCGCGGTCTCCCAGTCCTTGGAAAATTGCGAGACACTCCGAGTGCAGCGAGTGCGCATGTTCATACTCGCGCTGCAACTTGAGGACGCTCGCCAGGTTACTGAGAGCCCGAGCGATGGCGTTCAGGTCGCCCAATTCTCTCCACAGGCCCAGACTTTCCTCGAACAGAGAGTGCGCCAGTCCGAGTTCGTCGCGGTCCCGAGCATTTACGCCCAACGCATTTAGAGAAACAGCGGCGCCCTGCTTGTCACCCAGATGACGCGCTATCTCCAAGCTCTCGCCGAATAGCGCGTTCGCCGCAGGGTAATCTCCCTGCACCGCCGCCAGCACACCCGCTGCGAATAGCGCGCGCTGGCGCGCCTTCGTGGGAGCTAACGCTCCTTTGAGCTTTACCAGCTTGCCGAGACTGTCCCTGCCTTCAGCGAGATACTCGCGTGCCTCCCAAAAGCGAAACAGTGCCGCGCCGAGACGCAGACCCCACTCCGCATCTCCTGTCTCCGTCAGCCACTCAAGCGCCGCGCGAAAATTGTCATGCTCCAACGTCAAGCGTTCCAGCCATTCTCCTCCCTCTGCGCCGCTCTGCTCCGCAACCTCCTCTTCCGCCAGCACCAGGCAGTAAGCGGCATGCGCGCGCCTGGTCAAGGCCTCTTCCTTGCTTGCCTCCAGTTTTTCCCGAGCGTACTCTCGAATCGTTTCCAGCATCACGAACCGCGATTCGCCGTTCGCTTGCTCCACTTGCTGCAACAAGCTTTTGTCCACCATGGACGCCGTGCCGTCGAGCAGGTCCAAATCGAGATCGCCTTTGGTGTCGCACACAGCTTCCACACCCTCGAGAGTGCTTCCTCCCACGAACACCGATAATCTTCGGAAAAGTTTTTGCTCCGCGGGACTCAGCAGATCGTAGCTCCAATCGATCGTGGCGCGCAGCGTCTGTTGCCGCTGCGGGAGGTCTCGCGCACCGCCGGTCAATAGCTGTAAGCGGCTCGCCAAGCGGGTTTGCATGGCGGAGAGCGAAAGAACTTTCACCCGCGCAGCTGCGAGCTCGATCGCGAGAGGCAGGCCGTCCAATCGCCCGCAAATCTCCGCGACTGCCTGCGCGTTCTCCGCGTTGAGTTCAAAATCGGGCTTGGCAGCGCCTGCACGCTGTACGAAGAGCGCAATCGCGGGGCACTTCGAGAGCGCCTCAAGCGACGGCATGGACTTCGAATCCGGCAGCGCCAGCGGCGGCACCGGAAATTCATGTTCTCCGTACACATGCAGCGCTGCTCGGCTCGTCACCAAAATTTTAAGATTGGGAGCCGTAGCCAGCAGTTCTGCCACCACAGGCGACGCCTGAATCAAGTGTTCGAAATTGTCCAGCAGTAGCAGCATGGGCGCGCCCGATGAATCCCGCAAATTCTTCTTTAGCACTTCGAGCGGCGACTGCCCTCCTGCCTCCCGAATTCCCAAGGACTGCACAATCGCGGAAGCCATCAAGCTGGGATCGTTTACCGGCGAGAGCGGAACAAAATGAATGCCTCCTGGAAAATGCTCTCCTAGCCCGTTCGCCACTTCCACCGCGAGACGCGTCTTGCCCATCCCTCCCGGACCCGTCACCGTAACCAGCCGCACATCCCCACGCAGCAGAAGTTCTTTGGCGAAAACTACTTCCTTCTCTCGCCCCACAAACCGTGTCCGCTGCACGGGAATATTGGTTGGACGAGCCTCCGCCTGCTTAACTTGTTTCTCTGAGAAGCGATCGCGTATGGCCGCAAGTTCGTGCGCCAGGTCGCGCGTGGAGACGTAGCGTTTCTCGGGGTCCTTCTCCAAACACCTTTCGATGGCCCAACACAGCGGAGCGGGCGCGTCCGGATTTTGCCCCGCAATCGGCTCCACTGGTTCCCGGAGAATTGCCACCATCGTCTCCGCTACCGTATTCCTCTTGAACGCGCGCTTTCCACTCACCATCTCGTACAGCACCAAGCCGAACGAGAACTGGTCCGACCGGAAATCCAGCCTGCTGCCGCTGGCCTGCTCCGGTGACATGTATTGCACCGTTCCGGTTATCCCGCCCGGTTGAGTCTGCCACCCGGACATCGTCTGCTCCGCCGTGAGCTCTCCGCTGGGTGACACGATTTTCGCTAAACCAAAGTCCAGGATTTTTATGAATCCATCGTCGGTGATCATCAGGTTGTCAGGCTTCAAGTCCCGGTGCGCGATACCCGCTTCATGCGCCTTGGCCAATCCCTCTGCGACCTGCGCCGCGATTTCAATCGCCTTTCGTATTGGCAACGAGCCGGCGGCGAGCAACTCACGCAGCGTCTTTCCTTCTATCAGCTCCATCGCAATGTAATGAGTGGAACCTTCCTGCCCGAGGTCGTAGATCGTAACGATATTAGGATGATTGAGCGCGGACGCGGAGCGCGCTTCGCGCTCGAAGCGGCCCAACCTGTCGCTGTCTGCGGCGAATTCGGCGGGAAGAATCTTGATCGCAACTATACGGCCCAGGCGCGCGTCCCGCGCCCGATACACCTCACCCATCCCTCCCATGCCCAGCAGTTTTTCGATTTCGTAGGGCCCGAGGTGCGTACCTGAAAGAAGTGGCATACCTGGCCGCGATTATACCTTCGGAAATCCCTATCCGGTACTCCAGCCCTCCCCGGTGTTGTCCTGATTTCGCGAGTCGTCAGAGTACGGCTTTTACACACTACGCTTTTTGCTCACGCTTGCCCGAACTCGCGGAAATGGGCGTAAAATGCACTGATGTCCAAACAGCCCGCTGGCACCTTCGAAGTCGATTGCCCATGCTGCCGAGCCAAGCTCAACGTTGACCGCGAGCTCGGTGCCGTGCTCTCCCACGTTCCTCCGCCGCGGCCTCCGTCGTCGGTTGACCTGGACGACACTGCACGCCTTCTGCGCGCGCAAAACGAAGCCGTCGAAGCAAAGTTCCGAGCATCGATCGAGGCGGAGAAATCCAAAGAGGATGTTCTTGCGCGCAAATTCGCTGAAGGATTGAAGAAAGCTAAAGACGGCCCCATCGAAAAGCCGCTGCGCGATTTCGACCTCGATTGATCCGGGATTTGATGCGCTCACGGTCTGCTCCTACCAAAGTCAAAATGGCCCGCCGTCGCACTTTCGCGTTATTCGCTTTTCAGCTTGGAGTCCTAGTAGTGATTTTCATGCCGGGGAATCTTCGCTCGCAGACTTCGCAAAAGGCCAAGCTGCCTCGTCCGCGTAGACTCGACGAGGGCATCGCTCTGCAGCGTGATCCAGCTACGGGCGAATTGAAAGCAGTCGCGTCCAAGACTCCCGGGAGCAGCACGGGGAAAGAAGCCGAACCAGCGCTGCATTCCATTCGCGTTGAAACTCCGCTAGTGCCGGTCACCTGCAGCGTCACCGATGCGGGCGGAGCCGCTCTCGCGGGCCTCACTCGCGCGAACTTTCGCATCTACGACGACGGCCTCGAGCAGCCCATCACTTATTTTGACGCGTCCACACAACCTGCCACCATTGCCTTGGTCATCGACGCCAGCCCGAGCACTCTGCCGCAATCCGGGGAAATCAAAGACGCAGCTCGCGCACTGGTGGACGGCCTTTCGCCCACCGACCAAGTCGCCGTCGTCGATTTCTCCGCGCACACCTATCTGCAGCTTCCGTTTTCGAATGATTGGGGACTTATCCGCAAGGCCATCTCCCGCATCGATGTCCGCGAACTTTTTGGCGACACCGGCGGCTCGAATATTTATCAGTCGGTTTTTTTCACCGCGCGCGAACTCTTTGCCGGGCGCACGGGCCGCAAAGCCATCGTGCTATTGACCGACGGTCAGGACAGCGGCCTCGGCTTAACCTTGGACCCTGCAACCGCTTCGCCGCGTCCGGGACTGCCGAGTGATCGCCTGACCTTCGATGATGTCGCTCGGGCGCTTGCAGCCGCGGACATTCAGCTCTTCGCCGTCTCCACGCAAAGCAGGCCAAAAATAATGACCGCGGCCTGGCTCAGCAAGCACTCCGCCGAATCGTTGCTCGAATCCGATGCGCGCGGGTTAGAGATCCCCGCTTACACCCTTTACCTCGCCGAACTCGTCCGTCGTGTCGGCGGCCAGCTTTATTTCCTGCGCGAAACAAAAACTCTCGCCGACACATTTCGTGAGATCGCCCACACAATTCGCGCCGAGTACACGCTTGGATTTGCACCCGCGCAGGACGCCCGCGCGGCCAGTCGCTCAACATGGCACACACTGCGTGTGGAAGTGGTGGAGCACTCCGGCGTCACCGTCGTCCATCGCGCCGGCTACTACGCGTCGGTGGGCCCGTGAACGTTTCAGGGTGGCAAGAGAGATAAAGCTATACGTGGACAGGAAAAGTTTTGGTTCGGCGGTTCGAAATGATGAAACCCGCGAACGCCCCATAAACCGCACCGAACGGCACTACGCGTGGGAAGAAATCGAACATATACGTGTGAAACGACAACCAGCACACTCCGAGGAATGGCAGGAATTCGGAGATCATAAGCTGGGCGCCGCCTCCAGTCTTATAGAAGCTATTGATCGTCACGATCAAAGCGCAGCTCGTTAGGATCGTCTCCAGTGCGAGGAGTGACGCCAAGATTCCAAAGAGTCCCCCTTTGATTATACTTAGGTACGGTTCATCGCCTGCGAGCGCGGATTGCTGTCGAAGAAGTGGGCGAAAAAGCAATACCACGCAACCACCCCCAATAACCGCCGTGCCGAGATTCCTAAGCAGATTGTTCACAAGGGTTGTGCCGGCGAGAGGATGGTAAGTCCACGCGACGAACAGAAGATGCACTACAGCTCCGTACAAGAAAAGACCCAATAACCAAACTCGGCGCATTCGTGCCAAATCATCCATCAGAATGTTCCTTTCGTGTAGTGTAATCCCGTGTGGGGCGCAAGGGAAGACTTGGCTATGCAAGAAGCGCGCGGCATAATTCAACGCCCATGATCAAGCGCCGAAAATTCAAGCTGCGCTTGCCGTCGCGCACACTCGTGCTCGGCGAGCGCACTCTTGTGATGGGCATTCTCAATGTAACGCCCGACAGTTTTTCTGACGGCGGCCTTTTTCTCGACGCCGACGCTGCCGTAACCCGCGCTTTAGAAATGGAACGGGACGGCGCAGACATACTCGACATCGGAGGCGAGTCCACGCGCCCCGGTTCGCAGGCCATTTCTGCGGAAGAAGAGCTTCACCGTATTCTTCCGGTGCTCGAAAAACTTCGCGGGAAAATCAAGATCCCCATTTCGGTGGACACCAGCAAGTCCGAGGTAGCCGAAGCGGCCGCCGCCGCAGGCGCCGAAATCATAAATGACGTCACCGCCTTGCGAAACGATCCGTGCATCGCAGAAGTAGCGCGCCGCCGCAAACTTCCTCTAATCCTGATGCACATGCGTGGCGATCCGCGCACCATGCAGAAGAGCCCCTTCGCAAAAGATGTAGTTCGCGACGTACTCACGGGCTTGCGCCGTTCCATTGCGATCGCGCGTGGTGCAGGCGTAGCCAAATCGCAAATAATTATCGATCCGGGCATCGGCTTCGGCAAAAGCTACTCGCAGAATCTTGAATTGCTCGCGCGATTGTCCGAACTCGCAAAACTGGGTTTCCCGATTCTCATCGGCACCTCGCGAAAAAGCTTCATTGGCCGTGCATTGGAAGGAACCCCGCGCGTTAACGCCCCAAAGGCCGGGCGCATCTGGGGCACCGCCGCCACCGTCGCCGCGAGCATTTTGCAAGGCGCGCACACCGTCCGCGTCCACGACGTCGCCGAAATGTCAGAAGTCGCTCGCGTCACGGATGTGTTAGCATCTCACGCGAAATGAATCGCTAGAGGCTGCCATGAATCTTTTCGGCCACTTTCGCGGCCTCACTTCCACTCAACGCAATACTTTCGTCGCCTGCTTTCTCGGCTGGTCCCTCGACGCATTCGATTTCTTCATCCTGGTCTTCTGCGTCAGCGCCCTCGCGGCGGATTTCCACACCAAGGTTTCGGTCGTCCTGGAGGCAAATTTCCTCACGCTGGCTATGCGCCCCGTTGGCGCATTCCTGTTCGGATTCCTGGCCGATCGTTATGGCCGCCGTCCCGCGCTGATGATCGACATCATCTGTTTTTCGATTTTTGAGCTTGGCTCCGCATTTGCTCCTTCGTTCCACTGGTTTCTCATCATGCGCACATTCTTTGGCATTGCCATGGGAGGGGAATGGGGCGTCGGCGCCGCGCTGGCCTTCGAAACGCTGCCCGCCGAAGGCCGTGGTTTTTTTTCCGGGCTTTTGCAGGAAGGCTACGTCACTGGCAACCTCCTCGCAGCCGCTGTCTATGCCGTCCTATTTCGCTTCATCGGCTGGCGCGGCATGTTTGTTGTCGGAACGCTTCCCGCTTTTCTGGTGATCTACATTCGCTCCAAAGTTGACGAGTCGCCCGCCTGGCTCCAGGGCCGCGTCGCCAAAAAGGAAGGCGCCCACGTCGGCACAGGCATCCTCACCTATCTCAGCAGTTTTCTCTTCGTGGTCTTGCTGATGTTCGCCTTCACTTCCTTTAGCCACGGCACGCAAGATATATATCCCACGTTCCTCCAGAAGAATCTCGGCTTCTCGCCGAGTGTGGTGGGCTCCATCGCCGTCATCTACAACATCGGCGCTCTCCTGGGCGGAATCACTTTTGGCTCCTGGTCGGAGCGCCTTGGCCGCAGGCGAGCCATTATAACCGCTGCTCTTCTGGCCATACCCGTGATCCCACTCTGGGCCTACTCTCACACCGCTCCGATGCTGGCGCTGGGCGGCTTCCTGATGCAATTCTTCGTGCAGGGCGCTTGGGGTGTGATCCCGGCGCACTTGAACGAGCTTTCTCCTCCGGCCGTGCGCGCGACGTTTCCAGGATTCGCCTATCAGCTCGGCAATCTCCTGTCCTCGCGTAATTCCGTGTTCCAGGCAAAAATCGCCGAACAACACTACGGCGGGAATCTCGCTCCGGTTCTTGCCTGGACTGTCGTGCTGGTTGCCACGCTGGTCGTCGTCATCTCGCTGATCGGGAAAGAAGTAAAGGGCGCCGACCTCTCGACCACGGCTCATGTCCCCGTGCCCGACGAATGAGGATCGGCTGCGGCTGCGGTTCTCTTCGTTGACTCACTTCCTCGCGCAAACTAAAATCAACCGCATAAATATTTTTGTCACAGGAGGATTTATCAATGGGCATTTGTTGCGATGAAACAAAAAGATCCAGGCTGGCTCTGTGGGGTTGTGTCGCGGTGATCTTGATTGCGTCGGGCTGCGGAGAGAAAACGCCGCCGGACACGCGGCCTGCGGATGAAAGCGCGATTCGAGCTTTGGACGCGCAGTGGGCCAAGGCGGCTGCGGCGAAAGACGTTGATGGGACAGTTTCGTATTACAGCGATGATGCTTCGCTGCTGGGTCCCAATGCGCCGATCGCGAGCGACAAGGCCGGGATTCGCGCGGCTTGGGCTTCGTTTCTGGGCCCTGACACTTCATTGACGTGGCAAGCAAAGAAAGTAGAGGTGTCGCGATCCGGCGATTTGGCCTACGTGCAAGGCGTGTATCAGATGACGTCGAAAGATGCGCGAGGCAAGGCAACTGCGGACAACGGCAAGTTTGTGGAGGTTTGGAAAAAGCAGGCGGACGGGAAATGGAAAACGGTGGCGGATATTTTTAACTCCGACCTGCCGATAGTAGTGCAAAAGCCGGCGCCTCCGGCGGCTGCGGCGCCTGTGGACAAAAAGGGCCGGCATCGCCACGGGAAGAAAAAGAAGCACCGGAAATCGCAGTCCGACGACTCGGAGTAAATCCGAGACGGCTTTGCTTGGCGCGTTACCGATCAGTTTCCGATCGCCTGATATCTGCGACCAAAAGTCTTCGCCTACGTCCAGATCACCGAGCGGTCGATGCTGCTGACGTTCGTCCTGCCCGTCAGCGCCATCGCCATCTGAAATTCGCGTTGCAGGATGTTAATCACTTGCGTGACGCCCGCCGCCCCCGCCGCGGCTAATCCGTAAAGATACGGCCGTCCGATGAACACCGCGTTCGCGCCCAACGCCAGCGCTTTCACCACATCGGTCCCGCGCCGGATCCCGCCATCCACAAACACCGGTATGCGCCCCGCCACCTTGTCGGCCACCTGCGGCAGCGCGTCGATAGTTGCAGGCAGCGTGTCCAGGTTTCTGCCTCCATGATTCGAAACGATGATCCCCGCCACTCCCGATTTTGCCGCGATGTCCGCGTCATCCGGATTCATCACTCCTTTCAGCACCACAGGAATCTTCGAGACCGAGCGCAGCCACTCCACATCTTTCCAGCTCAACGCCGCGTCAAGCACCCCGCTAAAAACCTGCACCGAGCCCGGGTGCAAATGCCCCGTAGTCCCCTCTACCGTGAATCCTTCCAAGTGCGGCATGGCTGGAAGTTTCACCGCAGCCCGCGTCTCGCGATTGCGCGCGCCGGTTATCGGAGTGTCCACCGTAAGGCAAAGCGCGCGATACCCCGCAGCTTCCACGCGCTGCACCAGCGCCTGAGTGAACCCGTGGTCCGGCTGCACGTAAAGTTGAAACCACAAAGGACTCTTCGCCACCGCCGCCACGTCTTCCAGGCTCGTGCCCGAAAAGCAACTGAGCACCATGCCGGTGTCGGCTGCGCCTGCGCCTCGCGCGCTCGCCAACTCTCCCTCCGCGTGCACCAACTTGTGGCCCGCCGTGGGCGCCAGCAGAATCGGGAACGCGTGCTCCTGCCCAAACAACGTCACGCGCGTGTCCAGTTTGGAAACGTCCACCAAAACGCGCGGCTTCAGCCGAATCCGCTGAAACGCTTCCTCGTTCCAACGCAACGTGAGCTCGTCGCCCGCCCCCGCCGTCACATATTCCCAAGCCATCGCCGGCATCTTCGCCTTCGCCAACGCCTCGAAGTCAGCCAGGCAGATCGGCTCCGTCCAAGCCGCAGGAGCAGCTCCCGCGCCCGCCGCAGAGACAGCCCGCACGTTCGCATTCGAATGTTCGCTCATTTTCCTCGCACTAAAAAATCAACGTGTTCCTGCCTGCTCAACCCGCTCGTCGAACCGGTCCTCGCACGCGCCTAGTTCGCCGGCACGTGCCGCACTGTCGTCGCTTGCGCTCCCGGCCCAGGCTCCGGCGCAGGCTTGGGCATGTCCGCAGCCTTAAACCGCGGCACCATCTCGTCCGCCATCGCCAGCGCGTACACCGCCGCCGCAATCTCCACCGCGCCTTCCCTCACATCTTCTTCGTAAATCCGCTCGTACGTGTCCAGCTGCGTGTGGTGCGTGAACGATCCATAGTCAAACGGGTCCTGCGCCAGCCCGATCCCCGGCAATCCCGCATTATTGAACGACGTGCTGTCCGTCCCGCCCACTCGCCTGCTGTCGGTCGCAATCGCTCCCACGAATCCCCAGCTCTCAAACGGCTTCATCGCATCGCCTACCATCGCTGCCGACTCCGCCGTCCCAAACACGCTCGCGCCTCGCGGCTTCCCCGTGCCCGTATCAATATTAAAGTACGCATCCAGCTTCGCGTACTCCGGCTTCTGATTTTCAAAGCTCCCAAAATGTTGCTGCACGTATGCGAGCGATCCCAGCAGCCCCTCTTCTTCTCCGCTCCACAACGCCACGCGAATCGTCCGCCGCGGCTTCACGTGCAGCGCCGCCAGAATCCGCATCGCCTCCAGCATCATCGACGCGCCAATGCCGTTGTCCGTCGCTCCCGTCGCGTCGTGCCACGAATCGTAATGCCCGCCGAGCATCACGACCTCGTCCTTCTTGTCGCTGCCTGGAATTTCTCCAATCGCGTCGTACGCCGTCGTGCCTTCGGGATATTCCTTGTTCTGGATGTTGATCCGCAGCTTCACCGGCGTGCCGTCATCCATGATCCGCGAAATCCGCCCGTAGTCTTCGTTCCGCATCACCAGCGTCGGCACAGCTCTGGTCCAGTCGTACGTGCCATTTTGCTGCGCGACGATCACTCCATGCGCCCGTCCCGCGTCGTTCACGCGCACCAGCGCTCCGTTATCCACCAGAAACTGATCCACCTGGCGCGAAACTTCCCCGCGCGTCAGTAGTCCTTCCGGCAGCTTCGGCTGCTCCGGAAAATTCGGCCGCGGAGCCTTGGGATCAAATCGCGTCTTCCATTCATCTTCCGTCCGCCGCATTGGCGCGGGATTCATGACTTCCGCCACTTCTCTGTGCTTTCCGACGAACACAATCGCTCCGCTCACTTTGCTTTTCACCGAATTCAAATACGCATCGAGCTCCGCCTGCGTCGGCTGCTTCGTTTCCGCCGGCTTCGCTGCCGGCGGCATCGGCGGCGCTGCCCATTTCGGTTCCGGCGGAGGTGGCGCCCCTGTTGCAAAGAAGTTGAATCCGCCGCCCGCCGGCGGAGCCATTCCCGGCGGATCGATCCGCACCACTTCCGCCGTCACCGTTCCTTTCGTGCTCGGAGTCCACGCCAGCACCTCCACCATCAACTGCCCGTGAAACGGCGCCACCGCGTCTGCCAGCAACTCCACGTTCTCCCATCCCGGCACCGGCGTAGCCGCGCTCGGCGGCTGAAACGTCCACGGCTCCAGATGCGTGTTCGCCAGCCCCCACGACGCCATCGTCTTCACCGCCCAGTCGTCCGCCGCCTTCAGGTTCGGCGTCCCCGTCACGCGCGGCCCATGCACATCCGCAATTTCGTGAATGATCCACATGATCTTCGAGTTGTTCGTCTCTTCCGCGCTGATCTGCGCGTACACCTCGGAAACTCCCGGCGCCTGCGCCCCCACCGCCATCGCCCCCAGCAACACAACTCCAGCCGCGCATGCCCCCGCCATTCCCCTCCACGCTTTCACCACATTTCCTCCTCGAAAACGCCCTTCTCAAATCTCGCCGTAACTTTCTTTCCCTCACCGAGCAGGCCGCAAATATACGCTCGCGCGCTCGTTCGCGCAATTCGCCTGCGGCATCTCCTTTCACGCTGTCATCTCTGAAAACGCGGCTGTCAAGCAATCAAGAGCGCCTCTGTCTTGGGTCTAAATGTAGCGCCGGGGCCTTCAGCCCGGCATCTTGCTTTGCTTTTTGAGCCTGAACTTTTTTTCTCCCCACAAACGCCGTAGGCGTACCGCAAGTTAGCCCAACGCGTAAGCGTTGGGAAATATTGCCCCAAATCGTTCCTCAACCTTTTGCGCCGATTTACCCTGACGAAGGAAGGGTTCTTCCCGTGAATTCCAACGGAATTCACCCTGAGCGCACTTGCGAATGCGCGCAAGCCTTTGCCTTAGAGGTTCGACGCTCGCACGCGCGGAGGCAACTTAGTAGTGAACTGTCGGTGTGGTACTATCCCCTGCTGTCATGTCAACTGACAAAATCGAAACGAAGGCGACCGACACACCACAAGCTGCCACTTCGAGGATGCTGAAGAGTTTCAGTGTCGCTGCATATATCACGCTGATTGGCATAGGCGGGGTGCTGCTCGCGACAGTATTTGCCAGAACTCTCGCTGACGGCCATTCCGTACCGATTCGAATGCCGACATTTGTCGTTTTCTTTGCTGTTGTTGCAATCATGCTAGCAGCAGGTGTGTATCTTTGGATCGGTATGCTGTACTTTTTGCTGAAGATTGATCGCAGATCTCGCCTGTCAAAAATTATTTGGCTATTGGCTCTTCTGTTCTTCAATACCTGGGCCGCAGCTGTATATTTCTTCACCGTGTATCGCGGGCTAGCAACTGGAGCCCACCGCGCCATCCAAGCGAACGCTTAGTTTCCGTGGCGCTCATTCACGATGATAGTTTTCGAAATCGACGGGCCTTCCCGAGCGAAGCAAATAGTCTGGCAAACCAATTCGTCCACAGGCTTCAAGTCCTTGAATCTCTCCGAACGAAGTGCTAGCGTGAATCGATGATTATTTTCGACAAATTTGGCGACGGGCAGTCGGAGCGAAATCGCTCCGGCATGAACGAACAACTCTCTCGCCCCGCCCTCGTCTCTCCGTCCGCGATGTCGACGCACGGCTGGATTGCGGACTCGCTGCGCGGAATACGGGTCGCGGGTCACGGGCCACGATGGCCGCTTTCTAATCGAGAACTCAATTTATTAGAACGACATCTAAGTCATTGCAGACAAAAGAAAGCAACCGTTTCTAATCGAGAACTTTCGACCATTCGCAACTTCGCTGCTACGTCGGCGTTAGCGCGCGATCGGGTTGCGGTTTTGCCTCGCGGGCCACGGATCGCGGGTCGCGGTTCACGTCCTCTAGCCCCATTTCTAACCGGTTCTGCCTCACAAACAGAATTCGACGTAACTCCAACAAAACAAAAGGTCGAAAAATTTCTAACCGGGGCCAGAACAACATTTAAGGTTGCGCAATTTCGCCCCGAATTTCAGCCCAAATCACAGCCTCAGCGCGAACCAGATTGCCGCTCGCGGGATGCCGCCGAACAGGGTAAAATCCCGCTGCATACACCAACCGAAAAGGAGCTTTCATGAGCGCCACCCCCTCTATTGGACCATCCGCCGCGACCGTCGCAGCCGTCAAGGAACACGCTCGGCTGCTAGCGATTTATTCTATGATGTCCACCACCGCCGCCGGCTCCGGCCACCCCACTTCCTGCATGTCCGCCGCGGAACTTGTCGCCGGAGTTTTCTTCTACGCCATGAAGTTTGATCCCAAGAACGCAAATTCAAACGATGGCGATCGTTTCGTCCTCTCCAAAGGCCACGCCGCGCCGCTCTTGTATTCCGCGCTGGCCGAAGCCGGAGTTTTTCCCGTATCGCGCGTGATGACCCTGCGGCAGTTTTCAAGCGAACTCGAAGGCCATCCGACTCCGCGCATTCCTGGCGTGGATGCGGCAACCGGATCGCTGGGCCAAGGCCTCTCCGTTGGAAACGGCCTCGCAATCGGCGCGCGAATGGATAAAAGTCCCACACGCGTGTACGTGCTCACAGGCGACGGCGAATTAGCCGAAGGACAAATCTGGGAAGCGGCCGCTTTCGCCGCGCATTACAATCTCGAGAATCTCACCGTAATCACCGACATCAACGCACTGGGCCAGAGCGACTACACCATGTACAAGCACGACATGGAAGTGTATCGCCGCAAATTCGAGTCGGAAGGTTTTGCCACCGAAGTGATCGACGGTCACGACGTCCCCGCCATCCTCGCCGCACTCGACCGCGCAAAAGCCACCAAGGGCCGTCCGCAAGCGATCATCGCTCGCACAATTAAGGGCCACGGTTTCAGTTTGGTTGCCGGAAAAGAGGGCTGGCACGGCAAAGCCTTCTCAAAAGAACAACTCGCTGAAGCCATTAAAGAGCGTGGCGGAACTCCGCCAGTGGTGCCTCCGGATCCAGGAAAATCCTACGCCCGAACTTCGCTGCCCAAGCCTCCGGATTTTCCTGCGCCAGCCGCACCTGATTACGCGGCGGATGCGCAGGTTGCCACCCGCGAAGCGTATGGTTTCGCGCTCAAGCGCTTAGGGGCGGTGAACCCGCACGTCGTTGCGCTGTCGGGTGACGTGATGAATTCCACATTCTCGGAAATTTTCGACAAAGCTTATCCCGACCATTTCTTTCAGGGTTACATCGCCGAACAAAACCTGGTCAGCACCGCAGTGGGACTAGCCGCGCGAGGCAAAGTTCCTTTCGCCGACACGTTTGCTTGTTTCCTCTCGCGCGCATACGACAACGTGCGCATGGCAGCCATCAGCCGTGCAAACATCAATTTGTGCGGCTCGCATTGCGGCGTCTCGATTGGCGAAGATGGCCCGTCGCAGATGGCCCTCGAAGATATCTCGATGTTTCGCGCCATCTACGGCTCGGAAGTCTATTATCCCAGTGACGCGGTATGCACCGAACGATTGACCGAGCACATGGCTCGGCGCGCGGGCATAAATTACCTGCGGACTTCGCGCCCCAAGATGCCCATCCTCTATTCCAAGGACGAGAAATTCCCGATCCCCGGATTTAAAGTTCTGAGGCAGAGCGCTGCGGACAAGGCCACCGTAATCGGCGCGGGCGTCACTCTCCACGAAGCGCTGAAAGCCTTCGATCAGTTGAAGTCGCAAGGCATCGCGATTCGCGTGATTGATCTCTATTGCGTGAAGCCCCTCGACGGCAAAGCTATCGCCGAGCAAATCAGCGCAACCGGCGGCCGCTTGGTAACCGCAGAAGATCACTGGCCGGAAGGCGGCCTTGGCGAAGCTGTGCTGACAGCTCTGGCGCAAGCGGGTGCGTCGCCGGCAAAATTCAAGCTTCTCGCCGTGACCGGCATGCCGCATTCAGGCAAGCCCGAAGAGTTGGTGGACGCGTTCGGAATTTCCGCGCGCCACATTATCGAAGCCGTCCGCGCTATCGCCTAGAGGCCGGCTGAAAAATCGATGCCGGCTGAAAAATCCAATTATGTGGAGAGGATAACTGAGTGGCCGAAAAGTTAGTGATGGTAGGAGTGCTTCCCGAAGTGGTCGTGCTGGATCCCGGCGAACAGGTGGAGTGGTTTTCGAACGCCGGCAACATCAAAATTGAATTCGATCCCCAGCGCTGTCCCTTCTCCTCGAACGTCTTCCAAGCCCCGCCAGGGATGCGCCTGCTAAGCGGCACCGCGCGCTCAGGCCTGAATCCCGGGTCCTATCGCTACAAACTGTCGCTCAACGACGCGGTAGTGGCAAACGGCGAAGTCCTGGTCCGCGAGAAATGAATATTCCGGATCAATCCGCTGCTTAGTCGCCCGCTGCGGCGAACACAGGCCGCTCTTGCGAAACCGAGTCAGCCAGTATGCGCCGCACCGGGGCCAGCAAGGAAGCCGGCACAGGCCGTTCGCGCTGGATTCCCAGTTCGGCAACTTTTCGAGGAAACTCCCTCCGGCGGTCCAGCCACAAACCGAACTCCCGGAGAAGGTCCCCGGCCACGTTGGGATCATCCGAGCGCTCCACTCCCCAGAACCTCAAGCGCTCTTCATTCTTCTGCAAGAGCTGAAGCGCTTCCTCCAGCTTCTTCATGGCCGCATTGAACGACGATGCGAGGAAATAGACCGGCAATGACCAGCCGTCGTGCCCGAATACCGCACGCACCCGCACGTTGTACTTCCCGTTCTGGTTCTTCTCAATGGCGCAGAGATATTCATTACCCGATGCTGTCGATTTAGTGGACACTGCGCTCCTCATTTTCTCCGCCGTAACTCCAAATTCAATCGTCCGCGACTCCTGCCGACGTTTTTTGTCTGCTTTCGGCACTGCCGCCAGCCTGTTTGCCTTCGCCCGCTTTTCCCGCATGGGACTGCTCCTTTGAATAAGTACGAAAAGGTGTCGTCGGATTTCAACGCCAGGCGCGGAAGGCCGGGAAGGCGCGCCTTCAAGTCAGTATCCCCGCTGGCGACGGGGCAGGCTTTGCGGATAGGAGTATTTTATCGGAGGCCGAG
>JBEKHP010000045.1:0-21837 GCA_050012235.1 Candidatus Acidiferrales bacterium | reverse complement strand
TTTTATCTTGCGCAAGCCCATGCCGAGGCCGTGTCCCGGTTGCTCCCAGGATATTCCGTCAGGATTTGTTTTCTGTCCGCATTGCGGCACCCCGCTGCAAGCCACATGCCCCAGTTGCGGCCGTGCCGTAGAGCGCGGCTGGGCGAACTGTCCGCATTGCGGGACGAAATTGCCTTCGCAGCCTGTTCGTGCGACTTGATCCGGCGCCAATCGGGCTGCGCCGATGAGCGGGCGAAACGCGGTCAGGCCGCCGGCCGCATCTCGCGCTGCACCAACACCGCGTCAATGAAGTAGCCAATCCCAATCGAGATAGGAATGATGCCGAATACGGCCGCCTGCATGGCGTCCGCTTCAAATCTCGACAGCCACATAAAAGTCAGCGTATAGCCCAGCCCGCCGGCGATCAGCAAAATTGCTGCTTTCCGCGAACGTGCGTGCGGCGGCAGTTCCTCCGCGATAGGAACTGAAACGCCCTTGGCGATGGCTGCCAAGCGCTCTTCCGTTCGCAGTTTTCGAACGCGGTACCAGGCATAAATCGCAGCCAGCGGAACCGCAAATGCAAGTACTACCGCGGCGAATCCGATTGGGTCCATGGGAACTCTCCTCTGTTTTGTCAGCTTCTTGAACTTCAAACAGAGATACGCAGGTGCGCTTTCAGATGTTCCTTAGTTGTCTGCGAAATGCCTGGCGGGATTTTCGTGCCATGCGGCGAATCGTGGTGGGGGTGCTTTTCGAAGACGCGATTTATTTCGGAGCGGCCTGGACTTCCATGGTCTGATCCACAAAGTAATCCGTACAGCCCGGATTCGTCGCAGCGGGACAGTGGGCGACCGCGCGGAAACCGTTGGATGTATTCTCGATTTCGTACGTGTATCCCTGGCGGCTCCTGTTCTGCATGGCCAGCGCGCCGCTGGAGGTCAAATCATCCAGCGAAGCAAATCCTCCATGCTCGGCCTGGTAACCGCGCTCGGCCTGGGCCAGAGCGAGCAGGTCATTCTTTACGCCGACGATATTGATGGTTTGCGCCGGTGTTCCGGCGCCATCGGAGCGGGCATTCGCAAAGTAATATTTGTAGGCCAGGAGCGAGATCAGCGCCACGACCAGAATTCCAAGCATCCCTTTCATGCGCACCTCATCATTCGATTTTACGGCATGCATGCGCTCTGCGAGGTTTTGCGAGGGGACACTTGTTCCATCCGAGCAACGAAGCTAGCGTCGGGACCATGCGCAACCTGCACGCACGCAGGTGCATGAAGTTCTTCTCGCGCGCGGTGCGTATAATGGTGCTGACAGGATCAATCCAGCGTGACGAAGAGAGCTCGGTTCCGGGCAAATCCGTTTCTCGCGGCGGCACTCGCAAGCTTGATCGCCAGCGCGCTGTGGGCGCAATCCGCCGTCACGACGCCTGAATCAGCCGCACGAGGAAAGGAAGTTTTACTCGCAGCCGCAAATACGGCCGGCGGCGAAAAACTGGCCTCCGTCAAAACACTGGGAATCAATGAAAGCGGACGGCTGATCGGTCCGCAAGGCGACACCGTGCTCAACGTGAAATGGATGGTTTCCTATCCCGATCGTTCCCACGGCGAAGTGACCATCGGCGACCAAAAAATCGTCCAGGTGTGTGACGGAACTTCTGCATGGCTGCAATTCGCGCAAGGTATCCGTGACACCACGGCGGTGATTTCCGAATTCGAGCGGGGAATCTCACTCTTCGGGGGCGGCTGGGGAGTTTATCAGCAAGTGCTTGCCGGAAAACTCGCCGGGCAATTCACCGGCGAAACAGAAATTGACGGAAAGAAAACGTTGGGAGTCGCAATAGAGGGCCCGTTCGGCCCGTTGAAGCTTTACTTTTATCCTGACACGCACTTGCTCGCCGCCGCACGGTTTCAATCCGCGGGGGAACATGGCCCCTCGGACAACGAGCAGCGCTGGAGCGATTACCGGCCGGTCGAAGGCAAGCTGTTTGCGTTCTCCACCGTCATCTTCCGCGACGGCGCGAAATTTTTCGAATCGACGATTCAGGATGTACAACTGAATGCGGCTGTCGATGAATCATTGTTCGCCAAGCCAAAGGACGCGGCCCCACCGGCTTCGCAGTAATATCGAGCTTATTTCACGGTCAGGATCACTTTGCCGATATTCTTGCGCTCCTGAATGTATCTGTGCGCTGCCGCAGCTTCCGCCAGCGGAAACGATTTACCGATCACCGGCTTGATCTTGCCCGTGGCGTACATGCGGAAAATTTCATCCAGTTCGCCGCGCAGCAGCGCTCCGCGTGACAGCAAGCGTCCGAGATGTACGCCGATCACCGAAATGTTATCGCTCATCAGCTTCATGGGATTAAACCGGGGAATCTGCGCCAGGGTTTTAAGTCCCCGGGTCAAACTCCGCTTGCCGTCAGGTCCCGCAGCGGCGGAGAGACCGTACACCACCAGTCGGCCGGTGGGACCGAGGCAGTTATAACTCCGCGAAAAACATTTTCCCCCGATGGGGTCCATCACCATCTCGATTCCGTCCGGCGCGAACTTGCGCACCACCTCGACGAAATCGCTCTTCTCATAGTCGATTGCGTGGTCCACGCCGATCTTGCGCAGATACTCCTGTTTTGTGGGACCCGCCGTGCCGAAAATCACCAGGCCGCGGGCTCGCGCAAGTTGCACGGCTGCGATTCCCACACCACCAGCCGCCCCGTGGATCAGAATCCTATCTCCGGGCTGCAGGTTTCCCATCGTAAACATCGAATGATAGGCGGTCAGGTAATTCACCGGAATCGCGGCGGCATCGTCGAAGGACATGCCCGCGGGCAGGCGATAAACTTGGCGCACCGGAACGGCAGCCCAAGCCGCATAGGCGTTGAACTGTGTGAAGGCTACGACCGCTTCGCCAACCCTCAACGGCTCGCCTTCCTCGGGCTTCCCACCGCTGTCAGTGATTTTCTCGACTACGCCTGCTATTTCCAGTCCCGGAACGAAGGGAGGCTTGGGCGTCCCAGGATAAATTCCCATGCGCTGCAAAAGGTCGGCAAAGTTTATGCCGATTGTCTTCACCCGAATCAGTGCTTCGCCCGCTTTCAGCTGCGGATCCGGGACTTCGCGCGCCTCAAAAACTTCCGGGGCACCATACTTCCTTACGACCATGGCGCGCATCTAACTCTCCTTGTGCCGACTCCGCGCTGGGAACTCTGCTCTTTCCCCGGCTTTTCATTTTGGATTCGAGGCGTCCTATCTTAAACTGTAAGGCTTTGTGCAACCATGAAAACTAAACTGAAGACCAGAAGCTTGTTTGCCGGAACTGCCATCCTTGTCGCGGCTTGGGTTTGCGTGGCCGGCGACCGTCCACCGCAACCTACGACGGCCCCTCCCGTCCTGACCGCCATGCAGGAAGAGCTCGATCGCTCGATGGCAGGTATGTCGAAGGCTGAGCCTACCGACTATTTCATCAGCTACACCGTCGCAGACCGCCAGTATTCCGAGGTGTCCGGCTCGAATGGCGCTCTGCTATCGAGCGCGGACAATCGCGCGCGCTGGCTGGAAGTGCAAACCAGGGTGGGAACTTATCAGCTCGACGACACGCACAAGCTGGGCGACCGCCCGCCGAGTTGGACCAGCCCCGGAACCACCATGGCTCTCGACAGCGATATTCCGGTCCTGCGCCGCGAAATCTGGCGCGAGACCGACCGGCAGTACCGCGCCGCCACCGAAGCGCTGATTAAGGTCCAGACCAGCCAGCAGGTTCAAGTGCAAACGGCGGAAGGAAATGCTCCGGATTTTTCTCGCGAGAAACCGCACGTCTCGATCGGCCCGCGCGTGGATATCACCGTTGACCGCAAACCCTGGGAAGAGCGCGTGCGAAAATACACCGCCGCGTTCAGCAAGTCGCCCGCGGTGCTGAATTCCATCGCTACGTTCACCGCGCTGGGCATGAATCAATATCAAGTGAATACGGAAGGCACAAAGCTTTCGTTCGGCCAGGTACATTACCGGCTTGAGCTTTACGTTCAGAGCAAAGCGCCCGACGGCATGGACATCAACCGCTACGCCAATTTCGATTGGCTCACTCCCAAAGACGCCCCCACGGACAAAGTGGTTTTCGACCGCATCCAGACCATGATTGCGGAGACCGAAGCGCTGGATCAAGCGCCGCTGGTGGACCCTTACGCCGGCCCTGCTTTACTGACCGGCCGTGCCGCCGCTGTTTTCTTTCACGAAGTCTTCGGCCATCGCGCTGAGGGTTTCCGCCAGAAGGACATTAACGAAGGCCAAACTTTCACCAGCAAGATCGGCGAACAGATTCTTCCCGAGTTTATTTCCATCAAGGATGACCCGACGGAAGCTTCGTTCCACGGCCAAATGCTGCTTGGCAATTATGCGTTTGACGACGAAGGTGTCCCGGGCGAGAACGTTTCGCTGGTGGATCACGGCGTGCTGAAAACTTTCCTGATGTCGCGTTCGCCGCTGGTAACCATTCCGGAATCGAATGGTCATGGACGCCGCCAGCTTGGATATGTACCCGTTGCGCGGCAAGGGAATTTGATCGTCTCAAGTTCGCGCACGATGACGGATGCGCAACTTCGCCAGAAGCTGATCGAATTGGTAAAGGCTCAGGGAAAACCCTTCGGCTTGTTGATTGACGATATCGCCGGAGGCTTTACTTTCACCGGCCGCGCCCAGCCGCAGGCGTTTCAAGTGCTTCCGCTGGTCGTTTACAAGGTCTTCCCCGATGGCCGCCCGGATCAGCTCGTTCGCGGCGTGGACATCGTTGGAACCCCGCTCGTTTCATTGACGAAAATCGTAGCCACCGGTGACACGCCCGATATTTTCAACGGCTATTGCGGCGCGGAATCCGGCTCCGTGCCGGTTTCCGCCGTTGCGCCCGCAATTTTAATTTCGGAATTGGAAGTACAGAAGAAGGAAACTTCCACGGACAAGCCGCCCATCCTTCCGCCCCCGGCGCACGACCCCGAAGGGCATTATCCGGGCCAAAAATAAGACCGTGGAAAATAATTCGCAGACAAAGGAACAACAGCCTTGAAGAAATTCTCAGCCTTTGCTTTGATTGCGGCGTTTGCAATGCCTCTGTTCGCTGGCGTGCCCGCTAACGCCACGCACGCAGCATCTCCGGCCGCCGGGGCGCAAGCCGCCGTGCCATCTACCGAAAGCGATCAGACGCTTCACGCCATGCATGACGAAATGGAACGCGCGCGCACCCGTCTGCAGCTTCCCGGCGTGGATAAGCCTTTTTACTTCGAGTACCGCCTGGTGGACGTGGATGTCCGCGCAATCAGTGCGTCCTTCGGCTCGTTGATCAACAGTTCCACCACACGCAACCGCTTCATGAGCGTGGACGTTCGCGTCGGCGACTATCACCTTGACAGCTCGAATTTCATCAGCGAGGAAGGGTTTCAGGGTTTCCTCGGCTCCACCGGCCAGGTCGGAATTGACCGCGACTACAATTCGCTTCGCCAGGATTTGTGGCTCGCCACCGACCAGGCTTACAAGCAAGCCGTCACGCAGATGTCTCTCAAGCAGGCGTTTCTGCGCAGCCTAACCAAGCCGCCTGAGATTGACGACTTCTGGCAGGCGCCTCCCACCCAGCAAATCGATCCGCGCCTGGATCCCGACTGGACCTCGCGCAATTGGGAAGAAGAAGCCCGCAAAGCTTCCGAGGTTTTGAAAAACTTTCCTCAGCTCAATGGTTCGCGCGTGAATTATTACATGGTGTACGTGACCTACTACTTGATGAACAGCGAAGGCACCACGCTGCGAACTTCGCGCAGCCTTGCCGCCATCGAAGCGGCGCTCGACACCCAAGCCGATGACGGCATGCCGCTGCACAATTTTTATTCACTATATGTCGCCCGCCCCGCGGATCTTCCGGACCCCGAAGCCGTGGCCAAATCCCTGGCGCAAACCGGAACCGACTTGATCGAGCTGCGTGCGAGCTCGCTCGTTCCGGATTACACCGGCCCGGTGCTCTTCGACGCGCCCGCAGCCGGCTCCGTTCTCGCGCAGGTGCTTTCGCCGTCGTTGTCCGGCGCGCGGCCGCCTCTTTCCATGGGCACAAGCTTCGAGGCGGTCATGGAGCGCTTCGGAGGCCGTAGCGAATGGTCCGGGCGCATGGGAACGCGAGTGCTTCCGGCAAATGTAACTCTCGTTGACGACCCCACGCTGAACGAATTCCAGGGAAAGCCGCTGCTCGGAAGTTACGCCATAGACGACGAAGGGGTGAAAGCCCAGCGCGTCACTTTGGTGGATAACGGAGTCCTCAGGGATTTTCTAATGTCGCGCCGCCCGGGCCCGGATTTTCAGAAATCGAACGGCCACGCGCGCTCGTCCACGCTCTCCGACACGCTGCCGCTCTCCAGCAACCTTATTTTCCAGGCCAGCGATTCGCTGGACGCAGCAGCGCTAAAAAAGAAATTCCTCGGTGCCTGCCACGATGACGGCCACGAATGGTGCCTGGAAGTGAAGCGCATGGACAATCCCGCGCTCTCTTCGATCCGCCAGGAGGATTTCAACGACTTCATCGGTTCCATCGCCGGTGGACTTTCCAGCGGGGAACGCATGCCGCTGATGGTCTATCGCGTGTATGTTGCGGATGGCCGCGAAGAAATGGTTCGCGGCGGTCACATCGAAGGGTTAACGCTTCGCTCTCTGCGAAATATTCTCGGCATCGGCAGCGACAGCACGGTGGTCACCTACATGCAAAACCCCGCCGGCGGCTTCGCTGGAACCGCGCTGGGCACGTTCGGCTCGGCCCAGGGCGGCATCCCAACCACGGTCACCGCGCCTTCGCTCCTGCTCGACGAAATCGAAATCCGCGGCTTTCACGGCGAGCCTCGCCGCTTGCCAATAGTCCCGGCCCCGCCGCTTAAATAGTTTTCGCTTCGTGGTCTCGCGGCTGGAACGGCGCAAACCTAGACAGGCACAGACGTAACGAGCGTTCGCGCCAAGCCCGATCAGTCTAGGGCTGGAACCGTTCAGGGCTCGAAAGGGTTGAACCCATCACTGCCGCTCCGCCGATCACTCGGCCAGCGGATAGGTACCTGCGGCTTCAGCCTCAGACCAAATGCGGTTATTGTGGGTTTCCTTCAGGAAAATGCTGCCAACAATAAACGTCATGCCGGCCACGATCATCGGGTAATAAAGCCCGGCATAAATATTGCCGGTAGCCGCGACAGAGGACAGTCCAATGAGTGGCAGCAGCCCTCCAAACACTCCGTTTCCTATATGGTAAGGCAGCGAAACGGAAGTGTAACGAATCTTCGCCGGGAAAGCCTCAATCAGATAAGCGGCGATAGGGCCGTAAATCAGGCACACGTAAAGAACCTGGATGAAAATCAGTAACACCAACATCTCGAGATTCGGATTGCTAGCTACCTTGGCAGGGACCAATGCACCAGAAACCGGGTCCGTAGTCATTGCCGTCAACGCGATAGCCCCGGTAATTTTGTTGCGCGTGTGTGTTACCGACACAATGTTGTTTCCTGCCGCGCGTTCCATGGCGTGGTAGATAGGGATGTAGGTGAGCACGGCGAACAGGCAGCCCGCCATCATCAGCTTCTTGCGACCGATGCGGTCGGAAAGCGCGCCCACCACGGTGAAGAACGGCATTCCAATCAGAAGAGCAATGGCGACGACGATGTTGGCCGTCTTGACGTCCACCTTCAAAACCGTCTGCATATAGAACAACGCGTAGAACTGCCCGGTATACCACACCACGCCCTGTCCCGCCGTCGCTCCGAAAAGCGAAATCAGCACGAGTTTCAAGTTCGGCCATTTGGTGAACGCATCCTTCAGCGGTTGCGCCGAAGTCATTCCCGCGCTCTTAAGCTGCGCGAAGATGGGCGATTCCTTCATCTTCAGACGGATATACAGAGAGATCGCCACCAGGATGATCGAGATTAGGAAAGGAATCCGCCAACCGTATGCCGAGAAATCTTCTTTCGACATCGAATTCTGCGTAACGAGAATCACGATCAACGAAACGAAAAGACCGAGCGTGGCGGTAATCTGAATGAAGCTGGTGTAGAAACCGCGCTTGTTGTCCGGAACGTTTTCGGCCACGTAAACCACCGCGCCGCCGTACTCTCCGCCGAGCGCCAGCCCTTGCAGCACGCGGATCAAAATCAGAACGATGGGCGAGAACCAACCGGCCGTTGCAAAGGACGGCATCAGGCCAATGGCAAATGTGGAGAGACCCATGATGGTGAGGGTCACCAGAAAGGCGTATTTGCGTCCGACTACGTCGCCGATGCGCCCGAAGAAAAGCGCGCCGAAAGGCCGCACGAGAAAGCCCACGGCGAAGGTGGCGAGGTATGCGATTAACGCGAACGTGTCGTGCCCGGGAGGATAAAACTTCAGGGACAAAATGGCCGCCAGACTTCCGAAAATGTAGAAGTCATACCACTCGATCATGGTGCCGACGGACGAAGCCATGATCACGCGCCAGATGCCGTACTCTGCAGTTCCTGTTCCGGGCCGTACGTTACTCGCCATCGTTTCCTCCGTTAGGGGATGTGCTCAGTCCTCAAAGCCGCATTTGAGTGGGCTGCTTTATTGTTCCTTCTGCAATATCCCACTTACCGTCAAATCGGATCCCGGTGACACCGTGAGATCCCGCTTCCACTGGGTAAAGCCTGGCAAGGACAAAATGACTGTGTGCGTGCCCGCACTAAGGGGAATTCCCGATGGCGTGTTGCCGACATATTTTCCGTCGAGCGTGATTTCCGCCCCCGGAGGTATTGAACTGAAATTACACATAATGTTGCCCGAAAGGTCTTTCTGCATGGAGCGGCTTGGCGGGGGCGGCGCGGGAACTGGCGCTGCATCCGACGCCTTCTGCCCCGGCGCCACAGCGACCGGTTGCGGAGCTGGCGCGGGCCGCGGCAAAGCAGCTGACGCGGCGCTCGGCGTTGAGTTCGCGGCAGCCCCGGATTCCGGCCCGGTATCTTCCCCGGCTAGCCTGTACAACCGGGTGGTTTCCTTGCCGTTTGAAGCTTGCATCCAAACCGTCAGCCCGTGTTTTCCCTTTCGTGCTTCGTACGTCTCACCCACCGACAACGGGCCGCACCTGGACCATCGCGAGTCCACCGAGCACGAGATAGTAAACGAATGCCCGTCGCTATCCTGCACCTGCATGACGTTTTCGCCGGTTGGATTCTTGCTCTCGTTGCAATAGGCGTCGAAGTTCTGCATATCGCAGTTCACGGGAACAGGGCTTGAATTGGCGACGGGGTGGAACTCAGCGGTTAGAACTTTGATCCGAATCGGGGAATATTGAGACGCGACTGTAGCTGCAAAAATAGCGTTGAACAGAAACAACGCCAGGAACAACCGTAGAGGTCTATAGCCCAAGCCCATAGTGTCTTTTTGGTTTTTGAAGCTGGGGGCGGAATCGCTCAGATGCTGCTTTCGCATCAAAACGTTCCGTCCCCGCGCCCCATAATAACGCCAAGCTTCTAGAACGTAAAGACAGGCCCAAACTCGATCCGGTGGTCTTGCCATTCGTTCGACGGGTTGCCGGCAATCAAGTAGGTGTCGCCAGGCGCGAGTCGAGAGGCATACACCGAGTACTCGGTGCCGAACGTGCACCACGGGTTAAGTTTGTAGTACAGGGTTGCGGCGAACATCTTGCCCATCAAAAGCGGCAAGGGAGACAGAGTGTTGGCGCTGGTAGCGTAGTTGGGGTTAATTAAATCTCTGTGCACAACCTGGTCCTTACCGATGTGCAGATAAACCTGCCAGCCGGCGTTGCGGCCCTTCGGATCCGCGTTAACCCACCGGGAGATAGGCAAGCCCAGGTTCAGGAATCCGCCGAAAGAGCGGATTGGTTTTTGCGGAGCGACTACCACAGCTCCCAAGCCGTTGGTGGCCAGAGTTGCCGCACCCGCCGCGGCAAGCGGACCGCCGTCAACCGTGGGAAAAATGATTGGGTTCGACAGACCTGTTATATCGGTGGCGTACGAATTCACTTGGCCGCCGAAGAAGAAGCGCAGGTCGCCGCCGAAGTACGCGCTCCCGATGAGAGTGGCCCAGCGAGTGGGCAATTGGAAGCCTGCCTGGTTGCCGTATTGCTTGCTGGAGGTGGTAAAGCCATTCGGGAAGGCGGCCTCATAGTCCGCGCAAAGCACCGGATTGAGGACGCACGCCGCCAAGGGCGTCGCGTAATTGCTAGTGGTCACGATCGATTTGCGATGGGAGTAGAATCCAGCCCAGAAAATCTGCGCGGATTGAACACCCGGCGCTTTGTCCGCCTGGAACTGCAACACGACTCTGGATTCGATCTCGGGATTGCCGGAGTCGGCGCCTTCGCGCTCCGCTTGCCCAATCTGGCCTTGCAATCCCAAGGAACCAAGCTTTTCGATTTGACCGGTGCTGGGCATCATGATCGCAAATTCAGGAGAAATTTTGATGTTGCGCCAGTCGCTGATCCTGTAGGTGGTTCCAAAGCGCATCTGCGGAGACCGCTCATACAGCGTGCCGTAGTAAGCGCCCAGGAACGTGGTTTCAAACAAGTTGGGCAGAACGGTCGATGAGAAAATCGCCCAATCCTGTCCGCCTTCGAAAAAGAAATCGGTCCTATCGTTGAATTGATAATCCAAGCGCACGTACGCCAGGCGCAACTGAAAGCCGTTGCTGCGAATCGACGAAACGTCGCGGTTATCCACTTCGCTGAAGTTGCCTTCGTAGTCGCCTTCCACCTTGCCGGTGATGGTCAGCGAAGGTGAAGGATCGGGCCACTCGAAGTTTGCGCCGATACGCGTGGAGCGCGCCTTGAGGTGGAATTCCGAATCTTTCGTCGGGCCGGTGTTCAAAATGGATGTCGAGCTTAGGAAGATTCCAACGAACGGAAAATCGTCGCCGTTCGGAGAGCTGGAATCATGCACCGCGGAAGCCTTGATAAATCCATACGGCGTGACCTTCACCGCGCCGGTATGGAAAGCCGCCACCAGACCGTCTTTCTTGGGCGGGTCAATAGGAAGTGTACGGATCGCGGCGACCGCCGGAACCACTCCCGGTGGCACGTTTCTGGGCCGAGGCTCCGTACCGGCAGCTTGCGTTTCTGGATGGGGGTTTTGCGAGGTGTTTTGCTGCAAGTCCGTTTCCGAGGTCGATACCGACATCGCGCCGGCATTCGAAGCTACTGACGGTGCGACAAACGCGGGTCCCGCTGCAGGCGCGGCTTCCGGGGTCCCTACCGCGGCCAAGTCGGCTGCGTTTAATAGACCCTTGCGGTTGAGCGCCTCAATCAGAAGAGTAACTTCGGCGTCGGGACCTGCGCTGCGGATTGTGTTTGCTTCCGCCGGCGCCAGGATCCCTTTCGCAACCAGCACATCCAACAACGCCGTCACCTTTGGGTTGGGTGCAGGAGAAGAGCTGGCCGTAGATTTTGAATCTTTTGAATCCGCGGGAGGAGGCTGCGCGGTGCTTGTGGAGGCGGCTGCAGCAGTGCTTTTCGCCTTTGCCGTATCGTCGTCGCCTTTCGCAAAGAGCGGTGCCGCTGGTACGCTTGCGAGCAGCAAAATGCACATCCATCTCGTCAGTTTCATAGACGTCTGGGTCTCCTCAGCCGGAGCGTGAAGTTGAGAACCCGCAGTCGTGAAGCCAAGTTCAAGATGCGGTCGCAACCTTGGGGGGAAAGGACTTCAGGGTCAATTCCCCGGCGGTGCTCCTCGGCGGGCGCAAGTTGCCACACTATTATTTCGGTGTCAACAGAAAATTTTGACGATTTTTTAATCTTGTGTACATATTGTAAGTCCCGCCCATCGCATTGCTCGGCAGTTTGCGGTGCATGCGTACCAGAGCCGGGTTGAATCCTCGGAGCGCGATTCGACTGAGCGTATAATCCAGCGCATGTCATCTGCTTCCGCACCCCTTGAGCAGGCCTCTCGTGAAAAACGGTTGGCCGCTCTCGCCTCCATTGGTTCGGCGGTCGTGCTTGTCACCTTGAAGGTTTTTCTGGCCGCCCTTACCGGCAGCTTGGGCATTCTGTCCGAGGCGCTGCATTCGATTCTCGACCTGGTCGCTGCCGTCATCACCTACCTGTCCGTCCGCGTGGCGGACAAGCCTCCCGACTCCGATCATCTTTACGGCCACGGCAAAGTGGAAAGTTTTTCCGCATTCGTCGAGACCGCCCTTCTGCTTTTCACCGCGATTTACATTATCTGGGAGGCCATTCAACGGCTCGTGTTTCACTCCGTCGAAGTGCGTCCTAGCCTCACTGCCATCCTCTTTCTCAGCTTTGCCATGGGGATCGATTTCATCCGCTCGCGCGCGCTGAATCGTGTCGCGAAAAAATATCCCAGCGAAGCGCTGGAGGCCGACGCACTTCATTTCTCCACCGATGTTTGGAGCACCTTCGTCGTCATCCTCGGTATCACCGGTGCGTGGCTTGGACTGAAATTCGGCATACCCTGGCTGGCCAGACTGGACGCAGTGGCGGCCCTCGGCGTCGCAGGAGTGATCATCTGGATCGGCTCGCGCCTCGGTAAACGCACGGCCGACGCGCTGCTCGACGTAGCCCCCAGCGGACTGCGCGAGCGCATCACCGCTGCCGTGGACAAAACCGAAGGCGTGCTGCGGACCGAGCGCGTGCGCGTCCGTCGCGCCGGCCAGCGCTATTTCGTGGACGTGACCGTCAGCGTTCCGCGCACAGCAAGTCTCGAGCAGGCTCACGCCGCCAGCGAATCGGTGGAGAAACGCATCGGCCAGATTGTCCCCGCGGACGTGGTGGTGCACGTCGAGCCGCGCGCCAAGCAAAACGAACATCCCTTTGAAACCATTCGCGCGATCGCCCAACGCCGCGGCCTCGCCATTCACGAAATATCGGCGAACCAATATGACGGACATCTTTTCATCGAATTGCACCTGGAAGTCGAAGAGGGCTCGAGCTTGCGGGAAGCGCATCAGCGCGCCACGGAACTCGAGAACGAAATCCTGCAAGCCACCGACCCGGGGGCGCGCGTCAACATTCACATCGAACCGCTCGGCGTGAAAATCGGCGGTGCCGAAGAGATGAAAGAGCTTTCGCGCTCGGTCCAGCATTTTTTGAATTCACTGCAAGCGGAATATCACGAGCTGGTGGATTGCCACGACGTTCGCGTGCGCAGCGCCGATCACAAAATTCTGGTCTCCTGCCATTGCGCCATGGACGGAAATCTCCCTATCACGGCGGTTCACGACATCACCGCCGCCCTCGAAGACCGCGTGAAGGAAAGATTCCCGCAGATTTTCCGCCTAACGATTCACCCCGAACCTGTTGAAGAAGCTTAGCGCCGGCCGGCAAAAACCTGCGCGCCGAACGCGATCACAGCGGGAAAGCATTCCAGCACGTAGCGCGGCTCCGGAGTTTCCACAAACGTCGTGAAGAATGCCGTCCGCACAACAATGAACACGAGTAGAAAAGCGGTTCCAGGCTGCCGACGGGCAATCCAAGCCCCCGCCAGCGCCAGCCCCACATAAGCAAAATTCGCGGCAGCCAAACTGAGCGTCGTAAGAAAATCGTGACGATCGTCCTGCCATTCCACTCGTACCGGCCGCAAATTACCCGAATAGGGAAGCAGTTCGATTCGCGGCGTGAACCATAGAGTGAGCGAGCGCAGGAACGGAATTTCAAGATAGGTACGCAACGGATGCCGCTGAGTTCGTTCGCGAGCGATCTCGCGAAACTGCTGATCCAGCTCCGGCCCAACCGTTAACTCTTCGTTGTATCGATCCATCAAATCGGAAACGCGCGCGCGTTCCGCGGGCGAATCGAACGCGGAGGCCGGAATATCATCGAAAGGAATTTCTTCCGTGTTGAGTTTCCAATGCGTGAGATACACGTCGCGGAAGTGCCACAGCCAGGTGTTCGTCCAATCGATGAAGCCGAGAGGGGTGTATTCTCCGGGCAATTCGCTGTATCGCGGCGCCAGGAATTGCACATCGTGAAGCGTACGCCAGTTGCGCGCGGCCCAAGGAACCAGCGGCAATATCATTCCAACTGCGAGCAACAAGCCCGCGCGCAATAGTTTCGTCCAATTCGCCGGCCGCCACCACTTTTTAGCCAGCACCAAACCAGCGGCAAGAAGCAGAAGCGGCGTTTCCGGGCGCACCAGAGTGCCGAATCCCACCACAATTCCGGCGAGGAACCATGGATTCAAAAGCCCCTTCGTAAATGCGACGCCGGGGACTGCATCGATCCTTTTGCCCAGTTCCGTTTCCAGCAAAATCAAAATTGCCAGCGTAGTGAGAAATATCGTCAGCGTTTCAGTGAGCGTCACAGCGGTGTAATTCGCAGTGAACGGGCAAAGCGCCGCGAGCCAAAGCCCCGCCAGTGCCACGCGCCTGCGCGCAGCTTCCGGAGCGAGCCGCGCGGCGACCAGCGCGATCAGGAAGCACGTCACCATATCCATCACCACTTGCGCCAGCATCGCCGCTCGCGGAGAATTCCCCGCGAAAGCGAATACCGCTGCGAGAAACGCCGGGTAGCCCGGCACGCGCATGTCCACCGGCGTGAGCTGCCCATTTACCGGAAATCCGAACACTCCCTTCTTCAACCAATTCCAGGCCAGCTCCATGTAGAATGGAGCATCACCGGATTGCGTGGCGGGAAATTTCAGCACGAAGAACACTCGCAGAGCCAGCCCAGCCAATACAGCGAGGCTTACATTCACGCGCATCTTAGTGTGTGGAGTAATTGACACCATCCTAATGGACGGCTAGCTTGGATTGTCCCGATGCCTGAACGCAAGCCTATTTTCTACGATCAAGACCGCCGTCGCTGGCGGCGCACTCGGCGCGTGTTGGAAATCGCGGGCGGCCTCGTCACTATCGTGCTCGTTATTTTTCTGATCAACGTCGGCCGCAATCCTGCGCTCCCGGATATTTTGCAGGCGGATACCCACGGAGGTCTGCACGCGATTCGCGCGCACCTCCCTCTGCTGAAACCTAAAACGACTCGCGGACGCAAGCGCAAGATCGCCGCCTTGGGGAAAATCCCGCAGAATTACGATCCGCTGCGCGCCGCTTTCTACGAAGAGGATGACGCCTCCAGCCTCGCTTCCCTCCAGCTTCATTACCACGACATCGACTTGCTGATCCCGGACTCTCTTCACGCCGCATGGACCGATGGCCATCTGGAAATTGACCGCAACACCAAGCTGAACGCATGGATGAAGTCCATGCAGGCAACTATCGGTCTGGAACTTCCGGTCATGCCCATGGTCAACAACTACAACGGAAAGGACTGGGCCATTAAGGACATGGCGGTGATGCTGGCGCAGCCCGCGGCTCGCGCTCGCTTGACCAAAGAGCTCACCGATTTCGCCACGCAGCAGCGCCACCCCGGCATCGTGATTGATTTCGAGCAAGTGCCGAAATCCAGCATGGAGGATTTCCAGCATTTCATTCGTGATTTGGGAGCATCGCTGCGCGCCGCGAATTTGAAATTGATGATTGCTCTTCCCGCTGCGGACTGGAGCTACGACTACAAGTATCTGGCGGCGCAAACCGACGCCATGATCCTGATGAACTACGATTTCCACTATCCCACGTCCGATCCCGGCCCCATCGCCGCTCAGGACTGGTTCGTCACCAACATTCAGAACATCACCAAGCTGGTGCCTCCGGAAAAAATCGTGATGGGCATCGCGAATTACGGCTACGACTGGCAGGCGAAATCGAAAACGACCCCGCACCCGATCGCTCAGCCCGTCACATTCCAACAGGCCATCGTCACCGCCGTAGAGTCGGAAACGGACGTCGAGTTCGATTCCGATTCGCTGAATCCGCACTATTCCTACGGAGACGACAAAAATAATGTGCACCAAGTATGGATGCTCGACGCCCTGACCGCTTACAACGAGCTGCGCGTCGCCGAACGCGCCGGAGTCCGCGGCACCGCCCTGTGGCGCTTGGGAATGGAAGACCCATCCATTTGGTTCATATGGGACGCCACGCATCCCGACGACGCGATTCGCAGCAAAGTGCAAGACGTTCCGCCCGGATACGATTTAATTCTGGAAGGCCGGGGCGATATCTGGCGCATTACCAATACTCCACAAAGCGGCCGCCGCGAATTCGATTACGACGCTTCCACCGATCTTTTCACCGACGAAACTTTCAAAACTTATCCGCTCTCCTGGCGCATCGATCAAATGGGATATCTGCCGCAAAAAATCGCGCTCACCTTCGACGACGGTCCGGACCCCGAATGGACGCCCAAGATCGTCGAAATCCTGCACCAGAAGCAGGTGCCGGCGGCCTTCTTCGTTATCGGAGAAGCCGCGAATCAGTATCCCGGAGTCGTGAAGCATGAATTTGATCTGGGAAATGAGGTGGGAAACCACACATTCACCCATCCTGATTTTGAAACCGTTTCAAAATCGCAGGTCCAGTTCGAACTGAATCTTACCGAGCTTCTCTTGGAAAGTAACCTGGGAGTGAAAACTCTTCTTTTTCGCCCGCCTTTCGGCATCGATCATCAACCCGAAACGGCCAGTGAAATTGCGATGCTTCCCGTGCCGCAGTCCATGGGTTACATCATCGTCGGCGCGCAAATCGATCCGCACGACTGGGGTGAACCCGACGGCGGCGCGCCTCCCTCTGTGGATACCATCATCCAACGGGTGATGGCCGATGCCCAATCCGGCAAGGGAAATATCATCTTGATGCACGACGGCGGCGGCGACCGCAGTCACACTCTCATCGCGCTGCCGCAAATTATTGACGGCCTGCGCGCCAAGGGTTTCGAATTTGTTTCCGTGGCAACCCTGCTGGGCCAAACGCGCGCCCAAGTGATGCCGCCGCTCACTCACGAAGAGTGGCTGCTCGCTCGCGCCGACGCCTTCGCCTTTGAAGCCTTCCGCTGGTTCCGTTCCGGCATCGCATTCATATTCATCACCGGAATTTTGCTTGTCAGCGCGCGCGCTCTCATCATCGGCTTGCTCGCCCTTGCCGAAAAACTCAGGCCCAACCCGGCCGACCATCCCGAATACAAGCCGCAAGTCACCGTGATGATTCCGGCGTATAACGAGGAATCAGTAATCGTCGACACCATCCGCTCGGCGCTCGCTTCCGTTTATCCGAAACTTGAGATTCTCGTAATAGACGACGGTTCCACCGACGACACCGCCGAGCTCGTCCGCTCCAACTTCGCCGGCGACTCTCGCGTGCGCCTGTTGCTGCAGCCGAATCGCGGCAAACCGGCGGCGCTCAATCACGCGCTTTCTGAAGCGGCCGGTGAGATCGTTGTTTCCATTGACGCGGACACCATCGTGGATCCGGAAGCGGTTCCGCGGCTCGTGCGCCATTTCGTGAACCCTAAAGTCGGCGCCGTTGCCGGCAACGTCAAGGTAATGAACCGGAATAAGTGGCTCACGCGCTGGCAGGCGCTGGAGTACATCACCAGCCAGAATCTCGAGAAGCGCGCGTTCGATTTGTTGAATTGCATTCCAGTGGTTCCCGGCGCGGCCGGAGCGTGGCGCACAGACCTCCTTCGCGCCAATCACGGATTTTCGGGCGACACCGTTGCGGAAGACACCGACCTCACGCTGACCATCCGTCGTAACGGCTGGAAAATTCTTTATGACGAAGACGCCATCGGGCGCACCGAAGTCCCGGACACCGTGGAAGCTCTGATTCGCCAGCGATTCCGTTGGACTTTCGGCACGCTGCAAGCCGTGTGGAAGCATCGCGACGCCGTAGGCAAGCCGCGCTACGGCACCCTGGGTTGGATCGCCATCCCCAACATTTTTCTCTTCCAAATTATTCTTCCGATGGTTTCTCCCGTGATCGATCTCCTATTCATACTGTCGATAGCTCTCTGGGGGCTCGCCCAGTTTCCGATCGCGCACCTGCCGCAGCTCTGGAAGATTCAGGACGTGGAGCGTTCGTTGATTTTCTTCGCCATCTTCATGCTGATTGACCTGCTGACCTGCGTGGTAGCGTTTGCGTTGGAAAAGAACGAAGACTGGACGCTACTCGCGCCGCTAATTCTTCAGCGCTTTTACTATCGCCAGATGATGTACGTCGTGCTCTTCCGCGCTTTGAAAGAAGCGGTCCAGGGACGCCCGGTGGGATGGCGCGGCGTCGAACCTCAAATGCCCGCTCCCGTCGTGCAGTCTTAGTCAATTCCGTTTGGAATTGACAGTCCGTTAAAGCTGGGCTTATAGTTTCACAATCGACGCCAGCTCTCGCGGTGTGCCTTCTTTCGGAGGCCTATGAAGTGCAGTCATGTATCTTCCGTAGATTTGTCCGTCCACGCTCGAGAGTACGGATTGAGCGCACCCTTCCTTTTTTCCGGCAGCGGCGGTTCTTGTGAGTCTGAGCTTAGGCGCATTCGATTTCGAGAAAGGCCCCTGCCATCCGAGATATTTGGAATTATTGAGTGTTGAGCATTTTTGCGGGCTGAAGTGAAAAGACAAGATTCCGAAAAGAGGAGATGACGATGAAATTGGTACATCCAGGTAGAAATATCGCCGGGAAGTTCGTGGTATTCCTGATTTTGCTCATGGTCCCTAGCTTTGCTTGGGGCCAGAAGAATAAGTCTTCAGGTGGAGGCGGTTCGCATCCCTCCGGCGGAGGCGGTTCGCATGCCTCTGCACCAGCAAAGTCTTCATCCGGCGGCTCGCACGCAAATACTTCTGGGGGCGGCAGGACGACTACCAGTGGTGGCTCCCACACAACCACGGCCGGAGGTGCCAAGACGACTACGGCGGGCGGCTCCCACACCACCACAGCGGGCGGCGCTAAGACGACCACCGCGGGCGGTGCTAAGACGACCACGGCAGGTGGCGCCAAGACAACCACCGCAGGCGGAGCCAAGACAACCACTGCAGGCGGCGCTAAGACAACCACTGCAGGCGGAGCCAAGTCGACCACTGCAGGCGGAGCTAAGACAACCACTGCAGGTGGCGCTAAGACGACTACTGCAGGCGGAGCCAAGTCGACCACCGCAGGCGGCGCTAAGACCGGCTCGACTGGCGGTGCCAAGTCAGCCTCGACCGGCGGCGCTAAGGGCGGAAAAACGGTTACAACTGCCCACGGAAACACAAGATCAACCAACGCTGCGGGCAAGACGACCAGCGTTTCGACCAAGTCCGGAACCAAGGCGAACTTCGGTTCCAACGGTAAGGTCAGCTCGATTCACACCAAAAGCGGTACGACCATCAACCACGGCGCCAATGGCAGCCGAACCGTTTCGTCCACACGCAAAGATGGCAGCAGAGTGGTTAGTACCGGACGAGGCCGCGGTTACACAGAACACAACTTCTCGCGCGGCGGCCGCAGCTTCACGAGCCGTACCTACTATCGAGGCGGGCACGCTTATGCTCGCGCCTATGGAAGAGGTTATTGGCACGGCGGCTACTACAACCACTACTACCCCGGCCGTTACTGGGGAGGTGGATTTTATGGCTGGGCCTACGGTGGTTGGGGCCCAGGAATCGGCTGGGGTTGGGGCTGGGGCGGAGCGCCCTGGTTCGGATACTACGGATACTACTTCAATCCCTATCCGGTGTATGCAGCTCCAGCGTTCTGGATCACGGACTATCTGATATCTCAGAATCTGCAGGCTGCATATGCAGCTCAGGCGGCTGCTAACGCCTCTGCTGCAGTCGCTGCTGCGGGTGGCGGGGATGGCGGAGGCGGTGCGGCAGACTCAGGTGGCGGTCAGAATGCAGTTGTGCTCACACCGGAAGTGAAGCAGGCGATCGCTGATGAAGTAAAAGCTGAAATCGCAGCCGAGCAGGCCGCAGCGGCGCAACCAACCGCTTCGGCGGCGGCTCCAGCACCGGCAGCGGACGCGCCACAGTCAGCCTCGGCCGCAGCTACTCCAGCCGAAGTACCGCCGGATGCGCTCAATCCCAACCTGCGTACTTTCATCGTCGCTGACACTCTCAACCCACAACTGCCGGACGGCACCGAATGTTCCTTGACCCAGGGCGATGTCCTTACTCGCATCGACGACACCGCTGACGCCAACAACAACGTGAAAGTGCTCGTCAGCGGCAGCCAAAAGGGCGACTGCAGCTCGGGCGCACAGGTGGCCATCGCCGTCAACGACCTCCAGGAAATGCATAATCATTTCCGCGAGCAGATTGACGACGGCCTCGGTGAGCTGGCCAAGAACCAGGGCAAGAACGGCATGCCCGCGGCTCCGGCTGGTTCCACCGTGTCGAAGGTCAATCCTGACGGCGTGGCACAAGTCGATCCCAACGCCGCCTCCGATTTGGCAAAACAACAAGAGGAAGCCGATGCGGCTGAAAAGGAAGTCAACGTAGCCGCAAACGACGGAGTCAGCAATTAACCGCAGGTAACGAACCAACCGAACCGGGAAAGCTAGCTGCAGAATGGCTGGCTTTCCCGGTTCAATTTTGCTGAACGCCGGCTCTGCAACAAATGCCGGTTAAGCTACATTTGAAATTGTACGGTAGTTGACATGGTTAGTTGGCTTACCTATAGTTACCCCGTTCTAAGGAATGGATGTTTCCCGCGAACCAAGACAATTTATTTTTTGAGTGAGGAAAGCCATGTCTTCGCGCCCAGCAATCATCAAATTGAGCGTTGCCGCAGCAATTTTGTGTTCGTTTCTGGGAATGAGCCCTCGCCTCGCAGCCCAGGGACTTCAACAGAAGTTGGAATCAACCTACGCGCTCACAAAGCCCACTGACGACAAAAGCGACATCGTCACCGCCGGCGCCGTCCTGATACTGCAGAAAGATAAAATAATCATGTACAGCACTTCCAACCAAGTGTTGCCGCAAAACACTTACAAGGCTGGAAAGCTTTCCGAGGGCGCCTTTGGAGTGCACGATAACGTGCAAAAGTTCGGCAGCTTCATCGGACATCCTCCGCCGCAAGCTGCGCAAACGCAATCGCGGCATTTCGTCACTGGTGAAAAGTTCTGGGTCACCGGGATCGCTGTGCAGTCAGACGGCGTCGTTTTCACTCTGTTCAGCGACCCTTATCAGGACGTTCGCTACCAGTGCACGCTCAAGTTTCTCTATACCAAAGGTACCACTCCCTCCACGGATGAGGTGATGAAGACCGTTGCCGAAGTCTTCAAAGTTCAGGAAGACGATTCCGCAAAGTCCGACGACAAACAGCAGCCAGCGGCTGATGCGCAACCCGCCGCCGATCAGGCTCCCGCAGCGGAGCAAGCTCCCCCGGCCCCGCCCGCCACTGTTGCGATCGGCCAATCTACCGATGAAGTCGTCGCAATTCTCGGCCAGCCGGACAAAATCCTCAACCTGGGTGCCAAAGTGATTTATGTATATAAAGACCTGAAAGTGACGTTCGTGAAGGGCAAGGTTACGGACGCGCAATAGGCCGCTATCAAGCCGTTGATGGCTGCGGAAATCTTTTTTGCCGCAAACCGCGCCGGCCTTTGCTAGAATCTAATTGTTGTAAGGGCTGCATCCTGAGGTTCGGGAGCGGCACCGGAGGCAAAAATGAGTGTTGCACCGCTAGCGGGCAACGGTAAAATCACCGTGCCTGACCTTCTCTCCCGCAAGTTCAATTCCGGCTCTGCTTCTCCTGAAACAAAAAAGAAAATCACATGTTTGACGGCTTACGACTATCCCACCGCGCGTCTGCTCGATGAAGCTGGTGTCGATATCCTGCTCGTCGGCGATTCGCTCGGCATGGTTGTACTCGGCTACGACAGCACTTTGCCGGTCACGCTCGACGAAATCTTGCACCATGTTCGCGCCGTTCGCCGCGGAACGAAGCGCGCTCTCCTGGTTGCCGACATGCCCTACGGCAGCTTTCATGTTTCCATCGATGAATCCATTCGCAATGCCATGCGCCTGATAAAAGAAGGCGGCGCCGAGGCGGTGAAGATCGAAGGCGGCGA
>JBEKHP010000044.1:0-22471 GCA_050012235.1 Candidatus Acidiferrales bacterium | reverse complement strand
GAAGAGCCGATGCTCGTGCCCAGAATTCCCAGCCGGTCGTAGCCCTGGCTCTCGAGCCAGCGAAGAGTGCGCCGCACATCCATCACCGCCTGCCGGTTGGCCTGCAGCGTGAGCCCGATATTTGGGCCCACGAGATGATCGCCGCGTGGATGATCTGGAATCGCGCGGCGATCGTGATACGGCAAGCTCATCTTCACCGCCGTGATCCCCAGCCGATTGAGCCAGCGGCAAACGTCCTGTTGCTCTTCCCACCGCGCGTTCCATTGCGCCAGCACAACCACCGCCGGCCCGGTATGCCGCGCGCGAAAAACTTGAGCGTGCACAAGATTGTTTGCCGGCCAAGGAGATTCACGGCATACCATTCATCACTATGCGCGAGCGTGTGCTCGACGAACTGATCAAGAAAACCGCGCGGGTCCGGCTCTTTCGCATCGCCGCCGATATGTTCCAGTCCCCAGGCAAACGGAAGCGTGCGCCGGTTGGGCTCCTGCGCCCAGCGCATGTGTTCGTACCGCCGTATCTTCTGTTCGAGCCAACCCATGGTTTGCAAACCATCGAATATATCGTAGAGCCGCGACCCAATCAAACGCCGTTCGAACCGCTCACTCACCGCACGTTCTGCAAATATCAAACCGTAGGGGCGCAGCATGCTGCGCCCGCCATAAATACTTGGCTTCGTCGTACCGGATCCGACGCGGCGCCGTTTTGTATTTTTTGGCGGTCGGTGGAGGGTCTCACACGACGCAATACCCCAAGCACAGCCCAAAAGTGTTAGCAGTCGGGCACGGTGCAAATAGCGCGGCTTGAGCGCTCCCACCGGATATGGCAAATTCGAGAGGTGCCCCTTGAACTCTTCATCGCTATTTTCGTCTTTCTGTTCGGCCTAATCATCGGCAGCTTTCTGAATGTCTGCATCCTGCGCATCCCCGGCGGAAAATCGATTGTGATGCCCGCATCGGCCTGCCCGAAATGCGCCGCGCCCATTCGCGCGTACGACAACATCCCAGTCATCAGCTATCTGATCCTCGGCGGAAAATGCCGCGCGTGTAAAACGCCGATTTCGCCCATGTATCCGCTGGTCGAATTGCTCACCGGCCTTCTCTTTTTGGCCTGCTACTTCGCTTTTGGCCTGACGGTCGAATCGCTTAAATGGGCTGTCTTCTCCGCGATCTTGATCGTTCTGGTTTTCACCGACCTGCGCGAACGCCTGCTCCCCGACGTCGTGAACTACACCGGCCTCGCGCTCGGGCTCGCGCTCAGCTTCTTCACCAAGCCCACGGATGGCACAGCGCTTTGGATCGCGAATCACATTTTCGAGTTCCCTCCTCCAGCTCCCGTCCTGTCTTTCGCCGATGCGATTTTCGGCGCAGCTTTTGGCAGCGGCCTGCTTTGGCTCGTCTCGGAAGCCTATTTTCGATTGCGCGGCCGCGAAGGCATGGGTCTTGGCGACGTAAAAATGATGTTGATGGCCGGAGCATTTCTGGGAACGAAGCGTACCCTGCTCACGATCCTCGCAGGTTCTTTACTGGGCAGCGTCCTGGGCGTAGCTGTGATCGTCGCGCGGCGCAAGGAAGCCGACTACGAGTTGCCTTTTGGAACATTCCTTGGGATGGCAGCGTTACTGGTGGTTTTCTTCGGCACACCGGTCGTAAACTGGTATCAATCGTTGCTGATGGTGCGATAAGAATGATCACATTTCTGCTAGCTCCGCGCATTCCCACACGTCCTCCCGGCCCTCTGCCGTTCAACCTGGACTACGCCGCGGCGTTGCTCGTGATCCTTCTGTTCGGCGTTGTAGCGCTCTTCTACATGATGCGCAAGATGCTGCGCGAGGGTTCGCGCATCGAGACTGGCGACTGGGCCAGCCCAAATCCCGACACGGAAAATGCTTCCGCATTCATGGCTGCGTCGATGCAAGGCGTGATTGAAAAATTGCGCGCCCAGGAAAAGGAACTCGCGCGCTTGCATTTGGTGGCTCAGGAGCGCGCGCAGGAATCCGAGCGACTCACCGAGGAAGTCACACGCAATATGCCCACCGGCTTGCTTCTGGTGAACGCCACCGGAGCGATCAGCTCCACCAATCCAGCGGCGGAAGAGGCGCTTGGCATCCGAACTCTGCGTTACCGTTCGTACCAGGAAATTCTCGGCGGCGATTCGGACCTCACCAAAATGCTTACCGCTTGCTTGCGCGACGCAAAAACTTTCCAGCGCGGCGAAGTGGAGCACATGACTGCCGACGGCGAAGTCCGCCGCCTGGGCGTGACCATCTCACCCATCTACCGTACGGTACGAAGCGCCCCACGCGCTAACGCAGACCTCTCCCTTGCGGCTGCTGCGGACATGAAAGTGAGCGGCGCACTCTGCCTGATGAGCGATTTGACCGAGCTTACCGCGCTGCAAAAGCAAATGAGGTGGAAAGAGAATCTGGCGGCGCTGGGCGAAATGTCCGCCGGCATCGCGCACGAATTCAAAAATTCGCTCGCTACGATTTCCGGCTACGCGCAGATGATTCGCAGCGAAACGAAACCCGGAGAAACGCAGGAATCGGCCGACCGCATCCTGGACCAGACGCGCGCCCTGACTCACGTAGTAACCGAATTTCTGCGTTTCGCCAAACCGCTCGAAATTTGTTACGAAACCGTCCCCATGCAGACCCTGGTGGAAAAAGTTGCCGAAGAAATCCACGAAACGATCCCCGAATGCGTGGTGCTATTCGAGGGAACGTTTCAGGACCTTCCGGGCGACGAAGCGCTTCTTCGCCAAGCCCTCTTGAACCTGGCGCGAAATGGCGCGCAAGCCGCGAAAGAATCCACGAAGTCGCCGCGCGTTACGATCTCCGGCACAATCGAAGACCTCGGCGGCCGGAAATGGCAGCGAATCTGCGTCGCGGACAACGGTCCCGGAATACCCGCCTCAGATTTGCCCAAAATTTTCCTGCCGTTCTACACCACCAAGTCCGAAGGCACCGGCTTGGGCCTCGCCGTGGTACAGAAAGTAGCGCTGCAGCACGCCGGAAGCATTGAAGCGCGCAACTGCCCGGACGGCGGAGCCGAGTTTTTGCTATGGTTACCTTTGCGGCAGGAGCCTACACCATCCCCGATTGCCTCCCGGGCAGCCCGCATCTAAACTTGTAACAGACACCTTTAGGCAGAAGTGCCTCTCAGGAGGCTACAGCCATGCGGAAACATCTTATCTTGGGCATCGCAGCGGCAGTGTTGCTGTTCGTGCCGGCCAGCGGATTCGCTTATCAACAGAATCAGCCGGCGCAGAATCAGCAGCAGCCCGCAGCGCAACCGCCGTCGCAGGCGCAGCCCGCAGCGCAAGCGCCCCAGACCGCTCCGGCGGCCAAACAAGACTCTTTGGCAGCCGCAGCCCGCCGCAGTCGCGAAGAAAAGAAAGAACAGCCTAAGGCCAAAGTCTTTACCAACGACGATCTGCCGACAGAAGGCGGCGTGTCTTCTGTAGGTGAATCCACCGGCACCAATCCCGCGGCTGACGGCAAAACGCCAGCAGCGGACGCGGCATCGGGCAATGATGAAAAAGCCTGGCGCGCCAAATTTGCGACGCTTCGTCACAAGCTCGAACAGGATCAACAGAACCTGGACGTGATGCAGCGCGAACTAGGCCAACTGGATATCCAGTATTACAACAATCCGGTAAAAGCCATGCAGCAGGATTTAACCCGCGAAGACATCAACAAAAAAACCGCCGACATCGAAGCCAAGAAGCAGCAAATCGAAGCGGACAAGCAAGCCATTTCTGATGCCGAAGATGATTTGCGCAAGGCTGGCGGCGATTCCGGCTGGGCGCGTTAGCAACTTCTGCAATGGAACCCGTCCTCCTTGTTGAAGACAAAGCCGAGTTGCGGGCGATGTTGCGCAAGGCCCTCGAACGCAACGGCTACACGGTGGAAGAAGCCCCTGACGGAAATACCGCAATCGAAAAAATTCGAAGCCGCCGCTACCAGCTGATTCTTTCCGATTTGAAACTGCCCGGAAATTCCGGCCTGGATGTCCTTCGCGAATCGCGCCGCGTGGAGCCGACTCTTCCCGTAATCATCATGACCGCCTACGGTTCGGTGGAAGAAGCCGTCACCGCCATGAAAGACGGCGCCTTCGATTTCATTCAGAAGCCTGTGGACCTCGATCACCTGAAGCTGTTGCTTGAAAGAGCCGCGCGACAGCAGGAGCTCTTGCGCGAAAATCTTCTCCTGCGCGAAGAATACGCCCTGCACTACGGTTTTCCCCGCATCGTCGGCGAACATCCCTCCATGAAAGATGCCAGCCAGATGACCCAGCGCGTAGCTGCAACGGATTCCACCGTTCTGCTGCTGGGAGAAAGCGGTACGGGCAAAGAACTTTTCGCGCGTGCGGTTCATCACCTGAGCCCGCGCGCCGATCATCCCTTTGTGGCGCTGAATTGCGCGGCGATTCCCGAAGGCCTTGTCGAAAACGAATTGTTCGGCCACGAGCGCGGCGCTTATACCGGCGCAGGCGCGCGAAAAATCGGCAAGCTTGAGCTCGCGCATCGCGGAACGCTGTTCCTCGACGAAATCGGCGAACTTCCGCTCGCCATTCAGAGCAAGTTGTTGCGCGTGCTGGAGGAAAAACGCTTCGAGCGTGTCGGCGGAACGCAGGAAATCGAAGTGAACGTGCGCATACTAACAGCCACGAACAAAGACCTGCACGCAGCCATAGCCGAGAAAACTTTTCGCGAAGACCTGTACTTCCGAATTTCGGCGGTCCCCATCACGATTCCGCCCCTGCGCGACCGTGGCGACGACGTTTTCCTTCTGGCCGAACATTTTCTGGAACGGTTTCGCCGCGAATTTCGCAAGCCCAACTTGAAATTCTCGCAGGAAACGCGCGCGCGCCTGGCAACCTATGCATGGCCGGGAAACGTCCGCGAGCTGCAGAACGCCATCGAACGCGCGGCGATCCTCGCGAACGGCCCGGAAATCGACGCGAGCGCTCTTCAGTTGCCCGCCGCCAAGCCGTCCGCCGAGCAGCTTCCCGAAGGAATGCTCGACGAAAAATTTCTGTGGGAAGGCCCGCTCGAAGATGTTTCACAGCGCGCCGTCGCCCACGTGGAGCGCTTCAAAATTCAGAACGCTTTGCGAGAATCAAAGTGGAATAAGACCCGCGCCGCCGAAAAACTCGGAGTCTCCTACAAGACGCTTCTGCACAAAATCCGCGCCCTAGGCCTCGAAAACTAATTGTTTCCGTTCTCGGAGTTCTGCTCGGGCATGCGCGCGGAGTGCAAGACAACGCTGCCGAAATTCCACACAAAGACTTTTACATCGACGAAGCCCACTTTTTTCATCATCTCGGCTAGCTCGGTGCGGCTCGGAAACTTCGCTACCGATCCGGGCAAATACGTGTAGGCGTCTTTGCTCCCCGAAATTATCCCGCCGATGTTGGGAAGAATATGGCGGAAATACAATCGAAACATCACCGCCATGGGCCCGCCTTTCGGCTCAGAGAATTCCAGGATACCCACTTGGCCATCTTCTTTCAGCACGCGCGCGATTTCGCGCAGCCCACTCTCGTAATTCGCCAGATTGCGAAACCCGAACGCCGTGGTCACCAGATCGAAGCAAGCATCCGGAAATGGCAGCCGCAAAGCGTCCGACGCCACGAAAACTGCTGCTCGATGATGCTTGCGACCCTTCTCGTGCGCGCGCTCCAGCATGGGCTGCGCAAAATCGCTGCCGACCATCGGAATCCGATACGCTCCGCGGTCGCGCCAGGCCTTCAACCGCACGCGCTCCATCGCAAACGTCAGATCTCCAGTGCCGCAGCACAGATCCAGAACGCGAGCGTTCGTGCGCCGCAGCACTTTCTGAAACTTGCTCGCCGCACGCCTGCGCCACACGCGATCGAGCGACAGCGAAAGCAAGTGGTTCAAAAAATCGTAACGCGGCGCAATCCTGCTGAACATATTCCGCACATGCGCGGAAGCCTCGCGTTCGCTGCGAGCGCCTTTGGGACGCGAACCCGGCGCCTGCGGCGGAAATATCGGAGTGGTCATGATCGGCATGTTGTGATTAACCTCTGGCCTTCGCGTCTATCTCCGCCAATTCTGAAATTGTGCGCGCAACGAGTTTCCACGGAAGCTCGACGCCGCGTTCCACTTTTCCAATTCCCCGCGGCAGCACCCAGCGAACTTCCCCGTGGCGCGCTTTTTTATCGCCCGCAATAATCCGGCGTAGTTTCGCAACGGGAATGCCGCCCAGCGAAGGCAACGGCCCGACGCTCGCTACCAAACGCATGATGCGCATCGCGTCCGTTTCCGATACTCGCTCTGTAGCAAGCCCCAGCAAAGTCGCGGCGTACATTCCCCAGCCGATTGCTTCGCCGTGCAAAAAGCGCCGGTAGCCCGTCGCAGCTTCCAGAGCGTGCCCTACAGTGTGCCCAAAATTCAGTATCTCGCGAAGGCCGCGCTCACGCTCGTCTCGCGCCACCACGCGTGCCTTAATGCGCATGCATCGCGGAATCACCCACGCCAGCGCGGACGCATCGCGGCGCAGCAGCGCCAGCATATGCCGCTCGAGAAATCTGAAAAGCTGCGTATCGGCGATCACGCCATATTTGATTATTTCGTACAAGCCCGACCGGTAGTCTCGATGCGGCAGGGTCGCAAGCATATCAGAATCGGCAATCACAAACTTAGGCGGATAAAACGCGCCCACCAGGTTTTTGCCTTCCGGCAGGTTCACGCCGGTCTTGCCGCCGACGGAGCTGTCCACTTGCGCAACCAGCGTGGTGGGAATTTGCACCAGCCTCACTCCACGTAAATAGCTCGCCGCCACGAAACCTGCTACATCCCCAACGACGCCGCCCCCGACCGCGACGATCACCGCCCGCCGATCTGCTCCGGCTAGGCTGAGCGCGCGGCAAAGCAACTCCACCGTCGCAAGATTTTTCGCCGATTCGCTGTCGTCGAAGAGAAACGTCCGGTTCGCGCGCACTCCGCGAATGCGCTTCCCCAGCGCCCGTCCCCAGTTCGTCCACACGTTCGGTGACGAAAGCACGAACGTGCCGGCCGGATCGCCCAGCTCCTTAATCACAGCGTCCACACGCGCCAGCGCGCCGCGCGAACAGTACACGCGATATGCGCCCTGAGAAGATGGAATGCTTATCGTCGGCATTCGAAATAAAAACCGGAAGCGGGGCCGCCTGATCTGACTTAACAGGCGCCAACTATACTGTCGGAACAACCGCTAGTAAAATTTCAGTGAAATTTTTTCTGAAGTTCAGCTATGGATTCCAGAATCACGTGTCCCACGATCGCCAGGCTTCGCGGGCTTATCTTGTCCAGCGTATCCTCCGCCGTGTGCCAGTATTTCGGCTGCTGGTAGCCGTCCCAATCGATAATGTCGATTATGGGCACGCCTCGTTCGAGAAACGGCTGATGATCGTCTGACATTTCCGACTCGCGCGAAACAAAAACGTCCTTGTAGCCCAGCTGCGCCGCCGTTTTCCACACCAAATCCGTGAGCCACCTGGTGGAATTTCCTTCGCGCGGAATTGCCAGTCCGTATTGGCCGATCATATCCGCCAGGATCGCGGCTTTCACTCGCTTCAAGTCTCCCGAAACCGCCAGGCTCGCCGCAAGCTCGCGGCTGCCGTACGTGTGATCGTTGTCTTTGTCCCAGTTGATGATGGCTTCCTCGCCATCCAGAAAAGCGATCCATACGGCATTGGCCTGCTTCTTGCCGCAGAGAAGGCGGGCTATTTCCAGCATCACTCCTGTGGACGACGCGCTGTCCTCCGCGCCGACAAAATTCGGCACGCTGCCCAGCGAATCGTAATGCGTCAGCAGCAGAATAATTCCCTGCCCCGTCCCGGGCGTTTTCGCAATAATGTTCTTCATCGCGATGGAACCCGCCGGAGTGGACGCGTGAAAATCGTCTTCATCCACGGTGCAACCAAAGCTCTGCAATTGCCCGCGAATGTAATCCTGCACGTGATGAATCCCTTCCGACGCAGGCGGCCGCGGCCCAAAGCTCACAATTTTGGCCACCTGATCGTACGCTTTCGCTCCGTCGAAACCTCCCGTTTGCGAGGCGGGCGGCGCGGATTCGGCAGGTTTCACCGGCGCTGCGGCGCTATTTTGGCTTGCGGGCGGCTGGGATGCGGCCACGGCGCTCGCAGACGAATCCGCGTTTGCTCCGCCGTGGCTGCACGCAGCAACACCCATCACCGCCGCGATCAGCGCCCCGGCAAACACAAATTTACTGCGCGAATTCAGCATCTAGCGCGCCTCCTGGGTGGCCACCTCGGCAGCTTGCTTGCGCCGCAACACTACGTAGGAAACCAGCACGCCGAGGAAATAAAGCAAGATCATCGGCGCCATGAACACAAGCATCGTGGTGGCATCCGGCGTGGGCGTTATGATCGCCGCCGCCACAGTGATGATCACCATGGCATACCTGAAATTCTTCAGCAGAAATTTCGGCGTCACAATTCCGAACAGCGAAAGAATGAAAATCAGCACGGGCAGCTCGAACACCACGCCCAGTCCCAGCAGAATCATCAAAGTTAAATCAAAATATTCATTGATGCTGATCAACGGCTTGATCGGCCCTTCATTTGCAAAACCGATCAGAAACTTCAGCGTCGTCGGCAGCATGATGAAATAAGCGAACGCCAGCCCGCACAAAAAGAGAAACATCGAAGAGATGATAAATCCCGCCACCGCATTGCGTTCGTGCTTGAAAAGTCCGGGCGCAACAAACAGCCATATTTGATAGAGAACGTAAGGCATCGCGATCGCAATGCCCAGGTACAGCCCCAGATTAATCACCAGGCTGACGTAACCCGCGGGACTGGTGTAGTAAAGACTATCCTCGAGCCCCGCGGAACGCAGCGCCATGTGCATGGGCTGCACGATGAACGTGATGAAATGTTTCGAGAGCAGCAGCCCGACGCCCGTCCCCAGCACGATGGCTACGGCTGAGTGAATCAGCCGCTTTCGAAGTTCCACCAGGTGCTCAAAAAACGACATCCGGGCGCCGGGATCTTTATCGGCAACTGGCTCGCTGTTGCCGGCCGGAGGCGTCAGGTTCGGATCAGTTTGGGATGCCGCCATCGCTCCCCTTTTCGTTCCCCGGCTCGGGCGCAAGGGCTGCGCTCGCTGGGTCTTTGTCTGCCTGCTTGTCCTGCTCGCCCTGAGGACTGGCGAAGGAAGGGCTGTCGCTGGGCTCTTGCGTCAGCTTAACCGCATCCGTCTGCGCATGTCCGGCGTCCGCCTGCGTCGCTCCAGGCGTTTCACCGGAAGCGGGAAGCGTCCCGGCATTTTCTCCTGCGGATGAACTCGGAGGCGCCACCGTCCAACCGTGCGGCGCATCGCCGGGAACAGTTCCTGCCGCGCTCGTGGAATCCGTCTTAGGCTGGTCAATCGTAGTCCGCGCGGGAGGGGCAACCGGAGGCGCAATCGTCGTGCCAGTTCCCGTGCTCGCCTGACGCATGCTCGATTCGCGCTCGATATCGCGAAGATGGCTTTCGAAGGTACTCTGCAGATCTCCCGTAGCCCGCCGGAATTCTCCCAGTACCTTCCCGATATTGCGCGCCAAATCCGGCAGTTTTTCCGGCCCAAATACCACCAGAACCACGACGAAGATTATTACCAGGTGTGGAATGCTGAACATTGGGGGTTACGTGCGCCGCTTCGCCTCGCGGTACTAGCTTATACCGAACCGCACCCTTCCAACCGCCGTTTTTGCAGTCGATTCGCAGCGACTATCAAATCGCACTCACTTGCCCTTGATCGAAACCAGCTCGATCTCAAAAACCAGAGTCGTGTTTGGCGCGATAACGTTACCGTAACCGCGCGGTCCATAGGCAAGATCAGACGGAATAAAAAGCTGCCACTTCGATCCCACGGGCATCAGTTGGAGCGCTTCAGTCCATCCCTTAACGACTCCGCCGACAGAAAACGTCGAGGGGCCGCCGTGTTTGGAAGAGGAGTCGAATTCTTTGCCATCGAGGAAGGTGCCTTTGTAATTGCAAACGACGGTGTCAGCAGCGGTGGGTTTCGGACCCGTCCCTGCCGTTAAAATTTTGTACTGAAGCCCGCTCGGCAGCGTAACCACGCCTTCTTTCGTCTTGTTGGCGGCCAAAAATTCCTCGCCTTCTTTCTTGTTTGCCTCTCCGGCTTGCGCCATCTTTGCCTCCTGATTTTTCTGCGCTGCCGCTCTTAGAGTGGTCATGGCAGCCTTCACTTCCTCGTCCGTCATCAGCGTTTTTCCGCCGGCCAGCCCATCTTTTAGGCCCTGCTCAACGATGCTCGGATCAAGGTCGATGGATTCCTTCAGCAAATTCTTTCCCATGCTCAATCCCACCGCGTAGCTGGCTTTGTCCTTGTCCGTTTTTAGATCGGCCGAGGTCGTCGTCTGCCGCGCGCAGGCGCTCCCGCTCAACACTGCGACCGCCGCCAATATGCTCACCGCCATAGTGAATAGTTTTGTCATGCAGGTATTCTCGCATCTGCGCGAAAAATCCGCAAACCGCCGCACGTGGCTTGATGGAATGGCAGGTCAATCGACCAACTGGCGAGGAAGGTTAGAAAATCGCAGAATCGTTTTTCCGAGTTCGCTTCGAGACTCTAGAAGCCCCGAATCTGCTGGAAACCACCTCTCCCAGCGGACGTAAACTGAATCCCTTTGAAACAAGCGCAAAAAGAAAAGCCTGGGCGATAGCCGTCAGCCAGCTTCTCATCGAAAGCAGCAGGTGAAATTTGTCCATATGTTTAGCGGAACCAGCCGGAATCCGCGCCGGCTTTGCGCCCCTCTTCCGCCAAAGCGTCCAACTGTTCTTGCAGCTTGGCTTTTTGCGCTTCGATCTCCTTGATTTGGCGGTTGCGGTCCTCGATATAAATCACGCCCGCCTGCACCCCGCTCATAGGATCGACCGTGACCGCGCCCTTCTCCTTAATCTCTTCCTGGATGCCGGCAATCTGCTTGTCCAGTCCAGCCATTTGATCTCGTATGGCTTGCGCTTTGCCGCGCCAATACTGCTCTTCACTTTTCCCGGATTTCGGAGCAGGGTCCGCCCCGGGGTTGGCGTACGGATCTCCCAAACTCGGCGAGCCGTCTCCACCTTGCGTCCCCGATCCCACGGAAGAAATGCCGCGCCCTGACAGCCCAGCCAATTTTTCCTCGGTGTAAACCTTGCCCGCCCCGGAGTTGGCTTTTTGCGCTTTCGCCTTGCGCGCAACCTCTGCCAACGAGTCGGCCGGCGGCGCAGATTGATCGATCATTTGCGGTTCGGATTGAGAAGAAGCTTGGGCTTTCGCCTGTCCAGAAGTCTGGCCAGCATTCTGGCCGGAAGTTTGCGCAGACCCCTGTGCTGCCGGCGCCGAAGAAGATCCCGATTGCGACTGCCCCAGCGCCACCGGCGCGAAATTCAGCGCCACAAACAACAGACCCAGCCCCGCCGCAGAAAACGCAAACGATCGTCCCTGCCGCCGCACCTCGCAAATACGCTGCTCGGCGGATAAGATATTTAGTAACGCACTATTCCCGCGCAAGTAACTCATCGTTGTCTCCATTCAGACGTTCAGCCGCTTAATTCAACGGTATGCCGCCGTGCGAATGTAATCAACGACCTTCCCAGCGCGCCCCCTCGTCCGCGTTACCTGTACGAAAGGTCAGGTAGATTTTTCTTCACCCCCGTTGCTTTCCCTCTGACCGAGATTCGCCGTCTCCCGGGAACGCCAATCTCTCGATTGGCGCCTGCCCCCCGTGGCGGGCCTTCCTTTCCGCGGTGGAGTTCCCGCGAGTTTTCGCCTTGCATTTCTCCAAATTAGGCACTGCCTTTTTTTTCTGTTGATGTAAATATGGCGGGAGTAAGATGTCTGAGTCGAAGGAGCAAACCATGACGAAATCCCTCGCATTATCGCTTACGATTTTCGCAGCCGCGCTTGGCCTAGCAGTGCAGCCGGTGCAAGCTCAAAGAGGCGGCGGCGGAACAGTTGCGGCAGGCGGAGCGGGTCCCACGGCAGGCGCCGCGACCTCCTCATCCGGCGTCCGCGACACCAACATACCGTCGGAAACCGAAAAATCGCCCGACGTCATTCTCCAAGCCAATCCAAGTCTTAACTCGAAAGTGCAGGCGCTGATCCCTCTAGGCATGACCCCTCAAGAAGCTTCCCAGGGCTACAAAGAGATTGCTGACTTTTTAACCGCGGTCCACGCAGCGCATGACCTCGGCATTCCGTTTTTACAATTGCGATGCGCCGAACTCGGCGGCAAGGTTTGTCCGCCGGATACGCACACGAAGTCCGCGAAAATCGAAAACGCCATCCTCACACTGAAGCCGGACGCAGGCAAAGACGGCGCAAAGCAGGCCGTCAAAGCGGCAAAGCAGGAAAGCAAGTCTGACCTTCAAGGCGTCAAGGTTTACTGAAGCCCGATTCCGCGAGTGACCTCAAATGGCCGAAGAAAAACTCCGCGTCCACTTTAGCGACTATCTCAGCAAAGCCGAGGTGGTCGTTTACACCATCCTCGCCATTTTGCTTTTCATAAGCGCGCTCGCCACCAGCGCAAACGCCGCCAAATTGCTCTGGGACGGCATCGCTCACTTGACCATCGCCACTCAGATTCTCGTCGTGCTCGACCAACTCCTCGTCGTCCTGATGCTAGTCGAAATTCTCCATACCGTGCGCATCTCCATCCACTCACATTATCTGGTTACCGAACCATTCCTTGTAGTCGGCCTGATCGCATCCATTCGGCGCATCCTCGTGATCACCTTGGAAGCCGCCACACTCACAAAAGGCGGCACGTGGACCGTCGAAGGTGCCAGCATCTTTCGAGCCAGCATGTACGAGCTGGGCCTCCTCGGATTCCTCATCCTAGTCCTGGTAACGTCGATCGCCCTCCTCCGCCGCTTCGCCCCCGCCCCAAAAGGCCAGGAACTCTAACCGCGCGCGGGCGCGACGCCAAGACCAGCGCAGACGCGCATTTCTGCTCGCACTTCACTCATACCGCAGCGCGACCAGAGGATCCACGCGCGTAGCTCGCCGCGCAGGAATGTACGCCGCCGCCAGAGCCACCAGCGCCAACAGCAGCGCCACGCCTCCAAACGTCAACGGATCCGTCGCGCTCACTCCGAACAGCATAGTCTTCATCAGCCGCGTCAATCCGAAGGCCGCGCCCAGACCAATCGCCACTCCAATCAGCGTCACTCGTGCCGCATGTCCCAGGACCAGCCTCAGCACATCGCTGCGCTGCGCGCCCAGCGCCAGCCGAATCCCGATTTCCTGGGTCCTCTGCCCTGCGCCGTATGAGATCACGCCATAAATGCCTATGCTCGAAAGCAACAGCGCAAGCGCCGCAAAGACCCCCAGAATCTCCATCGAAAACCGTCGAGCGGCCAGCGAATCGGCGATCACTTCATTCATCGTCTGCGCGCTATAGACGATATTTTCGCTGTTGACCTGCTGCAAAGTGCGGCGAACCGAATCGAACACCGGAGTAGCCGAACCGTTGTAGCGGATCGCTACGCTGGTTCCCGGAGCCGCGAGCTGAATCGCGTCATCCGCAAGCTGCATGTAAGGTGTATACATTTGGGCGCGGAGAGAATTTGTGCTGTCGGAGTCGAGACCCCACTGGTTTACGTGGCTAACCACTCCGACGATCTCAACCTCGCCTTCATGCTGCATTGTGCGCAGCCGCTTGCCGATCGGATTCTCGTCAGGGAAGAACTTTCGCGCGAAGACATCGTCGATAACGGCAACGTTCGGCGCATGCTGGTCGTCCGCCGCAGTGAAAAACCGTCCGCGCTCTAGCGAAATTCCCATGACCCGCAAATAATCCGGCTCCACAACGTAGCTCAACGCCCAGCTCATGCCCTCTTCGGACGTCGGCTTAGGCTGCCCTGCATTCCAAAAAAGTTCCTCATCGTCGCCGCTCATCGGAAACGCTCCCCAGGACAGAGAAACCGCTTGAACGCCCGGAACTGATTCCATAGCCTGGTCGCTCTGCCGAAGAGCAGCGCGAACGGTTTCCGCGTTTGCATGGAACATAGACGTGGGCAAGGTCAGCCCAAACGTCAGCACATTGTCGGCGCGAAATCCCGGATCGACGCGCCACAATGCGCTGAGGCTGCGAATCATCAGGCCCGCCCCGACCAGCAGCACAAGCGTCATGGCAACTTCCACCAGCACGAAAATCGTTTGTGTACTCTGCCGCGAAGCGCTCGCGCCTCGTCCTCCTTCCTTCAAGCAGTTTTGCAGATCGGTGCGCGCGATTCTTAGCGCCGGCGCCAGACCGAAGAGAATTCCCGCGAACAATGAGATAGCGATGGTGAAAAGAAGTACGCGCGCATCGAGGTGAATCTCCGCGGCGCGCGGCAGCGCTGAAGACAACAGGCCGAGCCCGGCGCGAATCCCCCAGTGCGCCGCTAGCAGGCCAAGCACCGCTCCAAAAAACGCCAGTAACACGCTTTCAGTAAGAAGTTGGCGCACCAGGCGGCGCGGGCCCGCTCCCAACGCAGCCCGAATTGCGAACTCGCGCGTCCGGCCGGCCGAGCGCACCAGCATAAGATTGGCGACGTTCACGCACGCGATCAACAATACGAACCCGACAGCGCTGAGAAGCACAAACAGGAAAAATCGGATGCCGCCGACCATCTCCTCTTTGATCGGAATGACAGCCGCACCAACCCCTTTGTCCACGTCCGGGTACTCCGCGGCGAGGCTCGCTGTAATCGCATTCATATCCGCGCGCGCCTGCGCCAGCGTGACGCCGGGCTTCAACCGCCCGACGCCGTGAATGCCCAGACCGGCGGTGCGATGATCCAGCCACGGATTGCTCCACTGGCCGATGGGCACATAGATCTGGGCGGCGCGGAATGCGTTAGTCCGTATGTCGAACGCGGCCGGAATCACCCCCACGATGGTGTAGCTCTTTCCGTCGAGGTTGACGCTTTGTCCCAAAACGTCAGGTGCCGAACCGAGTTTTTGTTTCCAGAAACCGGCGCTGATGAGCGCAACCGGCGCAGCCGCGCCGATTTCGTCCTCGCCCGGCGCGAAAGTGCGCCCCATCAGAGGCTTGACGCCCAGCACCTTGAAAAAATCTGAGGAAATGAATTCCGCCTGAACGCGCTCGGCTTCGCCTTTGCCCGTGAGACTGAACGAATTGCCGCGGAAAATCGCCATGCCGGAGAAGGTATTGTTTTCCTTTTGCCAGTCGCGGAAATTGGGGTAGGAAATCGAACCGGTAGGAAAATTCGGCTTGCTCTCGTGCAGCGTCACAATCTGCTCGGGCTGCGGGTACGGCAAGGGATTCAGCAGCACGCCGTTCACAACAGAAAACAATGCCGTATTCGCTCCAATTCCCAGCGCCAGCGTCAGCACGGCGACGGCCGTAAACCCCGGAGACTTGCGCAGCATGCGGAAGCCGTAGCGCACGTCCTGCGCCAGCGTTTCGAAAAAACTCACGCCGCGAGCGTCGCGGCACTCTTCTTTGACCTGCTCCGCTCCGCCAAATTCCAGCCGCGCCCGCCGCGTTGCTTCCTCGCGCGGCACTCCCGCCGCGACAAATTTCTCTACCTGCTGCTCGAAATGAAACCGCAACTCATCGTCCAGTTCGCCCTCGACGGCATCGCGTCGGAACAGTGCCCGCAGCCGAATCAAAATGTCGCTAAGCATTTTCCACCCCGTGGTTGATCGCGCGTCCGCAATTTCTTACGCCGTCTCCAGCACCTGCGCCACCGCCGCCGCCAGCTTCTTCCAGTCACTCTTCTCCGCTTCGAGCTGTTTCCGCCCGCTGGCGGTCAGTTCGTAGAATTTCGCGCGGCGATTGTTCTCCGACGCGCCCCACCGCGCCTTGATCCACCCACGCCGTTCCAGCCGATGCAGCGCCGGGTACAACGACCCTTGCTGCACCTGCAAAACTTTGCTGGACACTTGGTGTATCCGCTCGGAAATCGCCCACCCATGCTCCGGCCCCAGCGCCAGCGTCCTCAGTATCAGCAGGTCCAACGTCCCTTGCGGTAGATCGATCCTCTGCTCCGCCATGCCTTCCCCCATCGCTTCTACAGGGATACGATACAGAGTCTCCTGTCGAAGCGCAAGAGGAAAAGCTTCACCCTCAGTTTGGACTGTTCGGATAGGCAGGCGGGCGATCCTTCTGTACGATACAACTCAACAGCATCGGATTTTGCGACAGCCAGAGGAAGAGCGCATGTTCTTCACCTCAAAACCTAACCGAACCTCAATCGAGGCCTTCATCGCCGCCCAGCAGAATCAAAATTTCTCCTACGTCGAAGTTGGATGCACTCGCCAACAAGCGCCGAACGGATATACCGCCGACCACAATCGAATCAAGCTGGGCCAGGGCATCGACACGTTCGAGCGCGCTAAGCGTGCAGTCCAACAGTGGAAAATGTTCGATATGCCGTGGATTGATTTATGTTGGCCGAATACGTCCGTCGAGCCGGGCGCCACCGTAGCAGTCGTCGTATCCCATCTCGGATTTTGGTCCATGAACGCCTGCCGAATCGTTTACGTAATCGGAGAGCACGGTTCGTTGGAAAGGTACGGCTTCGCCTACGGCACTCTTCCCGACCACGGAGAAATCGGAGAAGAACGCTTCACAGTCGAATTCAATGCTGAAGATCAATCCGTGTGGTACGACCTTTACGCCATCTCACGTCCCACTACCGTGGCGCGTTTGGCCTATCCCTTCACCAGAGCTTTGCAAAAGCGCTTCGCCCGAGACTCGAAAACTGCCATGCGGGACGCCGCTACCGGTCAGGGAAGGCGCGGGGTCTGAAAACTAACTTCGATTTTCTCACCACCCCGTTCGACCCTTAGTTTGAACGGCGCACCTTCTGCGGTGAGCATTTCATGAAACGACTCAAACGTGAGAGTCGAGCAGAGCACGCCGTTAATTTCAACAATCCGATCGCCCGTCTGAAGACCCGCAGTCGCCGCTACGGACCCGCCCTCTAGAGACTTGACGTCAAAGCCAAGCGCAGGATTGGAGGTGGCGTCAGCACCGATGCCGGTCATATTTGCGACAAAGGGGTCACCAAATGAAGCGTTGGGATCAAGAATCACTTGATGACGTGAATAGTCGAAAATGACGTTGAAGCGCTCCAAGAGGGCGTTTCCGACGAAGCCGTCGTTCTTGGAGAGGTGCGGATCCGGCGATCCTTCCAGAAACTCGGCGATTGGCTTCTCGACCCTGAATCCGGCGAACTCCACGGAAGGCAACCGCACGACCCCCGTATGAAATTCTCCCTTTAGCCCGATAGCGCCGGTCATCACCTCATTCTGTTGCGGCTGCAAAATATGATGCTTCGATTGAAATGAGGGACGAAAGTCAAAGACTGAGTCGCTTCCAAGATCGAGCCCGACAGTTGCCTTGACCCTTCGTCCGTCGGGAGCAAGAACTTCAGCCTCGACGGTCGGGGGAACCTCCACCCGCAATGGAACTATGTGACCTTGGCCGCGGTAGGCGAAGCCACTAGGTTCGTAAAGCGTGAGGCAACGGTTTGCAAAATCAATTTCAACGACAAAACGCGCGAATAGCGGCGCGCCGATCACACAATCGAAAGGATGCCCCAATTCCTTTTCCAGCGCTGCCATATCCAGAACCAAAGTGTGTCCTGTCAAAAGCGGGGAGCCTTTTTCACCAAGAACAATACTATCCTCGGTCACAAATATTTCCGGCCCCGGGCCCTCCCCGAGCCCCTTCGCATTCGGAGTTTTACCGCCCGCAGCATGAGATTGGAGCCCCATCGCGCGCGCGGCGCGCTCGGTCACTACCTCAGTATTGAATCCGTTGTCAACCATGCAAGCGTGCGAGCCTGAGCCATTGATCTGCACGTCAACCAAAATGTGTTTTCTAACTAACTCGAAAGAGAGGGAAGCGGTCGCGATATTCTCGGTCGGCTGTAATGCGAGTCGCAGGCGAGGTAAAGCGGGCCTGCTGCCTCCCAACGACAGGAGCGCAAGCCCGCCAAGAAACACCAACCAGTGCTTCCGAATCTGAAGACGCGATTTCAAGGCTGGTTCGGGCAACTGTCGCCCGTACACCTCGGCGGAGGAGGCGGTCCAGGATCGCTATAAGTCGCTGAACCCAACGTTGTCACACCTTCTTGAGAACTGTTGACCTGAACATAAACCGTGTATGTGCCCGCGTTGCCGAGTTGATTGAACAGGCCGTTGCCTGAGAGGCTGAGGTTGACGGTTGAATTTATATTTGCAGAAACTTGTGAAATCCAGTTGCTCAATTCCGTCGAATTTTCCATGCCGAACGTGTACACCGAATACCCTGCGGCCACGGGGGAAGTCGTCGAGGCGACGGGCGACAGTGTGACGGTAATCGACGATTGGTAATTGGTATCCGTCGTTGCTTTCAGCGTGGCTTGAACGGGACTCTGTGTGTTCAGCGTTAGATCTGAAGTAGGAACGTTCCAAATGAGATTATAAGCAGCGATCGAACTTGGCGTTGTGCCGCTCGTGAAGCTAGCCTTAACAAAATTCGACAAGGTTATAGTCCCGGTTCCTGTGACTTGACACTTCTGACCGGATGGACAATTGACGTCGACAGTTACCCCGCCAGAGACGTCACATCCCATCTGCATCATCGTCACCACGAACATAAGTAGCAAGCCAACAATCGTTCTGGCACCGCCCTTTCTTAGCATGATTTCCTCTCCTTTTCCAATCTAGACAAAAAATACAGCGCCTGTTTATTGTAATATGTGTCAATAAATATATGCTTCACTTAATAACAATCTCATGTAGATGGTGTGTGTACCTGGGCGGGTGGCGAATCCTTCCGGCGGGTGGCCAACCTTGAACCAAACACCTCACGTCAACTGAAGGCACGAATCGAACTTGCGGGTGCCGCACTCTTTGCGTTTTTTTTTCTGCAAATGGTGCGGGTTTTGACGCGCGGTCGGCTCGACCTTCCCCTTTAAGCTTGATTCGAACCCCAAGCTTACTTGGCGTTTTCTTCTTTCTGAGCTGCGAATAGATTCGATTGCTGACTCGGAACCGGCGCTCGTTCGCTGTCCGGAATTCCGTAGAGTTGTTTGAACAGCGCAACCGTGCCCGGCCCGTGTCCCGCGTAGTGATTGTTCGCGAAGGCATAGATGGTCACGCCACGGGCGGGTGGCCAATCCATCCGCGCGGCACCGGAGTTCGCTTCAAGCACGATTGAAACTCGCGGGGTGCCGAACCCTTCGGTGTGTGAAGGGTTCGGGTTTTGACTTCCCTCTGAATGTAGGGGAAATTGAAATGCTCACAGGCTCCAAGTCCTTGCATTCCTGCTCCTAACTTCCTATCATTGTTGAGATGATTAACGGGCTTAGGATCGGCGCTAACGAAGGCGGACAGCAGCCGTCTGAAAGGTTGTACCTCGCAAACTCGAAAATGCCTTGCGCGCGCATGCAAACATCATCCAAAACCAGCCGTTTTTGCGCAGAGTTAAATCGCCAAATTCAGGAAGTAGAAACCACTCTAAGTTATAGAAAACAAAGAACTGCGAACTGCTCAAATAGCCAAAATTTCAAAAAATGGGACTCGCGTTTTTCAGCGCTCAATCAGCCTCCTTTTTGCGCTCCCGCCGCCCCTTTCGGCGCGGCGAAAACTGGGCAGCATCCCGCGGCACAGCCGTCGCAAAGTGTTGAATGTCACGCACCGCCGCCGACAGGCATCCAAAACATATGTGGTACAATCATAATTTGGGGCATAGCGAGGTCGCATGGAATCGCAACCGTCATCTAAGCGCGGAATTATCGTCCTGGTCGTCGTCTTGGGAATCTCGGCCTTGCTCGGAGGGCTTATCGGCCCCACTGTCCGAGGAGCCGGAGGCAACAAAGAGAGCGACGTCCAGAATTCGGTGAAGAGTTTTACTCGCGTCCTCTCTGTCGTCGAGCGCAACTATGCCGACCCGGTGGACACCGACAAAGTCATCTACGATGGCGCGATTCCCGGCATGCTGCACGTCCTCGATCCGCACTCAAACTTTTTCGATCCCAAGCAGTACGCTCTCTTCAAGGAAGACCAGCAGGGAAAATATTACGGCGTCGGAATGACCGTATCGAACCGCGATAACCAGACCGTGGTCCTCGCTCCGTTCGTCGGCTCTCCCGCCTATAAAGCTGGAATCCGCCCGGGCGACCTTATTTTGAAAGTAGATGGAAAGCCCTGCGACGGCCTCACCACCACCGAAGTTGCCGAGATGCTCAAAGGGCCCAAGGCTACCGTGGTCCACATTTCGCTCGGACGCGAAGGCTGGGACAAGCCGATTGAAGTTTCCGTCACACGCGATGAAATTTTCCGTCCCGCCGTTGAATATTTCACCATGGTCAAGCCGGGAATCGGTTACGTGCGCATCATCTCTTTCAATGAGACCACCGACAGCGACGTGGCCGAAGCGCTGAAGCAGCTCGATTTCCCTAAGTTGGATGGGCTCATCATCGATTTGCGTAACAACGGCGGCGGGCTTCTGAATCAGGCCGTCGGCCTTTCGGACATGTTTCTCGACAAGAACGAAATCGTAGTTTCGCACCACGGGCGTTTGTCCCCCGAGCACCGCTATTACGCCGTGCGTGGAAACCAGGGTATCGAAGTTCCCATCGTTGTGCTGATCAACGGGCAAAGCGCTTCCGCCTCGGAAATCGTTGCCGGCGCGATACAGGACCACGATCGCGGCTTGATCGTCGGCGAAACCAGCTTCGGCAAGGGCCTGGTACAGACGCAGATTCCGTTAAGCGAAGACACGGCCATGCTGCTTACCACCGCGCGCTACTACACGCCCAGCGGCCGCCTGATCCAGCGCGACTACAAAAACGTTTCGCTCTACGATTATCACTACAATCCGCAGAAGCCTACGCAGCCGGAAGTGAAGCTAACCGACAGCGGCCGCCAGGTGTTCGGACAAGGCGGGATTACTCCTGACGACGCCGTTGCCGAGCCCAAGCCCGACGATTTCCAGCAGACCCTCTACCGCCGGGGCGTTTTTTACCCGCTTCCGCAGGGTGTCGGCGATTTCACGCGGCATTACCTCGGCTCGAAGCCGGACATCACCAAGGACTTCGTTGCCAACGATGACGTCATCAATCAGTTCCGCAAATATCTGGACGCGCAGCACATCAATTACACCGAGCCCGAAATTCAGGACAACCTCAGGTGGCTGAAGTGGCAGATCAAGCGCGAGGTTTTTACTTCGGCGTTCGGCCTGAACGAAGGATTCAAGGTAGCCCTGCAGGACGATGCCCAGCTCGATAAAGCCGTTGACCTGATTCCGCAAGCTCGCGCACTCTACCAGAACGCGCGAAAAGTCGTGGCGGAGCGCCAAGCCGGCCAAACGACTCACCCATAGCCTCCTCTAAGTCACGCAAAGGCATATACCAGCGTGACTTAGCTCTTCGAACGAAGGGGCGGCTTGACGCGGTCTGCCGCGCCTAAGACGCTATTGCTCCTCAAGTCACGCGCTCAGGAATCCCCTCCCACCAGCCCCTCAGAGAATCGTATCCTCAGAAGAACCCATACCCCCTCTAGGGTAAGCATGAACAAGCAAGATTCGCCGGTAATCAACTGGTTGAGCCGCGCCCCCCGCACCCCCGGGACGTTCCTGGGGCTAGTAGTCGGCTGGGTAGTCATCGTCGGCGGCTATTGCCTTGTCTCGCTTGCAGTTGCCCCCGGCCGGGGCCTGACGGCCTTTGGCGACACCTTCCAGTGCGCCGCCGCCCTCTTCGCCTGCATAGGCCTCCTGATGAACGCGACCCTGCCAGAGAGGCGCACCAGATTATTCTGGCTGCTGCTGGCGCTGGGCTGCTTCACCTGGCTCGCCGGCCAGTCCCTCTGGACCTACTTCGAGGTGGTCCTGCGCAAAAACACTCCTGACCCGTTCGTGGGAGACGTGATCCTCTTCCTGCATCCCGTGCCGATGATCGGCGCCCTGGCGCTGAAGCCGCACGACCGCCGCGACGACTTGAACGTTCACACCGGATATCTGGATTTTTCGCTGCTGCTCGTTTGGTGGGTTTATCTGTACCTTTTCGTCGTGATTCCGTGGCAGTACATCGCGCCGAACGTATTGACGTACGGATGGATGTACGACCACCTGGCTGCCGGGGAGAACATACTGCTCGCAGTTGGCTTCGCGATGTTGATGTCGCGAGCTCGCGGAAAATGGCGCGAAGTGTACGCGCATCTGTTCAGCGCTTCCCTTCTGTACGCTGCGGGATCGTACATCACGAATCGGGCTATCAGCCGGCAGGATTACTACACGGGAAGCGTTTTTGATTTGCCGCTGGTGGCGTCGTTCATCTGGTTCGGAACGGCGGGGCTGATAGCGTACGGCTTGAAACCTGAGCGCGAAGCCACACGCGCGGAAGACCACAATACCAAAAGTTGGCCGTCTCTACTGGCGAAGGCGGCAGTATTTTCGATTCCTTTGATGGCGCTTTGGTCGCTCTGGCTCAGCTCCAATGCGTCTCCG
>JBEKHP010000043.1:0-22545 GCA_050012235.1 Candidatus Acidiferrales bacterium | reverse complement strand
CAATTCGACGATGCTGGCAGCGTCCAGAGGAAGCGAACGCAGATCCATTTCGTAGATAGGGGTTTCGGTCAAATCTACCGCTCGAATTTCGAGATGCGTGAATCCCGGCTGCTTCGCAGAGAAGGGAACCGTAGAAAGAAAATCGCCAAACCGCTGAAGTAGCAGATCCTCGGGAAAATCCTTGCACCAAATGCTCAAGTACGCCTGATTCGACATGCCGAGCATTATACCGGGATGCAGCTTGGAGCCGAAATCATGGCAGCAGATGGGAGGAGATTTAAATCGCAGACTGCAAATTACTTTTTGTGCTTGGGAGAATCTTCATCTTCTTCGGTACGGAAGTCGCCGGACATGCCCAGCAGCCGTTCCTTCAGTGTGTCGCCCATCCCGGCGAGAACCTCGGAACAAGTGTCGCGCAGCCGCTTTTCGGCGGCTTTGGCGATGGTGTCAAGCATCGATTGCGAATGCTGGCCCAGCGTGGTGGCGGAGGCCAGCAGCCAGGAATTCGAAGCATTTTCGAGGCGCGCCTTATATTGTTCGATGGACTCGTCAGTGGATTGTTTCAATTGCAGCTTCCACTCTTCTTTCTCCACTTCGCGCTTCTCTTCCCAGGCTTCGATCAGCGGCGCAAGTTGCGATTGCAGGAATGTCCGCGCCTGTTCGACACCTTCCCTCATGCGCTCGTCCATTTTTTGCTGAAATTCCGCGAGCGAGCCTTCGCGGTTGAACTCCATGTCGGAGCGCGCCTTTTCCAGCGCCGCGCGGGAACTGTGTTCGAACCGCCGCAGCGATTCCGCGGTAACGTGCTGCACTTGGTCTGAAAAACTCGCCGTCGCGATTTGAGCTGTTTCGTTGAGTTTCTCTCGCTCGCGCGCCACCACTTCGCCCGCGGCATCTTCAATTTGCGCCGTGCTGTGCTCCACATACGTCCGCCGGTAGTGGTCGAGTTCGGAAGCCAGCATGCTGGAAACTTCGGCGGCGCGATCGCGAAGCGTCGTGGCCGATTGCTCCACGGCCTTCTCGAGCGACGTCTGCATCGTGGTCTGCGCTTTCTTCTGATACCAATCGGCAGCCTTCGAAAGCGCCTCGTAGGTCTCGTGCTGCGTCTCCGTGCTTTTCTGCTGAAGATCTTCTTGAACTTTCGAAAGTGAAGCGCGGCAAGACTCCTCAAATTCCGCCGGAACCTTGGAAGCTTCCGTACGGAGTTGCGCAAGCGACTCCTGAATCACTTGTTGGGAAGATTGTTGCACTTGCTCGCGAACCGAGCTTTGCAGCTGCAAGGCTTGTTCCGCAGCCTGGCGCATCTGTTCGCCGATTTGGTTGCGCAGATTCGTTGCTTGCTGCTCGGCGTGCTCCAGCTCGGAAGCTATTTTCTGTACCGCTTCGACCTTCGCCCCGATTTTCTGATCGAGGTCGGAGGAAACACGCGCGACAACTTTTTGCGCCGACGTTTCCAGCGCCGGCTCGATCTGCTGCACGCGCTCGGCGATAATTTGGTCCGCCTTCCGGGCGATCTCCTGATGTTGTTCGGCAAGGATCTCATCGAGCCGCTGGCGCGTTTGTTCCAAAGCAACTCTCGCGGCGTCGTGAAGCTGTGACTTCGTTTCTTCCGCTCGCTCGCGTTCCTGCTTCAGCCCCGCTCCGAGCGATTCGATCGTGTTGGCCGCGCCACCGATCACCTCATCCAGCGAAGCGCGCAGGCTTTGGCTGCGCGACAGAATGTTCTGCTCCGCTTGCGATATCGCTTGCCGCGAAACTTCGGAAATTTTCTCGTCGATCCTCTGCGACGAGTTCGCGATTTTCTCATCCAGCTCGCGAGAGGCTCCTGCCAGGCTGCTTTCGAACTGCTGATTCCAGCGCTGGTTCGCCGCGGCTATTTCCGCTTGCGATTGCTCCACCGTCTGGCTTCGAACGCTCTGAGCCGTTTCTTCCAAACTTTTCCGCCAGTGGTCCAGGTGTTGCTGGGCCGCTTCAGGCGAAGAAAGAATGTCCAGCGATGGCGTGGACGCGGCGCGCTCTACCAGAGCGCGATCCACAGCTTCGTCAACCGCCTGCTTCAGACTATGCGCGGCCGTTTGCTCCGCCGCTTGTTGAGCCGCCTGAGTTGCGGCCTGCTCTGCGGCCTGGCTCACTGCTTGCTGCACGGCGTCGCGGATTTTTTCGTCGAGATGAATGGCAGTGGCCTCGGTCGATTTTCGCGCTTCTTCCACAATCGCTGCCGTGCGATCCGCCGCCTGCTGCACCACCTTTTTTACCGAAGATTCGGACACGCGCTCCATCGAGACCTTGATGGCCTTCTCAATCGCGTCATGGAGCTGCGAATCGAGCTGCTGGCGAGCAATCGCCATTTCCTCGGTGATTGCCGCTTCCGCGCCTTTGCGCAAAGACTTGTCGAGATTCTGCTTAACTTCATCAACCATCTGCGCCATTTGGCGTCCCAGCGGTCCCTGCAAATCCTGGGTTGTACTTGGAACCACATGGATCTTGCTTTCCCCTGCCGGAGCAGCCGGTATGCTCGCGTGCGTCGGTGGTGCTGTAGCTTTGGGCGGTGCGGACGTCGGCGTGGGCGCTGCCGGAGCTTCCGGCGCTCTCGTCGATGCCGAAGACGCCGGAGCCGAAACTGGACGTGTGGGTAGCGGCGGCGCGGGAACTGTTGGTGTTTTTGGCGGCGCTGCTGCAGATGCCGAAGACGCTGGAGCCGATAAAGGATGCGCAGGATCAGGCGGCGTTGCAACCGCATCAGCAGGAGCTGGAGCTTGTTGAACTGCAGCCGGAGCTTCAGGTTTCTTATCTGCGACCAGGGCGGCCGGTTCAGGCGCTGTCACTGCATCCGCCGTCGCGATGGATAGTACAGGATCCGACCGTGCATACTGCGCCGAAGACGCCGCACCGGCGTCATCCAACGAAGTGACCCAGTCCTCGGGCGGGAATGCTATGCCCCAGACGTTGCCTGCGACTTCAAACTCAAGCCCAATTTGGAATAACTCGCGTACAGTCCGCGGTCGTTGCACCCAGACCACGCGGCCCTGTGCAGTACGCTTTTGTCCAGCTTCGGGGCGCGGGACCTCGAGCGTGACGATGGAATTCTTTGGAACGTAATGTTTTGACTGGTACTTACACCCGTGGCAATTCACCATCACGGTGGTGGTGCGTTCCTTGAATGGTTGGCCCAGCGCGTCCACACCCGTGACGGTAATAGGTACGGCCTGCACGATGCGCGTGCTTCGGCGCTTCTGTCCGTCGGGTTCGGTCGATGCTAGAGGCTCGGTCACCATTCCTCCAAGAGGGGTGTCTGTTAAGGGTAGCACCCGTGGTGCGACGGGTCGAGCGACATAAGGGAACTGTGCGAAAGGGTTACTTGACGATAACGCGCCGTCACATCTGCAGAGGCGCGGGTTCCGCGAAATAAGAGGCGGGAAACAGACAGCGGCCGCGCAATATCTGCGCATTTCTGGCAAACAGTTCTGTGCTTAGTTATGATGTTAAACGTGACCGAAAAAGCGCCGGTTTCTCTCATCCGCAAACTTATCCTCATTGCGGGAGTGTTAGTTGTAATCGTCGCCATCGGTCTGTTCGTAGCATCCGTGCGGCTGCCGGGTTACCTGCGGGAGCGCGCAATCGAGACCCTGCGTGCGCACTTCCAAAGCGATGTGCAGTTTTCTGACCTCCAGGTCCAGATATTTCCGCAGACGCGAGTCACTATTTCGGACCTGGTGTTGCGCCACAACGGACGAACAGACGTGCTTCCGCTGATTCAGGCGAAGCAGATAATCGTTGACGCTACTTTGCCCGGCCTGCTGCTTCCAAAGATGCACGTCGCAAGCGTCCGCCTGATTGGCTTGCTGATACACATGCCGCCTCACCGCCCCGGGGGGCAGCCGCTGCTAAAGAAAACGGACGAAGATCTCTCAAAAAAATATCCGATCGTAATCGAAGATATTCACGCGGACGATGCGCTTCTCGAAATCCTTCGTCCCCAGCCGGGAAAAGAGCCTAAAGACTTCCAGATTCATCATCTGCAGATCAACGATTTTAGCTTTGACCGTCCTGCTAATTTCCACGCCATTCTGACCAATCCGACTCCCAAGGGAGAAATTGACTCAATTGGTCTCTTCGGTCCGTGGCAGCCGGAAGAACCCAGCGAACTCCCGGTCGATGCAAAATATAATTTCAAAAATGCGGACTTCCGCACTCTCAAAGGCATTTCGGGGACTATGAATTCCACCGGTGCGTTCAAAGGCCCTCTCGATTACTTATCCGTCCAAGGACAAACGGAAACTCCGGATTTTGCTTTGAACATTGCCGGCCATCCCGAAAGCCTGCACACCGACTACGACGCCATTGTGGATGGAACAAACGGAAATGTGATTCTAAATAGCGTTCTCGCAAAACTGCGGAACAGCACGTTGCACGTCAAAGGCGAAGTGGTGGATATCGAGAAGAACGTCAAAGGCCGAACGATCAAGCTGGACGCCGTCTCCAACGATGCACGAATCGAAGATTTGCTCTGGCTAGCGGTGAAGTCTGACCAGCCGGTGATGACCGGCTCCGCCACGCTGAAAGCACAGATCGAAATTGCGGAAGCGGATACGGACATTCTTCAGCGTTTGACCATTCATGGGCAATTCGGAGTGGACAATGCGGAGTTCACAAGCTCAACGGTGCAAGGAAGGATCGACACATTCAGCAAAAGGGCGCAAGGCGAACCGAAGGCGACAGACCTGGGAACGGCCGTTTCCGCGTTAAAGGGAAAGTTCGATGTGAACAAAGGCCTCATCACATTTTCGGATCTCTCCTTTGCCATCGCGGGAGCTTCGGTGCAATTGGCCGGAACCTATGAAATGACCGGCGGTGGAATGAATTTTCACGGCAAGCTGCTGATGGATGCGAAGCTCTCGCAGACCACAACCGGAGTGAAATCATTTTTCTTGAAGGCGGTTGATCCGTTTTTCAAGGGCAAGCACGGCGGGACGGAGATACCGATCAAGATTACGGGAACGAAAGATCATCCGTCATTCGGACTGGATCTGCACCACCGAAACTAAATCTCGCGAGGCTAGAGCTCGCGGCGTCCTTCCATTGCCTTCATCATCGTGACTTCGTCGGCATACTCGAGGTCTGACCCGACGGGAATACCCATAGCGATGCGCGTGACGCGCACGCCCAGCGGCTTGATGAGCTTCGAAAGGTAAACGGCGGTGGCTTCACCCTCGGCTGTCGGGCTTGTGGCGATAATAATTTCTTCCACCGTGTTGCCTTTCAGACGCTCGATAAGGCTCTTGATTTTTATTTGATCGGGCCCGACCCCGTGCAACGGTGACAAGGAACCGCCGAGCACGTGATACAGCCCGTTGAATTCGCGTGTTTTTTCCACCGCCTGGATATTCGTAGCTTCTTCCACCACGCAAATGATGGACCGGTTCCGCGTCGCGCTCGCGCAGAAATGGCAGGGATCCGCGTCCGTAATGTTGTTGCAGATGGAACACTCGCGTACTTTTTCCTTGGCCTCGCGAATCGCATCCGAAAGCGCGAATGCCTGGTCGCGATCCACGCGCAGCAGAAAAAACGCCAGACGCTGCGCGGTCTTCTGCCCGATTCCCGGAAGGCGTTTCAATTCGTCAATCAATCGTGTGACTGAAGGCGCAAAATCAGGCATGCCATCACATCCGTTTCATGGATTTCAGAAGAGAAGGGAATCGGTACCGCACCTGAGAGACGGGCCGCCTGAAGTCCAGCTCAGAACATCCCCGGTATTTTCATTCCCGCGAGCCCAGGCAAACCGCCCGTGAGATCTTTTACCTGCTTGGACAGTTCTTCGTCCACGCGCCGGGCAGCTTCGTTTACCGCCGCCAGCGTCAGCTCTTGCAACATTTCCTGGTCCTTGCTCTTGAAGACGTCCGGCTCGATGCGCACTTCGGTCAATTGCTTTTGGCCGTTCATCTTCACGGTGACCATGCCGCCGCCGGATGAAGCTTCCACGGAAATCTCGCCAATCTGCTTCTCGAGCTTTTCCTGGACCTGTCGGAACTGCGACAACATTTGCTGTAGAGCTTTCACTTCCATGGGTTATTCCTCGCCTGGGCGCTTGACCTTTGAAATCTGGCCGCCGAACCTTTCAAGCATTGCCCTAACGATCGGGTCTTCTTCAAACCGGGCGCGCAATTCAGAGCTGCGCGGCACTGATGCCCGGCCAGCCTCAAGCTTAACACAGACGCGCAGCGGCTCGCCGACCACTTGGTTCAGGACTGTGCGCAATCGTTCCATTGCGTCTCGCGCCTGCAGCATTTCCGCGAGCGAACGGCTCTCCGTCGGAAAAAAAAGATGCAGTTCGCCGCCTTCAATCTCCCATCGCGTGGCGTGCTCCACCATGGACCACAGAAACTTCTGTCCTTGCAACGCCGCTTTGATGGCCTCGACTTGCGCTGAGGCCAATCCACCGCTCGCTTCCCCTGCCGCGCGCGCAATGATTCGCGGAGGCGACGCGGGAATCGGCGCAGACGAAGCCGGAGACGCTGTACGTGCCGGTGGAATCGTTGCTCCCGGTGCCGCCACAGCGCTCGCCTTGGGGCTGTCGCGCGCGATGGTGACTGCTGGATTGCCCGTAGCTGAAGCTGACTGTGCGGCGGACATTGCACGCGGAGTTCCGCCGGAAGATGAAGATGAAGGCGCTGATTTCGCCGGGGTTCCCGAGCCTCGCAAGTCAGCAAGAATTTCTTCCAGCGGCGCGAGACGCTGCGCGTTCACTAACTTCAAAAGCCCCAGCTCCAGATGCAGGCGCGGGTCGGGTTTTTTGCGCAGGTCATCATCAGTCGCCAAAAGAATGTTGAAGAAGCGCGTAAGGTCTTCTTCGCTGAACTTCGCCGCTTGCTCCGAAAGGCGCTCTTGCTCTTCGGACGGCGCTGCCACCAGATCAGAATTCGCGCCGCACACTCGCGCCACGAGAAGATTGCGGAAGTGTCGAATCGCCTCCCGGCAAAAATGTTGAAGATTTTGCCCATCACCGATCAGCCGGTGGACCAGTCCCAAAGCGCGCTCCGCAGATTGTGTCGCGATCGCTTCCACAAGATCGTCCAGAACGTTTTCTGCCACCACTCCCAGAAGTTCGCGCACTTGCGCGTCCGTTACCGTATCGTCGCTATAGGAAATAGCCTGCTCAAGAAGCGAAAGGCCGTCGCGTAGGCTGCCTTCGGCGGCGCGCGCCAGAACCGCGACCGCGCCGGGTTCGATCGTAAGGTTTTCTTCGCGCGCGATGCGCTCGATTTCTTCGGCAATCTCTTTGAACGTGAGCGAGCGAAACTGGAAAAGTTGCGCTCGCGATTTAATCGTGTCCGCTAAATCTTCGGCTTGCGTTGTCGCCAGAATGAAGACCACTCGTTCCGGCGGTTCTTCGAGAGTTTTCAGCAAAGCGTTGGACGCTTCATCAGTCAGCTGATGCGCTTCGTCCAGGATCACCACTTTGTAGCGGCTCGAAGCCGGCGCGTAACGCACCATCTCCCGCAGCTCTCGAATCTGATCGATGCCGCGGTTGGAAGCCGCGTCGATTTCGAGCACATCGAGCGAAGAGCCCGCGGAAATTTCCAGGCAAGAGTCGCAAGTATTGTCCGGATCGGCCGTCGGTCCCTTCGCGCAGTTCAATGCTTTCGCCAGAATCCGCGCCGTGGTTGTTTTCCCCACGCCTCGAACGCCCGAAAAAATGTAGGCATGCGCCACGCGGTTCGAACCAATCGCGTTGGCCAGCGTTCGCGTCACGTGCTGCTGCCCCACGATTTCGCTGAACGTTTGCGGCCGGTATTTTCGAGCGATGACTTTATAGCCCATGTCTTGAATGTCCCAGCCTTCCTCGCCCGGGCGATAAGAGGAACTTCGGGTACTCCGCGGCGCACGAAGCTGACCCGCTACCGTTGCTCCCTTCCGGGCCTGGCGGAGTTTGCGGGGAATCGTCGCACAGAGCCCGAAGTTCCACCGATCGGCAGTCGCTGCAGAAATTTTTCTTCTTCAGAACCGCCTGGCGAAGTCTAGCACAGCGCTCTACTGCTTGAAAGACGGGCGATGGAATGCAGATTGACTGCGGAATGTGTTGCGAAGCCTTCAACGAATGAAACAGAACTCGTTACTGCCGCGAACTTCTTCATCATCTCGAATATGACGCCGGATCGACTAGTGGCCTCCGGCTTCGCCGCCCGTTACCCTATTTTGTTTCAGCGTCTCGCGCGCTAGCGGCACGGCAAATGCCGTTTCGACACGCTCGTCACTGATCGCCGCCAGAATGGTCAGAGTTTTCTGCGCGTCAACCGGCTGCCCCGCCTTGTCCTGTGCCTCCGCCAGCAACGCCAGCGAAAGCGGGTTTTGGGGGTCTTCCATGAGTTCCGGGATTGCTTCGTCATACTTTTCCTGCATCATTAATGCAGCGCCGTTGGCAGAGTGATAGGACTGTTGGACCAGGTTGCTGCGGCTGGTCTGCGACATGGCACTCAATGGTCTCAGCGCCTTCTGCGTCGCATCCGCCAAGCCTGCCCGTTCGGCGATGAACGCGCGCGTCTGCAGAATGCTCGCTAGCTCGATTTCGCGGCTGTTTTGCGAGATCTCATGATTTTCGATGAGAACCTGCCGACCGGCATCGAGGTCCCTGAACGCGGCATGCGCATCCGGATTGAAAAGAGCCATATCCCGGTGAATTTCCGCTTCCTCCACCGGCAAGTCCGCCGCGTGCGCTTCCGCTGCGAGTCTGGCGAATTCCCGAGACCCTCGCTCAAGTTGGTTTTCCCGGTAGAAGGTCATAGCCCAAAGGATTCGATAATCCAACTTGGTGGCGCGTTCTTTCGTTCCCGAAATCGCTTTCAGATATTCCGCGCGAGCGCGTTCTTGATCTCCCATCAGCGCGTAGGTGGAAGCGATGCCCACTTGCGAAGTATTGAAGGTCGGATCGATTTGCAGCGCCTTTCCGTAATGATCGAGTGCGGCCGGATAATCACCCAGCATGCGCATGATCTCGCCGTAAGAATCCTGCGGATTCGGCTGGGCCGGCAGTGCTGCCACATACTGATCCATCAGCGCAGGTGCCAGCTCAGGCCGCCCGCTCAGCGCGTAGCAGTACGCGAGATTGTTCAGCGCGGGAAAATAATTTGGATCGTTTCGCAGCACATTTTTCAGAATTTTCTCGCCGTGCTCGTAAGCATCCTGATTCGAGCACAGCCACTCGGCGGACACATTCGCAAGCCGTTTGTCGTTGGGATACTTCGCGAGAAGATCGTTCATAGCGGCGATAGCCGGAACGAGTCCTCCATTCTTCGCGCCATCCATCCAGCGAATCAGCAAACGTTCGTCCGGCGATGCCTTCGCTATATATTGTTGTGCCAGTGCATATTCTCGCCTTTCTTCCAGCGGATCGGTTGTGAAGTACGCCAGCGTGGCGTGGCCCAGCGCAAAGCGCGGATCGGCTTTCACAGCTTTGCGCAGGGAAACCAGGCCTTTGTCAACGAACAGCAGGTCCTCGTGGTACAGCAGGGCCAGCTCGTAATCGCGCCGCGCGTCGGGCGACGAAGTCGTCACCGGAACAACCTCCGCCGCGGGAGCCCCATCGGCCGCCGTGTGCGTGGCCATAGCGGGTACTTGCGCTTGCGTGCGCGCCGGAGCAACGGTAGCGCCGGCAATTGCCAGTACGATGACTGGATACAGGAAGGGGTTTTGGATTCTCATGACTCCTCGCGAAATTTTCATGCGTCGATTAGTGGCCCTTTAGGACGTAACCCGGGTCGAAGGGCTGCTTTTCGTCAACCTTGATTACCTTCACTCCGCTCGTGATGTTGTAAACGTCCACCACCCCGATCGCTCCAGGGTTGCTTTCCACAATCTTGATAACTTCCTCGTCGCTCGATACGAATACTACCGGGGCAGTCAGCTTCCGGCTTGGATCGTTCAAGATCGCTCTTCCTTCTTCCACCGTGCCGCCCAGGATTTTCTCGATGACGAATTTCATCCCCGGAGAATCCGGGTCGCGCAGAATGATTGTTATGTTTCGCTCGTTGGGCCAGGTATGCGTCTTGCCCTTAAAAATTTTTCCGAGCTCGACCAGAGTCGTCACTCGGGTGGGGTTCGACGAGTGTACGATGACGGCAAAATCAGTCGCAAAGGCGACAGCCGTCACACCGAGGAGCAGCAGACCCAGAGCCAGCAAACGTTTTCGCATCGAATTCTTCAGTTCCAATTTCTAAAGTTGAGAAGGCCTTTGATGACCGTCTGTAAGCGAGGTTAACATTCCATCCCGCACACGAACTCACAAGTGCGTCACGCGTTGTCCTCCCAGCTACCTGTACGGAAGGCCAGCATCGGCTTTTTAATTTGCCGGCGCGTTTCATTCGCCAGAGGCGCAGTTTGCCCGGGCTTGCCGATTAGGAACAGGAGGCTCGATTTTCGGGTATCCATTTCCCGCGGCGGAGTATCTTATCTGCGGGTGCATCCTCCGCACTCACACCGCGGCGCCAGCGGTAACCCCACGACACGGGGATGGCTTGGCATGTCCAAATTCCAAAGCCCGGAGGAAACAATGAAGCGCTTGATCAGTGTTTGCGCATTACTGGCAGTTCTGTTGTGTTTGACTCCCGCAGTACACGCTCAACAATCCAATGCAATCCAGCCCGGCACGCAGGTCCGCCTCACCATGGCGAGCGGACTTAGCACCGGTGTGGCCCATGACGGCGATCCTTTCACCGCGATCGTCGCCGAACCCGTATTCATCGGTAATCAGCTCCTGCTGCCCGCAGGTGCAAAAGTCCACGGGACGGTAACCAGCGTTACGCGTCCAAAATTCTTCGGGCTTTTTCGTGGCGGCGCGTCGATGAATCTTGTCTTCAATTCCATCGAAGTGGAAAGCCGGATCTTCCCCGTTCAGATGAGCATTCTTTCTGTTTACAGCGGCGGACCCGAAGCGGAGAAGAAGCGCAAGGACGTGAAAATGACGGAAGGAGTGGTGATTGAGGAGAAGCGCGACATAAAAGGCGACCTGATGACTGGTGGTTTAGGCACCGGCGCCGGTGCACTCGTCGGAGTGTTGTTTGCCAACGTCGCGCGCGGCACGGTGATCGGCTTCGTAGGAACGACCGCTTACATCGCAATCAAGAAGGGTAAGGACGTGGACCTCCCGGCTCAGACCGGCATGCTCGTGCGCATGGATTCCACCATCTCGCTTCCTGCTTCGCTGTTGCACAACGCGGCTTACACATCGAGCGGAAAGTAAGAGGGAAGTAGCTCCACTTGCGGGACTTTTACCCGGCTCTGCGATCGTTCGCCTGGCCGGAGCGAAGAATGGCTTGGTTCGTGGCTTGCCAGCGAAGCCACGGACCCGGTCTGTTTCGGAAGCAACCGAGTCCGCGTTTAATTGAGTCTTGCAACGCCAAGATTCCACAAACTGTGCGGCTGTAGTTTTTGTGCCCCCGCCGATATCGCTTGGAACTCCGGTCGCACGCGAACGATCCGAAACAAAGCTGATTTCGAACTGAACTCCTCGCCGCCGTTCTGATGAATCACTCGGATAGCCACAACCGCTTCTTTTGCTACTTCCATCCGCAACCGGAATTGGCAGCCTGAATCGCTGACGTTGGACGTTTCCGTGCGCTCGGTAAAAAAGCGTAAAGAACAGTCAAATCCGCAAACCTCGATCGCCAATGCCAACGGCATGCGGTCTTCGCGGCGCCGATCGTCGGTCGTAACTGTTCCAAGCTGTTGCCAGTCGGCTTGTTGCTTTCTCATGTGTGGTCCATCCTTGGCGTCGAATCGGAGACGCCGGTCGTACCCGAGATGAGGGAAGCGCCCTTTATGCGGCGCTGAGCGCTGACTTTCCGTTTGCCGGGCGCTTCAGGAAACGGTACAGGCTCGTCCGTCCGATTCCCAAGACTTGTGCCGTGCGCACGCGATTGCCTTTGCACATGTCCAGCACACGCTGGATGTGAATGCGGCGAACTTCGTCGAGCGGAAGCGGACGCCAACTTTCGTCCGATGCCGAACTTTGCCTGTGAGGGTTCTGCAGATGTTCTGGAAAATCTCCGATGTCGATAAAATCCGCCGTGGTGGTAATGGCGGCGCTCGCGATTACATTTTCCAGTTCGCGGACATTTCCCGGCCAGTCATGCTGCAGCAGAAGAATCTGCGCGCGCCGCGTGAGGCCCTGGATCGGCTTTCCGTAAGCTTCGCTGTATTTCTTCAGGAAATGTTGCACCAGAATGGGAATATCTTCTGGCCGCTCAGACAGTCCCGGCACGTGGATTTCGATGCTGCTAAGGCGATAGAAAAGATCTTCGCGGAATCGCCCGGCAAGAACCTCGGCGCGAAGGTCGCGGTTGGTAGCGGCGATTAAACGCACGTCCACTTTTTTTACTTCCGGCGAGCCTACCCGCTGAATCTCCCGGTTCTGGATCACCCGCAGTAACTTCGCCTGCATGTGCAGGGAAGTTTCCCCGATTTCGTCCAGGAAGACGGTCCCTCCATCGGCATACTCGAAAAGGCCCGGTCGCGTTTCTGTCGCGCCCGTGAACGATCCGCGCACGTGCCCAAACAGCTGGCTTTCCAGCAGCGTGTCCACCAGCGCGGAACAATTGCACACCGCGAATCGCCCTTTGGCCACCGGGCTCATCTGGTGCAGCGCGCGCGCAATCAACTCTTTGCCGCTGCCTGTCGGCCCCGTGATTAACGCGTTGGTGTAATGCCGGGCGATTTTCTTCGTCAGATCAAAAACTTCCAGCATGGCCGGACTCCTGCCCACGATGCCGTGAAACAGCAGGTTATCCAGGAGCTTGTCTTCCAGATCGCGAATTTGAGAACGCTGTGTAAAGTTTTCCGCCAGGTCGTCGAGAGCCTTCATCAGCCGTGTGAAATCCACCGGCTTGCAGAGGAAATCGTAAGCGCCGTGCTTGATAGCCTCAATAGCCGCATCCACCGAATAGTAGCCGGAGACGAGCACGACGAACATTCCCGGGTCGCACTTTAGAGCTTTCTCGAGAAAGGCCAGGCCGTCCATTCCCGGCATCTTTACGTCGGCCACAACCACGCGACAAGCGCCGGACCTAATGGCTTGCAGGGCGTCTTCCGGGTGCGTCGTCCCCGTTGCCGGGAATCCGAACTTTTGCAATCGTGCCGAGGTGAGATCTGCCTGGTTGGATTGTTCGTCTAGGACGCATACGGGAAGGTTCTTTCGCGCTGCTTCGACAACCGGTCTTTCTTCTACGGCTAGCATGATGCGGATGTATAGGCAAGGACCGTGCCGTTTCGCGCCATCGTTGCAAGTTTGCCAATAAAAAAGATCAAACATCCGGTTGATTCAAGCTGCTGATTAAGAGTCGCGTATTGTTAGCTTTAATCGAGAGCGGTAGGAGAACGCCGATGCCAACGAAGGAAGGTAAGCGCTTGAAGGTTGTTTCAATCAAGTATTTCTTCGTTCCGAATCGGTCTTGCGATTTCAGATCGGAACTTGTCTAAGATTTGCTTAACGTTCGTCTCGCCCACGACCGCCCGGAATTACTTGTCTTGCCGCCGCTTCAGTTAGTGAAGACCTTCTGCCCTTCAACTAGTTTTGACGCTGTCCCGGTCGTGTCAATCGTGGCCTGCTCGACGTCCATATTCGGACGCAACTGCCTGAGACTCACTCTTCCTAGGCCCGCTGAATCTTCCGATGCGATGCTTAGCACGCGGTAGGCCACGGGAAAGCTAGCGTCGCCTATGGCTGTTTGGACCAGGCGCACAAACACTACGCAGCCCTTCTGCAAGCGCGACATCAATTCGACGCTCTTCTCTTCCTCCGCGGTCCAGAAGAGCATTGCCTTTTCAACAAAGAAAATCCCTTTCACATTCCATCCCGAGACTTCCACTCGATAGCTGTTCGGTTCATCTGTCAATGTGTGCATTGGCTCTCCCGCACGCTAATCATTGCAGAAGGAATGCCAAAGCGTTGTGGCTGCAAACATGAACAGGGAAGGACTTAGGAGATATTCGATCAGCGCTATCACTTCGCGGCCGTGCTTATCGAAACATCTGTTCGTTTCTGAACCAAGCCCAAAGGGGACCTCGCACAACAAAACCGTCAGCTTCAATACGAGCCTGGATAGAGCACGGCCAGAGCGAATCGGAAGATGAAGGGAAAGATCCTGTCGTACGCGTACCAAGCCAGTATCAAACCGATCATTCCAAATCCCTGGCTGTGCGACCAATTGACGAATTTCAACGCCGTGCTTTCGCTCATGAAGAGCGTGATGCCGGTGTTTCCGTCCAGTGGCGGCACCGGTAAAAGGTTGAAAGTTCCCAGCAGGAGATTCAGCAGAAAAATGATGCTAAGGAAAGTAGCGGCAAATTCCGCGAAGCCGGTGCCCGAGGCCTGTGTGATGTGCGTAAAACTAACAAATTCCGGCACGGTGAAATACCCAAAAGCGATTCCGGCGCGAATCGCCAGTGCGGAGAGGATCACCAGCGTAAAGTTTGCGGCCGGCCCCGCAAGCGCCATCCATGCAGCGCGTCGCGGGTAGCGCTGCTGCCACGCGGGGTCATAGGGAGCGCTGGCCCACCCAATCATCCAGTGCGCCAGAAAATAGGAAATGATGGGCACCACCACCAGTCCGAATGGCGAGCGGCGTATATGCGGAATCGGATTCAGCGTTACTTGACCGCCGTGAAACGCAGTTGTGTCTCCGCCGATCTTCGCCACCAGGGAGTGCGCGCCCTCATGGCACGTCGTCGAGAAAAGGAAAACGATGTACCAAATCACTCCGAGGATCAAAAATTGCGGCGTGAACTCCGACCCTGGCATCTGCATGTCGGCGCCTAGACTAGAGCCTCAGCCCATTTTGCGCAAGTCTTACCGCCAGATCCCACGATGAGTTAACCGATGCATCTGCTCACAACAATTCTTGGTTTCGGGAACACGGTCAAACCGATTTTTCCATCGCGCGCACAATGCCTCTTAGCATCCCGGCGAAGACAAATTGATGGACCGGATACAACAGATACCAGTAGAGCTGCCCCAGCACTCCCGCAGGATCAAAAATTGCGGTTTGGCGAAGGACCGACCCGGCGCCGTCTGGTTTGACCTCGAATTGCAGCCACGCCCTGCCGGGCAGACGCATTTCTGCGGCTAATCGAAGCAGGCCGCCTGTTTGAATCGCTTCGACGCGCCAAAAGTCGAGCGTATCACCGACTAACAAGCGGTCGGGATCACGTCTCCCGCGTCGCATGCCCGCACCGCCGAACAGCAGGTCCAGCAGACCGCGAGCTCTCCAGAGCCAATCACCGTAGTACCAGCCTCTCTTACCCCCTAGCTGCTCAATGGGCCGAAAGGCTATGGGCGGAGAAAAGTTTACGCGCATCGTTCGCGAATCCACGATGCGTCGGCCAAAAGTGGCCCCGCCCCACTGCGGCGAACCACTAACGGACGAAAATGCGTCGGACCAGCGCGTTTCCGCGAATTCCCGATCCTCATTCGCGAGCGCCCGCTTCAGAGCTTCGCGGGACCCCAGCGGTCGAATTGAGAACAGATTGCTCGCAGAACCATCTCTCACAATCGTTTCGTTGCGCAAGCTGTCCACCAGCTCGCGGCCCACACGCGCATACACCGGCGTCACAAGGCCGAGCCAGAGGCTCGACAACCGTGGAGAGAGCACCGGTACCGGAATCATCCAACGCTTTAGACCACGCTGCCGGGCGTACTCCTTCATCAGATCCAAGTAAGTGACCTGGTCGGCTCCACCGATCTCAATAATCGTGCTGCCGTTGATTTCGAGATCCAGCGCCTGCTTCAGATAAGCAATCACATCTTCGACCGCAATTGGTTGGGTGCTGGTGTTGACCCAGCGTGGAGTGATCATCACCGGGAGCTTCTCGACCAGCGCCCGGATCATCTCGAAGGAAGCGCTGCCCGAACCGATGACGATCGCGGCCCTAAATTCAATGGTCGGCACCCCGGACTCTCTCAGGATGCGCCCCACTTCCTGGCGGCTCCTCAAATGTGCCGAGAGTTCACTGCCGCTGCCGAGTCCGCTGAGGTAAATGATGCGTTGCACGCCCGCATCGCGCGCCGCAGCTGCAAAAGCATGCGCCGCACGCCGGTCTTCCTCTTCAAAAGAGTTTGCCGAAGCCATTGAATGCACCAGGTAATAGGCCGTATGTACGCCGGCCATGCCGGGGGCAAGGGAATCCGCGTCGAGGACATCGCCCTTTACGACTTCCGTTGTCAGGGCCACGCGCTGACTGAGAGCTTCGGGATGGCGTGACAGGCAGCGAACGCGATACCCGGCAGCTTCGAGCGCGTGAAGTAATCGCCCGCCGACGTAGCCCGTCGCGCCCGTCAGCAGAATTAATTTAGGATCTTTTTCCAAAGGTCACGCCTGCATCAACGACTGGAAAGGAGAACTGTATTTCCGGATGTAGTCGCGGACATTGAATTTCCGGGAAGTATTTTCTGAGCTCATGTAACGAACCGTTCCCCAAACAGCCCGCTCCGGTCCCCAGGGACGGTCATAGCGACCGAGGCACCAGAAGATTCCACTGTAAGAATTGGGATCGCGGCCATCGAGCGCGTATTTATTGTTCAGCTCCACCATGATCGCCAGAGCCTTTTCGGGAGTGCGAGTCCACTCGATGATTTTCTTTCCCCACAGCATACGAAGGTAATTATGTATTCGCCCCTCACGGAGCAATTGTGTCTGCGCGGCATTCCAAAGGGGGTCGTGCGTTTTGGCGGCTTCAAACTTCTCAATCGTGTACAGGGGGAACCTCTCATCGCGCGCATGTTGCCGCAGAGTCTTCAGAGCCCATGCCGGCAGCGACTCGAACTGGTCGTAGTCGTTTCGCATCTGGCAAAAATTGTGGCCGAGCTCTCGCCAGGTAATCACTTGGTCCAGGAATGCTTCGGAGGCCTCGCTCGTGGCCCACCAACCGGCACGGCTGCCGGACGCGCGAAGGGCGAGATGGCTTGGGGACCAGCCTTCTTGTGCGGTGAGTTCCGAGAAAATCTGGTGCACGGAAATATGACCAAAGTGGAGGTACGGAGAAAGTTCGCTGGTGGACTGGCGCGCCGGTTCATTTCGCTCCTCAGCGTAGGTCGCCAGCCTGTTTCGCAGAAAATTTCTCAGTAGTGCTTGAGCAGCTGTGCTCCCTCCTCGGGTCTCCACCGGCGGTTGAATGCCGTGATTCAAAGGAATTTCTGCCAGCGCACCCGCGCCTGAATTCAGAAGTCGATGAGAAGCTTGCGGCCAGCGCTTGATGATCTCCCGGGGAAGCTGTTTTACTTTCGGAAGCTTCGCGTTCAAGAGCGCATCGGCCTTCGGAAAGCACATCAAATGCCCTGGAAGCTCTCTTTGTAAGAACCGGCGAAAGGCATACGCGGTTGGGTAGGCTTGCTCCGCTTGCCGCATCGGAAGCATGCCATTCGAGTCCACCACCTCCATGAGCACGGCGACCTGCCTTGCCGCGGAAGCCACCATGCGCGGGAGGAAGAAGCAGGGGAAGTCGTCGGTCACCACAACGCAAGCACGCGATGCCAGAACGGTGAGCAATCCTTTGCCTGCATTCGGTGCGAGTTCCACGTACGGATAGTAGAGAACGTTCGTTCCCTCGAACCGGCAGGCATTCTCCGCCATTCCATCCATCACGAACCGATGCATCCGATCGCTCGCCCACGGATAGCCGCAGCGCAACGCTTCCAGGACAATCAATGGTTTCCGCAGCTTCTCGGCCCATTCCACAGCCCGGTCCAACGCAAAGTTCCAGGTCGTTCTGCGGGAGGCAGTCATCCAATAGAGGACAAAATCGTTGCTCTGCAGGGCTGGCAAGGAGTTGGCGGACCTGATGCGAATTTCGGGAACTGAGTTCAATTCGGTACTCCTGTAGGCGTGGCGAACATAATCAGCAGTTCAATCGCCATATTGAAAAATTAAGCGCCGCCGCATAGCTAACCCAGATCCAATATGGCAAGAGCAACCAACCTGCGGCCTGAACTACGTTCCAGAATTCGATTGAAGTTGCCAGAATGGCGCACCACAACACGACAATTTCAGCGAAGGCCAGGCCCGGCGACCTTAGGCGAAAGAAGAGGACGGACCACGCAACATTGAGCAACAACTGCAGCAGGAAGAGTTGCATCGGAACTGCCGTCAAGCCGACCTTCCGCCAAACCAACCAAGCTGCAATCGCCATCGCTATAAACAAAATTGTCCACACCGGACCAAATAGCGAGTTGGGCGGAGTCCAGCTGGGTTTGCTCAGACCGGCGTACCACGACCGAAGCGCCGGCGTAGTCAGCAACGATCCAAGTCCTGCGGCTCCCAAGCAGACTACGATACAAACAATAAGTCGCATAAGGGGTCGTTACACGAACGCCCGCTCGAAGGCGGAGTTATCTTTCAACATTGCTTATGACCTGGTGAAACTCTTCCGCCAGAGAAGGCTTTTCGCGAAAGAGGCCGCGCAAGGCTACAGTCGTCATCTGTGCTTCGTGGCACTTCACGCCGCGGACAGCCACGCAGTCGTGACGTCCCGTCGCGCGTACCCCGCAGCCCAAAGGCTTCACCACCGACATGAAAGTGTCCGCAATTTCAGAAACAAGATCTTCTTGTACGATAGGTCGAGACGCCATGGCCTGAATCAGCCGGGGAATCTTGGAAAGCCCGACGATCTTGCCGTCCGGTACATAGCCAAAGTGCATTTTCCCCCGGTAAATAAGGAGGTGATGCGGGCAGAGCGAGTAAAAATTGATCTCCGAAACAACGATGAGTTCACTGTGCTTTGAATCAAAAGTCTTCAAGATCTTCGCCGGATCCAGCCGAGAGCCACGCGTAAGTTCTCGATAAAGGCGCGCCACACGAGCCGGAGTGCCCTGAAAGTGCTGATCCGTGCTGTCCAAACCGAGCTCTGTCATCAAATCGCTGACGATTCTCTCCAATCGATCCGTCTTGGTCTCCTCCGTCAATACCAACGCCATGCTTCGGTCTTGCTGTATTGCAGATTCCAACGCCACTCCCATTTCTCACCTCGGTTTCATTTCTTTGGATTCTTTCCCGCTACTCGTCGCTTGCCCTTCAAAATCAAAATTCATCAACAAGAACCTCGATACGATCTCCAGAGATGAAGAGGCCCTGTTCAACATCTGAACAGGGCCCGCTAACACCCTTTCACGACCTACTTTGGCAGAACAACGGAATCGATCACGTGAATGACCCCATTGCTGCAGAGGATGTCCGTCTTGATGACTTTGGCGTTGTCGACCATTACCGTGCCATCTTTGACGCTGACGGCCAGAGACTGGCCGTTCACCGTTTTGGCGGAGGTCATTTTGACTACCTGAGAAGCCAAAACCCTTCCCGGAACAACATGGTAGGTAAGGATGGCGACAAGCTTTGCTTTGTTCTCCGGCTTCAGCAAGTCTTCCACCGTTCCTGGAGGCAATTTTCCGAATGCCTCGTCTGTGGGAGCAAAGACGGTGAAAGGACCCTTGCCCTTCAGAGTATCCACAAGGCCCGCGGCCTGAAGTGCTGCGACCAATGTCTTGAAGTTGCCTGCGGCGACTGCGGTGTCGACGATGTCTTGTGAGGCAGCTTTGGGACGCGCGTATGTCCCGAGGGACAGCGACAGCACAATAGCGACCGCCGCCGCAAGAAATGGAACACTTCTATTCAAATTGCCTTTCATTTTTCATCTCCTTGAATTTCATTTGCCTTTCGAATTCGACTCTTGACGCCTACATCTTTCACTGCTCATCTGAAACTCCGAGGCGGCTATCGCAAATGCTGAACAGCCGGTTCACCATGCCACCGGCGTTGAATGGCTTTGAAACTCGCGGCTTGGTAGATGCCTGCCAGAGCGACAAGCCCGTACACAATTGCGCTGAGCGTCGAGACTTCACCGAACTTCATACCGAAGATTGCGGCCACCAAATCAAAATGCGCGACGGCGACCAATCCCCAGTTGAGCGCGCCGACCACCACCAGGATGGCTGCGAGAACGTCGAGTTTCTTCATGATCATTTCCTCCATGCCTTCTGTTTAACTGCAGCTTTAACTATAGAGAAAAAGCATTTGACAGCAAGGAAAATACCCGTCAAACTGAAAGTCGAGTGATTGGCAGTTAAATCGCCGAGAGTTTTTTAATTTCCAGTCAAATCAGGAGGGGAATCGTGCTGTCAGAGACGCTGGCCAAGGGTTTGGGCCACTATGCCATCGGAGATAAGCTGCGCGCGCTGCGCCTGAAAAAGAAGATGGGACTTGTTGAATTGGGACGGCACACCGGCCTGTCGGCGGCCATGCTGTCAAAGGTTGAACGCGGAAAGCTTTTTCCCACCCTGCCGACGCTCCTGCGCATGGCCTTGGTGTTCAGCGTGGGACTGGAGTACTTCTTCTCTGACGACCAGAAGCGACACGTAGTCGGGATCGTGCGACGTGCCCAGCGCAAGCGTTTTCCAGAGAGGCCTGATGGGCGCGATATTTCTTTCTACTTCGAATCGCTGGACTTCGCCTCAGTGGAGCGCAAGCTGAACGCCTATTACGCCGACTTCCAGCTTCTCCAGTCTGGAAAAGCCCGCTCGCACCATCACGCCGGAGTGGAGTTCCTGTCGGTCCTCCGTGGCAAGCTCGAACTACACATCGGAACGGAAGAGCACATTCTCGAATCGGGAGACTCGATCTATTTCGATTCCTCGTTGCCGCATTCCTACAGAAGAGTCAGTCAGAAACCATGTAGCGCAATGGTTGTTACTGTGCCGTGAGCCGGGTCTGCGATCGGCCTGTCGGGAGAGAGAAAACTTCACCTTGCCCCACACCTTCGCATGACTCTGTGGTTTTCTGGAAGCAAATCGTGAGAATGCAATTTCAGAAACGATTGACTGCAAAAAATGTGGCTCCGGGGCCTGGACTCGAACCAGGATAACCAGCTCCAAAGGCTGGCGTGCTACCAATTGCACTACCCCGGAATAGTTAAGGGACGGCATAAGATTATGCCACGTAGGTTTAATTAGGGGAAATTGCCAGAAGCGCCGCCGACTCGCTCACAGCGGAACCGACCACGCTTCACACCAAGCGCAATTCTGAAACGCGGAAATCTTCAGCCAGCTTGAGCCGCGCCAGCTTTGAACGCAGCTGGCCGACATCCAGTCCCGCCGATTGGCAAACCAAGGGAAAGTCCCGTTGGTCTTTGAAGAGGTAGTCCTCAGCTTCGCGTTTACGCCGAAGCGGGCCGGACACCCACTCCTGAATGGTAGTCACGACCACTGCCTGCCACAACCGCATTTCCATCAGCTTCTCTTCATCACCAATGATCCGGTCTCTTGTCTTCATGGCCCGCCCGTGATTCGGTTTGATGATCGGGCAGCAGCAATGGCCATGCCGAATCGGCAAATCAATCGGATCTTTTTTTGCGTATGTGTTTTGTTAGTGAAGTCGAAAGATCCCACAACAGCAGGACTTAACTTCCGCAGGAGCAGCCATCGCGAATCCCAAGGTCAACTTGCAGAATTATCAGAAGACTTGAACGGAATTTATTCCCAGTGCGGGTAGGTTTTGCACGGAGCCAGTAAACGCCCTGGCACCTAAGCTGTAGCTTTTTTTCGCAGTAGTTCGGCTCGTTTCGGCTCGCCCACGATAGGTCTGTCTCCCGCGGGGCAAGGTTTGCCGTCATGCCCGGCAAGCAGATGCTTCACCAGATTATCGATCTTTTTGTGCTCGCCGCGCGTAAGCTCGCCGTCCTCGTAGAACGAAAGGTCCTTGGATCTGCGAATTTCTCTTGCCAGGCGAAATGTGGAGTCGGCCTCTCGCAGGATTCGATCCAGCGCCTCGCAGTGAGTTTTTGCGGCCATGGCGGGAAATTGTATAACGCCGCGCAGTCGTCTCAATAGTACCGAAGTACCGCGCGCTTCGAGAAGCACTGCCGCTTCGCTTTTCTTTTTTTCTGCGGTGCCTTAACTCGGTTTTCTCGGAACTTTCGCGCCCTTTTTGCGCGCTTCCGAAAGACCGATCGCGATTGCCTGTTTTCGCGACGTCACTTTTCCGCCCTTTCCACCTTTGCCCGACCGCAACGTTCCCCGCTTCTCTCGATGCATCGCGCTTTTCACGCTCTTACCCGCAGCCTCACCATATTTCCTTCTCGATCCTTTTTTTGTCGGCATTTTCATTCCTCCCGCCAATTAGATTACGAATCTCGCGAAAAGTTACGTCCTTGCCATTTGTCGGCCCGCGCTCCCCGCAACATCTCGTCGTTCATCTGTTTTATTAGCCGCAAGCTTCAGGCAGAATATGGGCGCAAAACCGAGGGGACCATGAATCGCAATGTGCTCGCAGGATCGTTTCTCTTGGCCGTTTCTTTTGCGGTCGCCGGCAGCTACGTTGTTGCCGACGAAGCTCCGCTCGCAGGCTACTCTACCGAATCGTCGCGCGCCGAACGCGACTGGGAGCAGAAATTTCGCTCCACCCCCGATCCCGCCAACTTGCGCGCCTACATGCAGCGGCTTTCGGCGCATCCTCATAATGTCGGCTCGCCATACGATAAAGACAATGCCGAATGGATCCTGGCCAAATTCAAAGA
>JBEKHP010000042.1:0-27741 GCA_050012235.1 Candidatus Acidiferrales bacterium | reverse complement strand
TTCGGAAAAGTGCATCGTGAGGATCAGCACACTGGTAGAAGGTGACTCTTCGCGAATCAGGCGCGCCACTTCCAGGCCGTTCTTTTCTGGCATGGTGAGGTCGAGCACCACGAGGTCCGGACTGTCTTTGATTACGTGCTGCATCGCTTCCGCACCGTTGGTTACGCTTTGGGCCCTCACCGCACCCGAAGAAGCAGAAATCCACGCGGGCATCATCGCCGGCCTCGAAAACGGCACCCTGCGCCCCGTCGTCGGCAAAGAAATGCCTCTGGCCGAAGCTGTTCGCGCCCATAAAGAAATCCTTGAGCCGGGCGCCGCGGGAAAAATCGTTCTGGTCACGTAACTGCCTTCATCCTGCAGCATAGGCCAATACGGAGCCGCGGAACTGTTCAATTTAGAGGCACAACACTTAAACCCAGACTCAGGGGTTCACTTCGTTGCTGATCATGGCCGTGACAGCGTTCGCGCCGGGCGCGTTGGCGGTCAATGTAAACGTGACGGTTCCCGTAAAAGTGGCATTGAGAGCAAAAGTCACCGTGATTTGGGCGGTGCCTCCCGCCGCCAGATTTCCAGTCGATGTACATACAGGAGAACCAGTGGAGCCAACCGTGCAATTGAAAAAAGATCCTCCGTTAGAGGACACAAGGATTTCATTAGGGTCGAGCTGCGTAGTGACGGTCACATCCCCTGTAGTGCTCACTGAGCCGCTGTTACCAATAGTGATGGTGTAGATTCCTGTGCCGCCCTGTGTAAAAGTCATCGAACTGGACTCGATGGCTGCCGTGAGCTGCGCGGTGCCCGAAGAGGTTGTGATCGTGGTTGGATCGCTGGCAGTGGCGGGAGCGGAGCCACCTCCTGAGACAGCGCCTTCATTGGTGACCGTGGCCGGGGCGTTAGTCGCGACATTTACGGTAACAGTGATCGTTGGATAGCTGGCCCCTGGGCCGAGAGCATCAGTACGTGAGCAGGTCAAATTGGTAATCGTGCAGCTCCAGCCGTTTCCCGCCATGTTCGTGACAGTGAGGCCCGTGCTTGGCGGAACCTCGGTGACGTCCACCTGGCCATTGGTTGTGCCGGCGGAGCTTATGTTGGTGACGGTAATCGTATAGGTGGCACCGGTTTCACCCTCGGAGAAATTGCCGGAATGAGACTTAGAGATCGTCAGGGAAGGAGCTGTGCCAGTACCACTTGTAACGATGATGGCGGCCGAGTTCGAGGGGATATTGCCCGAGGGCAGGGTATTCATCACAACGACCGGAAGGGTGCCAGGCGTAGCGATCAGCGAAGCCGGAATCAGAACACCCAGTTGCGTGCTGTTGACTAAAGTGACCGTGACGGGCTGCCCGTTCACCAGCACGACGGCGCTCGCGAACCCCGTGCCGGAAATGGTGGCTGTAAACGCTCCCCCGCCGGCTTCAACCGAACTTGGTGTAATTAGCGCGATGACAGGACGAAAGGCCCCGACGCCGCCGGAACAGCTCGAAAGGGATGCGCAGACGGCGATCAGCGTCGCAACAGTCGCGAGACGGGAACTGATGCGAATGGGTCGCGGGCGCCGCACAGGCCCGGCGTGATCGAAGCTTCCGAGAATCCACGAAGAAGAACTGATCTCGCTAATCATGGCAAGTCTCCTTTCAGCGCTGCGTTCCATGCAATCTCACAAAAGAAAGAGCCTTTTGCTCACCGTCTGATTCCGAACGACCAATGCATTCACTGAAGGGTGATTACAATCCCAAACAGAGCGACATTATTATGTTCATCGAGCCCCGGCTGGTCCTTGGCGCGGACCCAGTCGTAGCGCGCTTGCACGGCAATCAGGTGGTTAATGGGTATTTGAATTCTTCCGCCCACCATAGGGCCGACGACGTTATCGTGCAAATGCGTGACGACGGTCGAAGGCGGGCTACCCGAAGCGAGCGCCTGTGACTCCATCTCGCGAAATTGCGAGAAAGCCGCCCCCGCTTCGGCAGAAAAGATCACGTGCTTCAGCGGTAGGAATCCCTGGCCCGTCACAGCGGTGAATTGCGTTCCAATTTTGTCCGAATCATTGGACGAGGAAGTCTCCGAGGTTCGTTGGATTTGTCCCGTGCGGGTATAAACGACGCCAAGACCAAAATAAGGAGTGATTCCGAACGTGCCCTCGACGCCTGCTGCGACCGATTTGTCGCCCGCTTTACAGTCGGCGCCTGGGAAAACGATCAAGATCGAGTTGCAAGAGTCGAGATTGTTGAACTGCTTGAACCCGACGTTGCCTCCAAACTGTACCCACACAAGGTGAGTCGCCGGCGATGATGTAGCGGCGGGCGTCGCGATTGGCTCACCGCTAGGCGTTACTGCCGCAGTTCCGAGCCCGATGTCCACGATGAGGTGCTGTCCTCCACCGGGGATTAGCAGAAACGCGAGTGCCTTCTTGTGTTTCTTGCACCCGTTATCATCCGGTTGCTGACCCTCCACCGTTACGATGACGTGCGTTTGCCCGTCGGGGCAATCCTGCTCGATCACTACATCCACCTGAACTTTGCCCATATTGGCGATGTCGAGCACATTGAGGGACGCGGTTCCGTCGCTAGCCGTTGTGGCCGAAGAGACTTTGTTTTTATTTGCCAGCTCCAGCACAACTTGCACGTCGGAAGCGGGCTGGCCGTTACTGTTGATCGTGACCGTAAGTGCGACCTGCTGTTGCTGAGCAGCCACCGCTGCGCTGAGCATGGCCGCGAAAATGGCTGCAGTCACGAGCCATAGTAAGTGTTTCTTCATCGCGTCCTCCGTGTGCTTGATATCAAACCGTCTGGCTTCCTCATTGACTTCCAGCGCCTTGCTTCGCACCTGCAGCTTGCGAGATTTCGTCGGCACGCTGTAGGACCTGGGTTATGTCCTTCCAGCGCCCCGGCACTACGTTGCGCAGCGCGCTCTCCATCTGCTGCGTCCACTTCATGTGCAATGCTTCCGCGTTCTTCTTTGTTCGCTCGACGAAGTTGTCGGCGAATTTCTGCTGATCCCAGCCTTCCAACTTGGTCCAGAGGGCATACTGCCTTATGGAATCGGCATAGGCTTTTGGATCGCTGTCCGGGTGGAATTTACCGGCTTCCGACAGTTCGCGGCCTGCTCGAATCACTGCGCGAACGGGTTTGTACTGTTCCTGAATCTCCGGGGAGGCGACGCGAAAGAGTTGGTCGGGCTCCGGCGGTTCCTTTTCGAAATTCACACAGAAAGCGGAGAGCTTGTGAGAGGACGTCTTCTGGCCCGGCCCAGCGGAGACTGGTTTCGCGGCGCCGCGCTCGATAGGTTCCAGGATCAATCCATCTGGCACGCGAACTTCCTTCAATTTTCCCGTAGGATCGAAGACCTGAAACTCGAAGGCTTCGCCGCTGGATTTTCCGTTGGCGACAAGGTTGAAGGAAGGAGCCTGAGACGCCGCTTGGAGGTTAGACCGCACATCGGGTCGTGACCGAGGAACCACATGGGCTAGCGCGCCAGAGAGAGACGCTTCGAGCGGATCGTTTGTGTGAAATGATGCGAGCTGGAGAGAGCCATCCGAACCAAGGGCCGGGCCACTACTGTCCATGCGCGGAAGTACGAAGGCTGAACGCGGGCCCGTCGTTGATGGAAGTTGCGCCGGCGCGTTAGGAGCCGATGGAGCGACCTGCGCAATCTGAATTGTGATAGCGTCTACTGCTACGTTCTGCCCTTTTATTGTGATTGCCACCTTAAGAATGGGGCTGCCTTGTGGGTAGGTATTGAGCCCCGTGAGGTTGAAGGTGCCGGTGGTCGGACTAAACCCGGGAGACCCACCGAGGGAGGAAAATGGTTCCGATCCGATCGAGTAGAAGACCGGAGATCGAAGCTGCCATCTGCGTTGTGCCAGAGCTCGTAACCCTTGGGGACCCCCACTGTCACCTTGCCGACGCCACTTGACGCTAGGCCCTGGAAGTAGTTCTTGTCGGGTAGCGCGGCCGCCGGATTGGCGCCCGCCGTGAGAGTGGTTGGCGGAGCGCCGGATGGTTTCCCACCGTTGTTTTCGGTGGACGAGATGGCGTTCGTCGTGGCCGGACCTGCTGCGGTCGGTGCTTCGTTCGTGGCTTTGACGGGCTGGGGCGGCTTAGACGCTAACGCTCCGAACCCTTGTCCTGGATCGTCGTAACCAGATATGAGGTCATTCTCTCCAGCGGCAGTGACTGCGTTGTCGGCGGCTGCATTGGCTACGGCTGCTCGGGCGGCGTCGCCATTCGGGTCCACGTAGTAGATAGCGTTAAAAGCGGCGTTCCGGGCTTCCAATACTGCGACGGGCGTTCGGAGCGGGTTCTTGGCGCGGGCGGCGTTGTAGGCGTCAATGGCGATTTGAAGAGTTGTCCGGGGTGCGGTGACAGTTAGAGAGTTCACGCTAGGCAGAACGGGTGTCACATTACCTAAGCCAGCGTGCGTCGGGGACGACTGTGTCTGCTGACGTTCGTCCCCAGCGGATCCCACGCCGGTACCCGAAGGAGAAGTCGAGATCGCCGGACCGCCGATCGAGTAGAAGACCGGGCTGTACACGGGTTGGCCATTCACGAACGTTATGAGATCGAAGCTGCCATCTGCGTTGTGCCAGAGCTCGTAACCCTTGGGGACCCCCACTGTCACCTTGCCGACGCCACTTGACGCTAGGCCCTGGAAGTAGTTCTTGTCGGGTAGCGCGGCCGCGGGTTTGGCGGCGGCTGTCAATGGCAAGGGTCCTTCAGAGCAGTTCTGTCCACTCTGGCACGGCGCCGGCGTACAAGTCTGATCTGTGACGCAGGAGTTCGAGCCGCAGCCTTGTCCAGTCTGACACCCCACCGTCGGGGAGGTACAATTCTCTCCAATCTGGCACTCCGGTGTACATGATTGGCCAACGGGGCAATGCGAGTCCGCCGCTGGAACGGTCGAAGACACTGTTGCAGTGGTCGTGGTTGAAGGCGTGACGTTGCTTGAACGGACATCCGGCTCGGCTGAGGAAGACCCTGAAGGCGTGCTTCTCTGATTGGTTCCCGTCCCAGTGGCCTGCTTGGCGGTGATGCTGGCTGGCGTGCCGCCCGAGGCGTTCGGTGCCGCGGTTTTGCCTTGCTGCGCTGCCGTGCTGGGCTGCTGTGCTGGTGCCTGCTGAGCTTGCCCCGATTGACCAGCGGAGGGCAGTGCGGAGTGCTGTTGGATATATACTGCTTCTATCTTTTGGCCGGCTGTATACGCGGCGTCCTTTACAGCGTCCACGACAGCATTTGAGCGAGCATCCTCCTCCGCCTTTTTTTTGGGGTCCAACGTGAAACCGGCACCTTGTGGCCGAGGCTTAAGCGCCCACGCAAACAGAACATCGTCCGTCACCTCCCCCGCAAAGGTCCCCGGACCTCCAGTCCAGTTCCCCAGTGTTGCACCCCCATTGGCATCCGCGGCTTGTATGCCGTCCGTCGCTGACGACGTGAATCGATCTGCCAATGCGCTCGCTTCAGCGGGGCTAGCTCCAGCATTGGTCGCTGCAGTGCTGACGGCATGCGCGCCAGCCGAAATCGCTGCTGCTACGTCCGGGTTCGCGCTTCCTTGCTGCTGGCCGTTCGGGACGCCCGCTGCTTGCGCTGCCTGAGGAGCGGGTACAGTTTCGGAATTCGCGTTCCCCTCGTTGGCCATCGTGGTTACCGTCCCGTTGGCCGACTGGGTGAAGGAGGCATTCTGATCGAGCAAGCCGTTCTTGGTCACGGTCACCGATACATTGCCGCTGGTCGGGTCCCTTGTGACCACCGTCGTGCCCGGCCTGTTGTTGCCGGTATCGGTGGTGAAGGTGACGGTCCCGGTTCCGTCGGCATTCTTCGTGACCTGCCACGAGGTGCCGGGAGGCACATTGACCGTGGCGCCATAAACTACAACGGTTGGATTCGACGTGACACCCGTCGTGTTGGAAAGGCCGGCATCATTGGAAATCTGTGTCAGCGTCTTGTTCGCGTTCGCGCTTGAGGGGTGGTTGGTATTCCATAAAGTTTGCGCGTTGTTGGCGTCGATGTTGGCTTGGGCGTCTGTGGCGCCTTTCTCCTTAGCGGCGGTGAAGGCTGCATTGTGGGCGTGGAGGTCAGCGCGGAAACCGGTTTGACCGGCGTGGTCGTCAAGGTATGCGTTGTCGGCGGCAACAGCGGCCTCATCGTTGGCGCTTGGAGGATGGTTGGTATTCCACAAAGTTTGCGCGTTGTTGGCGTCGATGTTGGCTTGAGCGTCTGTGGCGCCTTTCTCCTTAGCGGCGGTGAAGGCCGCATTGTGGGCGTGGAGGTCAGCGCGGAAACCGGTTTGACCGGCGTGGTCGTCAAGGTATGCCTTGTCAGCGGCTTGCTCGGGCGTAAGGCTAGCCGCAGGATTCGAGTTCGTTGCACCGGTGGTACTTGTTGATTGCGCGCCAGTGGAACCCGCGTTGGTACTTGAAGGCGTGCTCGCCTGATTTGTTCCCGTCCGATTCGGCTTGTGGCCGACAGTGAAGTCATCGGCGGCGGCGTCGGCGGTACTGTAGGCGTTTAGCTCGGCTGTGACCTCCTCAACCCCAGAGTTGCGTCCGCTGGCCAAAGCGGCGTCGAAGGCGGCATCTTTGGCGGCGCTGGCACCTTTGCCAGCGGCGATGGCGTCATTGAAGGCTTTGGTGCCCGCTACTTGAACAGCCGTTTTGTTTGCAGCGTTGGTGATGGCGGCCGGAGTGCCGGACGGGTTTGCGTTCGGGGCAGGATTCGACTTTGCTGCGGCAGCGCTACCTGTTGATTGCGCGCTCGCCGCCCCTGCGGTTCCGCCTCCGGCTTGTGCGAAAGCATGCATCGAAAGCAAACATGCAATGCACAGAAGTCGGGCCAATTTTCTTGAGATTTCAGCGATCGCAAGTGAACGTTTCATAATCAACTCCCTCAAGATCCTGGGCGCTCCGCAACCTTGCCGGGTGACGCCGTTGCTAGGGCCAGCGAATCGAGGCAGATCAGCAGAGAACCGCGCGACGATTCCACGAAGTGCAGATTTCCACCTTCGACGCTGGCATAGATTTTGCGAACAGTGACGCCAGCGATTCGGGCCGCTTGTTCGGGGGCGATCATGGAAACTTCCCGCCGGCACACCGGACAATACGAGCTGACTGGGCTTGCGCTTCCTTTGAAAACCACAATTTCATCGGTCTCCACCGTTATTTCGGCGCTTCTTTTCGTGCGCTTCTTCCTCACCCGTTTCGTCCCCGACGAAAGTTCAACTGGTTGCGCCCGCGAATCATTTCCCGTACAATCCGCGCAGTGTTTGGTTCCTTCGGGATGCACCGTATTCAGGCGAGAAATTAATCCGCCGAGCTGAGGAAAGTCCTTAGGCCGGTGTGAATTTTTTCTGAAGAACGACTGAACGCAGCTATGTCTTTGCAATGCCAGCCCTTCTACGAGTTCGGGCCCTATAGCCTGGAGCCCGCCGAACGACTGCTTCTTCGCTCCGGCAAGTCTATTCCTCTTCCTCCCAAGGCTTTTGACGCGTTACTTCTGCTGGTCCAGAACAGGGGACACGTTCTGAGCAAGGATCAATTGATGAGCAGACTGTGGCCGAATACTTTCGTGGAGGAAAACAACTTGACGCAGCACATCTCAATGCTGCGGCGAGCACTAGGGGAAGGCCCCGGGGAAACCGATTACATTGAGACCGTGCCAAAGCTGGGCTACCGATTTGTGATGCCTGTGCGCGAAATATCAGGCAATGGCGATACAGATATGCTGCTGCAGCGCCACACGCGAACGCACATCGTGATTCATGAGCAGGAAGAGGAAGACTTTACAGACGCGGGTTGGTGGCGACACAAGAGTGCCACAGCTCGAAAATGGATTGTCGTCAGCGCTGGCGCGGCCGCTCTGGCCATCGCTGGCTTCATTCTGTTGCGATCCTCCAGAATTTCGTTCCAGCCAAGCCAGCCGCGAACTCTCGCGGTTCTTCCTCTTCGTGATCTTAAGCCTGATAAAGAATCGCAATTCATCGGCTACTCGCTTGCCGATGCCATCATTAATCGCCTGGGCTACGTCAGCGAGATTGTCGTCCGTCCTTCTTCTTATATGGTGAAATACCGTGACGGTGATGTGGATCCTCGCGTTGTTGCGAAGGAACTGCACGTACAGACGGTGCTTATGGGCAATTACATCAAAGAGGGTGACCGCTTGCGGGTTTCCGTCGAACTGGTGGATGTGGCGAGTTCGGAGACGCTGTGGCATGAAACTCTCGACCTGCACTACCAGCAGTTGTTAACCGTTCAAGATCAAGTGGCCGAGAACGTGATCAGCGGAATGCGGCTTCGCATTCTGCCGCAGGAAGCGCAGCGGCTGAAACAAAGCGTCCCGAAGAATCCTCTTGCATACGAATATTTCCTTCGCGCCGAAGAGGGGGAGATTCCAAACAATTTCCGCCTTTCAATGCAGCTCTTCGAGAAATCTGTGGCTCTCGACCCGGACTATGCACCCGCCTGGGCGAAGTTAGCGCAAGTCGACGGGGCTTATGCTAACTGGCAGGGCGGCGGCGCTGATTTTATGGCTAAGAGCAGAGCTGCCTTCGATAAGGCGCTCCAGCTCGACCCAGATGTACCGCATATCCACACGTATCTCGCTATTCAGATGATGGAACGCGGCGAACTCGATCAGGCTGTGCTGACTCTGCGGGAAGAATTGCGCCGGAATCCGAATGATCCACAGGCGCGCTGGTGGTTGACCGAAGCTTATCTGTACGGAGGCATGTTAACGGAATCCATCGCCGAAGGAGAACACGCTCTGCAATTGGATCCGTTGGTAAGTCGAGGCTCCACTTTCAACAGTTATCTCTACACGGGCGAATATGACAAGTTTCTCTCGAGCCTGCCGGTCGAAGTCGGCGCCCGCACAACCTTTTACCGCGGCTTGTGCTTTTTGTACATGAGGGATCCGTCCCGCGCCGCGGGCGAGTTTGAACGCGCCTATGCCCTCGATCCGTCGCTCTTGCATGCCAAGTACGGCAAAGCTTTCCTGTATGCCATTCAGCAAAACCCAGCCGAGGGTGTGCAGTACTTGAAGGAAATCGAGCAGGAGACTCCAACCGACGACGGAGAGATGCTCTATAAGCTTGGGCAAGCGTACGCCATGCTCGGCGACAGGCCTTCCGCGCTCCACTCACTGCGCGGGGCAATTGATCATAATTTCTATTGCCATGCCTGCTTTGTCCGCGATCCGCTCCTGGGATCCATTCGCGGCGAGGGTGAGTACTCCGACCTGCTCCAACACGCACTTGATCTCCACGAAGGCTTCCGCCAAAGATACTTCTAAGACCGCAGTAATATCCATAGGTTCAGATTCGCTAGTGATTCCGAACCCGAGATGGTCTCGGTGTTCCTAGAAAACAATGGCTGCTAGTACTCAGCACCGACCACTCCTGGCGGGCACTCACCAGATAGTTTTGATCTGCCTGCAGGCGCGTATCCTCGTTTCTTTTATCACCAGAGCAATGCCTTCACCTAACGCCGTCGCGCCGATCGGGGGATCGCCCAATAGTCCGCCGGAAGCTGGTTAGCCAGCACAGCAACCTCTAGCGTGACTGGCTGGACTGCAGTCCTCGAGCTGATGACGGGTCATCCGAGGGTCGCTTGACTAGTTCGCGGTTTGTGGACTAGACTTTCCTATCGAGCACGAGGACGTCGGGCTCGTAGGGTCGACGAATTCCTAGAACGTGAAGCCGCGAAGTGTCTGGTCGCGTCTTCACGTTTTTTTTTGCCTGTTTGAAATCGCAAGTGAGGAAGGAATGACGATCCGCAGCGGGAACATGGGGCAGCCGAAGGCGCACGCTGGTGACAGTCTCGTAGGAGCTGCGACAATCACACGCCGCGTCGCGACATATGGTGAAGTTTTTCCCGATGGCAGCATTCTGGAACTGATCGGCGGCGATCGCGCTGGAAATCCGCGCTTGTCACTCTGGAGTGGCGGAAGCGAAACCACCGGGGCGGTCATTGAGTATGGTGGCGTGGTGTATGAGCCCGGTCACTTTGCCGGCAGCCTTTTGCGCGAGCTGAAGCTACCGACGCAGTGTCAACCGCACGGCACCACGCGCGAACTCTTGGCTGAAATCTGCAAGCTCGCCGAACATTTCGTCGGCCTTCCGCCGGCGCTCGCATCTTTAGTCGGCAGGTTCGTGCTTTGCACCTGGCTGCTTGAAACGCTGCGAGTAGCGCCCGCGCTCATACTTGTCGGCCCGGACCTAGCGAGGTCTAATCAGCTCATGACGCTTCTAAATTGTGTTTGCCGGCACCCACTGCGGATGACTGGCCTCACTCCCGCGGGACTACGCTCTTTACCCAGCGGAGCGGGCTTTACTTTTCTCATTAGCCAGCCGATCGGCGACAAGCTGGAAACGCTGCTCGACAACGCTAGCTACCGCGATCAAAAAATCTTGCACCAGGGCGGGCTCTTGGACCTGTTCGGTGCGCAGGTCATTCGAATGGACTCGATTCCTTCCGGAGAATCGTTTTTCCATCGTTCCATCGTAATTCCGATGACTCCGGGAGGAGAGCAATTGCCGGTCTTCGATTCCGATTTTCAACGCCGGCTTGCGATCGATTTTCAGGCCAAGTTGCGAAATTTCCGGCGCGCAACTCTAAGTGTCGCGCGCAAACTGCGGTTCGATTCATCGAAATTTTCCTTCCCCATGCGCATGCTTGCCGACGCCATGGCGGCGGCAACTCCAGACGACGCCGAGCTGCAAAAAGAAGTTCTCGAATTACTCCGGGAAAAAGACAACGAAATTCGCGCCGGGAGGTGGATCGAGCTGAATGCCGTTGCTGTTGAATCGCTGCGCATGGTATGCCGCGAATCACCTGGGGGGTCGATTTATGTAGGAGAACTTCTGAAAATCGCCCAGGAAATCTTGGCGGGGCGAGGAGTGGACACCAAAATTGATCCCGGCGCATTCGGAAAGCGATTAAAGTTCTTAGGTTTTCCAACCGAGCCGCGCGACGCCAAGGGGATGAAAATTCGATTAAGCGAAGAAGTGTGTCGCCGAGCGGATCAACTTGCTCGAGATTATTGCGTCCCCCGCGCGGACGAAGCTGCACCAACGGAGCCGGCAGGAGAGCAGCGGCCAAATGATGTGCGGGGCGCGAGCGGAACCAGCATGTAGGTCGTGTAGGAAATGTAGGTTAATTCGCACTACCGGAAAGAATTGGTGGCGCAAAGGAATTCACGAACATGAAACGCGAAAGGCATCAGAGTGACTTGGCTCTTGCGCGCCGCATCCGCGGGGCCGGGATCCCGATTTATATCGGCGAAGATGACGGGGCAGTTGTGTCTGGCGATGCGTCGAAGGGCCTGCTCGTGTACACGGACGGGCCACGGACGGAAACTCGGGCATTCGATTTTTATGGCACTGCCGCGTACGTTCTCAACGTTGTGATCACAATAAACCTCCCGCATTTTGCGATATCGGCATTTGGTCTCGAGCTTCCATGGGAAAGCTATGTCCGCTGGCTCGATGATCCCGGTGAGGTTGACGGCCGCGTAGCGGTATACCGCTTCGACAGAAGCTACCTGCCCGAATTCGATCGGAACCTAGTGTTGAATCACTTTGCCGACGTCGAGCGCACTTGGGCGCGTGGTAAATCGCTCCGCGGATATCTGTTGGGAGTTGGGAATGATCCGATCCCGCCTCAGTATCAGCAAGGCGCCACGATCCCGGCTTTTCTGATCGTCTACGATCAACTGGGCAAAGCCTACCGATCGCCGATTTCTATTTGGAGGGACACGACCGTGCGGCCTCGTCGTCTCGGCTGGAAAGTGTCGCGGCGGCAGGGCGGACTGCTTGACAAACCTGAACCCGGGTTCGAACACCTCTCCCTGAACAAGGAGGACCAACTGAAGAAATAAGAACGCGAGCAGAAAATACGCGCTGTGTTCAGTCTCAAGTGAGATTTATCACTAATCGCGCGACGACGCAGCGATACACGTCGCAGAGGAATGACGCCGAGTCATTCCTCTGCTTGGTCACCGCCGCGACGTGCGCCTCAAAACGAAGAAAAGCCTACCTCTTGCCCAGCCGAATTAACACGCCTACTCCAATTTTAAAATTATCTTGGAAAGGAATTCCTTGGCTTCCTGCGCCGAAGAAGCGCGTTCGCTCGTATTCAATTTGCGCCATCCGAATGGCGAAGTGCTTCGAGACCGTCAGGTCCACCCCGCCGCCCGCTCCCCACGCGAATTTGTTCTCTGAATCGTTGCATCCACCGCCGCCGCAATTGGAGAACCCATAGTGTGCTCCTCCAAAAAGCGCGTTTACGTAAGGAGTGATCATGTGGTGGCCCACCGGGTAAACCTGTGGGCCGATCATGTAGGAGTAAACCGTGTTATCTCCGCCCCCAAAAGTCTTGTACGTTCCATCGAAGTTGGCCGTAATGCCCAGCCAACGAGTGATGTTGACGTCGCCCGATGCCTGCCACCCGTTCATATTAAGCCGTGGACCATCCGGCACATTAAACGAGCGATACTGATATCCAACGCCCGCCTCGATCAGCGGCACCGGAGTTTCTTGTGCCAAAGTTGGCATAGTAAAAATCGCAAGTAACGCGAACATCCCCAATAGCTTCCTCATGGCAAAACCCTCCTCAGAATTAGTCCCAAAGATGTTCTTCTTCCTGCCGATGGCTTCGGCTGGACCCCGTACCGCGTCCCAGATTGGCATATTGTGAAAAGCTTAAGAATCAGGAACAGTCAGGCGTGTGCTGAACAGTGCACCGCAGTCCCCTAAGTCTTTGTATATGAGTTGTTTATATGACAGTGGGGGAATCTTGACGCGCCGGCGACAGACGTTCCATATCGTGTCCGGATACAATGTCTAACTCTTGATCGCCTCGTAGGATCGAAAAATCACCTCACACAGTTCACCACTCCGAGTAGGATCCTCACGTGGCACCAAGCGCCGTATTGGCACCCTCCCTAGCATTCGGCCGAGAAACTCGAACTCGCGCGCTCGCATTTCTTTATCCAGCAGATTAGTTGCGAACGAATTTGCCACCAGCGCGAGCAAGCCCTCCCGAGGCGTCAATCGTTCCAGAAAAGGCGCGTCCGGCGCCAAACTTCTCTCTCCCAACACAAAGATTGCGCCCAGCGGCAAAGCCTGCGCCTCGAATCGTAAATTATTTCCAGCCAGCGAAAGCAGCCGTTTTTCCCAGCTAGCCGAAAAACTTGGCAACTGCTTGTCCGGCCCGTAAACCATCGTCACCGAATCAGGCCACAAGCAAAGATACGGATACGCCGGATAAACGTAGAAAGCACCGTTCCGCTCCACCAGCGCGACCACATCGTCGGAAATTACCGCGCAGCCCTTCCGGGCCATAAGCGCGGCCGTTGTCGATTTCCCAGCTCCCTCGGAGCCCACAAAAGCAATCGCGTGGCCAGCGAACGCCACGGCGCTCGCATGAAGGCACGTCACTCCTCGCAACCGCAACAAGAGCCCCAGCACCGGCCCCAGCAAATACGTTGCTGCATCTTCAATTGTCAAATTTTTCGGCCACTGCGCCCACAGTTCCGTTCCCTCGCGATTCATCCAAAATTGTGTCCCATCGTAGTACGCAAGTCGCAGCAGACCACTTCCCGCGATTTTCCAGATGCGAAGCGCTGGTTGCCCCGCCTCATCGGTGTAAGCGCTCGTGTAGGTCAAAGCTTCCTGCTCGCTCCGAATTTCGCCCGCACCATAAGGGGAAGCATCCATGTGAACGATCACGGACGGAATCGAGGCAGACGTCTTCTCAGCAATCAGTTCCGGAATGGGAAGATTTGACTGGAGCAGTAAACCGAAGACCGAATAAGTGAAGTTCACTTCGTCCAAACTGAAATATCAAACATATGCAGCCATTTACATATGCGTTTTAATGTGCGGAAATTTGCCGCCGTCTTTCGTTGAACGCAGACCCTTTGTCTGTGTCAGCTCTCGGACGGTTCCATAAATAGTTAGGACAGGAGTGAAGTAAGGTTTCTTAATCTCCTGTTTCGACTCTTTAGGCATTGCTAACCCCCGCAAGCTTGTTATACCGGACTCTGCGCGATGACTGCAACCAAAAGTTGAGGCATGCCGGGCGAATATCCAGCGCAATCTGCTCTGGAAAGTCTTCCCGTCCCGACGGCTTTTGAGAAGACCGCTTCACATAACCGTCCATGTCGGCGCTCCACTGCACTTGATCCAGCAATTCCACCGCTTTCGCCTGATGCAAGCAGCGAACTAAGGGATCAAAAGCAGGGGCTGTTTTCGGTCGAAGTCTGCAGCTTTCGGGCAAACGTCCCTCCATCGCGTCGCGCAACAGGCTCTTCTCGAAGCAGAGAGGAAAAGGAGGAAGCGCGAGCAAATAATCCACCACCCGCAAATCCAGAAATGGGTAGCGCGTTTCCACCAGGCAATGTGTCACTCCGGGGCTTTCCTGTTCAAACATACTCGCCCAATGCGGAATCAATAGCGAAGCGTGCGCCTTCGGCCGGATCGGATGCGGCTGATAAGCCGGCAGCTCGCTCCACTCTCTCCATCGCCCTTTCAGATCGAGACGCCGGTCGAAATCGGGATCCAGCCAGCGCGGAAATAACGGCGCCTTGGGGTCTTTCCCGAAGGCTCTCTTGATACGCCGGCGAATTCCCGGCCAAACCGAAGGCCGCAAGCGCAGATAACTCGGCATTTCCCGCAGCAGTCCGCGAAAATCTCGCGATCGCAGCATGTGCTTTGCGTAAGGCAGCATCTGAAAATGCATCAAGTTGTCGCTGCCTTCGCCGCACAGTGCTACCCGGCAATCCCGCGCAATCATCTCGTACTGATCGAATAGGCCCGCAAATAGTGGGTCGTCAACCGGCTCGGGGCTGCTCAATTCCGGATCATTCCAGCGTTCAAAGAGCTTGAATGCATCGATCTCCAGAAACCGAATCGGAATCTTCAGAAAATCCGCAACTTCTTTAGCCAGAGCTCCTTCTCGATCGGAAGTCAGCGGCTCGTAAATATTCGTGTAAGCGCGCAAGTCCGTAGCGCCCGGCGAATTCCCGGAAATCTCGCGCGCGGTGGCGGCCAGAGCCGCCGAATCCAATCCTCCGCTCAGCAGAATTCCAGCACGCTCGGTTCGCAAGCGGTCGGCAACAGCGCCTTGCAGGAGAAATCGAAAGTGCTCCGCATATTCGTCGGCGCTGCGATAGCGAATGGCGCCATCAGTGGGAGCAGACCAGTACCGCGAAATTCGAATACCCTCGGCGGACACGGACAGGCAATGCGCCGGCGGCAATCTGCGAATGTCGCGAAAAGTTGTCGTCGTCAGCTCGCAGTTGATCCCAAATAACAGGAAATCGCCCACGGCCGCGTCGTTTAACTCGTCGGAAATCTCCGGGTGCAAGCGCACGCAATTGAGTGTGTTACTGAAAACGAAAACCTCGCCCATTTCGGCGTAGTAGAAAGGTTTCAATCCGAAGTGATCGCGCGCGCAAAAAAGTTTTTCCTCGCGTGCATCCCAGATCGCGAATGCAAAATCCCCGCGCAGGTGCCGGACGCATTCCTCGCCCCATAGAGCATAGGCTTGCAGAATCAACTCGGAGTCTGTCACGACGCGGCGATAATTTGGTTCTGCCTGCTCGAATTCTCGCCGCAGTTCATCGCGACAATCGATTCGCGCGTCAGCCGTGATCCAAAATTGCCCGCCAAGTCCGGCCGGCTGCCTCTCGTGCAGGGATTCTCTGGAAGTTCGCAGCATCGTGTGCCCAAGCCCGACGCACCCGTTCGAATACGTGTCTCGAGTATCCGGACCCACGTAGGAAAGAAAATGCGTCAGCGACCCCAGGAGTGCGCGATCGACAGGCGCACCGCTTCGGTCGAACATCCCCACGATTCCGCTCAATGTGTTTCCGTCCCCATCGACGTTGCCTGCCCTTCGAATGGTGAATAGTGGAGATGTTCTTCCCCGAAGCCGTTCAGGATCGCCCCGTGGAATTCAACCCACGCATGCGCTTCGAAGCGGTTCAAATCCTTCCGCGCGCCGATCTTCAGTTCCGCCGCTATACCCCGTATTCGAAGCAGCCACCAAAGAACCAGCGACTGTTCCAGGCAATTTGTCCCGAAAAAAAGATTTCGCGCTGCCGCTTCTTCCATTCGCGAAATCTGCCGCGCCGTCTCTTCCAGCGAAACATTGGACGAGCCCGCCCCAGCTACCGCCCTTGGCGCAAGCCACTCCAGCACGCTTTTCCAGCGGCGAAATCCCGCAAGGCGCAATCCCAACCAGGTGACCGTCAAGCCTGCGGCCGCTTCAAGCGCGATGCCTCGCTCGAATCCGCTCAGTCGCCAAAAATTTCGCCAAGTCTCCATCGTCAATTTCAACCCGCCGTTCTGCAAGAAGTCGCGTTAAAAATGTCCGGACATCGTTTAAAGCTTGAAAGCCACGAAGTGCGATAGTGCCGGACTCAAGGAGTCGCCGCGCCTCTCACTTCAATCAGCCCTTCGCTGCGCATTTTCTCCAACAAATTCAAAAGATCTCGCTCGCAAAGCTCAGCGTCCACCTCATACTCATTCAGCAAAGTATCTCGCAGCTCCTCGATGCTTCGCGGTTGCTTCAGCAGGCCCCAGACTCGCGTTCCCACCGGATTCATGCCGTAATAGACGCTGTTTTTTAAACTCAATATTGCAGACTCTTCTCCCAACGGACAGGACACTTGTTCGCTGGCTGCGACTACGATGGAATGCACGGAGAGCGATGCGTCCATAGGGGCGCCTAAATTCCTTCAAGGCTGGGTATTTGATTTCGCCGGCAAACCCGGCTGTGTGTGAACGCTCGAAACGCACCACGCCAAGTAAGTTCGTACACGCTGGCGTTATTCTAACCATACTCTCCGTCGCCCTGCAATGACGGAACTGGATTCGGCGCGGTAAACTCGGTTATAACCAGCAGGATGCCGGCACCCGCAATCTCCGTCGACCTGCTCGAAAAATATTTCCCGCCCGCCTTGACGGGCTGGCGTGCCCTCATCCAGCCGCTCGCGCGCCCCACTGAAATGGCCCTTGCAGGCGTTTCTTTCACTGTGGAACAGGGAGAATCCGTTGCGCTGATAGGTTCGAATGGCGCGGGGAAATCCACCTTACTCCGCATCCTCGCCACTTTGATCGTTCCCACACACGGGCATGCCACCCTCGGAGGTTTTGACGTCGAGCGCGAAGCCGCCGAAGCGCGCCGCCAGTTTGGGTACCACACCGGAGGAGACGAAGGATTTTACAGCCGCCTAAGCGCCCGCCAGAATCTTCTTTTCTTCGCCGCGATGAACAACCTGAGCCCTGCCGAATCGCGAAAGCGAATCGCAAGCATGGCCGAATCCGTGGGAATCCAAGACGACGATTTGGATCGCCAGGTCCGAACCTTCTCCACCGGGATGATGCATCGTCTCGGCCTGGCCCGAGCCTTGCTTCACAGCCCCGTCATTCTGTTGCTCGACGAACCCACCCGGAGCCTGGACCCCCTTGCCGCGTCGGATCTTCGTCGCCTCTTGCGGGATGACCTCGTTCGCGCTCGCGGCACCACTCTTCTCTTTGCCTCGCACACCTTAAGCGAAGTTGAAGAAATCGCTGACCGCGTCGTCCTGCTGGACGCCGGCCGCGTGATCGCCTGCGATTCGCCCCGCGGACTTTGCGCTTCGACAAACACTTCCGCTTTTGCCGCTGCGGTCTCAAGCCTTGTGCGCCATTCCGAGTCGGCGGAGGCGACACCGTGAATCTCGCTTCCAATCTTCGGAAAGTAGCCGCATTCTTCTGGCGCGATTTCGCGATTGCGCGCGGCTATCGCGGCGCGCTTTTGCTCGAAACCATCGAGGCTCTCTTCGGTGTAGCGACCTTTTATTACTTGTCGCGCTTCGTTCAGAGCCCCGAACTATCGAGCGAACTTCCCGCCGGCGCGAATTATTTTGCCTTCGCCCTGGTTGGATTTGCTTTTTTCGATTACCTCAGCGTCTCGCTCAGCGCCTTCGACGCCAGCCTCGAAGAAGCCCGCCAGAATCGCACGTTAGAGGCTTTGCTCGTAACGCAAACACCCCTCCCTATAATCCTCGCTGGTTCGGCAGTCTATCCCTTCGTGGCCCTGGCCGTTCGCACCTGCGTCTATCTCGCCTGGGGAGTTTTGCTCTTTGGATTCGCTCCGCGTTCCGCTAACTGGCTCGGAGCCGTGGCGATTCTCCTCGCTTCAATATTAGCTTTCGCCGGCCTGGGAATTCTCTCCGCTGGATACTCCATCCTCTTCAAACGCGGCAATCCCGCAAAATGGATCGTCCTGGGACTTTCCGGTTTGCTCGGCGGAATGATGTATCCCGTCTCAGTTTTGCCCGCGCCCTTGCAGGTGTTGGCGCGATTGATTCCAGTCACGTATTCGCTGGAAGGTATGCGTGGTGCATTGTTAGCCGGTGCAGGATGGAGAGAACTTTTTCCTTCGATCGCAGCATTGCTCCTCTTCGCCATGATTTTAATCCCGCTTTCATTCGCTGTTTTCGCCTGGGCCCTGCGTCGCACAAAAATAACCGGCACACTCACTCATATCTAGCAAAAGGGAACTGGCCCGCTTGCGAAGCACTTAGTCGAATAGCCCGGAACTGTAGAGCCGCGCCCCTTGTGGACGCGCCTGCCGTGCAGTACAGTTTTTATTCGCGCCGCGGGTGCGGCACAAATGAAAGTACCTTTTCTCGATCTCAAATCTGAATATGCCGAGTTGCGGGACGAAATTCTCCCCGCACTCGACCGCGTCTGCCAGGAATCTGCATTCGTTCAAGGTCCCGAGGTCGAGGCTTTTGAAAAAGAATTTGCCGAATTCTGCGGGACCAGACACTGCGTTGCGCTGAGCAATGGAACCGCCGCGCTTCATCTGGGTCTGCTCGCCCTCGGCGTCCAACCGGGTGACGAAGTCATCACAACTCCAAACACCTTTCTCGCCACCGCCGAAGCCATCACCTATTGCGGAGCCCAGCCTGTTCTAGTTGACATTGATCCCGCCACCGCGAATATCGATCCCAACCTCATCGAACGCGCTATAACCCGCCGCACGCGCGCCATTCTTCCGGTTCATTTATATGGCCGCCCTGCCGACATGCACGCCATTCGCGCCATCGCCGCTCGGCACGAACTTCGCGTCCTGGAAGATGCGGCGCAGGCCCACGGCGCGCGCTATCGCGGCGAACGGGTTGGCGGCCTGGCCCACGCCGCCGCATTCAGTTTTTATCCCTCGAAAAATTTAGGAGCTTATGGAGAAGGCGGCGCGCTAACCACGAACGACGATCTGGTTGCGCAATTCGCTCGTGCCGCTCGTTCCCATGGACAGACGGCGCGTTACGCTCACGAGTTCGTCGGTTACAACTACCGCATGCAAGGTTTTCAGGGCGCTGTCCTGCGCATAAAGCTGCGCCGCTTGAACGCCTGGACGGAAAAACGCCGCGCGATCGCCCGCGAATATCGCCGCTTTTTGCAAAATGCCCGACTTGAATTGCCCGTCGATGATCCGCGCGACGAGTGCGTCTATCACCAGTTTGTCATCTACGTAAATAATCGCTGTTCCGTGATCGCCAAGCTTGCCGAAAGGGAAATCGAAACCGCCATTCATTACCCCAAGCCTGTGCACCTTCAACCGGCTTACTCTTCTCTCGGGGATCCCATCGGGACTTTTCCGCTTACCGAGCGAGCCTGCGACCGCGTCTTAAGTCTGCCGCTATTTCCCGGCATGACCGACGAGCAGGTCAAACACGTTGCTGATTCAGTTCTCGAAGTCGCAGGGGCAAAAGAGAAGTTTGATCTGCCTGGAAAAAATATCTTGTAGAAGAGAAAAGTTAAACTCTGCCTCAGGGCCCCGCCTTCAGCGCAATGCTAAGAACCTCGATTCACGAACCCGGCGATTCCACATCGCGGTTAGCCGTCATCCCCGGCTTGAAACCAGCCACGCCCGCTGCGTTTGTTGTTCGTTCACGCAACATTTCTGCCAGTCCATCGAACACCTTCGAGCACGATTCGCGAAGCGCCAAATCTGCTGAGCGCAACATCGATTCGATCACGTTCTGTCCGTGTTCGCTCAGCCGCCGCACCGAGGACACCATCCAGGAATCGCCAGCGGTCTGCAAACGCTCCTGATACTTAGCGACCGCATCGTTGCTCAACTGATCCAGACTCTGAGCCCACTCGTCGTGGTGCGCATCGCGCTCCTCTCGGTAACTTTCCAAGTCCGAAGCGAACTCCCGTGAAAAAGATGTGCGCGCCTGCTCCATGCTTGTCCCCAGCTGTGATTCCATCAGCGCTTGAAGACGTTGAACCGACTCTTCCGCGCTTGCTTCAAACCGCTGAAGCACCTGCCGCGCGGAATGTTCGAGTTCCTGGGCTCTCTCTCCCACGGTGTTCCGGCTGGATTCCGCGAACTGCTCCGCCCGCTGCGCCGAAATATCCCGTAGCACCTCGCCGAACGAGCTGGCGGCAGCCGCAGCGGCTTCATCGAGTACGCTGCGCGCGCGAGTGGCGGATTCCCCGGCTACGCTTTCCACCTGTGCCCGAATTTGCGCCAGGTGACTCGCCGATTCTCCCGCCAGCTGGGCTCCGAATTTCTTCGTTGCTTCGCCTGTCTGTTCCTCGAATCCCGTGGCGGCTGACGTGATTGTCTGCTCCACCAGCACTTGCAATCGCGCCCGCGCTTCTTGTTGAAACCATTCGGAACTCCGGCCGATGGATTCACCCGCGGAATGAGCCGCGCGCACACCGTTGGCATCCAGCTCTTCGCTCCACTTCGCCAGCGCTTCCTTACGCGCAAGTTCAAAATCATTTCGCACATCCGCGACCGTTAAAGCCAGTTGCGCGGAAACGTCCCGCTGATTGTTTTCCGACGCCTGGCGCAGCCGCTCGCGGTGCAGCCGCAAACCCTCTTCCGCTTGCACTTCGCGCGCAGCCAGTTCCCGCAGCAATTCCGGCACGCGTTCCAAATGCGGAGCGAGTTTCACTTCCGCCTGTGCGAGCGTCCGATTCAGATATTGCTGTTGCAGCGTATCGAGCGCCGGCCCGATCCGCTGAGCCATTCCCGCCGCCAGGTTATCTGCCCGCCGGTTTAATTCGGCGGTCTGCGATTCCAGGATCTTTTCCAACCGGCGATGCAGCTCGTTCAAAGTGTCGTGGCTCGCCGCTTCCAGTTGAGCCGAATACTCCCTCGTCCCGCTCGCTACCGATTCAATCTCGGCCAATGACGCGCGCGCCCGCGCAACCTCCTGGTCGAGCGACGCCTTGATCACACTCAGCGTTTCGCGCGCTTCGGAAGAAATTTGCGTCAACGGTTGCCGTGCCTCCGCCACCCGCTCGCGAATCTTCGATTCCTCATCCCGCAGCACATCCTGCGAACGTTGCGTTATTTGCTCGATCAGCCGCTGCACGTTACTGTCCATGGACGACTGCAGGAGTTCATTCCACTGCGCCCGCGCCGCGCTCATCTCGTGCGTAAGAGTCTGGCGCCACGCTGCCAGCACATCTTCGCCGGATGCTGAGTTTCCCCGCGAACTCTCCGCCTTGGCCTGGCTCGCCTCACGGGAAGCCTCTGCGCCCTCCAGTTGCAGGCGAGCTTGCGCCAAGCGGCCCGCCGCCTCTCGCGCAGCTTCCGTTTCTCCCCGCAGGGTCTCCACTTGACGGTTAAGTTCGCCCATCAGCTCGTGCGCGTTGCCGAAATTTTCCTCAAACCCCGCTTTGAATCTCCGTAGAAACTCGTCCTGCCGCTCCGCCAGTTGGTTGGAAAGCTCGTCGCGCGTGCCGGTCTGCGCCCGTTCGAATTGCGACCTCCATTTTCCGAAAAATTCCTCGATCGCCGTAATCCGTTTCCGATCGCTCTCGTCCGTAGCGCGGAGGAATTCTTCCTGCACCTGTTTCGCCGCGTGCGCGATGGCTTCCTGCGCCTGCGCTTCAAGCTCTTTGCGCAGCTCGCGGAAAAGCGGGCTGTTTGCGGCGCCGAGTTCGCTTACGGAGAGTGATTCGTTCCTGTCATTCATTAGGTTTCCCGGGAAAGCGGTAGCGTTAGTTGATACAGATTCAGCTTCAGTTTTTTCTGTGTTGAAGGCCTTGCTTTCCGCGACGGTATCCTCGTCGCCTTGCGAAGCGCGTTCCGAGGCCCGTTGCGAAGCGGGTTCCGAAGCCCCTTCCGAATATTGCTCCGCGGTTGCCCATCCCGCCGGCAGCTCTGCAATTCCCCAGATATTTGCCGGACCTTCCAGCTCCACCGCAATCTGAAAAAAGTCCCTGATCGAATGCGGGCGCTGCACCCATGCAACGCGCGCGCGCACATTTGGCCGCTGTGGCGCCTGCGGCAGCTCTAACGTTATCCAGGTATTTCTGGGCAAGTGGTGCTTGGAAGAATAGCGGCAGCCATGGAGGTTGAAAGCCAGCGTGCCGGTCCGCTCTTCGAAAGGCTGGCCCAGCAGATCGATTCCGCGCACGATCAGAGGCACGGACTCGAAAAGCCGGTCGCTTCGCCGGCGTTCCATTCTGGTTTGATTCGAGTTCGCTTCGCCCACGAGATCCCCAAGGCCCTGCGAGAGGATAACACTCCCGGGACTACCGGTCGAGATAAGAGAATGCGCGCCGGGATCACTTCCAGAACAAGAGGTTCCCCGGCTCGTCCACAAGCCTTCCGTCCGCTTCCAACCTTCCTCTAGCTCTTCTTTTTCTTCTTCGAGATCGTCGTGTCCGCGCCGCCGCTCAGCGCATCCAGTCCAGCGATCGCCTCTTTCGCCTGTGCCGCCAGCGGCGTATTGGGTGCAATATCGATGCACTTTTGGTACGCCTCTTTCGTTCCTGGCGGAATGATATACATCATCTTGTCGCCTTCCTGTTTCGGTTCAATCCCTGCAGAGAGCGCGCTGCCAAGCAGATACCATGCTTGGCCGTCCTGAGGATTAGCCTGCGTTGCTTTCTGCAGTGGCACCACTGCATCCTTCTGCCGGCCCTTATTGCTGAGCACTATACCCACGTTCTTGTAGCACGTTCCTCCGGCAGCGGGTTCCAGCGCGAGAGCCTTCTCGCAATCTGCGTTTGCATCTGCAAGCTTGCTTTCTGTCACTTTGGGATCCGTCTGGCCCGCAGCCGAATTTGCAAGATTCGTGCTGAGCCCGGCGTAATACGCAGCCTGAGGCTTCAGGTCCACCGCCTTCTGGAATGCCTCGGCAGCCTCGTCGTAATGCCCAACGCATTCGTTAGCCGCGCCAATGTCCTGCCATACTGTTGCGTGGTTGGCGATCTCTTTAGGTCCCACTCCTTGTTCCGCTTGCTGGAACTCTGTAATCGCCTTTTGGCAGTCCGCTGCACGCTTTTCCTGCAGAGGTGCTTTTTGGTCGGCCGTGGCAGCGGCTCTGATCTGCTTTTGCAGATCACTCGCATCCGCCATTGCCGCCACTCCGTTATCGAAATGCATCTTCATGGCCTTGAATTTATTCTCTTCTTCTTCCTTCTTCTTTACCTCTTCCGGATGCGCGGCCACCGCCTTAGCCATCTGCTCTTTGACACTCAGTCTGTAAACGTTTTCCTTCACGGGATCTACAGGAACCTTCTCCGGCCCGTATTTGAAATCGTCCTTGGTGAGCGAGATAGTGTAGGTCCCTGCTCGCAGGCCAAGTTGGACGAATTTTCCATTCTTGTCGGTTTTCACCTTGAACGTTTGCCCGGTGTCGACACTCTTGATCTCCACGTTCACGTCGACGTAGGGCTTGCCGTCCTTGTCAAGAATTTCACCGTCCAACCTTCCGGTATCCTGCGCCAGTGCGATCCCCGCAAATAAAAGTACCATCGCCAGAGCCGCCCAGACGCGAATCAGTTTTCTCATAAGAGATTCTCCTCGCTCAGTAATTTGCGCCGCCTATTATTGCGCAACTCGCGCTCGATACGCGATAGGATCGCTTATCCCCGCCTCCGCAAACGCCCGCAGCCGCAGCCGGCAACTATCGCACGTTCCGCACGCTTCGTCTTCTGATTGATAGCAGGACCAAGTCAGCTTCAGCGGAGCGCCAAGCTCCCCGCCGCGCCGCACGATTTCTGATTTGCGCATCGCGATCACCGGCGTCTTGATTTCAATCCGCGTCTCAGGTCTCGTTCCCTGGCGTATCAGTTCCGAGAAAGCGCGATAATACTCCGGCCGGCAATCCGGATAGCCCGAACTGTCTTCCGCCACAGCTCCCACGAAAATTGCAGTTGCGCCAATCACCTCCGCCCAACTCACCGCGGCGGAAAGAAAATGCGCGTTGCGGAACGGAACGTACGTAATCGGAACTTCGCTCCCATGCGCAAGAGCTTCTCCCGCTTCGGGCACTTCGATGTCCGCATCGGTGAGCGCGGAGCCCCCAATTTGCGCCAAAGAATCCAGCCGGATCACAAGGCGTTCGTCAGCGCCGTAAAAATCCGCGATCTCCTCAAACGCCCGCCGCTCGCGCCGCTCTGTCCGCTGTCCATAGCTCGCATGCAGTAGCGCAAGCTTGTGCGTCTCATTTGCAATCGCCGCCGTGACGCAGGAATCCATTCCTCCGCTGAGTAATACCACCGCTTTGGCTTTTTTGCTCACAATAGATGCGCCGCCTCAGACACCTTTCATCGCCGGGTCCCAGATAAATTTGTGCAACTGTAATCCCAAGCGCACCTGCAATCCATCCTCCAGAATCCACTCCGCCAGTTCGCGCGCCGTCAGTCCTGCCCACTTGCCTTCCGGATCGGCGAATACCGGCGAAAAAAGCACTTCATGAACGCGCCCCGTCAGCCGGTGTGTCTTCACAAAATCCCGCGCGAAATCATAATCGCGCCGCGTGGAGATCACGAACTTGATTTCGTCGTTCGCTCCCACCGCTTCCAGGTTCGCCATGTCAAATGTCTCCGGCTCGCCTGAATCCGGGCACTTTACATCCACAATTTTAATTACGCCATGCGGTAACGTGCCCACAAATTGCTCGCCGCTCGTTTCGATCATCACGGTGTAGCCGGATGCTAGCAGTTTTTCTGCCAGCGCGGGAGTCTCGGCCTGCAACAGCGGCTCTCCGCCCGTGATTTCCACCAGCGTCACGCGCCTCTCTCCCTCTCCAGCCAGCGCCCGCACTTTCTCCAGAACTTCCTCGATCGAATGTTTCGTCCCGCCATGAAACGCGTACGCCGTATCGCACCACGTGCAGCGAAGATTGCATCCTGTCAAACGCACGAAAATACATGGCAAGCCCGCGCGGGTACCCTCTCCCTGAATCGATTTGAATATTTCGGTGATTACCATGGCAAACCCGTGGGATTCCTGCGCCTACTCTATCACTCCGCCGCACCTGGGGTTTGGCGGTTCGTTGTTTCGCCGTTTCATGTAAACGGCGGCTCCGATCGCAATCGCAAGTTCCAAGCAGCCCGCGACCAGTGCTGTTCTCCATCCCCACCCGATCGTGAGCCAGAAAATGGAGACCACGAAAGCCGGTATCGCGATGACTAAGAGCGCTCGGTTCATGTTTTAACTTTCCACTCGGCTTCTGCAGCCGCAGTGCTCGATCAATCTCCAACACCGTCGTCCCTGGCAACACCCTGTCATCCCGAATCCCCGGCCGCGTACTTTGCGGACGGGTGTGAGGGATCTGCTCTTTCTTTTTTTGCGCCGCTACGGTCGGTACGTCGCCGCCGTCACGTCCGTTTCCCACACCGTAATGCTGGAAACTCCCGCCCCGTTCGGAACTTGGTGAAGCTCTTTCGCCGTCTGATCGTAAATATACTTTGCGATATTTTCAGCCGACGGATTCACTACATCAAACGGCGAAAGCTCGTTCAAATATTTATGATCCAGCGACCGAATCACGCCTTGAATCACTTGCTTCAAGTGCACGAAATCGTATAACAGCCCCACGGAATCAACTTCTTTGCCCGCCAGCGTCACACGCACCTTGTAGTTGTGCCCGTGCAGGTTCTCGCATTTTCCTTTGTAGCCGCGCAAATTGTGTGCTGCGGCAAATGTTTCATCCACACTCACTTCGTACATGCCTTGTCCTTCCAGCCGTGTCCCCGTTCGCGCACTCCGCGCGCTTCCTACTCGGCATCCATGAAGCGCGCCACTTCGGCCAGGTCCTGCGTGGTTTTGTATTCAGGCAGGGACTCGAGAAAAATTCTACCATACTGCATCCGCGAGATTCGGTTATCCAGAATCGCCAGAATCCCCCGGTCCGTCTTCGACCGGATCAGTCGTCCGAACCCTTGTTTTAACGCCAGCACCGCCTCCGGAACTTGATATTCAGCGAACGCATTCCGCCCGTCCTCCTGCAACGCCCGCACCCGCGCCGCCACGATCGGATCGCTGGGAACGGCGAAAGGCAGCTTATCCACGATCACGCAAGAAAGTTGTGCTCCCGGCACGTCCACCCCTTGCCAGAAACTCGCGGTCGCGAACAGCACCGCGTTCGGCGTCGTTCGAAACCGGTCCAGCAGCACCGACTTCGGCGCCGTCCCTTGCAAAAGCAGCGGAAATCCCACGTTGCCCGACACGCGCTGGTAAACGTCCCTCATCTGCGCATAGCTGGTAAAGAGACAAAACGCCCGCCCCTGCGAAATCTCCAGCATCTTCGCAATTTCCTGCGCGCAGCGCGCTGAAAACGTCTCATGCCGCACGTCCGGCATTCCCGCCGGAATATAAAGTAGCGCCTGCTCGCGGAAGTTGAACTCCTGCGGCAGCACCACTTCCTTCGCCGGCAACACTCCCAGCCTCTGTTTCAGATAATCGAACCTGCTGCCCACCGCCAGCGTCGCCGAGGTCAGCACCACGCTGTCGAATTGCTCGAAAAGTTTTTCGCGCAGGATTTCGCTCACGTCAATCGGCGTCGCCGTCAGAATCACGCCTTTTCCCCGCCGCTCGTACCAATAAACGTAACTCTTCTCCTCGCTCTCCATCAAAAACGCAAGCTCCCGCCGCAATTCCGCCGCGCGCCGCGCCAGCGTGATCACTTCCTCGGGCTTGGGCGTCATCGCCGATAATTCCGTTTCGATCCGCTTCACCGCGGCAGCCAACCCGTCGGACGCCTCGTGATGCTGTTCCAGAAATGTTTTCCTCTCCGCAGCTCCAAACGCGAACCGCCCTTCGCGCTCCGGAAAATTCTCGAAAAAGCTTCGCCCGCGTTCCCGCACGCGCGTCAAATGCTTGCGAACCGGCCCCGCTTCGATCCGCAGCACTCGCAACATGTTTTCGGTGTCTCGCGATAGCTCCTCAAATTGATAGCTTGAAACTCGCCTGCCGAAGTAATCGCTCGCCACATCTTCGATCTCGTGCGCCTCATCGAACACCACCGCCGAATATTCCGGCAGGATCGACCCGAAATCGTCTTGCCGAATCGCCAGGTCCGCAAAAAATAAATGATGGTTCACGATAATCAGGTCCGCTTCCTGCGCCCGCTGGTGCATCGCCGTTATAAAGCACCGGTTGAAGTCGCTGCATTTCTGCCCGGTGCATAGGTCGCTGCGCGCATCGATCCGGTGCCACAGCTCCGCATCGTCAGGAAGGAACGTCAACTCGCTGCGATCTCCCGTTTCCGTCAGCTTGCTCCAGTCGCGTATCTGCGAGAACCAGTCGATCTCGTCGATGCCTTTCAGCACCGCCTGCCCCTCCATTTGATTCACTTTCGTGCGGCAAAGAAAATTGTTGCGCCCCTTCATCAGCGCCGCTTTCAGATTCGGAGCAAAATGTTTCTGCAGGAAGGGAACATCCTTGTTGAAGAGTTGCTCTTGAAGCGATTTCGTCGCCGTGGAAATCACCAC
>JBEKHP010000041.1:0-36644 GCA_050012235.1 Candidatus Acidiferrales bacterium | reverse complement strand
GCTCGACTTGGTTCCGCTCGTCGAGGGCGGCACAAGCGTTGCCGCGCTACAGGCCGCCGCCGAACTCGCTCAAGCAGTCGATCGCTTCGGCTACACGCGACTGTGGTATGCCGAGCACCACAACATGCCCGGTATCGCGGCGGCGATCCCTGAGATCTTGATCGCCCACGTGGGCTCGATGACCACCCGAATCCGCCTCGGCGCAGGCGGCGTTACTTGACATGCGCCCGACTATCGTTATACGGCCAGTATGCATCATCGCTGACGAGTTTTAGTTTTAGCGAAAGGGCGAAGCGGCACCGTTTTCATCCTCTTTCTGTCCTTCAGACGGTAATTAATGGGAAACGCGTTTGCGTTCATCGATCCAATTCCACTTGCCTGATTAGTCGCGTTACCGGAGATGTGGCCCCGCCAGACCGTCACTTGTCCGACCTGGCGCGTCAGGCCGTCACTTTGAAAGTCTTCGATATTCCCACAGGAATCCTGCACCGAAATAATGATTGCTGGCAGCCAAAAGAACGGAGACCCAAGGTGCCAAATGACACCATCTATTCCAAGTCCCGAGACCGAAACTGCCACGAAAATAATTGTGGCCAAGAGCATCATCGCTGACGTAGTTCATTCTTCCTGCATGTTTTACCACACTCGCAGCCCCAACTCCTGATAAGTCGCGTTACCGGAAAAGTGGAGGCTTGTACCCCCTCGGCAGCCAAAAATTCGTTTAAAATGCGGTATGCCGAAATTGCAGTTTATGTTGTGGCTCTGCCTCGCCGCATATGGAATCCACATCCTTGAAGAGTTCGTTTTCGATTGGCGAAATTGGGCTCGCAACGTTCTCCATCTGCCTACCGAATGGGGCGATTTCTATGTGGCCAATGGTGTGGTAGTTGTGCTTGGCGTCGTAGCGACACAGCTGGCGTCGGTATGGCCAGAGGTCGCATTGGGATTTCCGGCCTTGATGCTGATTAATGCGGCATTCTTCCATTTAGCTCCTTTCGTCTGGACCCGAGGACGGTTTTCACCCGGGCTTATTACAGCAACGCTCCTGTTCTTTCCCCTTGGAATTTCTACTTTTTGTGCGGCGCGTCCCAACCAATGGAGTGCGGTCTTCGCCTTCCTCATCGGAGCTGCCGTCATGGCGACACCGATCGTCTTTCTCAAGCTGAGAACTAAGCCTTACTTCGACCAAACAGACTAGTTCTCCGTTGTTCACGGACACCTTGTGGACTACGGGCAAACCGGAGCAATCCAACGTGCCCGGCTAGTCGCGTAATCGGAAACTGACCCAATACCCTGGAAGCCCTTCGCTTGCCTGTTTTCGGGGCTGCTGCTACACTGTCGCGGCAAGAGCTACTGCTGCTCCTGCCATACTTCCTGTAAAAGGTTTATTCATGTCCGGACATTCAAAATGGGCCACAATTAAACACAAGAAAGCCGCCACGGACGCTCGTCGTGGCAAGGTTTTCACCAAGCTAATCCGCGAATTGACCATCGCTGCGCGCACCGGCGGAACTGACCCGGATACCAATCCACGCTTGCGCACCGCCATTCTCACCGCCAAGGGCGAGAACATGCCCAACGACAATATCGAGCGCGCGATCCAGCGCGGTGCGGGGAATCTCGAAGGCGAGACCCTGGACGAAGTAACCTTCGAGGGCTACGGCCCGGGCGGCGTTGGCCTGTTAGTTCAAGTGGTTACCAGCAATCGCAACCGCATCGTCAGCGAGATTCGCCACATGCTCTCAAAGAACGGCGGCAACATGGCTGAAACCGGCGCGGTAGGTTGGATGTTTGACCGCAAGGGCGACATCGTGGTGCCGAAAGAAGCTGCGGACGAAGACAAAATGATGAGCATCGTGCTCGACGCCGGCGCTGAAGATTTGCGCGACGACGGCTCGGCCTGGGAAGTCACCACTCCTCCGGAAGCCATGGAAAAAGTTCGCGAAGCTCTGACTGCTGCGGGCATCAAGCCCTCTTCCGCGGAAGTTGGCTTCATCCCGAAGAATTACGTGAAGCTCACCGGCGCGCAAGCCCAACAAATGGTTCGCATGATGGAAACGCTGGAAGATCACGACGACGTGCAACACGTTTACGCGAACTTCGATATCGACGAAAAGGAAATCCAGGCTGCCGTAGCCGGATAGTTCTCTTCGGGTCGCTCCTACCGAAAAAATGCTAGCCTTCATTTCCGGCCCGCACGTACACTTGTGCGGGCCATGCCTTCACTTCACACCGCAAGACTGAACACAAAAGCGCGCGGGCTGCGCGTGCTCGGCGTGGATCCGGCGCTAGCCGGCGCTACCGGCTACGGCATCATCGAATTCGTCGGCTCCACGCCGCGCCTGGTGCGTTTCGGATCCTTTAAACTTCCCGCGCGCGCGACACTTGCCGCGCGCTTGTACGAAATCCACTCGCTGATTTCGCGCTTGGTCGCTGAATTCGCGCCCGACGCTGTGGCCGTCGAATCCGTGTTCGCCGCGCTGAATGTGAAGACCGCGCTAAAGCTCGCGGAAGTACGCGGGGTCGTTCTTCTCGCTGCGGCGCAAGCTTCAATCCCCGCGCATAGCTATTCGCCTCGCGAAGTGAAATCCAGTGTCGCGGGACACGGCGCCGCATCGAAGCAGCAAATGCAGCAAATGGTAAGCTCCGCACTCGGCTTGGCAGAAGTTCCGGAGCCCGCCGACGCAGCCGACGCGCTCGCCGTGGCGCTTTGTCACGCACACCTTGCCCGAGCGCACGAGCGCATGAATGCAGCCATGTCCCCGGCACCTGTGGTTGTGGTATCCCGCAGCGTAATTCGCAATACACCAGCTCTGCGCAACCGCATCCGCTCCGCCCGCATCTTGGAATCGTGACAGCCTCGTTGACATCGTGGTAGCCTCGCTGGCGATGATCGGATTTGGAAACACTCACGTCGCCTTAGGGTCTCGCAGGATTTCCCCCGCGTTTCTCGTAGCCGCTTTTGCGTTCGTAGCTTTCTGCGTCGCCGGCGAGGCGTCAGGCAGGAGCCTGGCGATAACTGGCCTTCCTTCCGCCGATAGCCCCACAATCACCTATCGCAAAATTTTTAAATCCAGCTATCCGGAATTCGTCGAAATCAAGTTGAACGAAGCCGGGCACGGAACATTCGATGTCCGCCAGTTGGACGAAGCTGCTAATCCTCAGCCTTTCGAAGTCAGCGCTGCCTTGTCCGTAAAAATTTTTGCACTGGCGGCAAAATTGCATAATTTCCAAGGCGTGGATTTGGACGTACACCGGCGCATCGCGAACTTGGGGGAGAAGACCTTCCGCTACGATAAGGGCAGCGAGAACCACGAGGTCAAGTTCAACTACACGCTCGACGATTCCGCCGGCCAATTGACCGTGATCTTCGAAGGCCTCTCCCGTCAGGCGACGGACCTATCCGACCTGGAGCGCACCATGCGCTACGACCGCCTGGGAGTCAACGATGTCTTGCTGCAGATCGAGCAGGACTACAATAACAAGCTGTTCCCGGAGCCCGAACGGCTGCTCCCCGCGCTTGATCAGCTAGCCGCGGACGACAAATTCATCGACATTGCCCGCCAGCGCGCCCGGTCGCTCGCCAGCCGGATCCGCGGCTCGCATTCGCCGCTGTCCTGAGCTAGCGTTAGCAGGTATTGCTAACTCCTTTTCCAAGTCCATATTGGAGTCCTCTTACTTTCTCGCCTCTGGAAAGAGTTTTAGAACTGGCCATGTGGCCAGGTTGACATTTTTTGCGAATTACCGCTATGCTCGAACCATCCGTATAGGACCTATCTGCATCTGAATTAATCACGCCTATGACACCCAAAAAACTACTTACTGTCCAGTTCGTCGCGCTCTTTACTTTACTTTCAATTCCCGCGCTGCAAGCTTCGGCGCAAAACACTTTCGTGCAGCCGCGCATCACGCAGGCAGTGGACGAGAGCCAACTCACTGTGCTGCAGCACAACACCTATCCGCTCGCGCGCGCGGAATTCGACCGCGGACCGGCGCCCGCCACTCTCCCGATGGAGAACATGCTGCTGGTCCTGAAGCGCAGCCCGCAGCAGGAAGCCGCGCTCGCTAAGCTAATGGCCGAGCAACTCGATAAATCCTCGCCCAATTTTCACAAGTGGCTCACCCCCGCGCAATTTGGCCAACAATTCGGCCCCGCGGACCAGGACATTCAAACCATCACGTCGTGGCTCGGATCGCACGGATTCCAGGTGGTCAACGTTTCAAACGGCCGCACGGTGATCAATTTTTCCGGCAACGCCGCACAAGTGCAGCAAGCTTTCCACACCGCGATTCACAGCTACGTCGTTAACGGGGAACAGCACTGGGCGAACTCGAGCGATCCGCAGATTCCCACGGCGCTTACGCCCGTCGTAGCGGGTGTGCATACGCTGCACAACTTCCGCTGGAAGCCTGCCAATGTACATGCCGGCGAGTTCATTAAGTCGAAAGAGACGGGGAAAGTAGCGCGGGTGCACTCGGAGTTCACATATACAACCACGAATGGTTTTTGCGAAACGAGCTGTTTTGGCGTGGGCCCGACCGATTTCGCCACGATTTATAACGTCCTGCCGCGCTGGACAGCGAGCAACGACGGAACAGGCGTGACCATCGCGGTTGTGGGGCAGACGGATATCAATGCGCAAGACAATGTAAGTTTTAGGAGCATGTTTGGCCTCCCAGCCTCACATCTGATGATCACTCAAAATCCCGACGCCGGCGCTCCGCCGATAATCGGCCCTGGGGGAAATGACGACGAAGCCGAAGCGGACATTGACACTCAGTGGTCCGGCGCGATCGCCAAGGGTGCCACAATCAATTTCGTAAAGTCGGCATCCACCAACACCAGCAACGGCGTGGATCTTTCCTCCACCTACATCGTTGACAATAATCTGGCTCCCATCCTCACCGAAAGCTACGGTGCGTGCGAATTGGATCTCGGCTCGGCGGGCAATTTGTTTTATTACGACATGTGGCAGCAAGCAGCCGCAGAAGGTATGTCCGTATTCATCGCCTCGGGTGACGAGGGTTCTGCGGCTTGCGATACCGGCACCGCCAACGCTGCCGCCACCAGCGCAGTGTCCGGCCTTCAGGTCAGCGGATTTGCTTCCACGCCGTTCAATGTTGCTGTCGGCGGCACCGATTTCAACGACATCAATTCTAGCGGAACTGTTCTCAGCCAATATTGGAGTCCGACCAACACTCCGTCTACGCAATCGTCAGCCTTGTCTTACATCCCGGAAGTGGTTTGGAATAACGCTTGCTCCAGCAGCCTGTGGGGCGTCATCGGCTTTAGCACAGATCCGCTGGCCAACTGCAACAATTCAGAGATCACCAGTCAAGTTCAAGGCGTTATTGGCGGCGGTGGCGGAGTGAGCGCTTGCACGTTCGGCAATCCTGTGAACGCAGCGGCATGCATCGGGGGCTATTCCAAGCCATCCTGGCAAGCAGGTCCGGGCGTGCCGAACGACGGCAAACGTGACATCCCGGATCTTTCTTTTTTTTCGGCCAGCGGATTCTTCAATGGGAGTTTTTATATCGTATGCCAGATGGACGCCAATACGGGGTCTGGCAGCAGCACCAGCAGCTGTGATCTGACTTCTCCATTCAACGATTTCCAAGGCTTCGGCGGCACTTCCGTGGCCACGCCCGCGATGGCTGGAGTAATGGCTCTGGTCGTCCAACAAACAGGGGAAAATCAGGGCAATCCCAATCCTGTGCAGTACACCCTGGCGGCGCAAGCCAACATTTATCACGCCATCACCGGAACAAACGCCATGCCCTGCACTCCGGCCACGCCGGACTGCACCGACGCCTCCGGCAGCGATACATTCGGCCTTACCACAGTTCAGACTGGACCCTTAACTGGCTCACTGGGATACAACGCCTCGAGCGACTATAACCTCGCTACGGGCCTTGGCTCACTGAACGTCGCCAATTTCGTTACCGGTTTCGCATCAGCAATCATCGCGCCGGATTTCAGCGTGTCCTTGCCGGCTACGCCCCCGACGCCCACAACTGTGACGTTGACCGCGGGCGGCAGCCAAAACACCACGGTCACCCTAACGGGAACGACGGGATACACCGGAACAGTCACCTTGTCTTGCTCTGGCCTGCCGACGGGAACCACTTGCGCTTTTACTCCTACCACGCCGGTTGCGGTTACCGGCACCGCCGCCGTTCAAGTTCCGCTGATGCTTATGAACACGGCTAACGGCATGTTGAGCCCAATGGGCCATCGAACCAACCCAACAGCAGATCAGCCCGGATCGGGGAGATGGATGTTGCTCTTCGTGGGTTTTGCAATTATGTGGCTCGGGATTCAAGCACGCAGACGCAAACTCCGCTGGAGCGTAGTAGCGAGCCTTCTGTTAGTCGGCAGCTTGCTCGGTATTGCCGCCTGCGGCGGTGGCAGCGGCGGCGGCACCACGCCCCCTCCGCCTCCGGCTGTGACCAATCAAACCGTGGTTATCACCGCCACCGATGGAACAAGAACGCATTCCACCTATTTGTTGCTGACCGTCCAATAGAAGTTAGTGTGAGAAAAACGGACAGCTGTCGCGAACGCGAGCGTCGTCAAGCCTATCAGCGAATGACGATGCCCGCGTAACCGACCACTTCGTTCCAATCGCCGGTAATATCCCCCGAAGTCGCGTATCGAATTAACTCCGCATCCTTCGCGCCAAGATCGCGCATGGCAACCAGCATCGCAACCGTCGCAGCATAGCCGCACATGCTGATTTCCTCGGACCTCACCGTATCGTAAAGACCGCGCGGGTCGAGCGCCAGAATCCGTTCGACTGCCTTCTGATCTTTCACCCGCGTGATCGCGTCGCTTTCATAGTGATTCATATCCGTGCTCGCGACGAGCAGCACAGGTTCGGAGTGAGCCGCGATCACCCGTGCCACCGCATGGCCTAACGATTCGAGCTCCGCGTAGCGTTGCGTTGCAAGCACTACAGGAACGAATCGAAGCTTTTCCGCCAGCTGTTGCAGAAAAGGAACCTGCACCTCGAGAGAATGCTCGCGCTCGTGCGCCACACGGTCTTCACGCAGAAGCGGGCACCCCCGCTTGAGTTCTTCAGCCAGTTCCGAATCGATTTGCGCATAGCCGAATGGAGTCCGCCAGCTTCCCTCCGAAATAATCGCCATCGCCTCTCCGCCGGGGAAATGCCGCGGGCCCAGCAAAATGCATCGCGCAGGAATTTCGATCGCGGAGTAAACCGCCCCCGCTACGTGTCCCGAATACATATATCCGGCATGCGGAACCACGCATCCGCGGGCGAACGCTTTCTCGCTCTTGTTTGTGCTCGTCGTATATTGCTCGATTTCGCGAGCGAGCTTCTTTTCATCAGAGGGATAAAAACGGCCGGAAACGGCGGGCGGGCGAATCATGAAATCAATCCAGACTGCGGTTTGCTGCGTGGGAATGCCGATTCAGAAGCGGGTCTGTAAGAACGATCAAATGGCCTTCGAAGGTTTGCCTTTGATGTCGAGCGCCTCGGACCCCCCGGCCATCCACAAAATTTTAATGCGATCGCCGCTTTGATAGCCGCCCGCGTCCAGCACCTTGCTCATTTTTTTCTGCGCTTTGTCCGCATACGTAAACGTATGAACGTTCAACGTATTCGCTTCTTCGCGCACCATCAGCGTGTGATTGTCCGCATGAATTACTTCTGCTTTCAGCCATACGGGTTTTTTAGCTTTTAGCTTCACGGCGATGGGCGCGCTGGTGTTCACTTGCGCGCGAGCGGCCGGAACCTGGGCAAGCGCAAGCCCGGCAGAGGCAGCCAGGATCAGCGCCGCGAAAATCCTAGAGTTCGTCATCGAACGAGATCTTCAGAGACTTCAAGAATTTAATGTCTTGCGCCGTGATTTCCACCACGCGCGGCGACACCGTTTCTTCCTGCAGCGTTTCATCGTCCACGCGGATATGCAGCGATTCCAGGAAGCGGCGGTCGAGCGAAGTCATTTTGGCATCCTGCTCGGAGCGGCGCGCCAGCCCGATGGTCGCGTCGAGCTTCAGCACAATATCGAAGCCGGCAGACCGCACGCTGGAGATCGCTTCCGCAATGCGATCGGAATCCGATACACTATCGTTGATGGCGTGGCCCAGGTCTCGCAGCAACTGCTTCATACGGTCATCGAGTTGCAAGCGCGCCTCCTGTGTAAAAAACCATTCCTACACCAATTCTAGGGCCGCTGCAATCCCGAAACAAGACCCAGGTGTGTTCTCGGAATCGTGGATGTTACCTGTACTCCGGCTCAGCCCGTAGACGCAGACGCACGCGTACTCTCTGGCCAAAATAGCACCGCACCCACAGCGCGCCGCCGCAATCTATACTAGAATCGTGCCATGGCAACCGGCTTCATTCCGGCGCTATGGAACTCCTCGAAAGTTACTGCGCGCATCCTGTGGCGCGCCACGCGGCAATTCTTCCACGAAGCCATGGGAGCGCTGTTCGCCACCTTCGCTCTGTACGGAGCGGTGGCCGCCTGGCGCCAGTGGCATAGTAAAGTGGCACTTTGGCTTCTCGGTTTTGCGCTCGCCTATGCGGTCATGATGGCGTACTTCGCTTTCGCGTCATTCCGCCGAGCACGGCGAGTTCGCTGACCTCCCCATGCCCGAAGACACCAAGAAGCGCCCAGCCTTTTCGGAGCCGAAACCTGCTTCGCCTTCCGGCCTTCCGATGGAAGCGGTTGTCACGCAAGACAGCCTGCAGGATTGGAACTACGAACGCGATCTCGGCTACCCCGGCGAATTTCCGTTCACCCGCGGCGTCTATCCCACCATGTACCGCGGCCGCTTGTGGACCACGCGGCAATACGCCGGCTTCGGCAGCGCGGTCGAATCGAACCACCGCTATCGCTATCTTCTTTCGCAAGGGCAAAAGGGATTGTCCGTCGCGTTCGATCTGCCCACGCAAATCGGAATGGATTCCGACCATCCGCTCGCGCTAGGCGAAGTGGGCAAAGTCGGCGTCGCGATCGACTCGCTCGAAGACATGCAGACCCTCTTCGACGCCATCCCTCTCGAACGCGTCTCCACTTCGATGACCATTAATTCCACCGCCGCGATCCTGCTGGCTCTTTACGTAGCCGTCGCCAAACAGCAGGGCGCGAACCTGAAACGCCTGGCCGGCACGGTGCAAAACGATATTTTGAAGGAATACATCGCGCGCGGCACTTACATTTATCCGCTGCGCCCGGCCATGCGTATCGTCACCGATATTTTTGCCTGGTGCCGGCGCGAAATTCCCAATTGGAACGCCATCTCGATTTCCGGTTATCACATTCGCGAAGCGGGGTCCACCGACGTTCAGGAAGTCGCGTTCACACTGGCGAACGGAATCGCATACGTGGATGCCGCCGTCGAAGCCGGCCTCGCCGTGGACGATTTCGCTCCGCAGCTTTCTTTCTTCTTCAACTCACACAACGAATTGCTGATGCAGATCGCGAAATTCCGCGCAGCGCGTCGCTTGTGGGCGCGCACCATGCGCCAGCGTTTTGGCGCGCGCGATCCGCGCTCGATGATGCTCCGCTTTCACGCGCAGACCGCGGGCTCGTCGCTCACCGCGCAGCAGCCCGAAAATAATATCGTGCGCGTCGCGCTGCAATGTCTCGCCGCGGTTTTGGGCGGCTGCCAGTCCTTGCATGCCAACGCTCTGGACGAAGCTCTCGCGCTTCCCACCGAGCAAGCAGCGCTTCTTGCGCTTCGCACCCAGCAGATCATCGCTCAGGAAACCGGCGTCGTGAACACCATCGACCCCGTCGCCGGCTCCTTCGCCATTGAAAAATTGACCGACGAAATCGAAGCTGGAGCGCACGAGTACATTTCGAAAATTGATGCGATGGGCGGAATGCTGCGCGCTATCGAAACCGGTTACGTCCAGCAGGAAATCCAAAAAGCGGCCTACGAGTATCAGCAAGCCGTCGACACCGGCGAGCAGGTGGTAGTCGGCGTGAATCGCTTTCAGGCTGAGGAAGGCCGTCCCATACCGACGATGCAAATCGATCCTGAAATTGAGCGCACGCAGGTGGCTCGTCTCAACGCCTTGCGCGCGCGCCGCGATACACCCAAAGCGAAGGCTGCGCTTGCGGAGGTGGAACGCCGCGCCCGCAGCGCTGAAAATCTGATGCCGGCGATTCTCTTGGCTGTTGAAGCCTATGCAACTGTCGGCGAAATCTCGGATGCTCTGCGCCGCGCCTTCGGTGAATACCGCGAGTCGGTAGTGATCTAGTTTTTTGTAATGGCGGTCATTGATCGCGGAAAGCAAGGAGCGCCGTTGAAACTGATTCTCGCATCCGCTTCGCCTCGCCGCGCGGAAATCCTGCGTAACGCGGGAATTCAGTTCGAAGTACGCGCCACCGATGTGGATGAATCACGCCTCGCCGATGAAGCCCCCGGTGATTACGTTCGCAGGCTTGCTCTGGCAAAGGCACTTTCGGCTGCAGCTGATTATCGCGATACCGCGGAAGAAGCGCTTGTTCTCGGTGCCGACACGGTCGTAGTAGTGGACGCCGAAGTCCTTGGCAAGCCCGTCTCGCAAGCTGACGCGCGCAGCATGTTGCGCCGCCTCAGCGGACGCGCCCACGAAGTTCACACCGGCCTCGCACTATTACGTTCCACGGGAGCAGAGCAGCGCGTCGTCGAAGAGATCACGCGCGTGCATTTCGCGCCGCTTACCGAGCAGGAAATCGAAGACTACATCGCCACCGGCGAACCTTTCGATAAGGCCGGCGCTTACGGAATCCAAGGCATAGGTGGACGTTACGTGACTCGCATCGAGGGCTGCTATTTCAACGTAATGGGTTTGCCTCTCGCGCGACTATGGTCTTTGCTGCGGGAGGTAGGGTGGGAGAACTCGATCGACGCTCAGCGGGCCGCAAAATAAAAACGGCGGCCGAAGCCGCCGTCGCAATATCGTCACAAGCCCGATTGGTTATTTCTTATCTTCGCCCAAGGGTGGCGGCGCGGTTGTAACCGTCGGTGGAGCCGGCGGGGCCGGAGGAGGCGGATTCTGCTGACCGGTATGCATGCCTTCTTTGAAGTTGCGGATGCCTTCACCAAGTCCGCGCATCACTTCGGGGATTTTCTTGCCACCGAAAAGTAGCACGATCACAGCCAAAATGATCAACAAGTGAAATGGGCTTAACGCTTCCATGTTTACCTGCCTTCCCAGGATGCCTGTTTCAGCGAAAGTCAGTTCGCGAGCCCGGGTAACTGCCTAAAGTATAACACGCTCGTCCCCGGCCCGGCGCGTCAAGTGTTCCCGGTCGAGGTATTCGAGCAATGGAATTGCGTATTTTCGCGAAACGCCCGTAATCTCCTTAAACGCTCCAATGGGAAGCCGCGTCCCGCGCTCCTTCTTGTATTTCGCCAGCATTTCGCGCAACTTTGCCACCGCCACTTGATGGAGAACCAGGTCCTGCGCCACTTTCACCAGCACTTTTTCGCGCAACAGAATCTGCAAAATCTTTTGCGCGCGCTGGGATTCCACCGGTAACTTGGCGAGTACCGAGGCGAAGCTCGGAACCGCAAGCCCGGCGTCCGCAAATTCGCGCTCGATTACTTCTTTGGCGCGCGTTTCTTCCGGCGATAGAGCGATTTCGCGCCCCGCCCGTTGAACCAGATCTCCCGAAAGGGCGATTGTGCGCGCACCTACCAAGTCGTCGAGAGCTGCCTGAAACACTTCAGCGCGAGGATTTCCTGCACGTGCGCGTAACTCCTGCTTCGGGATCCCCGGCAGTAGCGGATTTGCGGAGTGAAAATCCTCAATCGCCTTGCGAATGGCGCCCACACAATCGGTCAACCTGGACGCCGATATCACAATAAAAGCGGCCGAGGCCGCGTCTCCCAAAATTCGCACGCGCTTTGATTGCGCCAGCGTTTCTGCAGCGCCGTAGATTTCCGCGGCGGTCCATCCCGTGCGCGAAAGAATCTCGGAAAAAGATAAGCCTCGGGGCGATGCAGTCGTCAGCGCCAGGAGAGAATCCTCTTTGTTGCCTCGTCCGAGCGTTTGAAGGAATGCTTTTACGCCCTCGTCGTTGCGCCGGTGGTTCGCAGGACGCGCGTCCAGCACCGTGCCGCCTCCGATCGTCACCACCGGAGAAAGTTGGCGCAAAATAAAGCGGTCCCCTGGCAATACCAGAACCGGCCCGTCCAGCCGTAGTTGCGCGAACTCCGTTTTTCCCGGCGAAAGTGCAGCGCTTCCGCTCAGAAGAATGATCTCCGCCACGGACTCTGAAGTGCCCTGATGCAAATGAACTCGCGCGCGATTCTTTAGCGGCCGCGCCGAAGCTAACAGCGTGATCTCTGCGTCCAAACGCGAAGTCGGCTCGAAAATTCCCGGCGTTGCCAGAACCATTCCCCGGCTCATTTCGTCGCGCTCGATACCGGCAAGGTTCGCCGCGGTCCGCTGGCCGGCCACGGCGCGCTCGATTTGTTTTCCCCCGGAATGCAGGCCGCGCACGCGGGCTCGCGCACGCGTTGGATAGACTTGCACCTCGTCTTCGATTCTTAAAGCGCCGGCCACGAGCGTTCCGGTTACCACCGTGCCAAATCCCTTCATTGCGAAAACACGATCGATGGGCAGCCGAAAATGGCGTTTTTCATCCCGCAGGTGCACAGCTTGCGCGGCGCGGAGCAGCTCCCGTTTTAGGTCTTCAATTCCTGCTCCGCTGTGCGCACTCACCGCGATGATTGGCGCGTTTTCGAGGAACGAGCCGCGCGCGAATTCTTCAATTTCGAGGCGCACCGCGCCAAGAACGTCTGAGCTGACCTTATCGGATTTCGTGATGGCGATAATTCCGCGCGAAATGCCCAGCAGACGGCAAATATCAAAATGTTCCCGTGTCTGCGGTTTGATCGATTCATCTGCCGCGATCACAAATAGGACTAAATCGATTCCGCTTGCGCCCGCCAGCATGTTGCGCACGAACCGTTCGTGCCCGGGGACGTCCACAAAGCCAAGTCTCACGCCATCGAGATCGAGGAACGCAAAGCCCAGATCGATCGTTATCCCGCGGCGCTTTTCTTCTTCCAGCCGGTCGGGATTTGTTCCAGTAAGAGCTTCGACCAACGCGGATTTGCCGTGGTCGATATGCCCGGCGGTGCCCGCGATTACATGCTTGATTTCGTCCATGGAGAGGTTGGGATGCGCACACCGATGCTAGCGAAGCGCGGAGCGATTGGTCAAATGCCGCACAAGGACATCTGCACAGTTTCTATGCGGCTCGAAATAATGTGCGGAAGTTCTTGGAGTTCTCTCGAAGCAGCAGCGCCTTTGGAGAGCTTTTAAACCGCGGCTTGGCGAGCTTGGAGGGATGCGGAAGCGATCTCGTCCGCGATGGCCAGAGCGGCCGCGCGCGGATCTGGAGCAGCGGTTATTGGGCGCCCGACTACCAAATAATCCGCCCCGGCCCGAATGGCGTCCGCCGGAGTGCCTATCCGCGATTGGTCATTCGCGGCGCCGTGGGACGGCCGGACTCCGGGAATGAGTATCACAAATTGCGAGCCGCAAGCCTGTCGAATCGCTTGCGCCTCGTGCGTGGAACAAACAGCGCCATCCAGCCCAGCTTTCTTCGCCATTTCAGCGAGCGCGACCGCCCGAGATTCGATCGTCCCCGGCATCCCAATTTCGTGTAACGTCGCCTCGTCAAAGCTGGTCAATACCGTCACGCCGAGCAGTTTCGGCCGGTTCTTCTTGTCGCCGGCCGCTTCGCGCGCAGCTTGCATCACGGCGCTTCCGCTCGATGCGTGTAGCGTAAGCAAGCGGACGTGAGGCAGCTTCACAGCCGCCGCCACGGCTTTTGCCACCGTATTCGGAATGTCGTGGAATTTTAAATCGAGGAAAATCTCTGCGCCGAGGTCCGCGAGCTTCTCAACTGCTCGCGGACCTTCGGAAGTAAAGAGCTGGCTGCCAACCTTAAAGAGCCCAACTGATCCGCGAAGCTTCTTCACTAATGCGGTAGCAACCCTGAGTTGATCCACGTCCAGGGCAACGATTAGTCGTCGTGATGAATCATTTCCGGGCGTGTTGGCACCTTCAGAAGCTCAAGCCGGACCTTTGCGAGTCCGGTCTGGTCAAATCCTAACCTACGGGCCACTTCGTAGGAAACGTCTAATTCGCGTCCCTCAACGTAAGGGCCGCGATCGTTGATCCGCACAATCTGGCTGCGGTGGTTTCGTGGGTTCACCACCCGCACTATCGAGCCCAGCGGCAAGGTGGGGTGGGCTGCGGTTTCGCCGTACATGTCATATGTCTCGCCGTTCGCGGTCGTCAGGCCGTCAAAATCCTGGCCGTACCAGCTGGTGGTACATTCCCAGACCGCCAGCGGTTTCATCTGGGCGTTCACATTGGCTTTGTGAGTCGAATTGTTCTGCGCTGCGGTATCTTGGAGAGGGTTGCTTGATTTCCCGATGGCAGTGGGGTTCACCGATGGGGTAAACGCAAGCAGACCCAATCCTAAAAACACCGACTCGAGTACCACGAAAAGTTTAGCTTTCATTTTCTCCTAACCTTCTTTGAATCAGCGAATTATACTATCCAGAGTTGCGCCGATCAACCTCAAACGCTCCCTGTAAGCTGCTGATTTCAAAGGTTCTAGTCTCTCGGCACCATTCTCCGAGACTGGCTATCAGCTTTTCTGACGCTCTTGGATCGACAAAGTGTGCTGTACCAACCTGCACCGCACACGCGCCAGCCAGCATATACTCTGCGACATCGGCCGGGCTTTCAATACCACCGAGCCCTACAATCGGGATCTTAATGACCTTAGCCGCTTCGTACACCAGCCTGACCGTTATAGGCTTTATGGCCGGACCCGACAACCCCCCCGTGGTACTCCCCAAGCGTGACCTTCGATTGTGTGCATCTATACACAGTGCGGGGTAGGTGTTTGCGATTACTACGGCATCGGCTCCGCTGGATTCCGCCGCCTTTGCGATAAGTCCAATAGCGTTAACGTTTGGTGAGAGTTTTACCCAGAGCTGGCGCCTTGTCACCTTGCGGACGGCCTCGACGACAGCCCCGGTCAGAGCCGGGTCGGTACTGTATTCCACCCCCCCGCGTTCCACATTGGGGCAAGAGATATTGAGTTCGTATGCCGCCAGCTCCTCTGCATCCTCAAGAATCCGAATCACTTCCACGTATTCTTCGATGGTTTTCCCGAAGACGTTTGCGACTACTGTTGCCTTCTGCCGCAGAAGCTCAGGCAGCTTGTCTGCTACAAACGCCCTCACGCCTATATTTTGCAATCCAATTGCGTTGATCAAGCCGCTCGCCGACTCGCTTATCCGAGGAGCAGCCGCCCCCTCCATGGGCTGAAACGACAATCCCTTGGTAACGACCGCGCCCAGGAGGCTCAAATCGACTAGCGGCGAGAACTCGATTCCGTATCCAAAGGTCCCACTGGCCGCAATAATTGGGTTTTTAAGATGGAGGGAACCAACGCTGACTCGGAGGTCAACTTCCGCGGGCCGTTGGGACATTCTGGCCGCCTGCGGCGCATTCACGGCTGGTAGTCTAACACGCAGGTCAAGACTACGCCGCCGATTCTGCCTCGCCTCCTGTATTCCGCGCGGATTCCCCGGCTGCGAACTATTGGCGGTCTGTGCTACGATGAAGCCGCAAATGCGCGTCGTAGAGAAACGACAACTCCTCTCCGCCGAAGAAATCGGCCGCACGCTTCAGCGGCTAGCTCATGAAATTGTCGAAAAAAGCGGTGGAACAAACGATCTCGCGCTGATTGGGATACGCAGGCGGGGCGTGCCCTTGTCGCAGCGTCTGGCTAAGACCATCCACGATTCTTCCGGCGTCAATGTTCCCGTCGGCACCCTCGATATCACGCTGTATCGCGACGACCTTTCCACCGTGGGACCTCAGCCGGTAATTCATTCAAACGAAATTGATTTTCCAGTCGACGACCGCGACTTGGTTGTCGTTGACGACGTGCTCTACACCGGCCGCACCATTCGTGCTGCGATGAACGGTCTTTTCGACCTGGGCCGCCCTAAGCGCATCCGCCTTTGCGTGCTAATTGACCGCGGCCATCGCGAGATGCCTATCGAAGCGACCTTCGTAGGCCGCAACGTGGAAACAAGCGACACCGAAATAGTGGAAGTCCGCCTGAAGGAAATTGACGGCGAGGAACGCGTCGTTCTCGTCGATCGCGTTCCTTGAAGGTCCGGCAATCCTTTGGGAGGCCCGGAGAAATCGGTAGCAAAGGGAAACCGTGCTGCAGCGCTTGCAACACCTGCTTGGAATCGAAGACCTCACCCGCGAGCAAGTATCTTTTATTCTCGATCAGGCCAAGCCATTCCAGGAATTCCATCGCCACCCGCTGAAAAAACTGGCCACTTTGCGCGGCAAAACTGTCGCCCTGGCGTTTTTTGAGAATTCCACCCGTACGCGCATCAGCTTCGCCACCGCCGCAGCCCGCCTGGGCGCGGACACCATGAATCTGCAAGCCGAATCTTCCAGCCTAAAAAAAGGCGAATCTCTGCTCGATACGCTTTGGACTCTCGAAGCCATGCGCCCCGACGGCATCGTGATTCGCCACAGTTCCTCGGGCGCTCCGGAATTTGTCGCCCAGCGTCTCGGCATTCCGGTGGTGAACGCGGGCGACGGCACACACGAACATCCCACCCAAGCCTTGCTCGACGCGCTGACCATCCGCGACCGCAAAGGAAAGCTGGAAGGCTTGCGTGTCGCCATTCTTGGCGACATCTTGCACAGCCGTGTGGCGCGCTCCAACATCCATTTACTCAGCAAATTCGGCGCTCACATCACTTTGTGCGGCCCGGCAATGTGGGTGCCGCGCGAACTGGAATCTCTCGCGCCAAATGTTCGCCGCGTTTCGCGCATCGACGAAGCCCTCGACGGCGCCGAGGTAATCATCGTCCTTCGCGTGCAGACCGAGCGCCTGCACGAACCTGCACTCGCGGCCGAAGAATACATTTTGCAATATCAACTTACGTCCGAGCGGCTCCGCCTCGCTGGTCCCGACGCGCTGGTTCTGCATCCCGGTCCCATGAATCGCGGCCTGGAAATCGATCCGGGTGTCGCCGATGGACCGCAATCCTGCGTTCTCGATCAAGTGACCAACGGCTTGGCCATTCGCATGGCCCTTCTTTACCATCTCGTGGGCGGCGCCGCATCCGAGGCGGCTCCAAGCCCCGGAACGACAGGCAAGGACTAAACGATGCTGCTGATAAAAAATGGCCGTGTCCTGGATCCGTCAAGCAGTACAGATGCCTCGCTCGACATCCTGGTCGACGGCTCTCGAATTTCGAAAATCGGCGCGAGCCTGTCCGCTTCCAACGCCGATCTTTTCGACGCCTCGGGAATGATCGTCGCGCCCGGCTTCATCGATTTGCATTGTCACCTGCGCGAACCCGGCCAGGAACTTTCTGAAACGATCGAAACCGGCACGCGCGCCGCTGCTCGCGGAGGTTTTACCGCCGTGTGCACCATGCCGAATACGCAGCCCGTAAACGATAACGCCTCCGTGACCCGCGGAATCGTCGAACGTGCCGCTGCAGCCGGAGCAGTGCGCGTCTGGCCCATCGGCGCCGCCTCCGTCGGCAGTAAAGGCGAAGCCCTCGCCGAAATCGCCGCGATGAAAGACGCAGGCATCGTCGCCGTGAGTGACGACGGCAAGCCCGTAGCCACCGCTCGCCTGATGCGCCAGGTGATGGACTATTGCCGCGCTCTCAATCTACCGGTGATCGATCACTGCGAGGATCCTTCGCTATTCGCCGGTGGCGTGATGCGCGAAGGCCCGCGCTCCATTCGTCTCGGCCTGAAAGGCATTCCGTCGCAGTCCGAATCCATTTGTGTCGGCCGCGATGTGGAAGTTGCCATGCTCACGGGCGCCCGGCTTCACATCGCGCATATGTCCACTTGCGCTTCGCTCGAATATGTGCGCGCGGCGAAAAAACAGGGCTTGTCCGTCACCTGCGAGGTCACGCCTCATCACTTCACGCTGATTGACGAAGACGTCCGCTACGATTCGCATTACAAAATGAACCCGCCGCTCGCGTCGCGCGAAGATCGCGCTGCTCTGATCGAAGGCCTGGCCGACGGCAGCGTGGACGCCATCGCCACCGACCACGCCCCGCACCACCCTTCGAGCAAGGACGTCGAATTCGACCGCGCCCCCTTCGGAATCACTGGTTTTGAAACAGCACTTGCGCTGGGCGTAGGCGAATTGGTTCATACTGGAAAAATTTCGCTCAAGCGTTTAGTCGAGTTGCTCACCACCGGGCCCGCGCGCGTCCTCGGCATCGAACGAAAAATCGCCGCCGAAGAGCCCGCCGATCTCACGATTTTCTCGCCAGACCATTCCTGGACATTCCGCGCGGCTGACTCTCCCAGCAAATCGCGCAACACCCCGTTCGACGGCCGCGCCTTTCGCGGCGCCCCAATGGCGACGATCGTCGCCGGCAAAATCGTTTATCGCCGCTGAAATTTTCTAAAATCTGGCGCCACAGCCGCTTTCAGCACACCTGGTTCGAAGCCGGTAACGCGGGCTTCCTAGTAGTTAGCTATCCCAAAATCCGGACCGGTTGTAGTGATGTTGCTGGCGGGAAAAAGATTACTGCGGAAGAAGGCTTTTCCATCGCTTCCAAGAGTCTTCGCGCGCTTTCTTGTTGGCGTCCGTTGCGTCCGGAGCTTCTCCCGCGCGCATGAAACCGTGGCCTGCTCCGTCGTACGTCACCGGCTCGTACGTTTTTCCCGCGGCTTTCATCGCCGCGATTGTGTCGGGAATTGTGGCGTCGATTGCGCGTCGTTCCCGGCGTAGAAGCCGTACACCGGCGCCTTGATGCGCGACATGGCCTCCGTCGCCGGCGGCGGCCCGTAAAAAACGAACGCTGCTGACAGATCTGCGCGGTTTGTTGCAAAACGAAAAGTCTGTCCTCCGCCCCAGCAGAATCCCGCAACATAGATTTTTCCGCTGGATGCGGGCAGCTTCAGCCCATAGTCCGCGGCGGCGTTCAGGTCCGCGGTCACCTGGTCGGGATTCAACTTGCTGACAGCCTCAGTAACCCCAGTGGGAAAGTCTTTCGTCCGGCCGCCGTTCGGCGCCATGCCGCTAAGCAGGTCCGGCGCAACAGCAATGTAGCCCGCCGCGGCCACTTCGTCTGCAAGCTCCTGAGCCCAGTCGCTCAATCCGAAGATTTCGTGAATGATCAGCACAACCGGCCGCTTGTCCTTCGATTCGGGATAGACGACCAGCGTCTCCACGTTTCGGCCATCGTGCTTCACCGTCACCCATTCGCTATGACGCGGCGAAGCCGCCATTCGCTCTCGCGCCCATGGCTGCGACCATTCCTGGGCTGCAATCGTTTGCGCGCCCAGCAATATTCCCATCGCTGCCAACATCATTCCTGCGAATCGCTTCATGGCTCACCTCGCCCTGGAGTAGCGCCAGCGATGATAATTGCGCGAAGGAACACGAGCAAGGCTTTTCAAGTCGAGCGAGAACGCGCCAGCGTCGCCGGTAATATGTCAGGCCGGCTAGGTCCTCAAGCGCGACACCGCTAACCGAGCCGCGTGGTATCCGCACATTCCATGTACTCCCCCGCCCGGCGGTGTGGATGACGAGCATAGATACAGGTCATTGGCCGAAGTCGCGTAGTGCCGCCATGTCGGCCGGAACAAGGTCTGGCGAATGTCCATCGCGCCGCCGGAAATATCCCCGCCGATAAGATTTGCGTCCATTTTTTCCAGGGCCGCAGGAGAAAAAACGCGCCGCGCCAGGATGCAGTCGCGAAAACCGGGAGCGAAGCGCTCGATTTGGGCTTCAAGAATCGGCAGCATGTCGAATTCGCAGCCGTTTGGGACGTGGCAGTACGCCCAGGCAGTGTGCTTACCCGCCGGGGCGCGCGTGGCATCGAACAGGCTCGGCTGAGCTAGCAGAACGAAGGGGCGTTCTGAATGGCGTCCATGCGACATCGCCGCTTCGGAAGCGGCAATCTCGTCGGCGCTTCCGCCCAGGTGCACAGTCGGGGCACGAAGGCACTCAGTTGCTTTCCAAGGAATCGGGCTTCGCAAAGCGTAATCCACTTTGAAAACTCCCGGGCCGTAGCGGTACTTCGCTAATCGACGTGTGTAGGCCGGCGACAACCGGCTCGACGCGATCCGCACCAACTGAAGCGGAGTCACGTCGCATAGCGTGACGTCAAACTTTGGAAGCGACGCGAGATTCTCGACGCGCGCCGAAGTTTTAATTTCGCCGCCAAGCTCCGCGAGATGGCCGCACAACGCCTTGGTGAGAGACTGAGCCCCGCTTCGAGGAATTGGCCATCCGACTGCATGGGCCGCGGCCCCCAACAAGACGCCAAACGCTCCGCTCAACGGCTCGTCAAGACTCAGAAAAGAATGAGCGGCCAGGCCGGCGAAGAGCGCCCTAGTGCGTTCGCGGCGAAATAAAATACGGCCGAGCATTTTCGCGGGAGGGAAAGCAACCAGCCCGAATCGTGCGAGCAACAACAGATGGCGAGAAAGCAGGTGAATTGACTGAAGAACTTCCGACGACAAGTCAGACCAGCGCTCGACAAACGGCTGCATGAGTCTGCGCCAGGCCTTGCCGTCATCACCCAGCGAAGATTCAGCGTCATGCAAATCGCGCTCAAGTGTAATCGCGGTGCCATCGTCAAAGGGATGCGCCAAGGGACACGGCGAGTGAATCCATTCGAGTCCGTGATTCGACAACGGCAGCGAGGAAAAAAATGGCGACCCCGCGGCGAACGGATACACCGCCGATCCGAAGTCATGGAGAAATCCGGGCAAGGTAAGTTCCAGCGTTCGCACGGCGCCTCCCGGCTGGGGCTCCGCCTCAAAAACATTTACCTTTAATCCGTTTTGAGCGAGCACGACGGCCGCCGCAAGGCCGTTGGGACCGGCGCCGATAACACAAGCTTCGCGGGTCACTTGAGGTGTTCGCTTGGGTGTGAGCTCATGGGTGCCTAGCGATTGTAGGGATATTCCTGAATCCAGTGAAAGCCGCGGTTCACAAGCAAGAACTTGTTCCGGTCAACGAGTTGGAGCTGCATGTGAACGGTGTGGCCGTCCATGTTGCCATCCAGCGTCAATTGATCTTGCGCTGGGCGCTGGAAGTGGAAGTCGCCCTTCCGGTTTTTTTCGTCGCCTTTCGTGAGCGCAAGCGTCTTGTCGTTGACGTTGATCGAGGCTCCGTAACCGGCATACGTATCGTCCATGCGCTGAAATGTCACCCGGTCAGGAAAATCAAATATGACGCGGTGCCAGCGGTCGTAATCGTTCAGAAGCGGCGAGCGAATTTGCCCGTCGATCGAGAGCTGCTCCACGTTCCAGATTCCGTAAAGTTCTGACTTTGTGCGCCCGCCACCGTCGGTGTGCCAACCGGTCCAGCTACCGTAAGCGTTGATTCCAATAAGCCATATTCCTACCACGATCTGAACGGCAAGCGCGATGCGATTGGCGCGGCGCGTACGGAACAGCGGAGGCTGAGTCGAGGGTGCGGCGGCGCGATTCGATAGAAAGAAATCCGCCAAACGCGAAAACTCGGGCGCGAGCAGGAATAACGACATCAGAATCATATGAAACGCGAAGAGCTTAACCGGCACGTCGTACGTCATGTTGAGCGTGAAGATGTATGCTGAATCAATCAGACACACCAGCGCCCCAAGCGTCGTCATCCGGGGGAAAATAAGAAGGATTCCGGCCACCATCTCAGCGCTCCCGGCAAATATTTCGTACGCCGGTGAAGCGCCCACGGAAGACCACAGTACACCCATGGGTGAGAAGTTGCCGTATGGTTCCACTAATTTATAGAGGTAAGGGAAAGGCATCTGAAGCGGAACGGCTTTAGCCAAGCCGTAAGCGAACATCTGCGAAGCAAGCGCAAAGCGAATGAAGACCCGAAACCATTTGTGGAGAGTGACGTAGTTTTCTCGCCCTCGATCGAGCCCGGACCAAACCAACGTCGCCAGTACGGCGACGACCAGCAGACAGAATGCCGCTACCCAGTCGAATGTTTTGTCGCCGCTCCCGCTGCCGCTATAAACCAACGGATGCGCTACGCGAAAAATATGGGCGGCGGTCCAGAAAATAATTTGCCGCATCGGCCACAATGTGGACGGGTCCGGAACATCGACTTCGGGGTTGGTAAATAAGGAGCCCAAAATTTGTGTGGTGAGACAGTACAACCCGAAGTACACAAAGCAAAACCGAAAGCCTACGCGGGTAGCGTGATTCCAGCGCGGCGCTTGCGCTTCTTGCTGTAATGGCGCGGTCTGATCCGAATTACTCACTCTAGATGCTCCACTTCATCACCGGAAGTTTCCGAGCCACAAAGAATAAAGCGGAACAGTATCACAAGTGATTCGCGCCGCCAGCGGGGTCCGATTGGTAGCCGGACTTCTAGTGTGTGGCGGGTTCTGAAGCGGGATGCATGCCGTGCTGAGGAACTTCGTGAACTCCGCGCAGGGGCTGTTCCTGGTGAAAGCGGAAAAGCTGATTCAGCGGACCCGCGCCTTTGCCGATCTGATACGATTTTTCAATGGCCTTGGTGACATACGCCTTCGCCAGAATCACTGCTTCGCGGAGCTGCTGCCCGGATGCAAGGTGCGCCAGGATCGCTGAGGAAAATGTGCATCCCGACCCGTGCGTGTTTGGGCTTTTCACATGATCCCCGCCAAAAGTCTCTACTTCCGTTCCCACGCAAAACACATCGATCGGTTTCTCCAAATGTCCGCCGGTGACCACCACGGCGCGCGCTCCCATCTCGATTAGCTTCTGTCCGGCTGCTTTCATCGCGGGAAGATCTTTCACTTCCATGCCAGTCAGAAATTCCGCCTCGGGCAGGTTCGGCGTAATCACGCTCACGCGTTTCAGCAACTCGTCACGCACGAATTTCAGGCCGGACGTATCCAATAGCTCCGCATCCCCGGCAGTCGGGCGAAAAACAGGATCGAGCACGACGTAGGTAAACTTATGCTTGTCGAGAAATTCGGTGACTGCCGAAGCGTTTCCGCGATTCGTAAGCATGCCTATCTTCACGCCTGCAATCGCAACATCGTCCACCAAAGCGTCGAGTTGCGCGCGCAAAGTAGCCGAAGGCGTCGCGTGCACCGAGATTACACCCTGCGTCGATTGCACGGTAAGCGCTGTGACCGCTGCGACGCCGTAGCAATTGTGCGCGGCAAAAGTTTTCAGGTCGGCAGCTACGCCCGCTCCGCAGGAAGGATCAAAACCAGCTATGGTCAGAAGAATTGGTGGAGCGTGGTTCACGTGGTTATTCAATTCGTAAAATTCCTCGCAGACATCGCGCAGACAAATATGCCGGCGCTGCCCTTTTTCGCGTGAGCGCACCGGCTAGTTCAAAATGTACGCGTGTTATCGTTCGCTGCGCAAGAGGAAATTTTGCGATGAAGACAAAAGCTGAAAGGAGTTTAGATGCGCGCGCCCGGCGATTTACGGGAAGAGCCCGCGAACTAGCGTAGCGTCCGCCACACGGCCGACTGCCAGAACGTAAGCGCCGGTGCGCATATGCGTGCGATGTTTGCGCGCCGTCTCGTGCACTTCGTGAAACGCGCGCCGCATCACCAGTTCGAGCTTCGCATTCACTTCGTTTTCTGACCAGAAAAAGCTCTGCAGATCCTGCACCCACTCGAAGTAGCTTACCGTCACGCCGCCGGCATTCGCCAGAATATCCGGAATCATCGTGATGCCTTTGCGCGCGAGAACTTCGTCCGCATGAGGAGTGGTTGGCCCGTTTGCCGCCTCGGCAACGATTTTCGCCTTGATTTGATCGGCGTTATTCAGAGTGATCACGTTTTCCAGCGCCGCCGGAATCAGGATGTCGCATTTCATCGTAAGCAAATCGTCATTTGAGATGCGCGACGTTCCAGGCATGCCGACGACGGTTCCCGAGCGTTCTTTGTAACGCACAGCTTTCAACGGATCGATTCCCCGCGAATTAAAAACGCCGCCGCGAGAGTCGCTGATCGCGACGACGCGCGCTTTCTTCTCCGAAAATAATCGCGCGGCAATCGAGCCGGCGTTTCCGAACCCTTGGATGGCTACGGTCGAGCCGCGCAAGGACATTTTTTTCGTCTTGCAGGCCTCTTCGACCGCGACCAGGCACCCGCGAGCCGTCGCTTCGTTGCGCCCCTCCGATCCGCCTATCGAGATCGGTTTGCCGGTGACCACACCGAGCGAGGTGCGCCCTTTGGTCATGGAATACGTGTCCATAATCCACGCCATCGTTTGCGAATCGGTATAAACGTCCGGCGCCGGAATGTCCTGATCCGGCCCGATAATCGGAAAAATTTCGGACGCGAATCGCCGCGTCATGCGTTCGAGTTCGGATTTGCTCATCCGCTTCGGATCGCAAATCACTCCGCCCTTTCCGCCGCCATACGGAATGTTCACCGTCGCCGTCTTCCACGTCATCCAGGTGGCCAGCGCCTTCACTTCGTCCAGCGTTACCGCCGGGTGATAGCGGATGCCGCCCTTCGCCGGACCGCGCGCGATATTGTGCTGCACGCGAAATCCGGTAAAAACTTTAATCTGCCCGTTGTCCATCTTGGTGGGCACGGACACTTCCAGCACGCGCTTCGGCGTCCGCAATATTTGGCGCAGGCCCGGATCGAGTTTCAAATATTCGGCCGCGATATCAAACTGGATTTGCGCGATGCGGTATGGATTCAGATCCTCCCGCGGAGCAATTCGCGGTATCGGCTGCGGTGCCGCTTTGGCGACGGTGGCCATCGTGCTTCCTTCCTCTGATACCTTCCAGACGCGGCGAATCGTCACTTTTTTCGCCCGTCCGAAGGTTGTTCGATTAATTGATTGTCGTAAGTCCTAGGCGAGTCGAAGTTTAGCCAAGCCGCCAAGGATGTCAATGGAAACCACTGACAAATTACGCGCTGGCTCGCCGAGCTTTCGCCGCGTTCGGCGCGAAAATCCTCGCTAGGTTCCCATATCTAGCTGTATCTAAGCCGATTAGCGTACGAACCCCCGCCGGTTCGGCGAGGGTTTCGGGCAGGCAACAGGCTCTCGGAAATTCAGCTAGAAGCCAGTTGACGCTCTAGGTTCTGCAAGCTAGGCTGCGAGGCGTCGGTTCGCATCCTTCTGCGAATCCTGCGCGCGCGTTCTGGGATGGGTCCCCCGCGCCGGCTGACATCCGGACGGCTTTCTCGCGCGTACTTTAAATAATGGAGTCGCCAGAAACTGGTGAGCGGAAATACGGGAACACAGATGAGCACCTCGGACGCGGCGCTCATCCAAAAAATTGTTCAGCGGGACGAGTCGGCGCTGGCAGCGCTGTACGACCGCTACGCCGGTCTACTCTCGTCCGTCCTGAACCGCATTCTTCGCGACACGCAAGCGTCCGAAGAAATTTTGCAGGATGTCTTTTTCCAGCTCTGGCGCAACGCCGCGCAATTTGATTCTGGCCGCGGCTCGCTTCCGGGATGGCTCGTGGTGATCGCGCGCAACCGAGCCATATCGCGGCTCCGCCGGCACAATCCAAGCGAAGGCGAAGAGCTGCTGGAGACTTCGGTGATCGTGCCGTCAAATTTGGAAAGCGCCGTGGTGCAGCAGCAATTGCTCGGCCGCGTGAAAGGCGCGCTCGAAAATCTTTCCGCCGACCAGCGCGCCGCCATCGAGCTGGCGTATTTTGAAGGTTTGACGCGGTAGAAAGTTTGAAACGGACTTTATCGCCATGAACGGGCATCCAACTCGGCCGGAAGATTTCGACCTCTACGCCCTCGGCGTTCTGGAGGGCGAAGAGAAAGCTGCGTTCGAAGCGCACGTCCCCACGTGCGCCGCGTGCGCCGAAAAGCTCGCGGAGGCGCGCGGACGCATCGCTCTGCTCGCATTCGCAGCACCTCGAGTCGAGCCTTCCCCCGCTGTCAAAGACCGCCTGATGCGCCAGATTCACTCCGCTCCGGCAGGCTTCTCCCGTGCTGTCGCCGGAGCGCAGCGTGAGCGTGCACCGCGCGAGCCCGAACGCGCCGAGGGATTCTTCGGCCGTTGGTGGGCCGCTGCTGTTCTCGTGCCGGTAGCTGCCGTGTTGATTCTCGTCTCGGTTCGCCTGTGGCAGCAAAATGCGCGGCTCATCGACGAATTGGGCGAAGAGCGCGCCACATTGCAAAAGCAGCAAGCGCAGCTCGACGAAGCCCGCCACATCGTTGCGCTGATGGAAGCAAAGGACACCAGGACCGTCGCGCTCGCTTCCCAACCGGGCATGGCCAAAGGCGACGTCCGCGTGATGTACAACGCGAAAATGGGCATGGCCATGTGCGACGGCTGGGTGGACCCCGCGCCCGCGAACATGAGCTACCAGTTGTGGCTGGTCCCGATGGAGGGCAAGCCCATCAGCGCGGGCCTCGTCGAGTATTCCAACGGACCGATGAAACCCTGGATGGTAAAACTTCCGCCGGGCGTCGAGGCGAAAGCCTTCGCGATTACTCTCGAACCCGAGGGCGGCATGCCGCAGCCCACCGGGCCGATGGTCCTCGTCGGGCCAGTCTCGTAAATTTTCATCAACAGCCATTTTGAACTGTCTCTAGGTATTCCCTGCGGGGGGAATGCGGTCCACTCCCATGTACGGTTTCAACGCTTCGGGGATGACGATCGATCCGTCGGCCTGCTGAAAATTTTCGGCAATCGCGATCCAGGTGCGGCCCACGGCCAGGCCGGAGCCGTTCAGCGTGTGCACGAATTCGCTTTTGCCCGCCTTCTGCTTGCAACGAATCCCTGAGCGGCGGGCCTGAAACGCTTCCGTATTCGAGCAGGACGAAATCTCCATGAAGTCGCCCGCGGACGGCAGCCACACTTCGATGTCGTACGTTTTCGCCGAAGCGAATCCCATGTCGGCAGTGCACAGCAGCATCACGCGATAGTGCAGGCCCAGGCGTTGCAGCACCGCTTCCACGTTTTTCACCAGCAATTCCAGCTCGTCGTAACTCTGCTCCGGCCGCGTGAACTTGAAGAGCTCCACTTTTTGAAATTGGTGCTGGCGCTTGATTCCGCGCGTGTCTTTTCCGGCCGCGCCCGCCTCCGACCTGAAGCAAGCGGTCCAAGCGCAGACTTTCTCCGGCAATTTGTCCGCGTCCAGCGTTTCGTCGCGGTGCAGGCTGGTGAGTTCCACCTCGGACGTGGGCGTGAGCCACAGATCCGTGCCTTCGATGTGAAACATGTCCGCCGCAAATTTCGGCAACTGGCCCACGCCAATCAGCGAAGCCGTGTTCACCAGAAACGGCGGAAGGATTTCGGTGTAGCCATGCTCGCGGGTGTGCAAGTCGAGGAAAAAATTTGCGATGGCGCGTTCCAGGCGCGCGCCCAGTCCTTTGTAAACCGCAAACCGCGCGCCCGCAATTTTCACCGCCGCCTGAAAATCCAGAATCCCGGCGCCTTCTCCGATTTCCCAGTGCGGACGCGGCTTGAAATCAAATTTCGGCGGCGCGCCCCAGCGGCGCACTTCCACATTGTCCGCCGCGCTTTTGCCCACCGGGACGCTCGCGTGCGGAATGTTCGGCACGGTCAGCAGAAATTGCTTCAGCCGCTCGTCCAGTTTGCCGATGCACTCGTCGTCGCGCTTCAGCCGGTCGGACACTTCCTTCATCAGCGCGAGAAGCGACGTAGCATCCTCGCCCGCGCGTTTCATGCGCGCAATTTCTTCGCTCGCCCGGTTGCGCTCCGCCTTCAGCCGCTCGGCCGAAGTGATCAGTTGCCGCCGTTCGGTGTCAATCTCGCGAAACGGCCCAAGGTCCAGCGTGATTCCGCGGTCCCGCGCCATCTTCTCAATCGCGTCCAGATGGTCCCGCACGTATCCCAAGTCCAGCATAGTCCAAGCAGAATACCGGAAAGCAGTGTCCGCTGTGAAGCAGCCGTTGCGATCCTCCCGGGACCGCCGATCTCCCGATTGGCGCCTGCCTGCTGGCGCGGGTTGCGGGGCGGAACCGTGCGAATAATCGAAATCCTTAGTGTGCGTTCTGGCCCCGGTTAGAAATTTTTCCGCCGTTTGTTTTGAGTGAGTTAGGTCGAATTCTGTTTGTGACCCAGAACCGGTTAGAATGGGGCGGACGCTTGAACTGAGCGAGAAACGCCAAGTCGGTGATGGACGGTTGTGGCCCCGGGTAGAAATTCCCCGACCGTTTGTTTTGTTGAAGTTACGTCGTTTTCTACATTTTGGGCAGAACCGGGTAGAAATCCAATTGCGCGGAGCGAATCCTTGGGCAAAAACGCTTTGAGCGAGCCGGTTAGAAGTGGTGTGGCGAGGCACACGGGTGGGTTGGCCTGCCGCCCTTCAACTGCCTGGCCCTCGCCCATATGCCTTTCCTACCGGGGCTGAATAATAGCCCTAACCGATGTTATCATAGTAGTTAACATAAGTCAAGAGGAAATTAAATCCTTGACACTGTGCCGGTCTAAACGTACGATTGTTGTAGTGGAACGTACATTAGGAGAAGAAGATGCCCAAGGCGTCCTTGGAACGTACATTAGGAGAAGAAGATGCCCAAGGCGTCCTTTGCGGTGAAAAAAGTGACGGCTACCGATTTTCGGGAGAAGTTGAAGGATTACCTGCAAGAAGCGCGGGCGAACACTGTGCTATTGGTCGAAAACCGGCGGCAACCTCCCAAGTACCTGGTGGACAAGGAATTTCTGGATTCGCTGGTGAAGGAGCGAGAGTCGATTCTGGCTACGCTGGAGATACTGGCGGACCGGGAGCTGACGGATCGTTTGCTGAAGCTCTCGAAGACCATCGATGACGACGTGCGCACCGGGCGATTGCTGAAGACGGCGGACGTTTTCGGCAAATGAGCCAGAAACGAAAGCCCGCTCTCCCGCCATCCACGGAGCAGGCGGCGTCACCGGTTTCCTTCGAGCTTCGATTCACGACGGACGCAGCAGCGGACATCCAAGCCCTTGACGGGAGCGTGCAGAAGCAATTACGCAAGGTGCTGGAGAAGAAGTTGGCGGTCAACCCGGAAGGATATGGATTGCCGCTGCGAGGGGCGCTCGCAAACTATTGGAAGCACGAATTCGGAAATCACCGCATTGTTTACCGGATATATTTGGAGCACCGCGTGGTGGCAGTCTGTGCAGTGGGGGTGCGGAAGCAAGGCGACGCCGAGGATATCTACCGGAAACTCGCCGCTGTGGCCGAAACCGGGCGGCTGGCGGAACAGATTGCCGCAGTGCTCAGAAAGCTGTTACCGTAATTCGTCGATGGGATAATGCCGGCGCTCGTAAGCTTCGATGAACGTGGCTAGGATGTCCAACTCCGCGCTTCGCGTCGAACCTTCCGGGGAATCCCACAACGTTTCTACCCGGCGCAGGGCACGCTCGTAATCTGCTTCACTTCGAATCGGTTTAATGTCCATAAAACTTTGCAATCGGTAGCTAGATTCATTCTTCGTCAAAGTAGTCGGATTGCAATTTTTTCACGTCGTAAGATGCCACTAAATCGACCCCAACATTGAAATCGATCATATAAGTTGCCAATTGCTTTCCGTCAATGAGTATAACTTTTGGTTCTATGTTCTTGACGTACTCCGACGCTTCGCCGGAGAACGCGCTCGTGGTAATAAAGACGCCTTTCTTCGCTCTCTTACTATGTAGGGCACCTACGAATTTGTGGATCTCAGGTCTCCCAACGGTTCCTTCCCACCTTTTCGCCTGCAAATAGATCGTATCCAACCCCAGGCGATCTTCGTTGATTAACCCATCGATTCCCTCGTCGCCTGATGCTCCAACAGCCTCGCCCGCTTCTTCGCGAGAGCCGCCGTAGCCCATCTTAAGCAGGAGCTCGACGACAAGTCGCTCGAAAAATTGCGGTGAGGATTTCTTTACTCGGTTGAGCAGTTCAGTGGCGAGGTCAGTGTGTAACCTAGCCTGTGCAGCTTCGAGCATTTCCTCGGGAGTCTGTTCATCCTCTATTGTTACTGTCTCAATTGGTGCTGTTTTTGGCTTTCTTGGCGTTGAGCGAAACTCAGCCCTCAAGACGTCCGCAAACAACGCGGTTCGGGATGACAACGTAAAGAAAGATGCCGGGCTGGGCTGAAGGGTCCGCCAGGGCCGACAGGCGCCAATTGGCAAAAATCGAAAAGCAGGATGCCCTTCGACTGCGCTCAGGACAAGCCGGGCTGAAGGCCCCCTTCGTACCTCAGGGTAAACCGGAGTTACATTTAAACCTCAGGCCACGGCGGGCCAGTGCGCGAGTGGCCACATCGCCCTTCGCAGAGGCAATCCGCTCAGGGTCTTTCGCTAAAAACGCGAAAGAGGAGATTGGCGGTCCCGGGAGGAACGTCGCGGCGCGCGGAACCTGTTCTGATGGACAGGTCTTGCCGGATTGGGCGCAGGGGGCGGGAAGCGCGTGGCTGTGCGCGTCGGAAAGGGATAGGCTCGTTACGAAGAGCGGATCGGAGCCATCTGATGCAGATAAACAAAGCGGCGCGCGAATCGGAAATGCTGGGGACGCTGGCGCTGGCTGCGCCCAAGACGGAAGACTTCCAATTCGTAAAATTCCGCGTGGAAGGCGAGATTGCGCGGCTGACGCTGGACCGTCCCGAACACAATTTGCTGAACGAGCGGGTGCTGATGGAGCTGGTGGCCGGAATCAATTCGGTGAGCGAAACGAGCGCGGTAAAACTTATCGTCCTGGATTCGGCGGCGAAAGCTTTTTGCGGCGGGATCGAGCTGGGCGAATACACGGCGCGGCGCGTGTTTCAGTTGCTGGACGCGTTTCACAACGCGTTTTCCGCGATGGTGGAGACGGCCAAGCCGATTCTGGTGGTGATTAACGGGCCGGCATTCGGAGGCGGAGCGGAACTTGCTGCGCTGGGCGATTTGGTGATTGCGACGCCCAACGCGCGTTTTGCGCAGCCGGAAATTAAGCTGGGAGCGTTTCCTCCGCTGGCTGCGGCGGTGCTGCCTTATATTCTTGGGCCGAAAATGGCGCTGGAGCTGGTGCTGACGGCGGAGACGATGTCGGCAGAACGCGCGCGCGAGTTGGGCTTGGTGAACTGGCTGGTCCCGGAAAAAGACTTGCAGAAAAAAGTGGAGGAAGTTTGCGCGAAAGTGACGGCGCAGTCCGGGCCGGTGTTGACCATGGCGAAGAAAGCCATTCTCGGCAGCCTGGGTCTGCCGCTGCGCGAAGGCGTGCGCAACTCCATGAAAGTTTTCCTCAACGAGCTGGCCGACTTGGAAGATTCGCAAGAAGGTTTGCGAGCAACAGTCGAAAAGCGCGCCCCGAAATGGAAGAACCGCTAGTCTTGCTGAAAAATCCCCACGCGATTGACAGTGAAAGGCGGGGCGCATAAACTCGCCGGAGACAACTTAGCTGGCTTGGGGAAAAACTTTTCGAGTGGTCCATGGGACGATTCGAGAAGTGAGGGGAAGGCCGTGAAAATCGGCCACGGTCCCGCCACTGTAATCGGCTGCGATGGGCGCGAGCCGAAAGTCAGGAAACCTACCCGAGCTGGTCGAAGCTGACACTCTTCGCGAGAGAGAGTGTGGCGACAAGCCTCGATCTATTCGCGAGGCTTTTTTGTTGGAGAAAACATTTACGCGCGCGCGCGGAAAAATCGTTTGCATCATTGTGGCGCTGGCGTGCTGCCACGCGGTTCGTGCAGCAGGCTCGGCGGTTCAAGCGGCTAGCGACAAGCGCGCGGTGAAGATTGTGACGGACGAAACGGGGCGGCGCGTGGCGATTCCGTTGAGCGTGCAGCACATCGTGACGCTCGCGCCGAACTTGACGGAAACGATTTACGCGCTGGGGTTGGAAGACAAGCTCGCGGGCGATACGAGCTATTGCGATACGCCGGCGGCGGCGAAGTTGAAGCCGCACGTGGGGTCGCCGCAGACTCCGAGCCTGGAAGCGATTGTCGCGCTGCATCCGGATTTGGTGCTGGCGACGACGTCGATCAACCGGCCGGAAACGGTGGACGCGCTGGCGCGGCTGGGAATTGCGGTGTACACGAGCGATCCGCATACGGTGCGCGGGATGCTCGATTCGATCGCGCGCATGGCGGATTTGGTGGGAGCGGGCGAGCAGGGTGCGGCGCTGGTGGCGCAGTTGCAAGCGCGGCTGGATGCGGTGCATGCGCGGATCGCCGAGCTGCCGCTGGTGCATGTGCTGTTCGTAGTGTGGGAGGATCCGCTGATCACGATTGGGCAGAATACGTTTATTGCGGATGCGCTGCGATGGGCGGGCGCGGAGTCGGCGATTGTGGCGGAGCAGAATTGGCCGCAACTGAGCATTGAAGAAGTGGTGCGCGTGCAGCCGGAGTACATCGTGCTGACGCCGAACCACGCGGAATCGGATGCGGCGAGCAAATCGAGCGAGCTGGAGAGTTTGCGCGCGAGACCCGCGTGGAAGGCGTTGAAGGCTGTCGAACTGGGGCACATAGTGGTGGCCAGCGACGAATTCGACCGGCCGTCGCCGGGGTTGATTGGCGCGATCGAACAGCTCGCGCGCGAATTGCATCCTGAGGCGTTTGCGTTGAATGCGAGCGGCGGAAACTTCGTGGGCGGAGCTGGCCTGCAAATGAAAATGGCGGCGAGTGCTTGGATGAAAAAGGAGTGCGTTTCTTGCGCCCTCTAACGCCGCGACGGATTCTTTGGACCTGCGCAGGGCTTTGCGGGTTGCTGTTTGTGGTGGTGGTGATTTCGCTGCGTATGGGCGCGTATCCGATTTCGGTGCGCGACATTGTGGATACGCTGTACAAAGCTGCGGTGGGACGCCGCGAGGAAGTGCCGGTGGAATTCTGGCAGGTGGTTTTCGGGTTGCGCCTGCCGCGCATCGCGCTGGGGATTTTGGTGGGAGCGTCGCTCTCGACGGCGGGAGCGGGTTTTCAGGCGCTACTGCGCAATCCGCTGGCGGACCCGTATGTGTTGGGAGTTTCGAGCGGCGCGGCGCTGGGAGCGATCATAAGCTTGATCGCTGCGCCTCACGTTGTCGGAGCGATTCAGATTGCCGCGTTTATCGGCGCGGCGTCCACCATCGCGGGAGTTTATTTTCTCGGACGGCGCGGGGGGCAGCTCGATAGTCCGACGCTGTTGCTCGCGGGAATCGTGGCCGCTTCATTTCTCTCGGCGATCATTATGTTCTTGCTGACGATGGTTACCGGCTCGGAATTGCGCAGCATTGCGTTCTGGCTGATGGGCGATCTTACGGCGCCGCCGCCTACGACAAATGTTTTGGGATGGCTTGGATTTCTGTTTTTTGTATTCATCGTGGCTGCGGGCGCGATGTATACGACTTCGTCGGATTTGAATTTGATTCTCACGGGAGAACAGGAAGCGAGGCATTTGGGAGTAAACGTAAATCGGGTGAAATTTGTGGTTTATATTGCGGCTTCGGTGCTGACGGGCCTCGCGGTTTCGGTGAGCGGTGCGATTGGGTACGTTGGGCTTCTGATTCCCCACGTGATGCGCATGTTTTTCGGCACCGATTACCGCATGCTGATTCCAACGGCGGCTATTGGCGGAGCGATTGCGATTGTGCTGGCCGATACTTTGGCGCGAACGGTGGTAGCTCCAACGGAATTGCCGGTGGGCGCGATGACGGCGCTGGCCGGTGCGCCTGTGTTTATATATCTGATGCGCCGGAGGATGCGATGAACGCCGGCGCGGGAGGTGTCGCGTTGCCGGAGTCGCAGACCGCGCCTAACATCACGAGGCCTAACTTGCGGCTGAAAGTGGAGCAGGCCAGCTACGCGTATGCGGCGGCGGACCGCTCGGCGCCGAAATTTACGCTGGGGCCGGTAAGTTTTGAAGCGCAACAGCGCGAGCTGGTGGCGATTCTGGGGCCGAATGCGAGCGGGAAATCCACGCTGCTGAAATTGCTGGCGGGATTGTTGAAGCCGCTTTCGGGGCGAATCGAAGTAGACGGCTCGGAAGTGAGCGAACTTGATCTGCGTGTGCGCGCGCAAAAAATTGCGCTGGTGGCGCAGGAAAGCGAACTTTTATTTCCGTTGCGCGTTTGGGAATACGTTTTGCAGGGGCGCTATCCGTACGGGCGAAGGCTCCGGTTCGAATCGGACGAGGATTGCCTGCTGGCGGGAAACGCGCTGGCGCAAGTGGGCGCCGATGCGCTGCGGGACCGCTGGATGGATCATCTTTCCGGCGGCGAGAAGCAGCGCGTGATTTTGGCACGCGCTTTGGTGCAGCAGCCGTCGCTGCTGCTTCTCGACGAGCCCACGCAGCATCTGGATATCGGCGGCAAAGTGGAATTGCTGCGGCGGTTGCGGCGGCTTGCGGACGAGAGCCGCTACAGCGTGATCGTGGTGACGCACGAACTGAATCTGGCGGCGGAATTTTCCGATCGCATCGTGCTGATGCACAAAGGGAAAAGCCCGCGCATCGGAACGCCGGCGGAAGTTTATCAGCGGGAATTGCTCGAAGAAGTGTTCGACGCGCCGCTGGAAGTGGAAGTGGGTTACAGCGGGCGTCCTCGCGTGATTTTGCGAGGCAGTCACTAACGCGATCGAATTTTGATTTTAGCATCGCGGAAGAGCGCAAGAAGCTTCCGCAAGCGGCGAGATGCAGAAGATGCAGCGCCGTCCACAATCACCGAGACTCCGCGCACGGGAAGACGGTGAAAATCCGTCGCCGCCGCGCGACTGTAAAGCGGAGAATTTTCGGCGTGAGCCACTGTCGTCTGCTTGAATTGCTGTGAGTTGCAATTCGAGGCGGCGATGGGAAGGCCGCGCTGGACAGAGCCGCTGAGCCAGGAAACCGAGCGGAATCTCAATCTTGGTGAGTATGCGTAGCGCAAAACTGCGAGTCCTTTGATTCGGTTAGGGGTCGCGGGAAGAACGGCGCGACACATAGTTACCGGGACAACCTTCAACTCCCGCGCGAGAGGGAGAGGAGGATAAAAATGAGACTACGCTCCGCCGTTTTGTATTTCGCTTCGTTACTCTTGCTTTCGGCCTGCAGCACCTCCGCACAAACTCCTACTACATCCGCCGGCGGTTCCGCGACGGCGAGTGGTTCCGCGCACGATCAGCAGGATGCCGCAATTTCCGGCACGGTTTTCGATCCCGCCGGGAAAGTCGTGCCTGGAGCTCGCGTCATCCTTCTGTACGCGATGGCCGAACTGGAAACGCGAGAAACGAATGCGCAAGGCCAATACAGCTTCGCGCGTTTGCGCGGAGGAAAATACCAAATCGTGGCCACGAGTCCCGGATTTGATCAATTGCCGGTGGATATTGACTTGCCAGCCGGCGAAAAACGCGTCAGCGATCTCCATTTGCAGTTGAGCGCCTTGCGCGACAAGGTGGTCGTCTCGGCCGCGCCGGGCGGTGCGCTAAGTTCGCAAATTGCGTCCTCGGTAAGCCTTGTCTCCGCGGACGAGATTGACGATCGCGGCGCGCAGGTCGCTACGGACGTGCTGCGGGGCCTGCCCGGCACTGAGATCAATCAGTCCGGAGGCCGCGGAGCGATTACCAGCGCCTTCATTCGAGGCGGAGATTCGGACTACAACCTGGTGATGATCGATGGAATTGAATTGAACGATTTCGGCGGCGGCTTCGATCTATCGCCGCTGCCAGCGGAAGGAGTGGAGCAAGTGGAGGTGATCCGCGGTCCGGAGAGCGCACTTTACGGATCAAATGCCGTAGCTGGGGTGATTAATATTGAGACGATTCACGGCGATGGTCCGCCACATTTTACGTTCGTGGGAGAGGGTGGCAGTCTGTATACGTGGCGACTGGGCACCACCGGAGCGGGACTGAACAAAGGATTTAGTTGGGCATACAGCCTGTCGCGGCTGCAAACCGACGGCCAAGTTCCGAATGATGCCTACCGCGGTCAGACTTCGACGGTGAGCTTGGGATACTCGCGCTCGCCGCGCCGCAAATTGAACGTAAACTTTTTCGGTTACGCCGGCCTACTCGGACTGCCGGGGCCCTATGGTTCGAACCCTGACGGTCTATTCCCGGGCCTTGATCCGTCCACGCACCAGAACCAGAATCTTTTTGGCTATCAGGCGCAGGAAACGGAGCAGTTTTCGTCTCGGTTCCAACAGGTAACGACTGTCAGCGTGTCGACGGACCGGATCACATTCATCTCGCCGATAGAAGGCAATTCGTTCACCAATAATCTGCGCGTGGTGGCCAATACCAGGAGCGAGATCGCGATATCTTCCAAGGACACGCTGGTAGCGGGATTCGAATACGACCGAGATCAGTTCAAGAATACCTTCGTCGAAGGCTCCAGCGACTCGCCCTTTGTGCTGGGGCGCAATAGCTATGCGTTCTTCGCGGAAAACCGCTGGACTCCCTCCGATCGCTGGTTCATCAATGTGGGAGTGCGCGTGGACGGCCTGCAAACAGATTCCATTCCGGTCAACAATGACACAGGCCAGCCGGGCATTCCTGCCAATACCCTCGTCAAGGCCACACCGCGGATTTCCGCCGCGTATATGGCGCGTCAGGGAGATGGTGACAGCTTTTTCGGCGCAACGCGTCTGCACGCCAGTTTTGGAACCGGCTTCCGCGCGCCGAACGGATTCGAACTCGCGTTTACGAATAATCCGGCGCTGAAGCCCGAGGAAAGCATCAGCTACGATGCCGGCGTTGAGCAGCGGATGGCGCACGACCGCGCGATTCTGGACGTCACGTACTTCTATAACAAATTCAA
>JBEKHP010000040.1:0-32922 GCA_050012235.1 Candidatus Acidiferrales bacterium | reverse complement strand
GAATGGTGCCGGGGATGGATGTGGCTCAAATCAACGCGAACACCTGGGCCGTCAGCGCTCGCGGGCTGAATGGTGAATTCAGCAACGAATTGTTGGTGCTAGTGGACGGCCGCACTGTATATACCCCCACCTTCGGCGGAGTCTACTGGGACGTGCTGGACATGCCGCTCGAGGATATCGAAAGGATTGAAGTAATCCGCGGTGCCGGCGGAACAATTTGGGGGGCAAACGCAGTGAATGGCGTGGTCAACATCATCACCAAGAAGGCTGCAGATACGCGCGGAGGACTGATTGTTGCCGGCGGAGGAAACTTCGATCAGGGATTCGGAACGGCGCAGTATGGAAGTACCCTGGGCCATGACACGGATTATCGGGTTTACGCGAAGTATTTTAACCAGGTCCAGCTACCAGGCCTTGGCGGCCAAAACGGAGGCGATGGCTGGCACCTTCTCAGCGGCGGTTTTCGGCTGGATAGCGCACTTTCACCGAGTGATACCCTAAGCATCCAAGGGAATTTATACCGCGGAGATGAGCGGACTCCCACGCAAATTCTAACTTCTCTGACGTCTTCCATCCTTCAAAATGTTGATCCGACCGCAAATTTATCCGGCGACGTTCTTCAATTGGACTGGAATCATGTTTTTTCCGCGCGATCGCAGACCAACCTCCAAGTGTCCTACGACGACTATAAACGCGACTCCATCGTCGCGGAGACTCGCCACACGCTTAATCTTGATTTCCAGCATCATTTCGAGTGGGGCCGGCGGCAAAGCATTGTTTGGGGCCTGGATTACCGCTATTCCTCTACAAGAACCACTGCGAACCTCTCCATGTCCTTCATTCCTGCCGACCTCAACACTCAAATAGTCAGCTCATTCATTCAGGACGAAATCGCGCTCTCGCCAGACAGACTCTATCTTACGGTGGGGACAAAGCTGGAGCACGATTACTACACCGGATTCGTGTTATTGCCGAGCGCCCGGTTGACATGGCAACCGACCGACAACCAGATGTTCTGGACGGCAGTTTCGCGAGCTGCTCGCACACCGTCACGTGAAGACACTGACATACGCATCAACTTCGGCGGATTCCCTGGCGCCAACGGAGTTCCAGATGTGCTCGGGCTCGTCGGCAATCCTCATTTCAAGAACGAAGACCTGACTGCGTATGAGGTCGGTTCTCGAACCACTCTACTGAAACGTCTCTCGGTCGATTTCGCTGCCTTTTACGGCGATTACACCCATCAGGGAACATTTGAACCAGCTCCGCCTGTTTTCGAGACGACGCCGGCTCCTCCTCATTTATTCATACCCTCTACTTTTGAAAATCTGATGCATGGGGAATCTCACGGACTGGAAGTCGCTGCTAACTGGAAGGTGTCCGATCGCTGGACTCTTAGCCCCGGATATGCCTTCGAACAAATTCATATGCATTTAGATCCGTCGAGCCAGGACACCCAGTCTGTGAGCGCCGCAGAGGGAAGCAGCCCTGTGAATTCTGTCCAGCTGCGATCGCACTTTATTTTCTTTCACAACCTGGCGTGGGACTCTTCGGCATATTTCGTCGGCCGTCTCAACGATCCAAGGATTCCTTCTTACACCAGAGTTGATACCGGGCTGACCTGGCATTACCGGGAAAGGTTGTCAATCAGTCTGTTCGGACAAAATCTTGCAAGCGATCACCGGCTCGAGTTCATAGATACGACTGGGTCTAACAGATCAACGCTCGTCAAGCGAAGTGGCTATGCCAAGGTCACCTGGCGATTCTGATGGCGGAAAAATTGAACTTGCGTCGCACTGGCCCGAGCCATCCATCATCCGGCGCTGCCGTCGGCCGTCGCGGAAAGTCCAAGCTGGCTCTGCGCTTCTTTGTTTTACAAATGATTCTTTTTTCCTCGGCCCATAATTTTCCTACGGCTTTGCCGGCGCAGGTGAGGCCGCCCAGCGAGTATGAGTTAAAGGCTGCCTTTCTCTTCAATTTCGCGAAATTTGTGGATTGGCCTAAAAATGCCTTCGCAGGCCCGGAGTCTCCTTTTTTGGTCTGCATCCTCGGGATCGACCCGTTTGGCAGCGCGCTCGACAATGCGCTGCGCGGGAAGGTAATTGCGGAGCATCCGGCAAGTGTCGCACGCTTAAAACGTGTCGCGGATATTAGCGGCTGCCAAATCTTGTTCGTCGCGGCTTCTGAGAGTCATCTGCTGTCCGAGGTCGTAGCCAAACTCCGAGGCCAGTCTGTCCTGGTCATCGGAGAAACAAATGACTTCGCATCTTCCGGAGGCGCCATCCAGTTTACTTTGGAGGACAACCGAGTCCGGTTCTTCATAAATCCCGATGCCGCTGACCGCGCCGGTCTAAAGATTAGTTCGAAGCTTCTAGCCTTGGCAAAGATAGTGCGTGACGCTCCTGCTGGAGGAAGCTGATATGCATACCCTGCGCAATTTTTTGCCCGTGGGAAGTTGGTCTATGCAGGCCGGCCGTACTCCCGACTCGCCACTCGGCGGCGGACGGTGTGCCCTTAAGTAGTCATCGGTGTGATGCCCTCCCACCCTACCTGCGCCAGCGGGAGCGCTGCAAGGGTTTTGCGTAGAATCCATTGGCACTCTGATCTCCCGTTCTTCTCCGACCGACGCAATCCCCACCGTGCCTGGTAAGTCGCGTAACCGGACATGTCAGGTGAGCGCGTTTAGCAGGACTTGAGAATTACTTACGGGTAGCCCGTCACTCGGGCGGAATATGCACGCTGCGAACACCAGGTGCGCAACTGTTTTGATGCCTCTCTTGACTTCATTCGGGTCGCGACGAAGAATAGGTCGCACGGATTCTTAACTATCCGGCGTCTTCATTCCAGAGGGCCTATTTAACAACCAAGGAGGCCAACATGAAGCGACACACCTTCGTTTCCATGGTGCTGCTTGCCGGCGCGTGCGCCGCATTCGTGCCACCAGCGGTTGCCCAACACGAGCATCCCGCAGGCGATCCGGGCAAACTCGGCAATCCCGATCTCTTATTGGATCGATCCCGACTCGAACCGCTGTCGGCAGACGAAATCAGAAAACTTTTCAATGATTAAGCAAATTAACACCCTGTGAACTATTGCGTCGGTTAGGTCCATTAGGTAGACCGGGTAGAGGTGTTGGAGAGATCGAGGTGCCTCGGACAGGTGCATACTCTATAGAGCTTATTCTCAAAATCGCATTGGAACGTCCGCGGAAGATCTATATGGATGCAAGCCAACTAAGTTTTCTTAGATTGACATCTTAAGGAATCGCTGCAAGAACTTCCCGCCCTGTTTCTTGTAGCCTTCAGATCCGGCCCGCAGAAAGGCTTCGCAAATTTGCGCCACGCTGCGACTTTCGGATGCCGCGATCGCCTCAATACTCCTCTTGAGGTCAGACGGCACTCTAAAGGTCAGCCTCGTATCCTTCTTCATCGGAACAAATACTATCACCAAATGCGAGAGGCTTGGAACTCGCGGGCAGTTGACAAATCGCCGATTAAATGTCATCCTTTGTCATCCTTTGGATGATAGGAGATGACGTGAAGCTGCAAGAGAAACGTATTCAAAATAATCTGAAACATGCCAGCATCATCTGGGGAGTTATTCCCCCAAGAGCTCTGGTCAATTTACGAGAGCTTACCAGAAAGTTTTCTTTATCCATCCAAGAAGGGCACCTCCAGCTACTGAACGGCGCTTGGTATATCACGCATTCCGGCCTGCTCAGAGTCTCCGAAAATCGGCATTGTCTCGGGATCATTACAGCGGTGCAGGAGACCCTTTCCGAACCCTCTCGTGACCGGTGGGTTTTCAAGGCAACAGTCTACAAGAACCAAAATTCAAAAGGCTTCGTAGGTTTCGGCGATGCGAATCCGGCGAACGTCTCTACAGTCGTCCTTGGATCTGAAATGCGAATAGCGGAAACTCGCGCAGTCAATCGGGCTCTGCGCAAGGCTTACGGAATCGGCCTTTGTAGTGTGGAGGAGCTTGGGTCTTACTCACCGCCGCAAAAACCTCACGTGCCTACACCACATTCAAATGGCCATCCCGGTTCGAACGGCTCGAGCAACGGCCAGCCGCGATTGCGTGACCAACTCTGCGTACTGATTCGTCAGCACAATCTCGATCCTTCCCTTGTGAAAGCCTACGCCGCGGATTTCTGCGGTACCGCAACTCTCAAAGAAGCCAGCCGCGACCTGGTCGAGACTTTCGTAACAACACTGGCCGTCGAAGCCGCGAAAGATCGGGCCGCACTGGTGTGCAAATTGAACAGCTACAGCCCGCAGCCTGAGGAGGTGAATTCGTGAAACGCCATTTCCCTGGTTTGCATTCAGAAGGATCACGCTGCGATGAAATTCTGCAGGGCGTATTCCTCGTACGGGTCGATCGCGCTTACTATCGCTGGCATCCGCAGAAGCCGTTTTTCGTTCTCAGCTTCGCGATCCTCGAGCCCCAGGATCTTGCTTCCCGCAAAATCTCCGGTCGACTCTACGCCACCACAAAGGCGTTGTGGCGACTGAACTGGTTCCTTCGCGATTTTGGCTACGACCGCGATTTACTCGGGCGGGATGAGGTGGACGAAAAAGCCCTCCTCGGTCTCACCGGAGTCCTACGAACCACAAAGAAAGTCTTTGGGGGTCGCACCTATTCAGATCTTGCGGGATTTGCACCCTCCAGCGAATGGGAATTCATCTCGAAGGATGCTCGCGACGGCGTCCTGACAGGAGATTCTAGTGACGTACAGCTACACGCAGATTAGCCAATATCTTCGCTGCCCTCGCAGCTATCGCTACCGCTATCTGGATGGATGGCGGGAAAAGGACACGCGCGCAGCGATGGTTTTCGGTCGCTGCTTTGAGACCGCTCTTGGGGCTTATTTCCGCCGAGAGGACCCGTCCGCAGTTCTCTTCAAGGAATGGGGTGCTTTTCGGGATACTGCGTTTGAATACAAGAAGGGAGATTCTTGGGACCGCTTGGTCCACCAGGGAGTTCATCTGCTCCAGAAATTCGTGCAGGATGATCGCGTTCGCATTAGCCGGCCGCAGGAGAACTTGCAGGTGAAGATGCTCCGAACTCTTACCGGGAGTAACGAGTTCGTTGCCTACATTGACGCTCTCGGTATTCTCGATGGCAGGGAGTATTTGATCGATTGGAAGACAACCACGGCTCGCTATCCCGAGGAGCCGGAAGGGTTGCTGACACTCGACCCTCAACTCATTTGCTATTCCTGGATCAGCGGTATCTCGGATGTTGCACTCGTCGTGTTCGTGCGCAAGCAGCTCCCCGAGATTCAATATTTGAAGGCATCCATCACGGAGGAACAACGCCTGAGCTGCGCGCATCTAGGTCTTTGCTTGAATGACAAGAAGATGGTCGATGTGAATTTGATTCGCCGGCCGGGAGCGAGCGATCTTGATTGGCTTAACGAGCTTACGGATTAATGGGCTGACGATTATGGCGCCAGAGCTGAATCGCCGACGAGCATTGGTCGTTCTCGGGAAGATCGACGAGATCTTGTCTTGGGAGCAGACCAAGGAACGTGAGCACGATCAGCGATTTGTGGAGCTGGGACAATACCTATGTGAAGTGCGATCAGGTCAGTATTGGAGACTCGAGAATCTGAAATCGTTTGATGAGTATCTAGAGAAGCGTTTTCCGGAATCGCGTCGAAAGGCATATTACCTGATGGCCATCCACGAGAATTTGACGCGGATTCCAAAGCAACGCCTTCGAGAGATCGGTTGGACTAAGGCCACGGAGATGGCCAAAGTGGCGCGCCGAGACGGACGTGACTTCGATTGTGCAACCTGGTTGCACAAAGCCCAAGAGCTGCCGAAGGATACATTCAAAAGGGAGGTGGAACGCCACCTCACGGGCCAAGAAACTGAGCCTTGGGAGATCATTTACTTCAAGCTTTACAAGAGCCAATTACCGATCATCGAGAAGGCCCTTGAAACTGCTTCATTGATGCTGGGAACACAGAAGTCGCGAGGCTATTGCTTGGAAATGATCTGCGCAGATTTCCTGGCAGGAGCGAATTTAGATCAGGCAAGTCCTGCAGCTCTCTCAGTCTCGATCCGGAGACTTGTGGAGCTTCTTCCCGAACCCCAGAGACTAGAATTTACTAACAGCCTGAAGGAATCTGCGTGAATCGCCCTCAGCCGAAGCAGCCTCGAATCAGTTTGCGAGGTGATTGTTATATTCGGCTGTGTCGCGAGGTGTTGGAAAGAGATAATTGGAGATGCCAGAATTGTGGAGGAGCGAGCGAACTCCAGATTCACCATATTCAATTTCGGAGTCAGATGGGTGACGACCGCGAGAAAAATCTTGTAACTCTTTGTGCCACTTGTCATAGAGAACTTCATGACTCTGCCAAATAGAACAGCACGCAAATTAAATATTGTAAATGTCGACATTCTTGCTGAAGACCCTTCAATCCGAGGCCATTTCCGTTTACTCTTAGCGACGCGATAACCTAACTCTGATTGGCGGCATCATAAGGCCGCGGGAATGGCATACTCGGTGGCGGAATTCTTGGAGGATATTGGAAATGAAGAACCTGGTCGGGCTTTTCATACTGGCCCTTATTTTTTGCATGCCGGCAATGGCTCAGGAGGCGCCGAAATTCGAGATTGGGGGAGGCGCACTGTATCGATCGTTCGATCAGTTCGACGGGTCACGGATCAATATGGGCGGGTGGGCAGCTTATGGCGACTACCATATTTGGCGCTTCATCAACGTGGCCGGTGAAATCGCGGGGACCTACAATCGAAATAGTTCAAGCGGCAGCGTAAACAAGACAAACACCAGTACAGACATCTACAGTTTTTTGGCGGGGCCGCAGCTCTATCCATTCGGGCATAAGCACAAGATAACCCCGTTTGCACATGTTCTGTTCGGAGGGGGATACTACACCAACAGTGTCAATCAGGTCGGGTTCGTTCCCTACAGCGCTTCGTATTTCGGCCGCGTGTGGATGGGAGGGGGCGGACTGGATTGGAAATTCAAGGAGCATTGGTCGATCCGATTGATCCAGGCTGATTACGAGCAGTCGCGATTCCTCTCCGGCGCCTCGTCTCAAACGAACTACCGCGCTTCGATAGGCTTGGTGTACCGATTCCGCGAGAAGTAGTTTTGCGGCGGGCGGGACAATCCCTCTAGCAGGATCCCTCGCAATTTAAGCTTGCGGAGCAGGCGACGCTCGGTGCAGATTACGGGAGCGTGGAGATCACACTAGAAGGAAAAGGCCCACGATACGCGCTGCTAATTGGTGCGGTATCGATCGCTCTATTTTTTTCCTACCAAGGCGTCCGGCTTTGGGTTGCAGACCACCGAATTAATTCAGAGCGGCTGGCGGTGATTGAAAGCGGAGCCGCGCTGGAACCCGGAAATGGCGAGGCTTGGGACATTTTGGGACGATTCCGGCAATTGGATTTCGTTGCCGGCGACCCGAACGAGGCCATCAAGGATTTTCAACGAGCGATCCACGATAATCCGCTTTCTGCTTACTACTGGATGAATCTAGCCGGAGCGTATGAAGCGACGGGGGACGATTCCGATGCGCGCGATGCGTTCCAACACGCGCAAACCGTTTACCCGCTGTCCGCACAGGTCGCCTGGAACTACGGGAATTTTCTGCTTCGGGAACAACAGTGGGCCGAGGGCTACGCCCAAATCCAACTGGCTGTCCGGGCGGACCCTTCGCTATTGCCTCTGGCCATTTCGCGAACGTGGCGATCCAACCATGATGTAGAAACGCTGCTCAACCAGGTGCTTCCCGCGGATGTGAATGCCTATGTCCAGACGCTTGATTTTTTCGCGTCGATTCATGAGGCCGAGCCTGGACTTAAGGTGTGGCAACGATTGATATCGCTGGGAAAGCCGATTGCGCTGCCGCGATCATTTTCGTTTTTGGACGAACTGATTCGCGAGGACCGCTCGGCGGACGCGAGCCGGGTTTGGCGCGAAGCACTCAAGGCGGCGGGGCTTCCGCATGAAGGGCCGGGAAACGGATCGTTGCTATGGGACGGGAACTTTACCAGCGACTTTACGAATGGAGGATTGGGCTGGCGCTGGAACAATCCTCTAGGCGCAACAATCGATTTTGATGCCGCGCCGCCGGGACATAGCGGACGCTCGGTGCGGCTGGATTTCGGCGGGGGCTCGAATCTCGATCTCGAGTATCCGCTCGAATACGTCCCGGTAGAACCCAACCGTACTTATCACTTGCGCGCGTACCTGCGGACGGAGGCGATAACGACCGAGAGCGGGATGCGTTTTGCGATAGCGGATCCGAATCATGGCGAGATTGCGACCTTAGAGACAGAAAATCTTACCGGCGATCACATGTGGGCAGCGGCGGAGTTAGACGTGCCGACTCGAGCGCAGACGCACTTTCTGGTGGTGCGGTTGTATCGCGGCAGAAGCCGGCTTTTCGACAACAAATTGAGCGGGACAGCTTGGATCGCGGATCTCTCGCTGACGCCGACGAACGCGGATGCGGGGCGGCCACAGCAATGAACATCGTCCGAGGAGGCCTCTACGTTCTGATCGCATTCAGCGTATTGGCTTTTGGCGCGGTGGAAGTGTGGTCGGAGTCTCTTCTGGAAATGGGGGCTGGAATCCTGTTCCTGTGGTGGGCCGTAGTCGTTTTCAAAGATCCGAAAGCTAAGATTTATTGGAGTTCCTTGAACTGGCCTATTCTCGGCGTCATCGCGATCGGTTTGTTGCAGCTTTGTTTTGGCGCTACGCCCTATTCCTTTCTCACGCGGCTCGAATTGCTGCGATTTGCCGCGTACTTGGTGCTGTTTTTTCTGCTGGCGCAATCGTTCCGAGAACGCGCGGACCTCAGAGGATTGGTATGGTTCCTAATACTGCTGTGCTTTGGTGTCTCTTTGCTGGGTATCATTCAACACTTCACATCCGAAGGGACAATTTATTGGTCGCGTGCGCTACGCTCGGGAGGCGATCCGTTTGGACCATACGTTAACCGGAATCATTTCGCAGGTTTCGTAGAGCTTACGCTGCCGGTTGGTTTGGCGATGCTGATTTTTCGAGGATTGCGGAGGGATTTGTACCCTCTTGCCGGTCTGCTGACGATCGTCCCGATTGGAGCGTTGATCCTGTCAGGCTCGCGCGGAGGTATTGTCAGCTTCGGATTCGAAGTCGCGGTGCTTTGGTTGCTAGCGAAAACGCATCGGGGTCCGGAAGGACCGCGGCTGACAGCGATAGCAATTGTTGCATTGGCAGCGATAGCGCTCATCGCGTGGCTCGGGGCAGGAAAAGCGATTGAACGATTTTCGATGGTGCGATCCGGAGACGTAACGATTGGGCGCCGCTTAACGATGCTGCGAGGGGGCGCACACATCTTTGAGGATCATGCGGTGAAGGGCGCCGGCCTGGGCGCGCTGGTGGCTGTGTATCCGCGGTATGAAATTCTCTACGATGGCAAGCTTGTGGACCACGTTCACAACGATTACATGGAAATGCTGGCGGAAACAGGAGTGCTGGGCGGGCTGTGCGGTTTGGCGTTCTTATGGATTTTGTTTCGAGAGGCAAAAACCTGCTACGTAGCGGAGCAGGGCCATTTTTCGCGGGCGCTGCATGCTGGAGCGGTCACAGGTTTGTGCGGGATGCTGCTTCATAGCTTGGTGGATTTCAATTTACACATTCCTGCCAATGCCCTGCTCTTCCTGTTACAAGTGTACCTTGCGACTTCTCTTCCCTTATCCTCCGAGTCCGGGCCGGCGCGGCGGCGCATTCGAACACGCAAACTGACCGCGCCAGAACCAGCGTAGACCATTCTGTTTAAAAGGCCTTTGACTTACTGATTGGAGCTAAGATTTCCATAATTGACACCAGCACAGGGCTAGGCGATAGTGTTTGCGGGGTTATCTGTCTTATGACTTTCACAGTCCGGAGTCGTTCGGGCTGGCTTAGAGCGAAGCCTGCCCTTTTGATGCCGGTTTTCCTATTGTTGAGTGTGCAGGCGACGTACGCCCAGGCAAAACTCGAAACGAAACAACAAACAAACGAAAAGATTCAAGAACTGGCGGGACTTGCGCGCCCGCAAAACCTGGAAACACCGACGGGAAGCGGCGATCTTTTGCATATCGACGTTTTTGATGTCCCGGAACTTTCTCGCGATGTGCGGGTTAGCGAGATGGGCGACATCACTTACCCGCTGATCCCGGGGAAGATCGTTACTGTCGGCCTAACTACATACCAACTGGAACAGAAATTGGCGCAACTTTTAATCGAGAACGGTTTGGTATCCCATCCGCAGGTTTCCGTTTTCGTGAAAGAGCAGAACAGCCAGCCGGTGACGCTGGTGGGAGCTGTGGCAAAGCCCATGGTGTACCAGATTATCAGGCCCACAACGTTGTTAGAGTTGCTGGCGCAGGCGGGCGGGATTTCGGATGAAGCTGGAAGTGAGGTAATCATCACACGTGCGCCAGCGGCCCCGGGCAAGAATGACGTAAATGGATCGGCTGAGAGTTCGCCGTTGGATAGCCAGACGATCACGATTCGCCTGCAAGACTTACTCGAATCGGGGAACCCTGCTTTTAACATTTCGATTTATGGCGGCGACACGGTCAGCATTCCTCGCGCCGGCATTGTGTATGTGATGGGTGGAGGAATAGCGCAGCCGGGGGGATACGTGCTCCAGAGCCATGGGGAGCAGATTACCGTGCTCAAGGCAGTGGCATTGGCGCACGGCTTAACCGGGTTTGCAAAAGGCGATCAAGCGGTGATCATGCGCAAGAATGCCGCAACCGGACAAAAAGATGTGATACCGGTACAAATCAAAAAAATCGAGAATCGCAAAGCGGACGATATGGCGATGCAATCGAACGACATTTTGTACATCCCCGATAGCGTGGGTCTAAAGGTGCTGGCAAAAGGGGGAGAGGCCGCACTGGTTGCGGGAGCAAGCGTTGCGGTTTACAGATTCTGACGGGCGTTCGGCTAGGCAGTTCCGGCGTCTCCATACTCGGAATAAGGGAATAAATGGAAGAGCCATCTAGAATCGTTCCAAGCCTTCGCGATCGAAAAGCTGCAGAGGCGCTAACTGTAATTCCCGCCCCGTCGGTGCTTCCATGGGATCAGGTCGCCAGGGAACCGCACCTGCTCGACTACGTCATCATCCTGCGGAAGCATCAGTGGCTGATCCTCACATTTCTTTTGACGGTCGTGACGGTGGTAACCATCGCGTCGTTCAAGATGAAGCCGGTTTATCTGGCGGCGGCGCGCGTGGAAGTGGACAAAGAGTCGCAGAATATGTCGCCATTTCCGGACTCGAACTCTTACGACGAGTTCATGGACATGGAAAATTATCTGGAAACGCAAACGAAAATACTGCAGAGCGAGACGCTCGCCCTGCAAACCATTAAGTCTCTCGATCTGGCGCGCTATCCGGAGTTCGGAGGCGGCACCAGCACGACGGCTTGGGCTCACAATGGGCCTGCGCCCCAGCGTCCGGCAATCCTGGGAGCATTCCTCGGCCGGCTCACGGTGAAGCGCGTTGCCAACAGCCGCTTGATCGAAGTGACCTTCGAAGCGGAAGATCCTCAGCTGGCGGCGCAGATTGTGAACACGCACCTGCAGAACTTTGTGGAGCAGAATTTTCGCAGCAAATACGACGCGACGATCCAGGCTTCTAACTGGCTGTCTTCGGAGCTGGAAGGACTGCGGATTAAAGTCGAGAAATCGGAAAATGCCCGCATCGCTTATCAACGGGCCAACCAAACTTGGCAAATTGACGAGAAGCAAGATATCACTACTGCGAAACTTGCAGACCTAAGCAAGGCTGTCACAGAAGCACAAACCGACGTCGCGCAGAAGGAAGCGATGTACCGTATGGCGGTCTCCGGAAACGTGGACGCGTTGCCGACAGCGCACGGCAGCGAAGTGTTGACGGAGCTGCTGAAGCGAAAATCAGATATCGACGAACAATATGCGGAAGCACTAAATCAATATGGCCCTAATTTCCCCAAGGTACTTCGAATCGCCGCGCAACAAAAGGAATTGGACGAAAATCTGAGCCGCGCGCGAAAGACCTTGATAGAAAGCGTGCAACAAGAATTCAATACGGCGCGCAGCCATGTGGAACTCCTGCAGGAAACGCTCGATAAACAAAGGCAAGAAGCAAACGATCAAGCGGAAAAACTGATTCAATACCACATTCTGCAGCACGATGCAGAATCGGACAGACTGCTTTACGACGGGTTGCTTCAGAAATTGAAAGAAGCGACCATTACTGTCGGGCTTCGATCCACCAATATACGAGTCGTGGACCCCGCTCTAGCTCCGGGTGGTCCTTCACGTCCGCAAAAGGCCCGCAATATCCTGCTGGCATTTCTGATCGGCTTGGTCGGCGGAGTAGGCCTGGCACTTTTCCGCGAGTATCTCGATAACACGGTGAAGTCACCAGACGACATCGAAGCGCTGACGGGTTTGCCCTCGCTCGCGGTTGTGCCGGCCATGCCGGAATTAAATGCGCATCAGGGCCGGCTTGCGCGGCGAACGGGAGAGGGGGGATCGCCTGGACGCATCGAGTTGCTGTCTTACGCTCAACCAAAATCTCAAATCTCTGAAGCGTTCAGAGCTTTGCGGACTTCGTTGCTGCTATCGCAGGCGGAGCATCCTCCGCAAGTAATCCTGGTAACCAGCGCCCTGCCTCGCGAAGGAAAAACTACGGCGGCGGTGAACCTCGCCGTTACGTTGGCGCAGCTCGGAGACCGAACTTTGCTGATGGATTCCGACTTGCGCAAACCCGGAATTCGGCGGGCGCTGAATTTGACTCTGGGAAAGGACGTGGGACTGAGCTCGTATTTGGCGGGGGTTTCGAGCCTGGATGAAGCAACTATTCAGCACCCGACAATAACGAACCTCTCGGCTTTGACTACCGGGCCTGTGCCGCCGAGTCCCGCGGACCTGCTTTCTTCGCATCGCATGCGGGAAGCGATTGCGGAATTGCGCCGCCGATTCAAGTTCATCGTTATCGACTCACCTCCAGTGATGGCTGCTACGGACGCAGTGATTCTTTCCGCGCTGACGGACGGGGTGTTGCTGGTAGTGCGCAGCGGTGAGACGCCGAAAGAAGCCTTCACGCGCACGCGCGACCTGCTGGCGGCAGTGAAATGCCGGCTCCTGGGCGTGGTGTTGAACGCGGTGGACTCCAGCGCTCCGGATTATTACTACTCTTACCGGTATTATCCGTACGCGTACGGTTACGGGTACGGGGAAGATGCGGAAAAGACCACTAAATTTCCATCAGGCTCCGAAGAGTCGGACGGGCCTTCGACCTAAAGGGTGACATTTGCGTAATCTGATTACCGGCGGTGCTGGTTTTATAGGCTCTCATCTGGCAGAAGCGCTCCTTGCGCGCGGTGATGAAGTATTTATCCTGGACGATCTCTCCACCGGCAGCGTAGAAAACATACGGCACCTGAAAAAACACGAGCGCTTTCACCATGTTTTCGATTCGATCATGAACAAGCATCTTCTGGCGGAGATGGTGGACGAATGCGACGTGGTTTTTCATCTTGCCGCTGCTGTGGGCGTCCGGCTGATCGTGGAAAGCCCGGTGCGAACGATTGAAACAAACGTTCACGGCACGCAATACGTGCTGGACGCGGCATCCAAGAAGAAGAAACTGGTGTTTGCGGCGTCCACGTCGGAAGTTTATGGCAAAAGCGATAAAGTGCCGTTCCACGAAGATGCGGACCTTGTGCTTGGACCGACGAGCAAGGGCCGATGGAGCTACGCGGCATCGAAAGCTCTGGATGAGTTTCTTGCGCTCTCTTATTGGAAAGAGAGAAAACAGCCGGTAGTGGTAGCCCGGTTATTCAATACGGTAGGACCGCGGCAGACGGGCCGATACGGGATGGTGCTGCCCAACTTTGTGCGCCAGGCTCTGGAAGGCGAGCCGATTACGGTCTATGGGACAGGAAAGCAGTCACGTTGTTTCTGCGACGTTCGCGACTCGGTGCAGGCCATCCTGCGGCTGGTTGCTACGGAGAAGGCGATCGGCGAAGTGGTCAATATCGGCAATACGCATGAAATTTCGATCGAAGGACTCGCCGAGCTGGTGAAGGAGCGGACGAAGAGCAAATCTCCAATTACGTATGTTCCATACGATCAGGCTTACGAGCCGGGGTTTGAAGATATGCCACGGCGCGTGCCTGCCCTCGGAAAGCTCCAGCAACTTACCGGATTTCTGCCAGGGATACCTTTGAACGACATCGTAGATGGCGTGATCCATTACTTTCAGAACAGGAAGAGCGCCGAAAACGAGACGAGCGTCGCGTCCGGTGCGACGCAGTCGGTGGGACAGATGGCAGCCGGATCGCCTGCAATCTAGGCCGCCAACGCGCTGCCCGACATAGTAATATTCCCCGTGAAGTCCGATGCGCAGGCATCCCGTCAAACACGATTGCTGAAAATGCGATGAGAGCGACTTCGTCAACAAATCGAGTGGAAGGAACCGGCGCGATGCGAGGGTCGGCGGAGGTTCCATTTTCAAAAGACGGGATGGAAAAAAAGCGCACCAGCACAACGCTCTCCGTGATTGTTCCGGTGTACAACGAGCAATACCTGGTGGCGACAAGCCTGGCACGGCTCTCGGTTTTAGGCGAATCGCCGCTGCTGCAAGGAATCAAAGTGATCGTGGTGAACGACGGTTCGACGGACGGCACAGCCGCAGCCATCGACGGTTTCCGCGCGTCGGTGGAACCAGGAACGGCGGATTCCAAGTTTTCCTGGGTCTGGCTGCACAGCGAGAAGAACGGCGGCAAAGGGGCGGCCATTCGCGCTGGGCTAACCCACGTGGATACCGAGCTCGTGGTGATTCACGATGCCGACCTCGAATATCACCCGGTGGATCTGCTGAAGATGGTGGAACTGTTTCTGATGGAGGATGCCGATGCGGTATTCGGCTCTCGTTTCATGTCCGGCGGATACAAACGGGCTCTGTTCTTCCGGCACGCGCTGGGAAACAAGTTTCTCACTCTTCTGTGCGACTTCGTGTCCGACCTCAACCTCACGGACATGGAAACTTGCTACAAAATGGTGCGCGCGAGTTTGCTCAAGAGCATTCCGCTGGAAAGTTCCACATTCGATGTGGAGCCGGAACTAGCGATCAAACTTGCCAAACGCGGCAGCCGAATTTTTGAAGTACCCATCAGCTATTCCGGCCGAACCTATCGCGAGGGGAAGAAGATCAGCTGGAAGGACGGAGTACGCGCGCTTTGGGCAATTTTCCACTACGCGATGTCTTCTCGAATTTATGTGGAAGACGAACAAGGCGCTGCAATTCTGGAACGATTGAACCGCGCTCCTCGTTTCACGCGCTGGATGGCGGATGTAATCCGGCCGTATATGGGCAAGCGCGTGCTGGAAGTCGGGGCGGGAATTGGGAACATGTCTGTGCACCTGATGCCGCGCGAGATCTATTGGGCTACCGACGTGAACTCTCAATATCTGGAATATCTTTGGACGCTCTGTCCTACGCGTCCCTATATGCGAGTGGCGCGTACCGATGCGGAGAACGCGGAGACATTTCCGGCGGTACAGTCGTTCGACACCGTGATTTGCCTCAACGTGGTGGAGCACATCCAAGACGATCTCAGCGCGTTGCGGAACGTTTGGAATGTTTTGGAAAACGGCGGCCGCGCGATCATTTTGGTTCCTTACGGGCCGAAGCTGTATGGCAGTTTGGACGAAGTACTGGGGCATTGCCGGAGATACACGAAGGAACAGCTCGTCGAACTGGCGCAACGAGCCGGATTCAGAGTCGAGAAAGTTTTGAAGTTCAACCGGCCTGGAGTGATCGCGTGGTGGCTGAATGGGCGCGTTTTACGCCGAAAGACTTTCGGACTGGGGCAAATCCGGTTGTTGAACATCATGACTCCGGTGTTCCGTCTGCTGGACAATTGGCTTCCCCTCCCTCCGCTTTCCATCATTGCCATACTGCGGAAGGGTGAAAATTCACAGATCTCTACAGAAGCTGCGGCGACCTTCCATCGCGATTCGAGCGCAACCTCGCCTGCTTGACGCAGACCTTACACTTAAAGTAAACACTAGAATCAAGTTAAGGAAACTAAAAGGTCTTGCACAGGTTCACGAAATACGAATGGATTCTCATTCTTCTGTTCTTCCTTACGTTGCCCCTGAGCAATCCCTGGGTACGCGGCGATGGAGTGGGATACTACGCGTTCGGCCGGGCGATCTTAATTGGCGGCAACCTTGATTTCACAAAAGACTGGCTCGACGGAAACAGCAGTTTTCGGATGGGACGCGTTGGGCCTGACGGAAATATAAACCAGAATCAATTCACGTCGACGGGCCATCTGGACAATCACTTCACGATTGGACCTGCGATCCTCTGGGCGCCATTTCTGGTGACAGCTCACCTCGTTGTTAAAGCCAGCCACATTTTTGGTTCGCAAGTTCCGGCCGACGGTTTCTCTTCGCCTTATAGGATCGCGATGGCGTTAGGAACTGCGCTTTACGGCTTTCTGGGGATATGGTTTTCGTTTCTACTGGCAAAAAAATATTGCGGAGAGAAGTGGGCATTTCTCGGCGCTCTCGGCATCTGGTTCGCGAGTTCCCTGCCGGTCTATATGTACTTCAACCCCTCATGGTCCCACGCGCATTCAGCTTTCGTTGTAGCGTTCTTTTTGTGGTATTGGGACCGCACGCGAACGGAGCGGAGCGCGGCGCAGTGGCTCATTCTTGGCGCGATCGCGGGGCTGATGATGGACGTCTATTATATAAATGCGGTTCTGCTTGTCGTTCCGCTGATGGAATCAATAGCTGGTTACTGGAACAGATTGAAAGCGGACGAAATCGAGCGTGCCAGAAAGCTTTTTGTCTCCAACGTGATTTTTGTCATAGCCATTCTTGTGGCGTTCACTCCGACGCTTATTACGAAGAAAGTAATTTATGGAAGCTATTTCAGCACAGGGTACGCCACCGACCTTTGGTATTGGAAATCTCCGGCGCTCTTGAAAGTTTGCTTTTCTTCGGAACACGGCTTGTTCAGCTGGACACCTATTCTCATCTTATCGGTTGGGGGGCTGTTCTTGCTGCGAAGGTACGATCGGGATTTGAGCCTTTTTTTGACCGGCGGTTTTTTGGTTTATCTCTACATGATCGGATGCTATGAGAATTGGGCCGGCATTTCGTCGTTCGGCAACCGCTTCTTCGTATCACTTACCCCGCTGTTTATTATAGGACTTGCGTCGTTTTTCGGCTGGATTGCGAGCAAATGGCGCGAGCGCCAAGCCGCGGTTTTCGCCTGGAGTGTGACCGCAATGTTCGTGCTGTGGAATATGGGACTTATTTTCCAGTGGGGCACGCACCTGATCCCGGCGAGGGGGCCGATTTCCTGGCGAGAGGCTGCGTACAATCAATATGCTGTGGTTCCGGAACAGATTACTCAGACATTGCGAAGCTATCTGGTCCGCAGGAAAGAATTGATGAACCGCATCGAACAACAGGACATGAAGCAATTGCGGAATCGTGACGAATAGAAACTCGATGTATTTTTAGCCTACCGACCTAGCTTCTGGCGAGATGCAGCTTATAATCATGGTGCGTGAAACGTGTGCCAGCGTCGCGAAGACGTTAGGCATTTCAACTGTCGACAGCCTGAGGGAATCGAGTGAATGGAGCAGTGGCCAATGCCGAATCGAGTCCGCTCGCAAAGCTTGCGGTGCTGCGCATCACGCCGCCAAGCCGCTGGTGGGTGCTTCCGTTCCGCGAGTTGTGGGAATATCGCGAGCTGATTTATTTTTTCGTTTGGCGCGACATCAAGATCCGATACAAGCAAACCGCCATTGGCGCCGCATGGGTGGTACTACAGCCATTTCTGATGATGCTGGTTTTTAGCTTGTTTTTCGGCAAGCTCGCCAATATTGGATCCGACGGCCTGCCCTATCCTATTTTCTATTACAGCGCCCTGCTGCCGTGGATGTATTTCGCCGGCGCGCTCCAGAATTCCACGAATACTATCGTGGAAAATCAGCGGCTGATCACCAAGGTTTATTTTCCAAGGCTGGCTTTGCCTCTTTCTTCCGTGCTCTCCGGATTGGTAGATTTTGGCGTCTCGTTTTGTATGTTTGTCGCCTTGATGGTCTATTACGGCATACGTCCGACGATGGCTATGTTCTGGCTTCCAGCCTTTCTGCTGCTGGCGATCTTGACGGCGCTGGGTGTGGGACTGTGGCTTTCGGCCATGAACGCTATTTACCGAGACGTGCGTTACGTGATGCCGTTCCTGGTGCAATTCTGGCTGTTTGCTTCTCCGGTGGTGTACCCGAGTTCGCGAGTGCCGGAGAAGTGGCGCTGGCTCTACGGGCTGAATCCGATGGCCGGGGTGATCGAAGGATTTCGCTGGTCGCTGACCGGTCACGGGAACCCGCCAGGGCATCTGCTTTTCATCTCTTCGATCATGGTGGTGATCGTGCTTTTTAGCGGAGCGGCATATTTTCAGAAAATGGAAACGACGATGGCGGATGTGGCGTAAAAGATGACCGAATCGGTGATTCACGTCGAAGGATTGGGCAAGCGTTACCGAATCGGCGAACGCGAGCGCTACTTCGCCTTGCGCGATGTGCTTACTCGTGCGTTGCTTGCGCCTTTCCGGCGCAACGGGGCACGCGCTTCCGTGGATTACCTCTGGGCGCTGCGTGACGCCTCGCTGGAGGTAAAGCAGGGAGAGGTGGTGGGGCTCATCGGCCGCAACGGAGCCGGGAAGACCACGCTGCTGAAGCTGCTCTCTCGCATCACGAGGCCCACTACCGGATTCGCCGAAATTCACGGACGCGTGGGCAGTTTGTTGGAAGTGGGCACGGGCTTTCATCCCGAACTGACGGGACGTGAAAACGTTTTTCTAAGCGGCGCGATTTTGGGAATGAAGAAAGCCGAAATCGTGAAGAAATTTGACGAGATCGTCGACTTCGCGGAGGTGGAACGCTTTCTGGATACACCGCTGAAGCACTACAGCACGGGAATGCAAATGCGGCTTGCATTCGCTGTCGCGGCGCATCTCGAGCCGGAGATTTTGCTGGTGGACGAAGTGCTTGCCGTCGGCGATATCGAGTTTCAAAAAAAATGCCTGGGCAAGATGCAGGGCATTTCGAAGAGCGGGCGGACGATCGTTTTCGTCAGCCATCAGATGAATCAGATTCGGCGCCTCTGCGAGCGAGCGGTCTGGATTGACGCAGGACTGCTCTGCCAGGATGGACCGGCTGAAATGGTCATAAGTGCTTACGAGCAATCGGCAATGTCCTCCAGCCGCGGAAGTACCGCCCCTGTATCGCGAGAAGGCGTGGTTTTCTTTGGATGGGAAGTGGAGGAGCCCCGTGGGGGAGGAGAGCACGCTGCGGCTTCCGGCCAGGAGCGGGTCTCGATAAAAATTCGTCTCCAGACGGACGAGACGATTCGCCACGGGCGCGTCGCGACGCTTATTTACGACGCTCGTGGATTTCTGCTCGCCGGCTGGTCGTTTGACGAACTGCGCTTGGAGGCCGGCGAACACGAGATTTCGCTTTCGTTCCCTAGTTTGCCTTTGCGGCCGGGAGCTTACAGTCTGTACTTCAGCCTTCACGACGATCATCAGCATAACTACAACTGGACTCTCGTTCCAGCGCTGGTGATTGAGGGCGAGCCGGTGACCCACTTCATGGACGAATGGGCTGGAGTACTGAACATTCCGTGCTCGCTCGCATCGAAAAAGGTTGAATCGAATGCCCGAAGCCTCCCGTAGCTGGCCGTCCCCTGAGGCTACACAGCACAAGTCTCGCGATTGTCGTCCTGCCAGAGCGCGTGATTGGCTCGCGGCGCACGCCCGTGTGCGATTTGGAAGGCTTAACCGTTTTGCTGCAATTCGTGCGGGTCGAGACATGTTGGTTCGTCTTCTGGCGCGCGAGGGAACGGCGATACTTTTTTCGACTTCTTACGGATTCCAGATTTTACTGCCGGCTACATACGCGAGCCTCATCATCATGGCTCTCGATGGCGTTCTATTCCATCCCTCGCTGCTGGAATTGTCTCGACGGGTCATTCGGAGCGGCGACGTCGTCGTCGATGGCGGTAGCAATATAGGCTTCTTTGCGCTGTTTGCTGCCAGTTTGCTCGGGGGAAAGGGGCGAGTGTTCGCGTTTGAGCCCGACACGCAGTCTTTCTTACTACTCCAACGCAATGTCGAAAGAAATGGGCTGATGGGCACGGTTCAATTAGAAGAGAAGGCCCTCACGGATGCGAACGGATCATTCGAGTTCTCGGTTTCGGTTCAGGAACCTATGCTCAGCAGCCTGGTGGCGAGAGCGGACGTTGATACCCAGGTGGTCCGCGTTCAGGGAGTTCGGCTGGACGATTACTTTGTAGCGAATGGTGGCAAGAAGGCGGATGTAATCAAACTCGACCTGGAAGGGGCCGAACCGCAGGCTCTAGACGGGATGTCCTCGCTTCTGGCTTCGGCGCGGCTGCTTATTTTTGAGGTGAACGAGCCACAACTCGAGGCGATCGGCATAGATCCTGTCGCTCTTATCACTAAGACCGCTACGAGAGGGATGTTCGAAACGATTTTGTACATTGATGAGCGCACCGATCAGATTTGCGAATGGGATGCAGATAAATTCAGGGAGGCACTTCACGCGTACAAATATGTTAACGTTCTATGCGCTAAACGGGGCGCTATTGATCCGCTGCCCTAAGCGGTTTTTCATCCTGACTTGGGACCTCAAGAGCCTGACGAAGCTAGGCGGAAGATGACTGACCCCCAGAAAAACCTTCCTTCGGTATCCATTGTGGTGCCGACTCGGGGGCGGCCCCAATTTCTACGGAATTGCCTCGAAAGCCTGATCAGACTTGATTACCCGCGCGAGCTCTATGAAATCATCGTGATAGAGGACGGCACTGAAAGCGGAGAGAAAGAAACGTCAGAAATTGCCGGACTCTCGCCCGTGCCGGTGCATTACCATCGAATTGCCCACAGCGGAGCCGCGACCGCAAGAAACGTAGGCCTTAGCCGCTCTTCCAAAGACATCGTCGCCTTCATTGATGACGACGCGACAGCTATTCCCGAGTGGCTTACGCGGTTGGTGGGCGCGCTAAGTTCCACCGGCGTGGGCGGAGCCGGAGGGCGCGTCTCGCCGGACTATCCGGAACCAGTCCTTGAGGCAGAAATGTTGCCTGGGGGAGAGATGAAATGGTCGGGCTACAATTCGGTGCCACCCGGGTTACAAGAAGTGGACCACCTGCCCGGCGGCAATATGGCGTTCTGGCGCAAAGCTCTGGTGGAGGTTGGCGGGCTCGACACTGAATACACACGAAGAGGTTCCTGGAGGGAAGATACGGACCTGTGCGTCAGGTTGCGTCACAAGGGCTACCGGCTTATTTATGACGGAGAAGCTCGAATCAGCCATCGTGCGGTGCGATGGATCGGAGCCTCTGAAAGATTTCGCCCGGGGCTTGTCTGGGCGATGACGCGAGACGATGCCTATTTTCGAGTGAAGAACTATGGATGGAGCGGCGTGACGGGAACGATCCGGGAAGCGGCCAAGAGCATCAAAGATCGAATCGTTTACGGCGGAGCAAATTTTCTTCTGATTTCGGTCCACCTGGTCGCGTGGATACCGGGCGTGATACACGGGCTGCGAAGAAAGAATGATCCGCAGGGGTCCTTGAGGCCGGAATGAAAGTACTTTTTATTGCGCAGCCGTTTCCGTATCCGCCGAACACGGGGTCGCGGAATTTGGTTTTTCACTGGCTGGAGGCGGCGAGCCGGGCGCACGATGTGCATCTGCTCTGGCTCGGGGATCCCGCGGAGGGAAGAGATCGCATCCCCGAACTGCCGGGCGTGAAGATCGATGCTATCAGGGCAGTACCCGCGATGGAGTTGTCTGCACGGATTCGGCGGCTGGCTACGACTATTGTGCTGGGAATTCCGGCGACTTCGTTGGTCGGCATGACCGAGCAAGCGCGCAGCGAAATTCTGGGGCATGTTCGAACGGGGCACTACGATGTTGTGGTGCTAACGGAGAACGTGGTTGCGGGCTACGCTCCTCTTATTTCGGACCACACGCCCGTGGTGCTGCTGAAGCACTCGGTGCAGGCGGTGGACGCCAGGGATGCGCGCCGACGTTCGGGGATGTGGCATCCGCGCTGGATGCTCGAAGAGTGGCTGGTGCGTCGCTTCGAGACGAGGACGTGCCACGCCGCGACGGTGACATGTACCGTCAACGCCGAGGACCGAGCTGAACTAGCGCGGCGATACAGGCTTGCCAGACCCGCGGAGATCACGCCGATCGGCGTGGATCTTTCACACTTCCCGAGCAGAGAGAAAGATCCAGGGGGGCAGTTGATTGGTTTTTTTGGAAATATAACCTGGGGAGCGAATGTGGACGCGGCGGATTGGTTTGTGGATGAGATTCTGCCGAGAGTGTGGGAGAAAATTCCATTGGCACAGTTTCGAATTATCGGACCCGGCAGCGACCGGATCGCGCTCAGGAAACCAGATGCGAGAATCACTTGGCTTGGACCGTCCAACATACCGAATGCCATGAAGGACGCCACGATCGGGATCGTACCGGTGATTTCCGGCACGGGAGTGCGTTTGAAATTGCTCGAGATGCTGAGCCTGGGAGTGCCGGTGGTGAGCACTTCGCTCGGCGCGCTGGGAACAGGGTGCGTGCATGAAGAGCATGCGCTGATCGCGGACGACGCGGAATCGTTTGCAGACGCGGTTGTGGTTCTGCTGCAGGACGCGAGTCTGAGGAAAAAGTTGACTCAGGCGGGACAGAAACTGATTCAGAAGCATTCCTGGGAGAGTTTCTACCCGCAGATTCTTGGCGCGTTTGAGAAGGCGGTGTCCATATATCGAAGAGGAAACGTGGACGTTGGTGTTGCAAGGACATTGGAGGCGTCATGAGGACCCTGATTACCGGCGGGATCGGATTTATCGGCACGAATTTGGCGGATCGGCTGCTGCGCGATGGGCACGACGTGGTTTTGTTCGACAACATTGGCCGTGCCGGCGTGCAAGAGAATCTCGACTGGCTTCGGCGGGAGCATGGCGAGCGGATACGGTTCATCAAGGGTGACGTGCGGGACTTTGGCGCAGTTGAAAAGGCGATGCAGGGTGCGGAGGCGGTGTTCCATCTGGCGGCGCAGGTGGCGGTGACGACTTCGATCACAGATCCACAAGAGGATTTTTCGATCAACGCGCAGGGAACCGTGAATGTGCTCGAAGCAGCCCGGCGGCAAAATCCGATGCCAACTTTTCTCTACACGTCCACGAATAAGGTTTACGGCGGGCTGGAACATTATCGGGTTGTGGAGCGTCCGACGCGTTACGAATTCGAGAATCTTCCTAATGGCGTGCCGGAGACTTGCCCGCTCGATTTTCATTCTCCGTACGGCTGTTCGAAGGGCGCGGCGGACCAGTACGTTCACGACTACCATCGCATCTACGGGCTGCCTTCGATCGTGTTTAGAATGTCTTGCATTTATGGGCCGCACCAGTTTGGTACGGAAGATCAGGGATGGGTAGCGCACTTCGCTCTGACCGGATTGCGAGGAGGGCGGCTTACGATTTATGGCGACGGGAAACAGGTGCGGGACCTGCTTTACGTGGGCGATCTGGTGGACTTGATGTCGCACGCGCGCGAGCAAATCAAGAAAACTGCGGGGCAGGTGTACAACGTCGGCGGCGGTCCAGCTCATACGATATCGGTGTGGGCTGAACTCGAAGGTCCGCTGAAAGAAGCTCTTGGGAAACTTCCGCCGGTGGAATATGACGAATTTCGTCCCGGAGACCAGAGAATCTATGTGAGCGACATACGGAAGGTACAACAAGAGCTGGGTTGGAGTCCGCGCGTGGGCATCTCAGAGGGATTGAGGCGGATGGTCGAATCGTGGGGAAGGGATCGGAAGACGGCGCTGGCGCAATGAGGGCCATGCGGCGTCGCCTACAAGGCATGGAACAACGTGCGGCACAACGCGTGGCGCAGTTAATCCAGTGAAATGGATCGCCCTGCTCGGGCGGCAGGATGTGCCGACGGATGGCGTCGCGGACTATTGTTTATTCCTCGCGGGTGGGCTTGCTCGACAAGAAATTGAGCTGGAGCAAGTACGCGTTCCGTGGACGCAAATAGGCTGGATTGGCGCGTTGCGCCAGCTTTGGCGCGAGAGCGCGGATTGGCGGGGCCAGTGGGTACTTTTGCAATATACGGCGCTCTCGTGGTCCCAACGCGGATTTCCGTTCGGAGCTGTCGCCGTGCTTGCGATTCTTCGGCGGCGCGGGGTGCGCTGTGCTGTCGTGTTTCACGAAGCGGGGCGGCAGGGAGGTCCGGGACTGCTGCGAGGAATTCGCGGGGCGTGCCAGGATTGGGTGATTCGGAAACTTTACCGCGGAGCAACGAAGAGTATTTTTACCGCGCCGCTCGAAACAGTGTCGTGGATGCCGACGGGAGAAGACAAAGCAGCGTTCATCCCCATCGGCGCGAACATTCCCGAACGAACGCACCGCCGCGACGCTCCTGCCCTGGCATCGAAAGAAAAAACCGTGATCGTCTTCGGGGTAACCGGCTCGGCGGAGGCAGCCGCACGAGAAGTGAATGATATCTCGAGCGTGATGGTGGAGGCTTGCAAGGCGCTCGGGAGATTGCGCCTCGTGGTTGTAGGACGCGGAGCCGACGAAGCCCGAGAACTTTTCGCGAAGGCGTTTCACGGAGGGAATGTGGAAGTCGTGGTGCGCGGAGTTTTGCCGGCGGAGGAGATTGCGCGCGAGTTCGAATCTGCGGATGCGCTGCTGTTTGTCCGCGGCGCCGTCACCACTCGACGCGGAAGCGCTATGGCCGGAATTGCCAGCGGAGTTCCGATCGTCGGATATCGGGACGGGAGCATCAGCGGATTTCTCGAAGAAGCGGGGGTGGAATGGTCTCCGTTGCACGATCGAGCCGGCCTGACGCGCGGGCTCATCCGAGTGCTGAGCGATCCGGAACGGTGGATGGAGTTGCACGAGCGGAATCTAGAGGTGCAGAGGAATTATCTGTCGTGGGGCCGAATCGCAGAACGGTTTCGGGCGGAACTGGCGGGATGACGCAACGCCCTCTTCGAGTGCTTCTTGTCGGCACGCACCCGGTGCAGTATTCGTCGCCCATGTTTCGCCTATATGCGAACGATCCGAGGCTTGAGATTCAGGTGGCGTATTGCAGCTTGCAGGGAGCGGAGGCGAAGTTCGACCGCGATTTCGGAGTCGAGGTGAAGTGGGACGTTCCGCTGTTGGAGGGCTACCCTTCGGTGGAGGTCCCGAACCGGTCTTGGTCTCCGAGACTGGGGTCGTTCTTCGGTCTGTTTAATCCGGGGATCTTGAGTTTGATTCGGCGTGGGAACTTCGATGCAGTGGTGTTTTATACCGGATATGCTTATGCGACTTTCTGGATGGGAATCGCGGCGGCCAAGCTCAGCGGCGTACCGATTCTCTTTGGCACTGATGCCACGAGTTTGCAGCCGCGAGATGCGAAGCGCTGGAAGTTGCCTATCAAGAGATTCTTGCTCCCGAAAATATTTCGCCTTGCGGATATTGTGATCATTCCCTCGGAGGCGGGGCGGCAATTCATTCTCAGCATGGGAATTTCGGATTCGCGCGTTGTTCTTACGCCTTTTGTTGTAGACAATGCATGGTGGCGCGAGCGCGCTTCCGGAGTAGATCGAAGTAAAGTTCGGCGGGAGTGGAGAGTCCCTGAAGATGCGCCAGTAGTTTTGTTTTGCGCCAAGCTGCAACCTTGGAAGAGACCCGACGATGTGTTGAACGCATTTGCCAAGGCGAACGTCGAGGGAGCTTTTCTGGTCTTCGCCGGGGACGGACCGATGCGAGCCAGCCTGGAAGCTGCTGCAAAGAGTCTTGGGATCGCCGAGCGGACGCGTTTTTTGGGCTTCGTGAATCAAACGGGGTTGCCTTCGGTCTATCGGTCGGCCGATCTTTTTGTTCTTCCTTCGGAATACGATCCCTGTCCGGTGGTGGTCTGTGAAGCGATGCTGTGTGGTTGCCCGGTCGTCTTGAGTGACGAAATTCGCGGACGGTTCGATATCGTTGAGGATGGTGAGACTGGCTTTATCTTTCCGTGCGGGAATGTGGATGTGCTGGCTGGGATTCTGGCAGACGCGCTGGCTGAGCGAGCAAAACTCGCCGAACTTAGTCGCAATGCCCTTGCTCGAATGGAAACTTGGTCGCCGCAGATGAATCTTGACGGCTTAGCAATGGCCGTAGAACGAGCAAGCTCTCGACGGCCTTGAAGAAAATGCGTCGCGTTAAATGCGCTGCCCGGTAGCGACGCGAATAGCAGAATCATCGGAGACTCTATGCCGCAGTGGTGGTCGGCGAACTGGAAGAATCGCCTGGTTTTCGGAGCGCAACACCCGGGGTACGCCATCAAGGCAGTTTTGCGGGACGTTTTCTCCGCGGATGAGCGTTTTCTGGCGGCTTTGGCCGGCATGACCACGTCGCAGATCAGACAATTCCTGGGGGAGCCATTTCAGGATCTTCGCTTTTACGCGCACCTTCAGAGCGTAGAGCGAGAGTTCGACGGAACATCATCGATTGGCGCGGATCTCTACGCGAAACGTGTTCTGATGCAGTACGCCGTCATCCGCGCAGTAAAACCTGAATGTGTTCTTGAAACGGGAATCGCGAACGGCGTTTCTTCGGCGTATCTTCTGCTGGCGATGGAGCGAAATCGGAAGGGCGCGCTCTATTCTATTGATATGAATGACGGGTCATTCCTTCCTAGTGGAAAAACAGTTGGCTGGGTTGTTCCCGCGTGGCTACGCGAGCGTTGGACTGTGCATCTCGGGGATGCGCGTGAACTATTGCCCCGGCTCTTGGCGGAACTGAAAGCACTCGATGTATTTATTCATGACAGTTTGCACACATACGAGCATATGAAATTTGAGTACGAGCAAGCCTACCCGTATCTACGACAGGACGGCATTTTGATCTCGGATGACGCTCTCTGGAATCCGGCGTTTAAGGAATTTGCCGACAAAGTGGGGACGCCGATGGCTCGCGTTTTGCGGGGCGTTGGATTCCTCAAAAAGCGAGATATTCAACCGCAACAACGAAACGCGAACCACCGATGAAGCTGCTGATCTACTCGCGAGATTGGGCACCATCTGTAGGAGGAGTCCAAACAATTGTGAAGACGCTGGCCGATGGGCTGGCCGATTGGTCGAGCAAACACAGCGAAGAGGCAATCGAAGTCACGCTGCTGACGCAAACTCCCGCAGGAGATATGAACGATTCGCAACTGCCGTATCGTGTCGTTCGCGAGCCGGGCCTGTTGGATTTCGTTCGGGAGATTCGGAAGGCGGATGTTGTGCATCTGGCCGGTCCGACGTTCGTTTCTCTCGTCCTGGGATATTTGCTTCGTAAGCCGACGGTTGTTGAGCATCACGTCTATCAATCCATCTGCCCCAATGGTTTGCTGCTGTTCGAACCGAATCATAGTGTGTGTCCGGGCCATTTCATGGCTGGCCGCTATGGGAAATGTATTGAATGCAACACGCAAAATGTCGGCAAGCTGGCGAGTCTACGCAGTCTTTTGTTAACTTTTCCTCGGCGATGGCTGTGCCAGCGCGTGGCCAGAAACATCGCGGTGACGAATCACGTCGCGATGCGGATTGCGCTTCCGCGAACACTCACGATATATCATGGCACTCCGGACTCGGGCGTCCGTCCAGCAAATGATTTGGCGGATCATGGGAACGGACTCCAGATTGGATACGTAGGGCGCCTGGTCCAGGAGAAAGGGCTTCCCGTATTGCTCGAAGCCGCCAAACAACTGGACGAAAGCGGAGTTGCCTTTCATCTCACTTTCGTCGGAGATGGACCCGAGCGCGCAAAGCTCAGGGGTCTTTCAGCCGAACTTAGCCTCGATGGAAGGGTCACTTTTAGAGGTGATCTAAGAGGCGTGGAACTCGGCGAAGCACTTCGTGCCATCCAAGTGGTAGTCGTGCCGTCGGAGTGGGAGGAAACTGCTGGTCTGGCGGCAATGGAACAGATGATGTCGGGCGGCGCCGTAATCGCGGCTGATATCGGAGGGCTTGCCGAGGTGGTGGGGCAGGCAGGGCTCAAGTTCCCATCGGGAAATGCGGAAGCGCTCGCATCCTGCATCCGGCGAGTGCTGGAAACACCGTCACTCGCGGCGGCGCTCGGTTCGCATGCTCGCAACCGTGCCGTGCAAGTTTTTAGCTTGGATAGTATGATTCAGTGTCACGTTTCGATTTATCGAGAGTCTATCTCCCGCTAGAAGAACTGTATTAACGAATGACTAATGGCCATACAAGAAATCATCACTAGGGCTTCCCGGTGGTTCCCTCAAAGCCTGAAAATGGCCCTGAGGGGCAAGCGTGGATCACCAAATCGACTTGCAAACTTAGTTCATTCGCTCTTAAACCGCATATCGACGAATCGTTATCCGATATTGCCCTGCGAAGGAGTGTTAGAGGGTTACCGCATGAGAGTCGACTGGCAAATTCACCGAAGCTTTGTGTACGGCTCGTGGGAGCCCGAAGTCGTGGAAATGGTAAAACAACAAGTGATTTCGGGAATGACGGTGCTGGATCTCGGCGCACAGAGCGGTTTTTATTCCCTCTTGCTGTCAAAGATTGTCGGGCGCCAAGGGAATGTGATCGCTTTTGAGCCATTACCCGCCAATTATCGGCTTCTCGAAGAGAACCTAAAGTTAAATGCGATTACGAATGTCACTGTCGAGCGCTCTGCAGTAGCTGAGCGCTCCGGCGAAATAGACTTCGTTTTCCCGATTAACGAACCTTCTCTCGTCGCCGGCCCTGTTTTGGAGAGCGACAATCGAGGAACTTTTAGCGTGCCTTCGGTCTCCATCGATGATTTCTTTGTTGGACGAAGGCTTCCGGTGCACTTCATCAAAATGGACGTCGAAGGAGCTGAGGTATCGGTGCTGCGAGGAGCAAAACGTACCTTGGAGGAGTTCCATCCGATCCTGGCCATCGAGCTTCACTCGGTCGGACAGAAATCGCCTTCGTTCTCGATTCCCTTGCAACTCCAAGAAATGGGGTACCAAGTACGGTGGCTAACGGAGGAACCCTCCAACTGCCATATCCTCGCAACCTGGGGGACGAAGACGTGATCGGCAGAAGCATTCCCGCCATAAGAAACCAAGCTGTAATTGGCTTCGCCGTTTTCGCTCTGGCTGTTTGGACAGCCTGGGAATTGGGCGGAGAAATCGCCTCCAACGATTTGCGATCATTGGAATTTGCCGGGGCGGGACTCTTCGCTGCCGTTGCCGCGGTAGCAATTCTACGGAATTGGCGTACCGGGTTCTATCTTTTCCTGGCCTGGATGCTTTTCGAAGACTTATTCCGAAAGTACATGGGCAACGGCCTAGCACTCTTTTTCGGCAAGGACATCCTGGCAGCTCTTGTCTATATTTCCTTTTTTGCGGAGGTCCGCCGGGGACGGGAAAAAAGATTTCGGCCACCCTTTTTGCTATTCCTCGCCCTTTTCTTTTTGTTAGGATTTCTGCAAGTCTTCAATCAAAATTCAACTCACATTCTCTATGGCTTGCTAGGCTTCAAAACCTATTTCTACTACATACCTTTTATGTACGTGGGATATGCCCTGATCCGGAGTGATGAAGATCTCAGAAAATTTCTCGTTTTTAATGCGGCGCTTAGCGGGCTTATTGCTGCGTTGGGAATCGCCCAGGCCATTCTCGGAAATTCCTTTCTAAATCCTGCGCATCTCGCGCCAGAGCTCCAGGACCTCGGAAATCTTGAGAAGTCCACACCGCTGACGAGACAACTCTTCAATCTTCCCGATTCCGTCTTCGTAAGTGCGGGCCGATTTGCAGAGTTCCTTATCCTCGCGTTTATCATTGCGTTAGGAGCCACCGGATACCTGCTGCTTTGCAATTTGCGTGGGCGCAAGGTCGTTTTTCTCTCAATCGGCACTATTGGAGTCGCGACTCTGCTCTGTGGTAATCGAGGCGCGTTCGTGTTCGTACTGCTCAGTGCGGGGGCGCTGGGAGCGGGTTTTCTATGGGGCGCGCCGTGGCGCCAGCGTCAAGCTCACAGAATGGTAAAGGCGATCCGCAACTCACTAATTTTCGGCGCCGCGGGTCTTGTATTGATTCTTTTCCTGTTTCCAAAGGAGGCGGGCTCTCGAGTTGAGTACTATACCGAGACGCTCTTGCCGAGCGGCGCTGCTTATCAGGTGGAAAACCGTGCATGGGATTATCCGATCGAGAACCTGATGTCTGTGTTCGACGGGCCGAATTGGGTGCTGGGAAACGGAATCGGCACTGCGACGTTGGGGGGACAGTATGTCGCCAAGCTAATAGGCCGTCCGGTGGTGAACGTCGGGGTGGAGGAGGGATATGGCACATTGATCGCCGAGATGGGAATCATCGCTCCGTTTCTTTGGATCCTTTGGACGGCTGCGCTCTTGTATTACGGCTGGGGTGTTGTATGGCGTCTTCGGCAGACGCGCTTCTTCCCCATTGCGCTATCTATTTTCTGGTTCGCTTTCGTGCTGCTGTATCCCATGACTTACGGCACTTTATCGGCTTATCAAAATTACATTAACAATGCCTACCTATGGTTGCTCGTGGGAATTCTCTTTCGGCTGCCCGAAACCCACGCGAGCACACCGAATCTCCTGCAAGCACCGTCCGGCAAGGCCCGCACTCGGGGCGGATTCCAATTCTAATGAGTGAGGACAAAGCGGTCGAAATCCAGCGCCGCTATTACACCGACACGGCCGCAAGTTACGACGACATGCACAGCCATGAGGCTGGCGACAACCCCGGGACCTTTAGGATTTTTTGCGCCATGCTTCGAATGGTCGAGGCAAAGACCGTGTTGGAGGTCGGGGCTGGAACCGGCCGCGGGATTCGCGCTCTGTCGGATGCCATGCCCGAACTCACCGTGCGAGGCGTAGAGCCCGTTACCGCCCTGGTGGAACAAGCGGTTAAAAAAAATGCACTTTCCGCGGGCGCGATACTGCAAGCAGTAGGAGAGAAGCTACCTTTTAGAGACAACGCATTCGACGTGGTGTGCTCTCTCGCAATCCTCCATCACGTCCGTCAGCCGGATGCCATCGTTCGAGAGATGCTCCGGGTCGCGCGGAGCTCTGTGATCATAATCGACGGAAATCGCTTCGGCCAGGGAAGCTGGCCCGTTCGGCTCTTCAAGCTGGCTCTTTACAAAATGGGGCTATGGAAGATCGTCAACTACCTGAAGACCGGCGGCAAAGGCTATCTGATAACGCCGGGCGACGGCTTGGCATATTCTTACAGCGTGTATGACTCGTTTGATCTATTGGCCGCATGGGCAGAGCAGTTAATCATAATTCCCTCAGAACCGTGCAAAGCCACTAGCTGGTTCCATCCACTCTTGACGGCAGGCGGGCTGATTGTATGCGCGGTAAAGAAGGCGGGTTGAGATTGCGAGTCGCGCCGATAAATGAAGGCTAAGCCGAGGATCGCGGTTGTTTCTCCTTTCCTGGACAAGCGGCATGGCACGGAGCGGTGCGTTGCCGAACAAATCGAACGCCTGGCGCAAGATTACGAAATCCACGTCTACAGCACCTCGATTCAGGACGTAGATCCTTCAAAGATTATCTACCGTCACATTCCCAGGCTCCCCGGGCCTCACTTGGCGCGTTATATCTGGTTCTTCCTGGCTAATCACTTTCGGCGATGGTGGGATGGAGTGTTTAGAGGACTCCGCTTCGATTTGGTTTTTTCCCCGGGAATCAATTGTCTCGATGCAGACGTTATTGCCGTCCACATTGTGTTCACTGAATTCTACCGGCTGGCGCATCAGGAGTTGGCGCTGCGGCAGAATCCAGTGCGCATGTGGCCCTGGCTGATCCATCGGCAACTTTCCTATCATCTATTCATGGCGCTCGAGCGCGGACTCTATGCCAGAGACAAAACGCTGCTGGCGGTTACGTCCCACAAGATGGAGGAAGACTTGGAACGATGCTTTGGTAGAAAGGGCCGGATGGCGCTTGTATATGATGGAGTCGATTTAGACCAAATGAATCCGGCGCGACGGGAAAACCTGCGCGAAAAAGCGCGACGCGATCTGCGGCTCCCCGAGGACGCGTTCGCGATTCTTTTGATTGGCAACGATTGGAAAAAGAAGGGCTTGCGCTGCCTGATCGAAGCAGTTGGTAGCTTGAGCATCCCGCATCTGTGTATCCTGGTTGTGGGAGACGACAAATCCTTTTCGTATCCAGACATTCTTCGACGTAGTGGACTGGAAAATCGGATGACGATCCTACCGATCGTGCCGCAAGTGGAATCATATTACGCGGCGGCCGACATGTACGCAGGGCCGTCAATCGAAGACTCCTTCGCGATGCCGCCGTTGGAAGCTATGGCTTGCGGGCTACCCGTGATCGTGAGCCGGCAAGCGGGGGTGAGCGAGTTAGTGACGCATGGCGTGGACGGCTTCGTTCTGGAAGATCCGACGGACTCGCGGCAGCTTGCGGAACTCATCCACCGTATTTACACAAGCGCGGATCTTCGACGAGAGCTGGGCGTACGCGCAGAGGCGACCGCGCGACACTACACGTGGCAACGCAACGCAGAAGAGATGGGGAAAGTTTTCGAGGGGTGTCTGCGAGAAAAGGGACGCGATGTGTCCGAGGCGAGCAGGCAATCTTGACTCAGATATGAACGCATATTCTCCGAAAAAATATTGGGGCGAGTTGGCGGAGGCATCGGTCTCCGCGTGGACTGATCCGGTGGCGGAGGAAATCTTCCCGGCGAGACTGGCGACTCATGGCGTGTTTGTCTTTCGCAAATGACGGCCAAGGAACCCAAAGCGGAAGCGAAACGAATCGTTGGTCTTTTTCCGGAGTTGCTCGGC
>JBEKHP010000039.1:0-29689 GCA_050012235.1 Candidatus Acidiferrales bacterium | reverse complement strand
GGTTCGAATCAACATTGAACAAGGAGGAAAACGACAATGGCTAAGCTAACTGCTGCGGCTAGAAAACGGTTGCCCAAGTCGAGTTTCGTGGAGAAAGGCGCGCGGAAATATCCGATTCCGGATGCGGCTCACGCGCGGGATGCGTTGGCGAGGAGTTCGGGAAAGCCGGAGCATGCGGATGTGGTTAGGGCCGTGAGGCGAAAATTCCCGAATATAAAGATAGGGAAGAAAAAGTAAGAGCTCGATTCCCTTTTGGGCGCAATGCGATCGTGATGGTAATTCTTGGGAAGTGAGGTTACAGGAGGCGACAAATGTTTGGATACGGGATATTGGGGACTTTGTTGATTATTTGCTTGATCGTTTGGCTGGTACGAAGAGCGTAGCGCAGAGTTTGGGTCCCGGCGGAGAGCGAGATTGTCGCGTTAATTGGAATTAAACGATCCGAAGCGGCCTGCGTCGGAGGCTGGGCGGTTCCTTTCGTCCGCGGCGGTGTATCAGCGGGCACAGCATGCTGTGCGCCTACGGAAAAAGTCGTAACACATCGAAGTCCAGCGCGAGGATCGCGGCCGAGCCATTTTCGTCGTTTCAAAAAACAGAAAGATGCCGCGCTAAAGCCCGGCGCTACATATAAACCTTGCGGCGATATTTGTGGGCCTGCCAAATACTTGTGGCGGGCGCGGGAAGCAGCGCCCCTACGGAAACATCGGCGGCGGGTGTCACCCTTCGTTAAGGCCTTAGGCGAATTCCTTCGGAATTTAGCGGCGCATGCGGCGCATCCAATCGCCCCAGGCGAAACCTAGGCGCGACATGATGATGCTCGCGACGAGGGCCATCGCCATTACCAGAAAGAATTGGGCGCGGGTGCTTTCGGCGAACTGGAACTGATATGGATCGTAGAGGTAGTTGGCGGGATCGAAGTACGCGAAATAGGCCATGCCGAAGATGGGGTTGCGCGCTGCCGGAGACATCAGGAAATTTGCGAACGGCCACTGCACGGCGAGAAAACTCAGGATAAACAGCGGACCGGTGACTGCGGCCAGTTTCCAGCGGCCCCAGTCGTCCTTTTTCTGCCAGAAGAAATCCAAAAGAATTGCGGGGACGATCAGCAGCATTGGAAATCGCAGCGGAACGAAATGCGTAATGTGCTGGTAAACAGGCCCTAGTTTCGGCACGGCGGGAAACAGCGGCAGGATCCACTCGAACGCCAGCAAGATGACGGTATAAATTGCCGCGACCGCAGTACATCCCCAACGCCAGCGCGAAGCCCATGCCGGCGCGATCAGCACAGCCGGAATAAAGATCGCCACTGCCAGATAACAACTCGCGCTGTGCATATTCGTCGGCCAGGTGCTTTGGGTAAGGATGATTCCAAGTTGCCCGACGGACACCGCGCCTACAAACAACAGCATCCACATCAGGCGGCGGCGAACCTGCTCCGTTGAGCGGTTCATCATGCCCGCGAGCAGCGCCATCGTTCCAATTTTGATCGCAAGCGAACCCAGCGAGAGCAACGTATGCGGCGGGCTGACAATTTTCACGTCGAGGCCGTAGGCGTTGTGCCACCAATTGTCGAGCGGGGCCGAGGTCAACATCGCCAAGCATCCCCAGACGGCGATGAAGGCCCCGAAGGGACCGCGAAATCCCCAGATTCTTACGGAAGTGCTTTGCGCGGCTTCGCCGCCGAACGTGGTGCTCAGGATCATGTAGCCGCAGGCGATGCCGACTAGAACGCCGGTCATTTGAATGGCGATGTGCGCGGGCGTCCAGAAGGTGTCGCGGCCGATGGTCATGTGCCAGGAAATGTCCCACAAGCCGCCGATCGTGCCGGAGACGAGGCCCGCGAGCATGCACCAGATGGTCCACGGGACGGAAGTGATCGTGGCGGCAGAGTCGCAACCGATTCGCGATTGAGCTGGGGCGGCGAGAGGAATTGAGTAGGCCATCGCTTTTTCTCCCTGCAGTGTTTCCAAGAGTCTACAAGGCTCGGCTGAGCATGCAAAAAGTTTTTTTTGACGCGCGATGAGTTTAGGCAGAAAAGAAACGCCGAGGCGGAGTTCGATTATTCCATTTCAGGGGTGTGGGTTATTATGGGCGAATTGGGAGGCTCCATGAGACGAGCGGGGGTACTGGCGGTCGGCTTAGCCGTACTGATTGTTTTTATTTTCTTTTGCGGGATTTTTGCGGGGCCGCACGCGAATGCGAATGCGGCGGCTGAGGCGATTGTTTCGCGGACTGCGAATGTGAACGGCGTCAAGATTCATTACCTGACGGCCGGGCACGGGCCGGCAGTGATTCTGCTGCATGGATATACGCAGACCTCGAGGATGTGGCGGCCGATCATTCCGCTTCTTGCGGAGAAATTTACTGTGATCGCGCCGGACTTGCCCGGGATTGGCGACTCGGAGATTCCCGCGGACGGGTTGGACATGAAGACGGCTGCGATTCGCATGCACGCGCTGGCGAAATCCCTGGGAGTCGAGAAAGCGAGAGTGGTCGGGCACGACATCGGATTGATGGTTGCGTATGCGTACGCGGCGCAGTTCCCCGCCGAAACGGAAAAGCTGGTGGTTATGGACGCTTTTCTTCCTGGCGTTGCCGGATGGGAGAGCGTGTACAACGACCCGAGCATCTGGCATTTTCGGTTTAATGGGCCGACGCCGGAAGCGTTGGTGCGCGGGCGCGAGCGGACATATTTCGATTATTTTTGGAACGACTTCGCCGCCGATAAGACGCATTCGCTTTCGGAAGCGGATCGCGCGGCCTACACTGCGGCATATTCTCGCCCAGGACGAATGCGCGCGGGGTGGGCGTACTTCGTTTCGTTCCAGCAAGCGGCCAAGGATTTCGCGGAGCTTTCAAAAACCAAGCTGACTATGCCGGTTCTGGCGATTGGTGGCGAGAAGGCCAACGGAACTTTGCTGGGGCAGCAGATGAAGATTGTGGCGACCGACGCGAGGATGGTGGTCCTGCCGAACACGGGACATTGGGTGATGGAGGAACGCCCTAAGGAGACCATGGACGCGCTTATGAAATTTCTGTGACGGAGCGGCGGAGCTACGAAAGCAAAGCCAATGAGCCGGCCCTTCGCGTAGCTCAGGACAAGCTGGCGCTATGAAAACCCGGTCGATGCATGACGATTAGTTATTCTGTTCTCGCTGATACCTCCAACCCTGCGAAGCATCCTCCTTGAATCTGAACTCGCCAGAAAAATACATTCTCAGATGTTCTAAGGGGCAATCCGATTTTTCCTGATGCGAAATACAGCCATTACCGGAGGCGAAGATCTTTACGACATCGCATCATACGGGGCGTAGTCAAATTCTTCAGGAGGCCCCTTACGTGCGAAAAAGAATTCCGGTTTTCTTAGTAGTGAGCATAGCAATAGCGTTTATAGCGAGCTGCGGTGGAAGCGGCCATCACACAACAACCCAAAACGAAGTACCCGTGGTTCTCTCGATTTCAGACCCCGAACAGTTAAACAGCGTAGGCGTGCTTTCGTTCGACCTGCAAATCACCGGCGCATGCCTGCTTACGAGCTCGGATGCTTCGGCCACGAGTTGCAGTGGGGCGCAGAACCTGCTGCCTAACGGCGCCGTTACGGTGCAACTGCAGAATCTGCAGAACGGCGGCGAGTCTGATGTGCTGGCCACTACGGAAGTCCCGGCTGACACTTACACTGCCGTCCTCCTAACTTTTGGCACTTCGACAGCAGCGATTAACGTGGACCCAGGCACGACCGACAACGACACCGTAACACCCACTCCAGACTCGTGCACCGCGGCTGCGACGCCTACGGTCTGCGAACTCTCTCCGGTAGTGAATCCCACTTCGGTGACAGTGCCCTTTACCAACCCGGCTGCTTTAACGGCAGGCCAACCGGTGAATATAGCCATAAGTTTCGATGTGGCTGATTCTCTGGTGGAAGCCACCGCGGGCAGCACCAACACTTTTACGATTGATCCGAGTTTCACGGTCAGCGAAAACACGACTGCGGGAGCGGACGGCAACCTGTTGGACGTTAACAACGTAATGGGAACGGTGACGAACGTGGGCACTGGGACCTTTACCGTAACGGATAGCGCCACAGGACAACCGGTGACGATCACGACGGGCAACAACACCACGTTCAACGGTTTCACAAGTTGCACGACGAATAATCTGGCTTGCGTGGCGGCTAACCAGAACGTGAGCGTAAACTACGGAGTCAGCGACACGTCTCCGCTGGTGCAAACGGCTACTTCCGTTACAGAGAACGGTGGGATCAATTTCGGCCAGGGGTTTGAAGGCACAGTGATCCAGACGGGGGCGACGCCGATGGTGTTAGTTACGTACGTGCCGGCGGGCAATACGCAAGGTGTGAGTGTGGGCCAAACGCTGACACTGGTACCGCCTTCGACGAGCGCAGGCTATTCCGTTGCAACGCCAGCGGGACAGACTCTGCCCTCGGGCGTCTCGTTCGCCGGTGCAGGCGATCTGGTGGACGGGCAGAATGTGTTGATCGATTCCACCGGGATTGCGACTGCAGGCGGCGTCTCCACAACCACGGCGGATCAGATTGTTTTGGAACCGACCGAATTTAACGGCACGGTGTCTGCACTCAACTCGCCGAATTTTACGGTCAACGGCCTGAACAATTTCTACCTCGATAACAACATTCAAAACGTTAACTTCGAAACTGGAACGCAGACGACCTATGGCGGATCGGTGTCAACGACCGGATATAACGGCTTAACCGTCGGAGACCAAGCCAACCTGAACGGCTTCTTGTTCAACGGTGGCGTAGGTCAGAGCCCAGTCGTTTACGGTGAGAATGTTTACGACAACGGTCAGAGTGGGGACTTAGAGAGAAAAGCGAAGTAAGCAGTGCGGAAAATGAGCGGCGCGCCTTGGATACAGCAAGGTGCGCCGCTTTATTTTGTTGATTTCTGAAACCGATTGGTTCAGCAGTGGCTCGTAGCGTACGAAGTAGGTCCGTTACTGCTTGTCGTAGACCGTTACGGCTTTGTAGTCCTTGCCGTCCGGCGTCTTTCCGGATCCTGTGAGGGTGGTAACTTTTCCGTCCTTTGAAACTTCTGCGGTGGTCTTGCCGATTTCTTTTCCACCTTTTTTCAAGATGGCTTCGGCTTTGTAGGCGCTGATGCGTTTGATGGCGATGGCGTCCGTGCCGGCGGGAGCTCCCGAGCCGGTGACGGCGGAATCCTTGCCGTCGTAGTTTGTGACGAAGCTGTAGTCGATCGGTGATCCATCCGCAGCGATTCCCTTGTAGCTGAACTTCGTGCCGCCGTCTTGCGCCGCGACTACCCGCGTCAGGCTCTTTGGCAACGGTATGCCGGTGACTTTGGATTTTTCGACGTTCAATTTCCAGGTGCCCAGAAAAGGACTGGCCTGCGTCATCGCTTGGGCCTTCAGCGTGCCGGCGGCGACGGTAGAGAGTGCAAGAGCAGCGAGCAGCAACAAAATACGCTTCATGTGTTCTCCTTGAATTTGAGTTGGTGGTTTTTCGGACAACGGTGGCGGATTATGCGCCGCCCAAGTTTCGATGGCAAGCTGAATGTTTGCGAGTTCGTTTACAAAGGGAGGGCGTAGCGCAGCGGGCGGGATGCGCTGGTGCGCCAAAAATACGCGAGGATGATGATGCTCGCGACCGCGGCGTAGGCGCACCATAGCGAGGTGAAGGCGTAGCGCTTGAAGGCCATTACGAGCAAAAGAATCGTCAGGTTTGCCAGGCCGAAAAGCACCATGGCCCGGACTTTGGAGAAAAAAAGCGAACCGCAGGTGGCGATCACATACAGAATCGCGACCGCGGTGTTGTTCGTCGCTTGATTGATGTACACGATGCTGTTTCCCTTTACGAAGACCTGCGTTGGAAACGCAGTCAAGGCCCACAAAATGTAGAGGGTCGTTCCGGTGCCGAGCGCGAGGAACGGCAACATGCGACGGCGGCCTTTCCCGTCAGGCTCAAACAACAGAACGCTAAGCGGTAACAGAAACGGAAGAAGGCCCTGCGCGTAAAGCATGAATGCCGCGCCCATATCGTGCGTCACTTGCGGCGAGAGGTAGCCGTCCAGTCCCAGCCAGACGAATCCTTCGATGAACTGATGAATGGCGAAAAGAATTGGAAGCGAGGCGAAAAGCAGTTCGCGGCGGTGCTTCACTTTCGCCAGCGTGACGACGCCGACGGCGCCCAGAGCTGTGCTGCCGACAAAATTTGCTGTCGCTGAAAAACACATGGCCGATTTTCTCCGGTGGGAGGATTGCATTCATCGCGGAAAAAGGCAAAATATTTCTGCGGCGTTCGTCAGGCCGCTATAGATCCGTCGCGCGGCCGCCCGTTTTCCATTTTCCGTCTTTTTCGAGGCTCTCGCGAACGCGCAGGGCGGTGATTTTGCGGATCAGAGCCAGGGGCAGCGGTTTGTCCAGTGGAAACTGGATGGACCCTCTGCCCATCGTGAACTGCGACAACTCCTTGGCGAAGGCGGTCATTGCCGAGCGCGTGGGATAGAAGCCGATGTGTTGTTTGAACGCGGCGAACATCACCAGTATTCTGCGATAAGAAAAGGCAGGCATGCGCCATTTGATGCTTTCCTTCGCGCCGTGTGCGGCTTTGCGAATGGCAGCGCGCATTTCGCGCAGTTTCTTCCGCGCCTCTTTCGGAGCGGCATCGATGTACTCGTCAATTGTTTTTGGCGAGGTCTTTCTTGGCGTCATGGTTTCATCCTATCAATCCGAGCGCTCGTGCGCCATCCGAAGTCTCAGCGGACGAGCGATCGTGTCCACACGCTGACGGTGCGAGCGATTTCCTGCAAGACGGCGCCGTCGGTTGTGCCTGAGCTTTTCAGCACGTGGAAGGAGTGATCGGCGGTGTCGATTACGTGCAATGTTGCGCGTGAACCCAATTCGGTGTGGATCGGGCGCAGCAAATTAAGGTCGGCGAGCGTGTCGCGCGTTCCCTGGAAGAAGAGCATCGGCAATTTGACTGCGCGCAGATGTTCCGCGCGTTTCGTTCCCGGCTGATTTGGCGGGTGGAGCGGAAAGCCGAAGAAAATCAGCCCGCGAACGGCACCCAAACCGCGCTCTGATGCGGCGAGAGAAGTCATTCGCCCGCCGAGAGACTTCCCTCCCGCAAAAATTGGCAGGTCTGGAGCGGCTTTCGAAGCCGCATCCACAGCAGCGACAACCGTAGCCGTGAGCACCGGCGGCCTGTCGGGAATCTTGCGCTGCTGCTCCATGTAGGGGAATTGGTAACGCAGCGTGGCCACTTTTACGGCCACGAGTTCCGTCGCGAGTGATTGCATGAACGGATGATTCATTCCGGCGCCCGCGCCATGCGCCAGCACCAGCAATGATTCGGCGCTCTGCGGCCGAACCAGAATAGCAGACACCTCGCCCGCGTTTGGAACGGCAAAACAAATATTCGCGCTGCTCGCCATGATGTTCCCGCAACCTCTGAGCGCTCGATTATAACTGCTGCCGCCGCTTTGGAAAGTTTCACGCTTCAAAGACACAATCAAAATCCGTTAATTTACGGTGAATGCTCGAGACTCGCGCGAACAGTTTTTGCGGAGCGAGTTCTGACGTTATGCCGGCCTCCGGATTACTGCAGCGGGGTCATGGGACCAGCGGGAGGATCAGGTGAGAAGCGGGATAGATGCGCTGGGTGGCTTTGGCAAAATCGGGCGGGGACGCGACCATAATACTCTCCAGGAATTTCTGGGGATTACGATCGTAAAGAGGAAACCACGTGCTTTGTACCTGGACCTCGATGCGATGACCCTTGAGAAATGTGTGATCAGCGGCGTGGAGGCTGAAGCGATACTCGAGCGTTTCGTTTGCGGGAATGGCTTCGGGATGTTCGAAACTTTGGCGGTACCGCCCGCGGAAGATCTCCGCGTTGATGATGAGTTGATAGCCGGCCATGTCCGGTTTCGCGGTCGTTGAGGTGCTTGACGCGGCCTGCCCCGGCAGGCTGCCGGCGGGAGCCGAATTGGAATTTGCCGCTGATGACGCCGACTTTGCCGAAGCGGAAGCCTCGGGATATTGGTCGATGAGCTTCACTACCCAATCAGAGTCCGTGCCGGAGCTGGAGGCAAAAATATCAGCGATCACGTCGCCGGCGATGGTGATATCGCGATCCAGGGGAGGAGTGGTCCAGGTGGCGACGTCGCGACGGTCCGAAACAAAACGCTGGTCTTCCACCATCCAGTTGAACCACTGCGAGCCCTCCGCGTACGTCGCCTGAATGGGGCGATGGCGATACGGCACGGGATTCGCAGGATCGGAAATGTATTCGCGATAGTTTGCAGCGCCTGATTTTTCCTTCCGGGATTCCTTCGGCTCCGACGCGGAAAGAACGAGCGAACCATCCGCTTCGAGGAAGAGGTTCTCCGGCTTGCTCTCCGGCGGCGGCCAGTGGGTGTATTCGCGCCAGCGATTACCGCCAGTTTCGAAAGCGGCTGTGTCCTTCAGGCTGAATCCGGGTTCGTCTTTGAGGTAGTACGCGAAGAACGGCGCCTCGTAGCGCTCGCGAAATTCGTCGGTGGTGGGTTCGCCAAATTGAATGGCGCCGAGATGGCGGGTCGTGCCACGCCACTGCCCGTGGTTCCAGGGGCCGATAACCATAAAGTTTTCGTGGCCGGAGTCGTGAGGCTCCAGCTTCGCGTAGGATTCCTGCGGGCCGAACATGTCTTCCTGATCCCAGAAGCCGCCAACCAAGAGCGTGGGAACGGCAACCCGGTCGAGATGCCACTCGACTGCGCGCCCGCGCCAGAACTCGTCATAAGCAGGATGCTGGAGAAAGGCGGCGCCGGTGGGGAGCTTGTCCACGCCGTCGCGTTTCGCGGCTGCTTCGAAGGAACCGGAGCGGAGAAAAAAGTCGTACGCATCTTCATTGAGCTTGGCGAAGGCGTTTTCCTTGGAGCTTTCCATGCCCAGCGTGTAGTCATAGCCGTAGGTTTCGCGGAATGCGCCGTTGTGGAAGAAATCGTCGCCCATCCATACGTCGATCATGGGCGCCTGCGGGGAGATGGCTTTGACGGCGGGATGCGGATCGATGCCGGCAGCCATAGCCAGAAAGCCCGGATACGATACACCGAAGACGCCCACGCGACCGTTGTTATCCGGGATGTTTTTAAGGAGCCATGCGACGGTATCGTAGGTGTCCGTGCTTTCGTCCACGAGTTTCGCATCGCGATGATCGACGATCGGGCGGCTCATGACGAAGGCGCCCTCGGACTTGTAGCGCCCGCGAATATCCTCGAAGACGAAAATGTAGCGGCTGGCGGCAAACTCCGGCACGCGAGAGTAGATGGACTCGGGCGTGTTGTTGTCAACGCCGTAGGGCGTTCGTTCCATGAGGAATGGGAGCGGCGCAGTGCCATCCTTGGGGCGTAAAATGACCGCGTGAAGCTTGATGCCGTCGCGCACCGGGATCATCACCTCTTCGCGCGTGTACGCGAGCTTGTTGAAATGAAGAGGCTCGTCGCTGATTTTGTTGGCATGGTCGGTGCCATCCGCGGCGATGCGGTCGAAGCCGGTGATTTTTCCGCCCGCGGAGCGGATGAACTTAAATGTGACGGGAATGTTGGAAACGGTGAAGGTGTCTTCGGATTGCGGGACGAGTTCTAGCCGCGGGCTGCGACGGGATTCGGTGAACAGGCGCGAGCCGTCGAGAGAAATCGAGCGAATGAGGTCCGGATCATCGTCATATTGATATTGACCCACGAAAGCGGCCAGCTTGTCGGCGGGAATCTGGAATTGTTGTGACTGAGGTTTGTCCTGCGCGATAGCGAAAGTTGGGATAAACAGCAACGCAAGTACCCACAGGCGGTAGCGAGAGATAAGTGTCATTAAGAAATCCTTTCCGGCTTTAGCGGCGTTCGAAACAGACGGCGCATGTGTTCTGCTGAGCAGTTCCCTGGGATTTGGAGCCACACGAGTGAGCCGCCCGAGAATATAGCATCACGCCGGGCAAAGCGCAGCCGCGGATATTCGCGCTGCTCGCCATGATGTTCTCGCAGCCTTCCTGCAGCGGCGTAATGTTTCCATCGCTCTAATAGCAAGAATAGCAAAGTACTATGGCGAATTTTATAGGCTCGCGACAAGATCGCTTAATCGCATTTTGCAGAGGCGGGCAGCTTGGGGGAAAGTGTTTTGCGAACGACGGGGAAGCCGGCGCCAACGGAATCGTTGCTGAATGAGCTGGATCTATGCGTACGCGAGGCAGAGATACCGGCAGGAGAGATGGCAGCGCAATCACACTATTCAGTCCCGCAATCACCCGCTTCATTAACGCCATCATCGGCAACGCAATCAATTATTGAATCAGCCGTGCATCCGACCGAAACATCCGCATCGCAGGCTCAGCAGGCGTCTGTTGACGAGGTTCCCATCGGCGTACTCGAGGTTCCCGTTGGCGTGTGGGGCTCGCGGCGCGGAGCGTTTTCTTCGGGCCAGCCGGGGCGCATTGAAGTATTCGCGGAAGAGACGTCCACGGTCATCGTCTTTCCGCACGGCGCGGTGATTCGCGTGTCGGCGGCTGTTGCTCCGGGCCAAATGATGATGGTTACGAATCGCGAGTCCAATCAAGTTGTCGCTTGCCGTGTGGTGAAAGCCAGAAACTTTCCAAACACGAAAGGGTATGCCGAGGTCGAGTTCTTTCGGCCCGTCAATAAGTTTTGGGGCGATTACGTTCCACAGGGCACGATGAAATTGACGGCAGCACCCGCACCGTCAGCAGCGGACCAATACGCGGACGATTTCTGGAACGACCCTTACTCGCCGGAAATGATCAACATTCTTGCCAAAGTTGGGACTGCTTCGCCGGTTCCCTTCCCGGCGGCACGAAACAAGGTGGGGCCGACCGGAAGCCGCGCGACACGAATTCCTTCAGCGGAAAGACTGGCGCAGCGCGCGTCGCTTACATTCGCACCGACAGTCGTACAAGCGAGTCAGCGCGGTCAGAGCGCGGGGGATCGTTCTTGGATACGGGATTTCTTAAGCTCGTTGCCGGGGCAGGTGGTTGCTCTAAGCGGGGCGGACCGGAATTTTTCTCCGAAGCCCAGGATGGCTTTCGCGTGGGTCACTGTGACTTGTCTCATGCTGATGGGCGCGACGGGAATGTTTCTGCTGCATCGCGGAATGCCGCGGGCTGACACAACGGCTCAGGCGAACCCCACGCCCGGAGCGTCCGACGCTTCGTCAGTGGCGAACGCAGCGCAGAGCGCGCAGCCTGTAAGCAATTCCAGCGTCGGCGCGCCTTCGGTCGAGCCGGGAGTGCCCGTCATCGCGAATACCGAAAACTTTCCAGGCACGCAAGCTCGCGAGTATGGCGATAACGCCCGCGCTCTCCAACCGTCATCGAAAACGTCTATCTTGGCGCGTAAATTACTGAACAACGGAAAACCTCTGGCCGCGTCGCCTGTAGCGCGCCGTTCAGCCGCATCGATCGGCAAAGAAGCGCCACCCACTATGACCGGTGCAAATTCGAACCCGGGAACAGGTGCGATTCCTGGAATCTTTTCGGCTTTCATGCCAACGGGCGGCCGCGTGAAGGAGCCGCAGCTCGTTTCCAAGTCTGCGCCGACTTATCCGACCATGGCTAAGCAATTACAGATCGAAGGCGAAGTCACCGTGAATGCGGTGATTGACGTTACGGGCAAGCTAACCAACCTCAAAGTAGTTTCCGGCTCGCCGCTGCTGCAACAAGCTGCGCTCGATTCGCTGCGCACGTGGAAGTACGAGCCCGCCCTCCTCAACGATAAACCCGTCCCGGTCCAAACCTCGATCACCGTGAAGTTCCGCCTGCGCTAAAGTACACGCGCCCGGAGGGATATTGCCAAAACGCGTCTAATGCGGGAAAATCGCTTTAGTGAGAGCACGCCAAGTGCATTTGAATGGCGGAGGAGGCAGCGGCATGGCACGAAAATTTTGGCGAGATCTTAGCGCAAGCATGCTTGTCGCGGTTGGAATCCTGGCATCGACGTTCGTTGCGGCGCGCGCAGCGGGATCGGGATGGTTGGTTCTGGCTGGGCCGCTGCTATTGGCGCTCGCGGTTGTCGGTGCGGACGTGTTGAACGCGCGGCTGAGGGGAGAATCGTCCGGCCCGTCTTGGGCTGCGCTGTTGATGGGAGGCGCGTGCCTGTTGGCGGGTTTGATCGTAGCTTTTCGCGACCCGGCTTCTGTGAAGACGCTCATGCCGATCATTGGCATGGCTGCTTACGTCACAGTGCTGCGGCCCGAGAGCGGAAGCAAGGCATGCAGGAGCATCTAGCCGATAGGCTCTGACCTCGACTAAGCAATTCAACCTATGCAACAAACGGCCTAGCGCCGCGATTATGCTCGCGCCTACTGAAGTATGGTAACTACAGCAGCGCAACTACCTGTGGCGGTGCCGATTGCGGTGCCCGTCAGGTTGTATCGAATCACGCCGGATTGGTCGGAACAAAACGCAAGCGTACCGGTGGTGACTGAAATCGGAGTTGCGTTGTCTTCAAAAGTCAAGAATGGGGAAAGTATCGTGCCTGCGCCCGTCGCCGGTACTGCCGCGACGACGTAACCGCTTTTGGTTCCCGCCGTCAGAACTGGGTCGATCAAGCAAGCTGTTGCCGCTGCAGCAACGCAACTCACCGGTCCGCCTAAATTCGCCAAGTTCGCGAAGCCGGTGCCGTACGACACTGTATAGACAATTTCGGCGGTATTAAGCGTGCGAACTGAGCCGACTGCCGAAGCCGCATTGGCCGCGATGCGCGCGCGAAGCAAGTTCGGAATTGCGATTGCAGCGATGATCAAAATAATAGCCACGACGATCAGTAATTCGATTAACGAAAACCCGTTCTCTTTCTGTTGCTTAACCATTAGCGTGTTTCTCCTTGGCCGACCCGCGGACTTCAATCGTCGTTTGCAGTTCCTTGGCGGGGAACAAGTCGTATAGAGCACGACAAACGCCGTTCGCAGACTCGCGCACTTCCGGAGAAACAAATCTGTAAGTCCCGTGTTAACAGGCGCCGCCGCACACATAATGTTCGCCGTCAAATCAGGACACAGTTTCACTTCTAACTGCACCGCAAAAAACGCCCACAAATATCGTCTGTCAAAGCATTAACAGCCCGCACCAATATGGAACGTCACGACCGAACCCAAGCCTAAGACACTAAGGCTTCCGTCACCGCATAGATCCGGGTACTACGCTGAATGTCCCGGCTTTAGCGAACTTCTCCTCCCAGCGGATTCTTCCTGTGGCTTGCATGACTACGAAGAGCGTGACGATCGAGCCAATCGTAATCGCCAGGCCAGTAAATCCCTGGAAGAAAAATGCGTAGGAGAAGAGCACGAGATAAATCAACTGCGCGAGGCCGGCTTCCAGAGCGGCGAAGCGCAACCCCGCAACCAGCCGCAGATAACTGACGACCAGAAAGATCGAGACCAGCGAGCAGATAAAGAATGCGATGTGGATGGAGACGTGGTCCACCAGGTACGCCAACAAGAGATGGAAGGCAAAGAACGCCGCGGCCAGGAAAAAATAGTTCATCGGATGCAAGTCGATCCCGCGCAGTGTGGTGATGATGAACATCAGGAAGAAAAAGAAAAACAGCGACACGGGAGCGAAAAAGCTGATTTGTCCCGCCAGCGGCCCGGGTTGCAGCTTTTGTGGCATGGCAATTCCGATGGCGTATCCCGAAACCAGATTTGTGTAGTTCCATGACAGGACCCAGCCATTGCCGATTTGGCGTTTTGTCGTGGGCGAAAGAGTATTTTCGGGGAAATCGACGTCTTTGAAATTCGTATGGACGTTCAGCGTGAAGCTGCGAATCTGCGAGACGCCATCTCCGAAATTGTAGCGCCAGGTGTCGAGCCCCTGCGAACGATAGCTCGCGTGCAGCACGACCGTCTTCCCTGCGGGAACCTGGATGCTGCCGAATGCGCTGTCGTTTGCATTCGTTACTGTCAACGGCTGGTTGTCCACCGACATCAACAGGTCGTCATAAACCGCCTGCTTCGAAGGAAGACCAAGCTGGAAAGTTACGAACTGATCTTGGCCGCTTACATTTGTGAATTCGTAATCGCCGGCAAACAAGACGGTGTAAGTGCTGTACCAGAGGAGCCCTTTTTGGCGATGCTCCAAGTCCAGCGTGACATCCACTCTTGTCGCCTGCAGCGGGAGCGGGATCACGTGCGTCGTGCGTATCTGTTTCGGGTCGTTTTCGCTACCTTCGGAGCTGACGGATTCGTGCTTATAAGTTGCTTTGGGCGGGGCTTGTTCCTGCGCCGTTCCCCAATTTGACGCGACGCGCGATTTTAATTGGTCCGTCAGCGGCGAATAGCTGCGCGTTTCAATAGTAGTGCCAAGAACGAGCCATGCAATCGAAGTGCAGACGAAGATGAACACGAGCGCACCGATGCGCTTGATCATGAGTCTCTCCTATGAGGAATTACTTCTCCCCGGGGAAGGAAGCAAGCGACGCACCAAAGATTTCGCGTCGCTAGGGCGGCAACCAAACGGCAGACAAGCCACTTAGCGAGCGTGTTGGTTTTGAATCGTGTTTCGCGAGACGCGTCTGCGGCAGCCCTGACACTCCCAAAGGGCCGCCGCGAAGTCATTTGAATAGTGTGCGAATTGGGACAGCGCCGGGATACGGGCTGCCGGTAAGATTCTTGCTGTGTGTTGCACCCGTCCGCAGTGGCATGCTTTTGCGCGCGCGGCACTACAAGGAGAATCGCAATGAAGAGATCGCTGATTGTGAGTACGTTTTTTCTAGTGCTACTGGCTGTTGGATGCTCGGCAGGACCGCAAGGCCAGCCCGGACCACAAGGCGCGCCAGGTCAAGACGCGCAGCGTGACCGCGACGCTCAGCGCGACCGAGATGCGCAACGCGATCGCGACGCAGAACGCGACCGCCAGGCCAACTCCGGAGGATGCCCAGCAGGGGAGCATCAAGCCACTGATCATGACGGAAGGCCCGTCTGCGTCCGCGATTAACGCCGTAGCCGGAACATGACTTTGCCGTTGCCTTTCGCAGCGGGCAGCGATGCAACATCGGCTGCGCTCAATTCCCTCTCGCGCCTTATAATGATTTCATGACGGATGCGCCTGCGCGGCACATGCAGTGCATGGAGGTTTGGGGCGGGAGCCAACTTACTTCCAGCGGCGTGGAGCTGGGCGGGCTCGACGTATGGGTTTACAGCAAGCCGTTCGGCGAAGCGCAGCGCGGCGGGGATGTCTATTACGTTTCGAGTTGCGCGAGCGGCCGCATCAGCCGTCTGCTTCTCGCGGATGTTTCGGGCCACGGCAGCGCCGTCGCTTCCACCGCAGCCGATCTGCGCACGCTGATGCGACGCTTCGTCAATCGGCTGGACCAGAAAGAAGTCGTCCGCCTGCTCAACGAGCAGTTCACCGAACTATCGCGCCACGGAAGTTTCGCAACCGCCGTTCTCACCACTTTTTTCGAGCCCACTCGCCGGCTTTCGCTTTGCAACGCAGGCCATCCGCGCCCGCTTCTTTATCGCGCAGCCGACAGCCGCTGGTCGCTCCTGGGCCACGCAGACCATCCCGAGAAAAAGGGGTTGAGCAACATTCCGCTGGGGATGTTTCAGATCGCGGATTACGAGCAGCTCGACGTGGAGCTCGAGCCGGGCGACTGCATGATCAGCTACACCGACGCGCTGATGGAATCCTGCGACGCGGACGGACAAATGCTCGGCGAAGCGGGCCTGCTACGGATCGCCAATCTGCTCGGCGACGTGCCCGCCGAAAAACTTATCCCCTCGCTGCTGCAGGAAATCGGCGAGCGCTTTCCGCAAAATCTTTCCGCCGACGACGTCACCGTGCTCGTGGTGCGCGCGAACGGCCGCGCCCTCGAGTTTACTTTCGCTCAAAAGCTGGAAGCGTTCGGCCGCTTCGTGAAGACTTTTTTCCGCTCGCTGCGCCCCGGCGCCGATCGAGCCCCGTTCCCCGACGCGAATCTGGCCAACCTCGGCGGCGCGCTCATTCCCGCGCTAAGCCGCCGCTGGCGCACGCCTCGCCCCTCCGTAAAATAACCGGCGGAAAAGCAGGACTGTCCGCATTCGCTCAGGCTAGTGGCTGATGATCCACTCAGCGATTACTTCTACGGCGTGAGGTTCCTTTCCGAAATAGCCATGACTGGAAAGGGGGTCGCAGTTGTCAGTCAAAGGCAAGAGAGTGGACGCAGCTACGTTCTTAATCTCCACCACCGGCGAACCGGTCAGCGCCTTCTTTACAGCGGGGTCGCCCGTGGGCAGGGTGCCCGGGCAAGTATTGCCGGCGTCGTTGACAATCAGCACAGGCACGGTAATGCTCGAAAGGGTCGCGGAGAAAAGTGAGTCCGGATCGAGCGGAGGCGTGTTTCCGTTGATGGACGAGGAGAAGACGAGGCCGTCGGGCCCTGTGGGAGGACCGGCCATGGCCGCCACGAACGCGCCGGCCGTTCCACGACTCGTGCCCACCAGCCAAACCGGCAAACCAGCAAAAGTCGCGCGCGCGAATTGGATCACCTGCTCAACATCGCTAATGTGCTGCGGGTCGCCCTGGTGAAACATAAGGTAGTTGGGAGGCATCAGCAGGTAGTCGGAGGCGGCATCCAGCGTAATGACAACAAAATTGTATCCGCCGAAAAGCCAGCGGCTCCGAGTCAGAAAATTACTGGAGTTGACGCTCAACGTGCCGTTTACGGCCGGTGGGACCGGCGGCGTCAGGCCAATTCTGCCGGTGCCGCCGGTTAGCAAAATTACCACGGCCACGGGAGGATTCGGCGCAGCGGGCGGAGGAATAACGGGCGGCACCGTGAGTATAAAGTTTTCTGTAACCGGAGACGGCCCGACAATCGGTGGGCGCGTAAGCGTCAAGGTATCCACTACATCCTGAGCGAGCGCGCTGGGGACGAGCAGCAACAAGAGTGGGAGAATAACCAGGCAGCAAAGCCAAACGGATCCGTTGCGCTTCTTCTTCACGGCGAGCCTCCTTGGCAGCGATTGAGGAATTGGGGCCCTTGAAGCAGCTTGGAAGATAGCGCTGCGTTGCTGCGAGGAAGTGTTAAGCCAGGATTAATTCTCGATTTAATTAGCTAAGTTCAGCGTTTCCCTGCTTGGGACGCTCCCGGTCTGCATCGCCATTAACAAGCATTACGTTGCGCGCGGTACTTGGAGGTTCAGCGAGCATCCGTGTCCAAATGAACGCTCTTCAGTTCCTTGATTTGTTTGATTGCGATCGCGCGAGTTCCGTTTCGCGTGAACACCGGGCCGGTTGCCTGCACATACTTTCCTACAAACGGCATCATCTTTTCACGCTGGTCGGTATCGGGCATGTACTCTGAGATTGGGAAATAGATCAGCCCGGCCTTGGTGAGGATGATGATCGGTGAGCCGTGCCTAACGCAATCCAGGGTGCACTGCAAACTGAAGCTGGTGGCGGTCCCAGCTGGATTTTGGATGGGACAAGCGAGGTCCCGAACGGCGCCCTCGATCGTCATCGTCTTAGCGTCGGGCGCCATCTTAGTACCCTGACGCGCGAGCGCCGGACAGATGAGCAGCACAGAAAAAGACGTGGCAACTAGTACATGGAACAAACTGGAGCGCTTCATAAGCCCCCCGGCGGCGTGACGCAGGTTTTTGCGGACATTTCCGGTTTGGCCACCCAAGCTGGCAAGAATATACACCGTGCCGAGTCTATATCTGCAAAAGCTCGAAAGCCCAGTAGATAATCAAACATCTTCCCGGACGCACCGAGATTCCCAAACCAGTGGAGGGTCGGCGTTCCATGTGGTGAACGCCCCTCACGCCGCGCCACCACACGTAGAGCAGCGTTAAGAGACGATTTATCGAGAGCGCACGTCGAGATGGTCCACTGTGAGTGTGCCGATGGAGAGCTTTTCTATGCGGGCTTCCAGAACTCGCAAACGCCCGATAGCCATTGCACCCACCGCGATTGCTCCGATTGCCGCGGCGCCGAGAGCGATTGCACCAACCGCCAGCGCGCGCATGGCGGTGCTGCTCGTTCCGATTGCGTCGGTGGAACTCTTCGTCCGGGTCATAGGTCCTTTCTCCTTTCCTCGTCTTATGCGGGCTTACTGCTAACTTATGTGGCCCCTAAAGGGGTGACCCACAAAGATATTCCATCTTCGCAGCAGCGACGATTACAAAGTTATCGGGGCTTAAGCAAGGTGCTCTGGTTGATCAGGTGCAAGTCGCTCCTGCTTTCTTTATTCGAGTCAGGCAATGATGAGCGTACCTCGCGGCCCTAATATAACTCTTACGACTTCCTTATGTTCTCTTGATGTTTCGCATGCTAGGTTCCCATGCGACGACTGCGTTGCGTCGCGCCGGGATGCCCACAGACACGGGAAATACTAGAGCTGCATCGTCAACAATCTCTCGGTCCTCTCTCGGGTATCTGATCTTTTGTGCGATCGCATTTACGAGTTGCCCGGCCCAAAGTTTCGCGCAAACGGCGCAGTCTTCTGGAGCAACAACACAAACTACAGAAAAGTCGCCATCCCCACCGGCCGGAGCCGCGTCCGCCAGCCCTGCCGAACAAAGCGCCCGCGAAAATTTTCTCAAACGGCTCTGGCGCGCCTATAGAGACGATTGGAAAGGTTCGGCCTCTAGCGGCCCCGAACCCGCGCGCCGTGGCTTCCCTTCGCCGGTCACGAACCCGCCATTTCCGTTCGCGGACTGGCCTTACGGTGGTTCGCCTGTAATCGGCGCTCCGTGGACGCAATCCGGTCCCCTGATGGAAGCTCTCTGGAGCGGTCCTCACGGAGATTGGTGGAAGAACACAAAAATCCAAATCTACGGCTGGCTGAATTTCGGCTTCAATGGCAGCACCTCCGACAAATCATTTCACGGTAACAAATACGGAAATTTTCCGACCGCCTATGACGAAGTTCCCAACGCCGTCGAACCCGACCAGGAAGTTTTGTACATCGAGCGCCAGCCTGACACGGTGCAGACCGACCATTTCGATTGGGGCTTTCGTCTGACCAATCTCTACGGCCTGGACTATCGCTTCACCACCGCCAAGGGAATTTTCAGCAACCAGCTGCTGGGGAAAAATCTTGAGTACGGTTACGACCCGGTCATGGCTTACGTCGATTTGTACTGGGGACAGGTGGCCGAAGGCATGAACATCCGCATCGGCCGTTATATTTCCCTTCCCGACATTGAAGCCCAGCTCGCCCCTAACAATTACACCTACAGCCACTCGATTCTTTACACCTTCGACGCCTACACCCAAAGCGGAATCAACATCACCACCCGACTAAGCGATCACTGGATGATTCAAACGGGCCTCTCCGCCGGCAACGACGTGGCTCCGTGGGTCGGCGAGCCCAACGCAAAGCCGACATTCAACGGATGCATCGCCTACACCTGGCAGGAAGGCCGCGACAATCACTACGCCTGCCTTAATTCGCTGAACAGCGGAAGGTACGCCTACAACAATCTTCAAAGCGTTTATTACACCTGGTATCACAAAATCAGCAAGAACTGGCACACCGACACAGAGGCTTGGTACATGTGGGAGGATCGCGTCCCCAATCTGAATAATCCCGCGGCAAAGTCGTTGCTGATCAACGGGGCCAACGGGGCTTATTGCAACAACATTACGGAGCTAACCTGCTTCGCTCCGGAAACCGCGGTCGTAAACTACTTCGAAAAACAATTCTCCACCAAAAATTACCTGACCTTCCGCAACGAATTCTTCGACGACATGAAAGGCCAGCGCACCGGCACAAAGACCCGTTACTCCGAGCACCTGATCGGTTGGGGCCACTGGATCGGGACGACTGTCCTCCTCCGCCCGGAGCTCCGTTTCGAACGCAGCTACGATCGCCCCGCCTACGACCTCGGCACCAAGAAAAACCAGTTAACCCTGGCCGGCGACGTCATCTACTTTTTCTAACGCGCGGATCTTTCAGATTATGGCCATCCGCTCGACCCATTTTGCGTGGAATGCGGGAGCGGGGAAGGATCCGCAATGTACTGTGTTTCGCGCGCAACCTTTCGTGCTGGCCATGTCTTTCTTGACAGAGAATTGACCGCGAATGCTGTAGAATCCGCCCGTGCATCCCGCTCCCACCGACCCCGAACGCTCGAACCTCACCCATCTCGCTTTCCGTCTTCAGGAACTCAACAACACCGCCACGCAAGTCCTACTGTTCCTCAGCTTCGCCATCGTTGCCGGCGTCACCTATCTGGCCACCTCGCTCGACGCACCTCACAAGATGGCGCTGCAATCCTCTCTTCGCTGGTGGGTCTTCGCGATTTTCCCCACCGTCGCGGTGATCCTTCCGCTCAAAGAAATCGGCGACGACAGCATCCGCTGGTTCCGTATCCTCCTCTGGGTCCGTTTCATTCTCCTGTGGTCCGCCATCGTCTGCATTTTCGTCGGCGCCATCCAATTCTTCCGTTCCATATAGCTTTAGGTAAATCATTTTGTATCTAGTGTTGCTGCAAACGGTAGAGCCACGTTCTCGATGAAATTCAAGAGCAAGGATCTCTACCACAGCACCGCCGCTCTACTTTGACATCGCACTTGGCAGCAGGCCGAGTTCGAACCCGCTCTTGATTTCTTCTTCCCACAGGTTCATCTTGTACCCGCTAGCTCCTGCCCTGTACCAGTGCGCAGGTGGTTTAGTGCTGTGAATGCATACGCTGCGGATCAGAGCGCGGGTTCTGGTATTTGGCCAAGCGACAAGTCCGAAGAGCATCGCAAAGAGAAGAAGGAGAACGTGATGGATAAAATCAGCGCGGCGCTGAGGCTGGTTGGCATTGCTCTATTTTCTCTCTTGGTTTGCAGCGCAATACCGGCGCAGCGGCCGCCGGACAACGTAGCAGGCGATTGGATTATTTACTCAACGAATGCCGAGAACGGCAGCATCGAGGTTAAGCACGTACAGATCGTGCAGTACGGCAACCAAATCACTGGTCACTTCGACGGGCCCGTCCAGTCAGGCGCGATCGAAGGCGAGGTCCACGGACATCGCATACGGTTCAGCACCGTAACTCGCAACGTGCTCCATTTTAGTGGCGATATTTTTGGAGACACAATAACCGGATCCTACGGAATCCGTGGGCGACGCGCCTCGTGGGAAGCCATTCGCACGACCGCGTCGAACCAGGATTATCCGACCGGCACAATACTTTCCGGCATGCCGATGTTGGTTCCCACACCGCCTCCTGCGCCGGTGGCACCTCCCGCGCCTACGCCACCGCCCGCCCCTGCGCCAGCGCCAGCACCTGCAGCACAGGAAGCGGCGCCGCCTGACACGTCAGCACAAAGCAGTTCGGCACCAGCCCCAGCGCCCCAGCCTCCGGAACAACTGCAAGCTCTTGTTGCCCCCATCGCGCTTTATCCGGACTCGCTGGTTGCACAAGTGCTTGCCGCGGCCAGCTACCCTGAGCAAATTTCGTTCGCCGATTATTGGGTGTCACAGAACAAGACCTTAACGGGTGCGGCTCTGGCTGAGGCAGCGGATCAGCAACCTTGGGACTCCAGCGTCAAGGCAATCACGCAATTTCCCACAGTCCTACACACTTTGGCTTCCAACCTCACCTGGACTTCGAACCTCGGAGAGGCATTCCACAATCAGGAGCCCGACGTGATGGCGGCGATTCAGGTCATGCGCGCCAAAGCACAAGCGGCGGGAACGTTAGCGACCACTCCACAGATCCAAGTTGTGCAGCAGTCCCCCAGCACTATCGTGATTCAGCCGGCTGATCCACAGGTCGTTTATGTGCCGCAATATAATCCGGCGGTTGTTTACGGCGCGCCGTATGTGGTGCCCTACTACACGCCGCCGGTCTTCGCCGGAGTTGCGGTTGGCGCCGGCATTTCATTCGGGGCCGGCGTTTCAATTGGATTCTTCGGTGGTGGAGGCGCGGTTGTCGGAGGCGTGGGGTTCGGTTGGGGATGGCACGCGTGGGGCTGCAACTGGGGCGGCGGTGGCGGCGGCGGAACCGTCATTTTCAACAACAACACCTACATCAACAGGACGAATATCCACAATTGGCACGGCGCGAATTATAACAACTACCATCCTTGGGGACCGAACCGGGGAGGCGGCGGTGCCGTTCCGAATGGCGATCATCCCGACAACCCTCACGGATACTATGGCCCGAGCGGCTACTATCATCCCGAGGCTGGTTGGCATCCGGGCCAGGACACGCACTACGGTCCCGGTGGCGCGTATCACGCGAACGGTTATTACGGACCCGACGGCGGCTGGCACGCCAACTCCCAGATTCCGACGAAAGATGAGCCTAATGGTGGGCACAACGGCGATCACGGATTAATCGGCGGCAAGGGCGGCGTCCAAAATCCCAATGCGGGGATGAACGGACCTGGCGTCGCTCCGGCGGGCGGCTACCACAACGATACGCGCGGCGGCAAGCCAGAGGGCGGCCACAGCTCCTGGAGTGGAGATGGCGGACGCGCTCACGCCGAAAGTGCTCGCGGGCGAGAGAGTATGCATCGCTCCGAGAGGAGCCACGCTTCCCATCCGCACGAGTCGCATGCGCACTCGTCGGGGCGTCGGCGATAACAGCTGGCGGAAGATGAAACTCGCAACCTGAATACGACAGGGATTGCAAAAATTAAAAAGAAGAATGAACCGGATATAAGAAGCGAGAGGCGCGAAAATGAATCCGCAAACGAAAGTATCAGGAAGCAAAAGAAGGTCGCACTGGTTGGTGTTGGCTCTGTTCGCTCTGGGAAGCATCGGGATTCACTCCGCCAAAGCCGCCTCGGCACCCACGACGGATCAAGCCACTTTTTCCGGCCCTGCGGAAGCAGGCACGGCGCTTCGTAACGCGGCGCAGAAGGGAGACGAAAGCGCCTTAAACTCAATCCTGGGGCCCGAGTCGAAAGCGATTATGAGTTCCGGTGATCTCAAGGAAGATACGGCTGCTTTGCAGGAATTCGTCAGCAAGTACGATGAAATGAATCGCTGGGTGTTGATGACTGACGGGACGGAAATCCTGAAAATCGGAGCGGACAATTATCCGTTCCCGATTCCTCTGCGGCAGAACAGTTCGTCCAAATGGTTTTTCGACACCCGTGGCGGCGCCGATGAAATCCTGGCGCGTCGGATCGGCCGCAATGAACTGTTGGCCATCGATGCTATTTGCGCCATGGCGTACGCCGAGGATATCTACGCCCAGACTTCTCACGACGGAAATCCAGCAGGCCTCTATACCACGAAGATCTTCAGCACCCCGGGGAAACAGGACGGTTTGTACTGGAAGGTTCCGGAGGACAAGGAACTCAGTCCGCTCGGCAGAGTGAATGAGTTTGCCGCGGATGCACTAGCGAATGGAGCGCCGGTGATCGACGGCTACACATTCCGCATCTTGACCGCCCGAGGGCAGGCGGCGCAAGGCGGAGCGAAGAGTTATATCATCAACGGAAAATTGATTGGAGGGTTCGCGATCATCGCCTCGCCGGTGAAGTATGGCGAGTCCGGAATCATGACATTCATCATCAATCAGGAAGGTGATGTGTACCAGCAGGACCTGGGCGACGAGACGAGCAAAGTCGCGGCTTCGATCCGGGAATACAACCCAACCGCCGATTGGGAGGTCGTCGAGTAGCACGCAGACCACTTCAAGCCTCTCACTTCGCGTAAACTTTGTTGTTGACAATTGCGCTGTGAACCGCAAATGGCGGTGTCGTTAGTTAATTCGCCCGCTGTGAAATTATGTGGGCATGCGTTCGACCCATTTTGCGCGGAATGCGGGGGCCGGGAATGGATCCGCGAAGTATTGTGTTTCATGCGCGACCTTGACGCCGATGAACTCCATGATGCTCACGGTGTAGGACGGCTTGGCGTCATAGGTCAGGATGAATTCGGTGACCCAAAGATCGCCGCTACCGATGATTCGCCGGATGGAAAACCGCTTGTTGCTGGGCTGACTGGCGCGCTGGCCCTGTATGTTGCTCCGGCCACGGGTTCGCTCGCCTGACTGCGGGTAATCCAGCACCGCGTCCTCCTGATAGATGAGGTGCTCCGTTACAAAATCGCTGGCATCGGAAGCTGCCCAATGCTGACCCAGTGCTGCACGAATCTCTTTGTCTCGCGCTCCAGGATCCTGCTTTTGCTGTTGTTGACCGTTCATCTTCAGCCTCCAATTTGACAAGAAGCTAAATGCTCTAGCGGAATCGGAGTGTATCACTCGTCAAGCCGCCTGCGCATCCGAGCTGTTCTGACGGACTGCCCCACAATGAAACTGTCCGACATGAAACTGCACAACAATTTCCCTTATGTGGATATTTTTGTGCTGAATCTGAGGTTTCGGCGGACTGCTGACCCGTACATGGTGTGGAATCACCATTCGCGATGGGCCATGAGAGTGCGCTTCTTCACTGCGAATCAGTCAAGTTTAATACATAAAAAAATGAGCATAAGACATACAACTCGGAGAAAGTCAGAACGGTTCATTCCGGTACATCGCTTAGCATGGCTGTTGCTTATATCTTTCGCAGTTGGAATGGCGTGTTTTGCTGGGCTGCATCATCATCAAGTCCAGCCAATGGCTTCGGCAGCGCAGAGCGTATCTAATAGTTTCTTGATTCCGTCTCCTGAAGTGGCCTTGGATCAATCGCAGCGGACCGTTTATCCATATTCGGTAATCCCTGGCGGGGTTCGCAACGTTACCGAATTAAAGAGCGCCATGGCAAACGATCCGATCGTTGCCGACCATTACGGCGAATTCCAAATCGCAAGTTTGCGCGTGGTTCGATTGGATCGTGCACGTTCGCTCCATGTTTCTTATCGTATCGGCAACCGTATTTACTGGACCAAAGGTAGAATGAATCTGGCAAAAGGCGAAACGGTAATTACTGATGGAGTCCTGATGGCCAGGACCAGGTGTGGAAATCTCGCTGCGGACGTGATTCCGTCAACCGATCAGCTTTCCACTCTTTTGGCCGAACCAACAGCAGAAGCGCTTGATACGCCGTCGAATCCTCCTGGCGCGGATATTCCCGATGAAGGCGTTCCGCTTGAATCATTCTCGACGCCGCCGGATTCGCCGGGTCTCGCTGTTGAAGGCGGGCCTCCTTCCAGCGGAGGCACAACGGGCACTTCGACCCCGGGCGGTCCCACAGGTCCCGTGGGCATAACACCAGGCACGCCGCCATCGAGTCCCCCTCCTGTCTCGCCCGTGCCGGAACCCGGAAGTTTGGTTCTGCTATCGATTGGACTTCTCGGAATTATTGTTATTCGCAAGCTGGTATGAAGATGTCTGTGTGCTTTTATGGAACTAAAGTCAAAACTTGCAATTCATATCGTCAGGAGCGATTGATGAAGGAAAAACCGGCAAGAGAACAACTCCAAGCAAAGATCGACCGCGTCCACTGCGCCAGGATTAGGGCCGAACGATTTATCGACGCAGGAGGAAATCTGCATTCCAGGGCAGCTGTTCCGATTGGAGCGGAATTGCGTCTGGCGGCAAACGAGCTGGTCGCTGAGTTTGGACTTCCAAGGCTTGAAAGTACTCCGTAGCAGGGATCACTCGGCAGTCTACACCGCTTCGAAGCGCATAACTCCTGATTTAGTCGGCCTACCGGCCATCTTAAGTAGGGCTTTGTTTGTGCGGTAAGCGGCATTCAGTCGAGCGCTAGATTTCTATTAGTATTTACGTCAACTGCATCCCCTTGCTTCTTGCCAACCTGCATTAGGTATCCGATGCTAAAGAAGTTCTAATTTGCCTGCCCGCCATTGTAATCGTAAGCGAGTTGCCCGGATCGAAGGCGTTCGCTAAATGACATTGAGGAGGAGCACATGAAACCCGGCCCTGAATCAGCGAATCGTCTTTTTCAGTTGGTGGCACTGACCGTTCTTCTCAGTGTTCTGCCGCCGATTGCATCGGGACAAAAGACCGCACCGCCGCCTCCTCCGCCGAAGAAAAGCGCGCCCGCGCCTGCAGCATCTCATCCCGCGCCTGCGTCGTCTCATTCTGCGCCCGCGTCCTCCGATCCTGCTCCTACGCCTGCGGCGCGTCCGGCAAGCCATGACAGCGCCAGCCATTCCACGGGAAATACTCGCTCGACCGCTGGACCGAACGCCAGCGGTAGCCGCTCGACGGGAAACGCCGGAAACGCGAATCGGGCTAATAATCTTGCGAGCAATCGAAACGCCCCGGCTCCGAAACCAGCGCCACCTGCCAACGAAACGACGATCCGGGACATCACTCCGAATTCCGCGAGCGGCAGCCGCGGCGCGAGCTCAAAAGGAACTGGAAATTCTGCGCCGGCAAATGGGAAGACGGCATGGGGCGCACCAGCCAACAAGAACGCGGTAAATGCAAATCACGTGAACAATCAACCTGGAACTCATACGCTGCCCAACGGCGGAACCAGGATCGTAAAGGCCAACGGCAGCGCGGTGGAAAAGAACAAAGACGGCAAAGTTACTGCGGTGACGACGGCGAAAGGCGTGACAGTAAGGCTTGATGCGCATGGACACCCGGCGACAATCCATGACGGTCATGGCACGACCATCAGCCGCGGGCCGCACGGCGAGCGAAGAGTGGAAACCGTGCGCGCCGATAACAGCCGCCTGGTATCCACCGGACAACATCGCGGATTCGCGGAACAGCGCTTCACGCAAGGCGGAAGAGAGTACGCACGGCGCACCTATTACGACCACGGACACATTTACGCGCGTGTTTACCAAACTTACTTTTACGGCGGCTATCCATTTTATAGCTACGTTCCTGCCTTCTATTTCGGACCGGCGTATTACGGATGGGCCTATGGCGGGTGGGCGGTGCCGGTGGAATACACGTGGGGATGGTATGGGTCGCCCTGGTTCACGCCCTACGGATACTATTTCAGTCCGTACGCGGCCTATCCGGCGCCGGCTTTTTGGCTCGCGGATTATGCCATCGCGGAGAGTTTGCAGGCCGGAGCGGAAGACACCGGAGCGGATGACACCGGAGCGGATGACTCGGGATCTTCAAGGTTGCGCCACGAGGCGGGCCTCGTGCTGGCCTCCGCACATCTCGGCGATCAGATCGGGGGCGCTTCGCCGGTAATGAACAAAGAACTGAAAGACGCGATCGCCAAGCAAGTGAAAATAATTCTTGCGGATGAGAAGGCGGCAGCGGCAACAGTGGGAAATTTGCCTGCGGACGAAGACGCGGAACAAGTTCCGCCGTCACTCGACCCGCGGTTCAAGCTGTTCATCGCCTCCTCCAGCCTGAGCCTCGATAGCGGCGACGGAACATGCGCGCTTACCGCCGGGGATATTGTCCGGCGTACCGCAGACACTCCCGATGCGAACAACACGGTGGCCGTCGAGGTGGCCAGCAGCAAGAGAGACGATTGCGCGATGGGGACTGCGTCGCGAATCGCGCTGGACGACCTGGAGGAAATGCACGACAGCTTCCGCCAGAAAATTGACGACGGATTGAAATCACTTTCTGAAAAGCAGGGCAAGGGCGGCATTCCCAACGGACCAGCCGCCGTTGTGCACCGGCAGCCGGAAGGCGAGGCGACTCCAGATCCCGCAGTCGAATCCGATCTGAAGAAACAGCAACAAGCCGCGGACGCGACCGAGAAGGATGCCCAGGATATCTCGCCGGACAGCGGATCCACCGACTAGCTTGTGAATCGAGACATCCGGCGAGCGTGATTATCTAAGGGGAGCGAAAACTAGGCTTGGGGGTCTTGACGTGCTTTCAACTCCATCTTCTTTGCTTGGTAGAAGGAAGCCCAACTAAGAAAGCCAGCCCATGAGAATCCTAAAAGGGTTACCCAGGCCGGATTCGCCTTCAATCCACCTTCGAGCGAATAGAGGAGAGGACCAATTAGCCAGATGTATCCGAGGCGTCGTACCGCCTTCGCCCCGGATATATTCTGCTTCTTTTGTTCAGCCATATCCGGAGCAGGCGAACTGGCAAGTATTCTTTTCCTTCCAAAAATGAATACGGAGACGGCCACGACCAAATAGCAGAGCGCAGTATACGGAAACCACATTGGAACGGTGTTTCCGCGAAGTGTAAATCCCATATACGCGGCGAGCGCCACATACGGCAAAATGAGGCTGAAGAGCAATATGAGCAGCTTAGTCTTCTGTGTCATTCTGGCCGTTGGCATCTTCGATGGTCGATAGCCGACGCCTAGAATACAACGGTAAGAACAAGTAAATACCTCAGTTGTATTGGCGTGCTGCGAAAAAGCAAACGGCCAGCTAAGTCCCGCGTTAACCGTACTTGACGGAGGTGCTTTGGCCGACCTCGATGATGTAGCCGTCAGGATCGCGGATGTAGCAGCGAATCTCGCCGTACTTCGGAATCGGCTCGGTGAGGAACTCGGCTCCTCGACTTTTCCATAATTTGTAGCAGGCTTGAATGTCCGCAACGCGGAAATTCATAAAGCTGTTGATGTGGTTCGGGTCGGGGGTGCTGAGCGTGACCGTCGGCTTATCCGGAGTCGGGCCGCCACCGACGTTCAGAATCATCCAGATATTCGCAAGCTGAAGGTACGGAGGCGCGTTGCCGTCACCCATGGTTAGAATGCGAGCGCCGAAGACCTTTTCGTAGAAGCGCGCCGAGCGCTCCTTGTCGGCGACGGTGAGAAAATACGCGATGCTGATCCCCTCTTTCGGGGGCATCTCATAGCTCTTCTGTTCGACTTGTATGGCGGTCATGGATGGCTCCTTTCGATATCGCGCGCAGAATACGCTGAACATCACTACAGACATTCGAAGCGTTCGTTCCTTTAGGTTTACAAAGAACCGTTCAGGTTCCTCCTACGACTTGCTGTTTCGCGGATCGTCTTTCGCGTTGAGGTATTCCATTCCCAGCGGGCCCAGCGCGGTTATTTGCGTGACGTACTCGCCGGATTTCGCCCAGTGGAAATGGTGCGTATTGCCAGGGAGAACGATCACGGCGCCGGGAGGATAGGCTTCGAGCTTACTCGCGTCGAATTCGTCACCCCGTCCGATATAAAACACGCCGGATATCACGGTATAGACTCGATCCTCCGGGTGCTTGTGAGGCATCAGCTTCGCGTCGTGCGGCGCTTTGACCCTGATGGTGTAAGGGCCGGGCTGCGAAGGTTGACCCACGACGACGGCCAGCAGGACGCCAGGTGGAAACGACGGGAACGGTTTCCAATCAATATCGTCGGGCAAGATGGTTTTGAAAATGTCCTCCCCGAGTTGGTGAGGCCGGACTTCGCTCTGCTCAGCACGCTTTACGCCGCCGGTTTCCTGAGACATCAAACCTCCTTCGCGCGAAAAATGTAAACGTCACCACAGACTATGTTCGATTCTTATGCTGAAACCGACTTCTTCTTCCCGTCGAGTGCCGCTTGAAGAAGCTTCAGAAGCGCTTGATCTGAGAATGGGTTCTGACCTGAGATCAACTCGCGATCTTGAAGGACGTAGCTCTGCCATGGAGCGACTACGCTCACGTCGCCACCCGCCGTACGCAAGGCAAAGTCCGGGTAGAAGAGAACCTTGCCGCCAATCTCAAGCGGCTCGCGCTGCTGCTCTTCCGCTGTCGAAAAGATAGTCATCTTATATCCGGAATAGATCCAGCCTTGAGCCTTGGCGTGCGCTCCGGCGGCATCGCCCGCCGACAGCGCGGCGACGAACTCCTTCGAATTCGGAAGCGCCGAGAGAAGTGAAATCGGGCCATGGCAGAGCACAGCCGTAGGCTTGGATGTTTCGTG
>JBEKHP010000038.1:0-31814 GCA_050012235.1 Candidatus Acidiferrales bacterium | reverse complement strand
AAATTGTTGCGCCCCTTCATCAGCGCCGCTTTCAGATTCGGAGCAAAATGTTTCTGCAGGAAGGGAACATCCTTGTTGAAGAGTTGCTCTTGAAGCGATTTCGTCGCCGTGGAAATCACCACCCGCCGCCCGCTGCGAATCGCCGGAATCAGATACGCGAGTGTCTTGCCGGTCCCTGTCCCCGCCTCGATGATGGCGTGCTGCCGCTTCTGAAACGCTTCATCCACCATCTTGGCCATCTCGAGCTGCGACGATCGGTACTCATACCCCGGATGGCTTTTCTCCAGCAGCCCGCCCGGCCCAAAAATATCCTCAATCGTCACTTCCTCGGATTTTTCAGCCGCAGCTTTCTTCGACATGGATGCTTTAGCCATTCGCAGTACCGCACGATCGAGCCTCTAAAGTAACACACCGAAATGCTTTCGTCAGAAGCGCGCGCAGGCCATACACGCATTACAAGTCCGTATTCCAGCGCATCAATGATAATCTGATGCCGCAGTTCGCAAATTGGCCCGAATGGCAGACCGATGCACGCATATTCTGTCGGGCTTACAATTGCCGGGGACGATTTGGATGAAGCCGAGGATGTGCGCCCGTCTCCTGATAATCCGGAATGGGGCCAGAATCGGAGGACAAGAAGCATGAGTCCGTTTCTGAAGAAGTATAAGTTGAGCAACCAGGAAGTAGCTCAAATACTCGAGGATTTTCTTGAGGGCAAGGGCAGGCCTTTGGCTTGGGACGGTTTCACTTTGGGGATGTCATTTGATAATAAGCTTCAAGAAGAGATCCGAATACGATGCCTTCGGCTCAGTAAGGAATTTCCGCCGGACAACTCGAATGAGTATTGCAATGAGCAAGGGCGGACTGTCATTCGCGACTGCATTAAGCAGCTTAGAAGTGTTAAGTAAACGTGTCGGGACTGCGGTCACGATCACGGGGACAAACTTCGGATCGACGCAAGGATCAGGCACGGTAAGTTTCAATCGAACGTGACCATCGCGAATTCTCGAGCTAGCGGCTAGCCGCCTCGCCATCGGAACTCAATGACCGAAAAACTGCCATCCATCGTAATCGTCGGACGCCCCAACGTGGGCAAGTCTACGCTCTTCAACCGCCTCACCGGCACGCGCCGCTCCATCGTAACCAACGAGCCCGGCATCACCCGCGATCGCATTTACGGCACCGCAAACTGGGAAGGCCGCTCCTTCCAAGTCGTCGACACCGGTGGAATCGTCCCTGAAGACAAAGCCGGCATCCCAGGAGAAATCCTGCGCCAGGCTCGCGTCGCCATCGAAAACGCAACACGCGTCGTCCAGGTTGTCGACGGCCGCACCGGCCCCACTCCGCTCGACGAAGAGCTCGCGCTCCTCCTCCGCCGTGCCGGTAAACCTCCCGTCCTCGCTGTAAATAAAATCGACATGCCCAAGCAAGCCGAAATGGCCGCCCAATTTTACGAATTGGGCGACGAAATTTTCCCCATTTCTTCCGAGCACGGCTTCGGTCTCGACACCCTTCTCGATTTCCTCACCGAGAATTTCCCGCGCGGGGAAGTGGTAGTAGAAAAACCTTACGTCAGCATCGCCATCATCGGCCGCCCCAACGTCGGAAAATCCACGCTCCTGAATCAACTGGTCGGCTCTGAGCGTTCCATCGTCTCGCCCGAGCCCGGCACCACGCGCGATGCCGTCGACACCGTCCTGGATCGCAAAGGAAAGTTGTACCGCTTCCTCGATACCGCTGGAATCCGCCGCAAAGGAAAGACCAAGCTCATCGCCGAAAAATTAAGCGTAATCATGGCGCGCCAGCACCTCGAGCGCGCCGACGTGGCTCTCCTCGTCGCCGACGCCTCCGTCGGCATCACCTCGCACGACGCCACCATCGCGAGCTACGCCGAGCAGTCCGGCCGCTCCGTAATCATCGTGCTGAACAAATGGGACCTTGCCCTCGAAGCCGCCCAGGAAAAATCTTCCGCCGAAAAAAAGCGCGGAGGCAAAGCTGCAGGCATGAACGCGAACAAGCTCGTTCAGGATTACGAGCCCCTGGTCCGCGCAAGATTAAAATTTCTTTCCTACGCCCCGGTAGTTTTCCTCTCCGCAAAAACCGGCGACCACGTCGACCGTCTCTACACCGTGATCGACCGCGTAGTCGAAGCCCGCAACCGCCGCATTTCCACCGGCGAACTGAATCGCTGGCTCAAGGAAGTGGACCTCGACCGCGGCACCTCTCCCGCCAGCCGCGAAGTAAAAATCTTCTACATCACCCAAGCCACCACCGCCCCGCCCACCTTCGTTCTATTCACCAACCAGCTGAAGCCGCTCCACTTCAGTTACCAGCGCTTCCTCGAAAACCAGTTGCGCGCCAAATTCGACTTCACCGGCACCCCCATCCGCTTCAATCAACGCCTAAAACAGCGCGGCTCCCGCCACCGCGAACGAAAAGACCCCCGCGACTAGCCCGATGGCAAAATCGATCTTTCTCCCGGGAACGCCAATCTCCCGATTGGCGCCTCTCCAAATTAGGACACTCCCCAAGATTTCCTAGGGGTTGACACCACCCAAAATCAGCCTACGATAAGGAAATCCATGGCTACGCCCGCTCAAGCTCAGTCTTCTTCCCCCATTCCGGACAAAAGCCTTTTCCGCATCGGAGAAGTCAGCCGCCTAACCGCCACAAAAACTTTCGTCCTGCGCTACTGGGAAACGGAGTTCCCCACGCTCCAGCCGGTAAAAAGTCCCAGCGGCCATCGTCTCTATCGTCGCGAAGACATTGAAACCGTCTTCGAAATCAAGCGCCTCCTCTACGACGAAGGCTTCACCATCGTCGGCGCCCGCAAGCATCTCGCCGATCAAGCCGCCGGCAACGGAGTAAGCGCCGGAGACGCGACTGCCAGTGGCGCGCACCATGAAAATATTCCGGTTCGAACCACTCGCCCCGACCCTCCCTCCCGCGCCCAGCGCAAATTCCTCCTCGATTTGCACGAAGAACTCCTTGCTGTCTTGACCCTTCTCGAACGCGAGTGATACGCTGATTGCTGGCCGAACGCGGTCGGGACGTAGCGCAGTCTGGTAGCGCGCACGCTTGGGGTGCGTGAGGTCGCTGGTTCAAATCCAGTCGTCCCGACCATCTTTCCTCTCTTGAAAGGGCTTCGGAACGTGCTTCGCCCGCGCGGGAGTTTCCATGCCGGATAACTTGACCAAGCCTCATATCCTCATCACGAATGACGACGGCATACACGCCGCCGGCCTCCGCGCGCTCGTCGAAGCCATGCAGTCCATCGCCCAAATTACCGTCGTCGCGCCTTCTCACGAACGCAGCGCCTCCGCTCAATCCCTCACCCTGCGCCAGCCCATTTACTGCGATCAGATTGCGGAAAACGAATACTCCGTCGAAGGCACTCCCGCTGACGCCGTGATCCTGGCTTTTCACACTCTGCTGAAAGAAAAGCCCGACCTCGTCATCTCCGGCATCAATCGCGGCGGCAACATGGGCGAAAACGTTTACTACTCCGGAACCGTAGGCGCAGCCATGGAAGGCGCGATTAATCGTGTCCCGGCTATCGCCGTTTCCGTCTCCTACAAGAGCAAGGAACTCGACTACGCTCCCGCCGCAAATTTCACGCGCATCCTCGCGCCGCTGATTCTGAAAGAAGGCCTGCCCCCTGGCATTCTCCTAAACGTCAACGTGCCTCAATCGTGGACCGGCGAAGTGCGTTTCACTCGCCAGTCTTCAAAAATCACGCGCAATGTCCTCCAGCCCGGCGCCGACCCGCGCGGCCGCCGCTATTATTGGTTGCATGAGCAAAAGCAAATCGAAGGCATCGACCCTGACACCGACATGGCCGCCATCCGCGACGGCGCCGTCTCTATCACGCCCCTCCAACTCGATCACACGCATACCGCCTCGCTCAACCACCTTTCGCACTGGACCAAATTCCTCGAGTCCACCGCAAAGCGCTGAGGAACGCAAAAAATTAAGAGGGGGAATCATGGACCTACAACTCAAAGGCAAGAAAGCACTCGTAACCGGTTCCACCGCGGGAATCGGTTTCGCCACCGCGCGCGGTCTCGCTGCGGAAGGCGCATCCGTAATCGTCAACGGACGTACCGAAAAGCGCGTCGATTCCGCCCTCAGCGAGATTCGCAAAGCTCATCCGGGCGCGGAGCTCTCCGGCGTCGCAGCCGACGTCTCGAATGCCGCCGGCTGCGCGAAACTCATCCAAGCAGTCCCCGCCGTGGACGTCCTGATCAACAACATGGGAATCTTCGAGCCTAAGCCCTTTGAAAAAATTCCCGACGAAGATTGGCTCCGCTTCTTCGAAGCCAACGTCATGAGCGGTGTCCGCCTCTCCCGCCACTATCTCGCCGGCATGCGCAAGAAAAACTGGGGCCGAATCATATTCATCTCCAGCGAATCCGCAGTGCAGATTCCCGCCGAGATGATTCACTACGGCATGACCAAGACCGCGCAAGTCGCTGTAGCTCGCGGCATCGCGGAATCCGTCGCCGGAACCGGCATCACCGTCAACAGCGTGCTACCCGGACCCACCAGGTCCGAGGGCGTCGAGACTTTCATCACGCAAATGGGAGCGCAAAGCGGTGCCGATACCGCCTCCTTCGAAAAAGAATTCTTCAAGAGCATTCGCCCGTCATCTCTTCTAAAGCGCTTCACAAGCACCGAGGAAGTCGCCAACACCATCGTCTATCTCTCCAGCCCGCTCGCTTCCGCCACAAACGGCGCCGCCGTCCGCGCCGACGGCGGAGTGATTCGCGCCATCCTGTAGCCTCCGCCGTGTGGTAGCCTTGCGGGCCAAGAGGCCTCAGAGCTTGATTCGAACTACAAACTTTTTCTGTCCACGATTGCCCCTGGCTTCCGCAATTCTTCTCGGATTGCTCCTCTTCGCTTCCAGGTCCTTCGCGCAAGCTCCGCCGCCAGGCCAACCTCAATCCCCTTCGCCAACCTATGTCGGTATAAAAACCATCCACGCCTGGATTCCCATGAAAGACGGCATTCGCCTAGCCGTAAATCTCTACATGCCGGATGGCCCGCTCGCAGGCGCCGGCGACCACGAGAAATTTCCAGCTATCCTCGAATATTTACCCTATCGCAAAGACGACTGGACCCTGGCGCGCGATTGGGACCTGCATTCTTATTTCGTACGGCGCGGCTACGTCACCGCTCGCGTCGATATCCGCGGCACCGGCGCAAGCGAAGGCGATCCACCCGACCGCGAATATTCCGACCGGGAGCAGCAGGACGGCCTCGAAGTTATCGATTGGCTCTCCAAGCAGCCCTGGTCCAACGGCAACGTCGGCATGATGGGAATCTCCTGGGGCGGATTCAACGCCATTCAGCTCGCGCATTTGCATCCCCCCGCGCTTAAAGCAATCATCGCCATGTGCGCCACCGAAGATCTGTTTCACGACGATATTCATTACATCGACGGCCTCATGCACGTCGATGAATACGAACTCGGCATGGACCTGCAACTCGGCCTCACGCGCGCGCCGGATTTTCCCACTGATGAAAAATCTCTCGCCCCCCGTTTTGACGCCGCTCCCTGGTTTCTTCTCTATCTTCACCAACAGCGCGACGGCCCTTTCTGGCAACGCGCTTCCATCTCTGCCGCTCAGTACGATGAATATAAAGTCCCCACATTTATGATCGGCGGATTTCTCGACGGCTATCGCGATAGCATCGGCCGCTTTTTAGAACACGTTCACGCGCCGGTAAAAGCCCTTCTCGGCCCCTGGAACCACACTTTTCCGCATGCCGCCGAGCCCGGCCCTTCCATCGAATGGCGCGCTGAAGCCGTGCGCTGGTGGGATTACTGGCTCAAAGGCAGGCAGAACGGCATTCTGGACGAGCCGCGTTTCGAAGTTTACATGCGCCATTGGTATCCGCCCGATCCCAACATCGCGGAAATTCCCGGCGACTGGCGCGCTGAAAAAGATTTTCCCCCTGCCGGCGCGCGCACCGAATCTCTTTTCCTCTCGCCAAATCACACGCTGCGCGATTCCGCGCCTGCCGCAGCTCAAGAACAGTTGAAGTACGTTCCCTCGATCGGCGCGGAAGCCGGATTCTGGTGGGGCGACTTCACCACCGATCAGCGTCCCATCGACGCCTTCAGCCTCGTTTACGATTCTTCACCCCTCGATAAGGACACCGCAATTCTCGGATGGCCCAAAGCGCTCTTGCAGGTTTCGGCCAGCGCGCCTCTCGCAGATTGGTTCGTGCGTCTTTCTGATGTCGCACCGGACGGAACCGTGACGATGATTACCGGCGCAGGTCAAAGCGGCGCGCAACGCGACTCACGCTCCAACCCAACCGATCTTGATCCTGGCCATATATATTCACTCCCTATCGAACTTCACCTCACCAGTTGGGTTTTTTCCCGCGGTCATCGCATCCGTCTCGCCGTCTCAAACGCGCTCTGGCCCATGATCTGGCCCACGCCCTTTCCCATGACCACGTCATTGCAACTCGGCGGCGCGTCCGCATCCCGCCTCGAACTTCCGCTCGTCCCGCTAGAACCAACCGCCCGTCCTCATTTTTCCGCTCCCGAACTCACTCCGCCTCTCGAAGGTGTGAAATCAGAAGGCGACACCTGGCCGCCTCAAGCCTGGACCGAAACACGCGATTTGATTGCCGGCACCACGCGCGTCTCTTGGACCGGAGACGATTCCAGCCAATATCCATGGGGCCGCATGAAGGATCACGAACAGATGAGTTACCTAATCGCGGACGCACATCCCGAAAAGAGCGAGGTTCACGGCGAAGCTTCCACAACAGTCGAACTCACCGGCCGCATCTTGGTCTGGAGCGTCCTCCTCGACGTCAGTAGCGACCAGCAGAATTTTTATTATCACTTCGAGCGCCGTCTCACCGAAAACGGCAAGCAGATCCGCGAAAAGAGTTGGGAGGACAAAATTCCGAGGGATCACCAATAGCGCCTGCGTCCACGCTGTTTGATTTCCCCTGTGTGAGAAGGTCTACCGCGCTATCGCCGAGCGCGTATCTTTTAAATCAGCGGCCAGCAAACGGTGAAACAAATGTTCGCCCGCTTCTCGCCTAACTGAAAGCCGACCGGCCTGATACGCTCGCGAGCTGAGCCCGCGCTGCACGCCTGCGCAAATCACGATGTCTTCCTGCTGCACCACTTCACTCACGCCCATGCTCTCGCGAACGTAAGCCATATTCGATTCGCTGGTGTCTCCAAAATAAAAATCGAAGATCACCTCGCAACGATTCACGCCCAGCGGCAGCACCAGATTCGTGTCCAGATAACCTTCATACCAATTCAGCATGAAGTTCGGATACTGCCAGAAATAGTAAGCGCGATTGCCCTTCCGCGTGTTGGCCGCGCTCGCTTCGGAACTGCTGTCCACCGTAACCGGGCTCGACTGCACGCAGCAGCGATCCACATTCTCAATCGTGTAATTCGTGTAATCCAAAACGCTGTTCAACCCCTTGTGCATGTGCGGCACGTGGTAACCGCCGTCCAAAAAATTGTCCACGTAAACTTTCCAGTTGCAGTCCAACGTGTAGCTGCGCCGCTCCACAAATTTCAAATCTCCAAATCCCAGCGGCTTCGCAAGCCCAACGAGCGCTCCGAGAAATTCCTCCAGCGATCCCGCTTGCGCATCCAGATTCACAAAAATAAATTTCTCCCAAGTCTCCGCTCGAATCGGAACCAACCCGTTTTGCGCTCGGTCGAAATTGCACACGCCGTCAAATTCCGTCATCCCCCGCAGCTCGCCTTCCAAATTGTATGTCCATCCATGATAAGGGCACCGCAAATGCGGCGTTTGCCCGCACGGCTCGTTCATCACCGTCATCGCATGGTGCCGGCACACGTTGAAAAACGCCCGCAGCTTATTGTCGCTCCCTCGCACCACCACCACAGGCTCCCCCGCCACGCTCGCGGTAACGTACTGCCCCGGCTTCGCAACCTGCTCCGTGCGCCCCACCGCCTGCCAGGTCCGCGAAAAAACATTCCGCAACTCCAGTTCCGCAATTCGCGCATCGGTATACCACGCCGCCGGAATTGTATACGCCTCCGACAGCGGCGCGGCGTCGTTATACGCAGCCAGAATTTCCTTCACCGTCTTTTCCACGCATTTTCTCCCGATCCACTTGCTGGCCTGCCGGCTCCGCAACGCGATTATAGTACCCGAAGTTACCCTTTCTACATGCGCCCGCGAGTGCCCCCGTCGAGATCCTCCCAGCCGAAGTAAACTCCGCTTAAGGCCTCGCTCCGCGCCGGTTTATGCACGCCCGCCAACAGGAGCAGAGCCCAGATTCGGATGCGAGCATCCAGCTTGACCACACTCCTACAAACCGAGCCCCTATCCAAGCCGACCGGCGACTACCCCGTCGCTCCGCAAGCCGCTCCCAATCCATCCGCGCCCTGGATTTATAGTCCCTGGCTCGACCTCCTCGTCGGCTGCGGCGCATGGTCCGCCCCTCTTCTCGGCGTGGCGATGTTGATGAGCCCCACGCACACCCACGGCTGGGTCGTCGCCTTCTACGCTCTCGCCACCGTCTTCAACTACCCGCATTTCATGGCCACGATTTACCGCGCCTATCACACCCGCGAAAATTTCGAGAAGTACAAATTTTTCACCCTGCACATCACTCTGCTTCTCGCGCTCACTGCTATTCTAATGCACGCATCTCCGCGCCTCTTCCCCTGGGTCTTCACGCTCTACATCTGCTGGAGTCCCTGGCATTACAGCGGCCAGAATTACGGTTTGCTGATGATGTTCGCCCGCCGAAGCGGAGCGGAAATTTCTCCCACCGAACGCCGCTGGCTGCGCGCTGCCTTCGTCGCGTCCTACCTAATGCTTCTCGCCAGTTTCGAAACCGGAGGTTCAAACGATCCGCTAATCCTTTCTCTCGGCTTGCCCTCGAAATTCACTTTTCCCGCGCGCCTCGCTCTGGGAGCCGCGTTCGCCGTCTTCACCTGCCTCGGTTTCGAGCGCATGGTCCGCAAGCACGGAATCCGCGCCATGATCGCCCCGATCACCCTCGCAATCACTCAATTTCTCTGGTTCGTTCTGCCCACCCTTCTCGAATTGCACTCCGCTTATCAGGTGCCGCAAACACGTTACAGCAGCGGCATCCTCGCCGTCCTGCACGCGACGCAATATATATGGATCACCAGCTATTACCAGCGTCGCGAAGCTCGCGCGGCAGGCCAGTCGAACTGGCGCATGTGGGCCTATTTCACAACGCTCGTCGCCGGCGGCATCGCTCTCTTCATTCCCGGCCCCTGGCTCGTCAGCTATCTTTTTCATTACGATTTCACCACCAGCTTCCTGATTTTCATGGCTGTCGTAAACATTCACCATTTCATTCTCGACGGCGCCCTCTGGAAGCTCCGCGATTCGCGCGTGGCTTCGCTGCTCGTTGACCGCGGCGGAAAATCCGGGCTCCCCGGTCAACCGCAGCCAACTCCGCAAAAAACATCACTCAGAAAAGCCCGCGCTGCAAACTGGTTCGGCAGCCGCATCTTCGCAGCCCCAGCTTTCGCCATCGGTGTTGCCGCCTTGCTTTTTCTGTGGGGCGGCATGGACCAACTTCATTTCGCTCTAAGCAACGACGACGAAAATCTTTCCTCCCTCCGCCGCGCTTCGGACATGAATCCCTACGACAGCGCGCTCAAAGCTCGCATTGCCGCCGCCGAATCAAAAGCCGGCCAGCGTGACGAAGCCGTCGCTTCGCTCCAGCAGGCTGTCGCGCTCAGCCCTCAAAACGCTGCTCTCCAGCACGCCTACGCCCGCGCCTTAATCGAAGACGGCCGCTTCTCAGATGCCTACGCGCATTACCAAAAAATGCTACAAACATTTCCGCGCGACGTGGACGCCCTTGTGAATTATGGATTGCTGGCCGCCCGCCTCGGCGATCCCGATCAAGCCATCGACTCCTGGGAAAAAGCGGTGGACATAAATCCCAATCAAACGAATCCGCAACTTTATCTCGCCGAAGCCTTCGACCGAAGAGCCGAGCCCGCCGCTGCAGCCCGGCACTGGGAAATTTTCCTGCGTCTCGCCTCGTCGCAGTCTGATTCGCCGCCAATCAGCGCAAATCAGTTGATCTCTGCATCGATCCAACTAGCCGACGACCAATCCGCGATCAATCAGTCCGACGCAGCTCTCGCCCGCTACCAATCCGCCATCGCGCTCGCCGAGCATGCTAACGACGCCAAACTCGAAAGCCTCGCCCTGGCTCATCTCGCCGACCTGCAGGACGAGAGAAATTCCACCGCAGCCGCCGCTCAATCCTATCAACGCGCCCTTTCGCTCGACGCCCAATCCGCCGACCCGCGCAGCGAAGGTTTCGACTGGTTCAACTACGGCCAATTCCTTCGCCGCCATCAGGCGCCCAGCGATCTGGTTTACGCCTGTCTGCTCCGCGCGGAAAATTTGCTGCAAACTTCAGATCCCGCGCAATTGCAAACCGTGCAAACCGCCCGCCGCGAAGTTGCCGCCCACTTGGGAAAGAAAGTCCCCGCCGCGCAAAAAGACCTCCCCGCATTGCTCGCCCGTGCTGCAAATCTTCCCGCCGGCTCCCTCTGAGTCCTGGCATATGCGCTACGCCGCGCGAATTCGCACGCCACGCCATCCAATCCTCCGTCGCACGCGTACTACCTTCAGGTACGCATCATGAAGACGCTCATATCCATCTGCTTGATCGCCCTGCTTCTTCCGTCTCCGGCCGTTCCTCAGACCGCCGCGAGTAGCCACTCAAAGCTCGACTGGCAACCCTGGTCGAACAAAGTCTTCTCCGACGCGAAACAGAATCGCAAATTCGTCTTGCTGGATCTCGAAGCGGTCTGGTGCCACTGGTGCCACGTGATGGACGCCAACACCTACAGCGATCCCGCCGTGATAAAAATTCTGCAATCTCATTACATCGTCGTGAAAGCCGACCAGGATTCGCGCCCCGATCTTTCCAATCGTTACGAAGATTTCGGCTGGCCCGCCACGGTTGTTTTCGATTCCGAAGGCCGTGAAATCGTCAAACGCCAGGGCTACCTTGCGCCCGACGAAATGGCCTCCATGTTGCAAGCCATCATCGACGACCCATCCCCCGGCCCCTCCGTTCAGCCTGAACCCAAACTCGAAGTCCCCGCCAATCCACTCCTCGACGCAACCCTGCGCCAGCAACTCCAAAAGAATTATCTAGACGGCTACGATTCGAAGAACGCCAGTTGGGGAACCGACCAAAAATATCTCGATTGGGATTCGGTGGAATACTCTATGGTCCTCGCGCGGCGCAACAACGACGCACAAGCCGCGCACATGGCCCAACAAACTCTCACCGAACAGCTCCATCTCCTCGACCCCGCCTGGGGCGGTGTCTATCAATATTCAACCGACGGAGACTGGAACTCGCCGCACTTCGAAAAGATCATGCAAATGCAGGCGGAAAATCTGCGAATTTATTCTCTGGCGTGTTCCGCCTGGGGAAATCCCGAATATCTTCACGCCGCGAGCGAAATTCGCCGCTATCTCGAAACTTTTCTCACCTCGCCGCAAGGTGCCTTTTACACCAGCCAGGACGCTGACCTGATCGACGGCAAACACAGCGGCGACTATTTTGCCCTCGACGACGCCGCGCGCCGCAAGCTCGGTATTCCCCGAGTGGACAAGCACATCTACGCCCGCGAAAATGCCTGGGCCATCAACGCTCTCGTCGCCCTCTACGCAGCCACAGGAGACGCAAAAGTCCTCGACGACGCGGAACAAGCCGCTCGCTGGATCGTCGCCAACCGCGCACTCCCCGCCGGAGGCTTTCGACACGGCACGCAAGACCCAGCCGGTCCATATCTCGGCGACAACATTGCCATGGTCCGCGCTTTCATTTCTCTATACGCCGCCACCAGCGACCGTGCCTGGCTTTCAAACGCCGAATCCGCGATGAATTTCATCGACCGCAATTTCAAAGGCGATCAGCCCGCCGGATTCATCACCTCGAAAGCTCCCACCGATCGTGCCTACACTCCGCATCCCGAGCGCGACGAAAACGTCGCCGTCGCGCGCGCCGCAAATCTCCTGTTTCATTACACCGGCAACCAAGCCTACGAACAAATGTCCCAACGCGCCATGCGTTACCTCGCGGCCAAACCCGTCGTCTATCGCTTGCCCGCCTCCAGCGTTCTTCTCGCCGACCTGGAACTATCCAGCGAGCCTCTCCACCTCACAATCGTCGGCTCAAAAAATGATCCCGTCGCTCGCAATCTTTTTCAAGAAGCCCTCCGCTACCCCTCCATCTACAAACGCGTCGAATGGTGGGATTCGCGCGAAGGCAAGCTCCCAAATCCCGACGTTCAGTATCCACAGCTAAAATCCTCCGCCGCTTTCATCTGCACCAATCGCACCTGCTCTCCCCCGGTCTATAACCCCGCCGATTTGCGCGCCAAAGTGGACCGTCTGTTAAGGATTCAGACACAACCCTCCGTCGCCGCAAAGTAGCCCACGAATTGTCTCGTCGCGCCCCGCGCAGCAACCCAGCTATCGAATACGCCGCAGCTGTCCCAAAGGCCAACTGTCGCCGCCCGCTGATCCGGCTATGCTAAGTAGTCCACTCTCGACCTATGAGGTTTCGCGCAAATGAAGTCTAATTGCAAAATAGCCGCAGCATTCGCCGCTCTCGTTTGCATCTTGTGGCCTCTTATCGCAGCCTGTGCACCCACCCAAATCGCAGACGACGCTACCCTATGGGACGCGATCTGCCCCATCGTCTACCCCGTCGACCAGTCCGCTTCCGACCACGGAGTTCACTACCTCTTCTTCGGCAACGGTTTCTTCATCAACAGCGACGGCTACGTCCTCACCGCCGCGCACGTCCTCAGCCAGCTTCACGGCGGCCAGCCCTACATTCTTCTCCGCCAATCGGTCGGCTCTCCTCGCATCGTTCCAGCCACCGTAATGGCCACCGACCGCGAGCACGATATAGCCATTTTGCGAATCACGCCGAATCCCTTCGCCGGTAATTACAAAGTTGGATTCCTGCCCCTGTCCTACGACAGGCCGCAGCGCGGTCAGAAGGTGCTCACCGCAGCTCTGCTTCCTTCCAAGCCTCGCGACGCTTACACGCTCAACGCCACCATCGAAACACGTTCGTGGGGTGAAGTCCTCGATTCAGAATTTTCTCAACTGGACAAGGGCCGCGGCGACACCGAATTATTTCTCTTCAACCACGAAATCATCCTGGGCCAAAGCGGCGCTCCCGTACTCTCCGTCGATTCTCAAAAAGTAGTCGGTCTCGTGGAAGGACAATGGCTCGGCCACGACACACTCGCCGTCGCCACCGCCGATCAACACACCCCGGGCGCGGTTCTCCCCATTCACTACGCAATCGCATTGCTGCAGCAAAAGCACATCGCCTGGCATACATCCTCCACAGCTTCCGACCATCCAGAAGACGCCGTGGAACAATCTCAGGGATCTTCTCCGCCCGTTCCGCTTTCGCTCGTCCCCGCCGCCTACCCGTCGCAATCTCTTTTCGGCGGCGAAGTTGTCTTCGATGCGCTCGTCGATAGCAACGGACGCCTTGCAGATATAAAGGTCGTGCGCGGCGAACCTCCCTTCCTGGAAAAATGTCTCGTCGCCGTCCGCACCTGGACCTTTCTTCCCGCGCGCTCAGACGGCCATGTCGTCGAGACACGAATTGGAATCGCCTTCCAATTTCCCCAGCCCTACGTCCCTCCCCGCACCGCTTCAGTCCACAATTACGAAAACTCCTCCGATTCCGCAGAAAAAAATCCCCCCGAGCGCGGCGCGCTCCCGCTTGTCACCGTTGAGCCGGAATATCCCGTCGGCACCGAAGCGCACGGCGGCGTGATTCTCTCTGCCGATATCGGCCCGCAAGGCCAGCTCGATTCAGTAAAAGTTCTCCGCGCCCTGGAACCGCTTACTCCCGCCGCCCTTGCTGCCGTGCACCAGTGGCATTTCGCTCCCGCAAAGCATGCCGGCATAACCCTCAGCTCTCCCGCCATAGTAGTCTTCACTTTCCCGCGCCCAGTCGTCGCCGTTCACGCGCAGTCCTCCAGACCATCGCAATAACTCGCATACTTCCGTTACAATTCCCTCTGGCTTCGCTGTATTCTTCATCGCGAAAAAGCATAGAATCTGTGCCGTACTAAATAAAAAGCAAAATCTTCAGGGGGTTTGATGTCCACGAAAATTGTCACCGTCCGGGCACGTGAAATTATCGACTCCCGCGGCAATCCCACAGTTGAAGCCGAAGTGGGAGTCGAAGGCGGCGCGATCGGCCGCGCTGCCGTCCCCTCCGGCGCCTCCACCGGCGAACACGAAGCCATCGAACTTCGCGACGGTGACAAATCCCGCTACCTCGGCAAAGGAGTCCTCAAAGCCGTCGGTCACGTGAACGTCGAGATCGCCAAAGCCCTTACCGGCTTGGACGCTTCCGACCAGCGCGCCGTCGATCGCAAGATGATTGATTCCGACGGCACCCCCAACAAATCCAATTTCGGCGCGAACGCAATTCTCGCCGTCTCCATGGCCGCTGCCCGCGCTGCCGCCACGCAGCTTGAGCTGCCGCTCTATCAATATCTCGCCCGCTATTCATCCGAAGGCTATGCCGATACACTGCCCGTCCCGATGATGAATATTTTGAACGGCGGCGCGCACGCCGATAATTCCGTGGACGTCCAGGAATTCATGGTCATGCCGCTCGGTGCTCCCAATTTTCACGAAGGCCTGCGCTGGGGCATCGAAGTCTTCCAGAGCCTGAAATCTGTTCTGAAGAAAAACGGCTACTCCACCGCCGTCGGTGACGAAGGCGGCTTCGCCCCAAACCTGAAATCCAACGTAGAAGCCGTCGAGCGCGTCCTCGAAGCCATCACCGCCGCGGGCTACAAGCCCGGAGAACAAATTTCCATCGCTCTCGATCCCGCCGCCAGCGAGTTTTACGACCGCAGCAAGAAAAAATATGTCTTCAAGAAATCCGACAAGTCCGAACGCACCTCCGAGCAAATGGTGGAATTCTGGGATTCTTGGGTCCGCCAGTATCCCATCGTCTCCATCGAAGACGGTCTCTCCGAAGACGACTGGGACGGTTGGAAGCTTCTCACCCGCGAACTCGGAAGACCCGGCGCCGGCTCCGACGCCAAGGCCAAGAAATCAATTCAGCTCGTCGGCGACGACATCTTTGTCACCAACCCGAAGATCTTCGCGCGAGGAATTTCCGAAAAAATCGCCAATGCCATCCTCATCAAGTTGAATCAAATCGGCACCGTCACCGAAACCGTCGAAGCCGTCGAAATGGCCCGCAAAGCGAATTACGCTTCCATCGTCTCTCACCGCTCCGGCGAAACCGAAGACACTTTCCTCGCCGACTTCGTCGTAGCCATGGGCTGCGGCCAAATCAAGACTGGCTCCGCCTCCCGCACCGACCGCATCGCTAAATACAACCAACTCCTCCGCATCGAAGAGCGCCTCGGCCAGGACGCTGTCTTCCCCGGCTTCAAAGCCCTCTCAGCCCATCCCGTTCCGCGCCCGCCGCGCAAAATCGATCCCGCAGAGGCCTCGCGCCATGAAGGAGAATGAGCCGAATCTCCCCCCGCTATCCGACGACGCTCTGCTCGATCGCCTTCAGCGCGCCGCCTTCGGCTATTTTCTAGATCATTACAATCCCGCCAACGGATTGATCCCCGATAGGTCCGCGCCCGGTTCCCCCTGCAGCATCGCCGCTGTCGGATTCGCCCTGTCCTCCTACCCCGTAGCTGTCGAGCGCGGCTGGATTACGCGCGACGACGCCCTCCAGCGAACCCTCGCCGCACTCCGTTTTTTCTCGAACAGCTCGCAGAGTGAAGCGCCGGATGCAACCGGTTACAAAGGTCTCTACTATCACTTCCTTGAGATACAAACCGGCAAACGCGTCTGGCAATGCGAGCTGTCTCTGATCGATACTGCTTTGCTCCTCGCCGGAATGCTCACCGCCGCCGCGTATTTCACCGGCGACTCTCAGAGCGAGGGTGAAATTCGGCAACTCGCCGAAGCCCTGTATCTCCGCGTTGACTGGCAATGGGCACTGAATGGCAAACATACGCTTTCGCAAGGATGGAAACCGGAATGCGGTTTCCTTCACTATGGTTGGGAGGGCTACACTGAGGCCAGCATCCTTTACGTTCTGGCTATCGCCTCTCCCACCCATCCGATTCCGGCCAATAGCTTTTCAGCATGGACTGGCACCTACCAGTGGGAAAACCTCTACGGCCACGATTATCTCTATGCCGGCCCGCTTTTCGTGCATCAGTTCTCGCACGCCTGGATCGATTTCCGCCGTATCCAGGACGCCTTCATGCGTGAGAAACGCAGCGATTACTTCGAGAATAGCCGACAAGCGGTTCACATTCAGCGCGAATATGCCTTGCGCAATCCGCATGGTTTTCGCGGCTACGGCGAAAACTTCTGGGGCCTCTCTGCCGGCGACGGTCCCAGCACTCCACCCGTGGAAATAGACGGCAGAAATCGTCGCTTTTTCGGTTACACCGCGCGCGGCGTGCCCTATGGACCCGACGACGGAACCATCGCTCCTCCAGCGGCGCTAGCGTCCATCGCTTTTGCGCCCGAGATAGCCTTGGCCGCCATCCGCCACTTCATCGATCGCTATCCGCAAATCGTCAACGAATACCGCCTGCCCAGCGGCTTCAATCCCACTTTGCTTGAAAATGGTTCCCCAGGCTGGATCAGCGAAGGCTATCTCGGTCTCGATCAGGGTATCGTCTTGTTGATGATCGAAAACTATCGCTCCGAACTGATATGGAAACTCATGCGTCAGTGCCCGTACATCGGAAAAGGACTGCGTGGCGCCGATTTTCAAGGCGGTTGGTTGTAGCGGCGAATCTCTGGCTATATAGGACTTCTCATGAGCAATGAACGGTCGTCTGCTGAGTTATCGAAGGAATATGATCGCAGCGAACTGCTGAACGTCCATCCGCCCGGCTGGAAAAATCCCGAGCCGGTTCACAGGTACACCATGCTCGTCATCGGCGCTGGTCCAGCCGGACTAATGACCGCCTTCAACGCTGCCAAATTGGGCGCGAAGGTAGCCATCATAGAACGCGATCTTTTCGGCGGCGCCTGTTTCAACGTCGGCTGCATTCCTTCCAAAGCGATTATTCGCACGTCCCGCGTGTACGCAGAGATGCGCAACGCGGAAAATTTCGGCGCGCAAGTTCCCACTGGCATCACAGTGGACTTTCCGGTCGTGATGGCACGCATGCGCCGCATACGCGCCCGCATCAGTCGCCGAGTCTCGGCGCAAAGGTTGAGCTCCGCCGGTGTCGATGTGTATTTCGGTGAGGCGCGCTTTGCCGGCCCCGACGCTGTCGAGGTTGCGGGAAAACGCTTGCGCTTCAAGCGCGCCCTTATCGCCAGTGGTGCGCGTCCCCAACTTCCTTCGATTCCCGGAATCGCCGAAGCCGGTTACCTCACCAATGAAGACGTCTTCGACCTCGCCGCATGCCCTCCGCGCTTGCTTGTTCTTGGCGGCGGCCCGCTCGGATGCGAACTCGCGCAAGCCTTTTGTCGCTTGGGCTCGCAAGTCAGCATTGTCCAGAACGATCCCATGTTCCTCGGCAATGAGGAGCGCGACGCTGCGCAGATTCTTTCCGGCTCCCTGGCCCGCGACGGCGTCGGCATCCATCTCAACACCGAAGCCGTCAATGTGCGCATGGACCAAAATCAAAAAATCGTCGATCTGGTCAGCGACGATTACAAATTCAGTCTCACCGTTGACGCCATCCTGGTGGGCATCGGCAGCGCGCCCAACGTAGAACGCATGAACCTCGAAGGCGCCGGTGTGAAGTATGGCAAGGAAGCCGGAATCATGACCAACGACTATCTCCAAACCAGCAACCCGAACATTTACGCCGCCGGTGACGTATGCTCGGAAAAGAAATTCCCGCACATAGAAGCCGCCGCCGCGGACCTCGTCCTCCATAACGCGCTGTTTTGGGGTCGCGAAAAGCTCAGTGCCTTGGCAATTCCGTGGTGCACTTACACCGATCCGGAAATCGCGCACGTCGGCCTCTACGTCACCGAAGCGCGCGCCAAGGGAATTCCCGTCAAGACTTTCACCGTAATGATGAGCGACGTGGATCGCGCCATCACCGACGGCGAGGACGAAGGCTTCGTAAAAATCCACGTGCGCGAAGGCACCGACGAGATCCTGGGTGCCACCGTCGCAGCCAGCCACGCCGGCGAAATGATCAGCGAAATCTCTCTCGCGATGAATTCAAAAATCGGTCTAAGCGCCCTCGCCCGCGTAAATCACCCCTACCCCACCCAAGCCCAAGCCATAAAAATGGCCGCCGACGCCTGCGTAAACACCCTCCGTCGCCCCACCCGCAAATGGCTCCAAAAACAATGGCTCTCCCGCTGACCTGAATTGCAGTACGTCAGGACACGGCTTTAGCCGTGCCGTACCGCCCCCGCCCCCGAAGGGGTTTCAACCCCTGAGGTCCTCTTAACCATGTTCACTCCCAGCGAAACACTTTCGCCGAAAGCGCCGTGCAAACAAAAAACACCACTGCCAGCGCCGCCACATCCCCCATATGCGCCCACCACGAATCGCCCTTCCAAATTCCTTCCATCAACGACACCGCATACGTCATCGGCAGCACCCGTGCCACCGCGCGAAACACCGGCGACATCGCGTTCACCGGCACGAACAATCCCGAGAACGCGATCATCGGATACAAAATAGCTGCGCCAATCGGCTGCGCAAACCGCGCCGTCGGAACGATGCTGGCGATCAGAAACCCGATCGAAAGAATACTCAAAGTGCTGATCAGCAGCGCAATCGTAAACCCGAACAACGGAACATGCATGTTCACCGGGTAATACCTTTTGCCCGCAAGCACCATCAACCCCAGCGTCGCCGCCGTCAGAATCAGTTTGACGATCACCTGCGCGCTAAGAATCGTCTGCGGTCGCAGCGGAGTCGCCCGCAGCCGTTTCAGAATCCCCCCCTCGCGATAGATCGAAATAATCGTCACCAGCGACAGCACCGAACTAACCGCGATCAGCAGCGACGCCAGAACCGGCAACCCCACGCGCAGAAAGTTGTTGGCCGCAAGTGAAGGCGCAGCGACCTTGCCCCCCGCCGCTCGCCCCACCACCAGAAACACCAGCACGGGGAACCCGATCGTCCCAAACGCGCCCAGCGGCTCGCGCATGAACACTTTGATCTCAATCCATGTCAGCTTCCAAAGCCCACGCATCATCATTTTTAAAAACCTAGTCGCGAATCGAACGCCCCGTCAGTTTCAGAAACACATCCTCCAGGCTCGGGACGATCATGCGAAAGTCCGTCACCCGTATCCGATTCTCCGACAAGCAATGAATCACTTCCGTCACCAGATCGTCGCCCTGCCCGCGAATCGTGAATTGCAAATCGCTCCGACTCACCGACTCCACTCGCGCAATCGCTCGAAAGCGCTCCTCGGCGCTCGCGTCATCCGTGTCCAGCACCACCGTTCGCTCCGGACAATGCCGCGCCACAAGTCTCTGCGGCGTGTCGATGTCAATAATCCGCCCGTGCTCGATGATTGCCACCCGGTCGCACAACCGCTCCGCCTCTTCCATCAGGTGTGTAGTCAAAAACACGGTCTTGCCGCGCTCGCGAATCCCCCGGACCAGTTCCCAGATCGCTCGCCGCGCCTGCGGATCCAGCCCGGTCGTCAGCTCGTCCAGAAACACCACTTCCGGATCGTTGATCAACGCAAGCGCGATAAACAGCCGCTGCTTCTGCCCGCCCGAAAGATTCATAAACCACGCGTCCCGCTTGTCGATCAGCCCCAGCTGCTCGAGCAATCGTTCGCCGTCCACCGACTTCTTCCGGTACAGCGACGCCCAAAGGTCCACCGCCTCCCAAACTTTGATCCGCTTCTGCAACTGCGCCTGCTGCAACTGCACCCCGATCCGCTCCTGCAGCTTGTAAACCTCCCGAAACGGATCCAGCCCGAGCACCGAGATAGTCCCGCGGTCCGGCTTGCGAATCCCCTCAACGCACTCCATCGTGGTCGTCTTTCCCGCCCCGTTCGGCCCAATCAACCCAAAAATCTCCCCGTCGTTCACCTCAAACGACACTTCGTCCACCGCCACCGTCCGCCCATATGTTTTTCGTATCCCAGAAACTTGAATCACCGCATGAGGAGACTTGAGGTTGTTCATTCAACGCCCGCAGAATGCTGAATGGGGAATCGCGCCGTCGTTGAGTCCAGCCGCCAAAGCGTCATCGCGTGTAGCCGCCAGCGCTGCGCATAGTCAGTTTCATTCCGCCGATTCTATCAGCACCGCCCGCGCTCACAACAGCGTGCCTTTCGTAGCGCCGGCGTCCCCCCGGCTCTTTTGACTTTCTCACCGGAAGCAGCTCACCCGCGCATTGCCGTACCAAGATCCCGTAGGGGCACAGCATGCTGTGCCCGCTGAAGCTTCGCCAAGGCGCTCTGTCCCCGCCATCAAACGCCGGAGTTTTTCAGGGGGTCGGAGCTTCAGCTCCGACAAAAAACGCCGGCGCGCAGCGCCTTCCTTTCGCGGTGCACTTCCCGCGAGTTGTCGATTTTGTCGCTCTCCAACCTAGGCGCTACCAGATCCCGGATTCACTGCGTCCAACACCCTTGTACCAAGTAAGCTCACCAATCTGTAAACGGGTAGCGCAAACGAAGCGAGCAGTCTATCCTCACTGTTCCACTCAGGGGGCAAAAGCCGATGGGATATACACAAACTCGCCAGCAACGATTCCGTTATTTAGCTAAGTTCTCGGCTGCCATCGCACTGACCTTTCTCGTAGCCTCGGCTTGTGCTGCCCAGGCCGCGCCGGCAAGTCAACCGCCCCAGATTCCGGTTCTTCAGGACTTGGATAAATATCCCGGCCTGCTGCCTGAGTTCGCTCGGTTGCTCGAAAAGCTCCAGAAAAACGTCCAGTTCCCGCCTTCGCGCAGCGAAAGCCGTCTATTGCCGCTGCTGCCGGAATCGACGGTCATGTACGTCGCATTCTCAAACTACGGCGAAAGCGAGCATCAGGCGCTGAATGTTTTTCGCCAGGAGCTGCAGGAGAGCCCTGTCCTCCGCGATTGGTGGCAACACGGAGAGGTTGCCACCACCGGCCCTAAGGTGCTGGATTCTCTGGAGAATGTTTATCAACTCTCGCAATACTTGGGAGATGAGATTGTGGTGTCCGGCGCAACGGACGGTCGAAATGCCACTGCGCTGATTGTTGCAGAAATTCGGAAGCCCGGTCTAAAAAAGCTACTCGTGCAGAGGCTGAGTGAACTAGCGGATAAATCGAGGCCAGCTGTGCGCATATTGGACCAGCAGGAACTGGCTACTGCGGACGAGGGCGCGGCCAATGAACCCGTGGCGCTCGTGCGTTCTGACTTTATCGTCATAGGAACCGATTTGGCCACTGTGCGCGGTTTCAGTGCCCATCTGGATCGCAGTAGCCGCGAGTTTGTCTCGACTCCATTCGGGCGACGGGTCGCGCAGTCGTATCAAGGTGGTGCGACAGTCTTAGGAGCCATGGATCTCCAGAACATGCTGAGCCTGGTCCCAACGGGGGCTAAACAGGAGCAGATAACATTCCAGCGCACAGGGTTTGCTGACATGAAGTACTTGGTTTGGGACCACAAGACTGTAGCGGGGCAGGTGGTGAGCCAAACGGAACTGAGCTTCACGGGTCCTCGGCATGGCATGGCTGCCTGGCTGGCCCCGCCATCGCCCCTCGGCAGTCTTGATTTTGCGTCTCCCAGGGCAATGATGGTTGCCGCTATCGCACTAACAAACCCAGCACAGATATTTGAAGATGTTAAGGGACTGGTTGGCACCTCGAAAGCCGGCCCATTCGCAACCATCGCTCAATTCGAAAAGCTATTGAATCTCAGTCTCAAGGAAGATGTGCTCGCCCACCTTGGAGGAGAGATCGCCGTGGAGCTGGACGACGTCACTCCGACGAAGCCCGCGTGGAAAGTGATGCTCCAAGTTAACGACGCCAAGGCTTTGCAGCAAACGTTGAATACGTTGTTTGCAGTCGGACATCTGGAGCCGCAACAAGTCGAAGAGGGCGGAGTCACTTATTACACCCTCCGGATTCCTGCCGCGCAGACTCCCTTCGAAATCGGATATGCGTTTGTGGACGGTTATTTAATCATGGCTTCGAGTCAGGACAAGGTAGCGGAGGCAGTTCGCTTGCATAGAACCGACGAGTCGTTGGGCAAGTCCAAGAAATTTCTGGCAGCACTGCCGCTAGGCCATCCTTTGGGCGCTTCAGCCTTGCTGTATCAGGACCTGCTCGCGATGACCGCGCTAAATCTGAAGCAGGCAGAGCCGGAGCTGGCCCCGATCATTTCGCAGTTGGTTGGAAAAACGACGCCAGCGGTGATCTGCGCTTATGGCGAGCAAGCGGCAATTCGCGGAGAGAGTACGAACGCCGTCTTTGACACCGGTGCAGTTTTGGTGGTTGCCGCAATCGCGATTCCCAACCTGCTGCGCGCGAGAATCGCTGCCAATGAAGCCAGCGCCGTCGGTTCGATCCGCACGGTGGAAACTGCCCAGGTTGCTTATAGGGCCACCTACTCACAACGAGGTTTTGCGCCCGATCTGGCCACGCTCGGCCAAGATCCCCGTGAACCGAACACCACATCAGCGGACCACGCGGGTTTTATTGACGAAACTCTAGCGGGGGCGAGTTGCACCGCGGGTGCATGGTGCGTGAGGTCCGGGTTCCGCTTCAGCCTTGCAGCTGTCTGCAAAGAAAAAGCGTGCACCGAATTTGTGGTTGTTGGCACTCCCGTAGCAACCAACACAGGAGGCCGAAGCTTCTGTTCAACTTCGGACGGCGTGATTCGCTCCAACACCGGCCCTTCCCTTGTGTCGCCGGTCAATGTGTCGGAATGCCGCGCATGGCCGCCGATTCAGTAAACAAAGACCGCGAGCGCTCTTGCGTCCACACAAAACCCGATTTGACACCTATGTTATAATAGTGACTTATTATGATAATACAGTCAAAATACGACACTTATCTGACGCCGAGACGGCCTAAATGATCGCTCCCGCGGTACGGCCCCTGACGGCCAACCCGCGGCCCTCCAACAAGAAAATCCGAAAGTCTAATCGAGAACTTGATTTATTAGAACCCCTCCTAACTTACACAAAACAAACAACCACACCCCGTTCTAATCGAGAACTTTCAACCATCTTGCTTTTCCGTTCTCTGAACGAATCAAGATTTGACCTCCGTGCTAGCCTGTTTGGCGCCGATATGCGTCCACCTAGGGCCAAGATCGACCATGACTAAGCGCCCAAAACCGATCGTCCTCACCGTCCTCGACGGCTGGGGCTACCGCGCCGAAACCAAAGGCAACGCCATCGCCCTCGCGCGCAAGCCCAACTACGACCGCATCCTGAAAAATTTCCCCAACACGCTCATCCAAACCTCCGGCCCCGCCGTCGGCCTTCCCGTCGGACAGATGGGCAACAGCGAAGTCGGCCACCTGAATATCGGCGCCGGCCGCATCGTTCATATGGACAGCACGCGAATCGATCAGCTCATCGCCGCCGGCAAGTTTTCTCTCCAGCCGCTCCTTCTCGAAGCCATGGAACGCGGCCGCGCACGTCAACTCCACCTTCTCGGCCTCGTGAGCGACGGCGGCGTCCATTCGCACATCAATCATCTCTTCGCGCTCCTCCAGATGGCGCGGGAAAATAAAGTCAAAAATGTTTTCGTCCACTGCTTTATGGACGGGCGCGACACTCCTCCCAACAGCGGAATAGATTTTCTCCGCCGGCTCGAACAAAAAATGCGCGAGCTCGGTGTCGGCCAAATCGCCACGGTCAGCGGCCGCTACTACGCCATGGATCGCGACAACCGCTGGGAGCGCATCGAAAAAGCCTATCGCGCAATCGTTCATGGCGACTCAGAAGCAAAATTCACAGATCCCATCGCCGCCGTCCGCGCAAATTACGAAAAAGGTGTCACCGACGAATTCATCATTCCCGCCGTCATCACCACGGAGCCCGCGCCGGGAAAAGCCGCCGTTCCTCGCGCCGTCATTCGCGATGACGACGCCGTCATCTTCTTCAACTTCCGCGCCGACCGTGCCCGCCAGATGACTCGTGCGCTCATCGACCCCGCCTTCGACAAAATCGTCGATCCCGACCGCCCGAAAAATCTCGCTTTCGTGGCCATGACCCAGTACGACAAGTCCTGGCCCTGGCTGCGCTACCTCCTCGCTCCCGAAAAGTTGGAGCAAATTGTCGCCAATGTTTTTGCCGAACAGCAATTCAAGAACCTGCGCGTCGCCGAAACCGAAAAATACGCCCACGTCACCTACTTCTTTAATGGCGGCGTCGAAAAACCTTTCCCGGGCGAAGAACGAATTCTCGTTCCATCACCCAAAGTGCCCACATACGATTTGAAACCGGAAATGTCTGCCGCCGGCATCGCCGAAACCGTCGTCCACGCCATCGAGAAAGGCGAATTCGACGCCATCATCATGAATTTCGCAAATGCGGACATGGTCGGCCATTCAGGAAATCTCGAAGCTACCATCAAGGCGGTTGAAACCGTCGATGCCTGTCTCGGTCAAATTTTTCAAGCACTGCGTCCCCGAGGCGGTGCCTGGATCATAACCGCCGACCACGGCAACGCCGAAACCATGATCGACCCCGTAACCGGAGGCCCGCACACCTATCACACCACCAACCCCGTCCCATTCATTTTGCTCACGGACGACGGCCAAATAAAATTAGCCCCGGGTGGTTCGCTGCGCGATATCGCTCCCACCATGCTCGGTGTTCTCGGCGTCGCCGAGCCGGGAGAGATGACCGGCCGCGATTTGCGCACGCCACCAAAATAAATTAAATCTTCGCGGACCGCCGCGGAAAGGAGACTTGAGAAAAATGGAAGTAGAACCCGGGCGCGACGACAAAAAATCCGAAATCATGGGTTACGCGCGCCCGATGAACGCCCTCTGGCTCGCCCTTCTTTTCGCCGCCACCTGGGCCTTCTGGTCGCTTCCCGCCGCTTTCATCCTGCTCGGCTTGCTGATCTCCGCAACGGTCCTCGGTTTTTTCTTCCGGAAAAAACAGCCATGACGCGCACCATTCCCGCCGAAACAAAATTGCTCATCTGCGTCTGGCACCGCTTTTCGCTCTGGAATCCTCCCGCGCGCATGGCCGAACGCATTCGCGAGCGCTGGCCCGAAATGCGCGTCGTGCATCTGCCCACCTACGACGGCTTGCAGACCGAGCTTCCGGATACCAACATCTTCGTCGGCTTCTCGCTGCGCCCCGAACAATTCGCCTGGGCGCGCAAGCTCCTCTGGCTTCATTCCACCGCCGCCGGCATCGGCCAGTTGATGTACCCCGAACTGCGCCGCAGCGGCATCGAAGTCACCAACGCCAGCGGCGTTCACAAAATCCCCATGGCCGAACACATCCTCGGCACGCTCATCGCCCTAGCGCACCGTTTCCCGGACTATCTTCGTTATCAACGGCAATCTCTCTGGGCACAGCAGGAATTGTGGGACGCGCCTGTCCGCCCGCGCGAGCTTCGCGGCCAAGTCGTTCTGTTCATCGGCTTCGGCGCCATCGGCCGCGAAGTTGCAAAACTCGCCCGCCCGCTGGGAATTCGGGTGTGGGCCGTTACGCGTTCCGGCCGCGTTGATGCCGACCTCGCGGAAAAGTTTTTTCCATCGACCAAATTGCAGGAGGCCCTACCACATGCTGATTTCGTGATTCTCGCCGCGCCTGAAACTTCCGAAACCCGCGCGATGATGGGTGCTCGCGAGTTCGCGCTGATGAAGCCTTCCGCGTATTTCATCAACGTATCTCGCGGTGCGCTCGTGGACGAACCCGCCCTCATCGCCGCTCTACAACAAAACAAAATTGCCGGCGCCGCGCTCGACGTCGCCTCCCAAGAGCCGCTCCCGCCGGAAAGTCCCTTGTGGAAGCTCGACAACGCTTTCATCACTCCGCACGTGAGCGCCGTGAGCGAGCATTTGTGGGAACGCCAAACAGATTTGCTGGTGGAAAATCTGGAGCGCTGGTTCAGCGGCCGCGAATTATTGAATCGTGTGGACCTCGAGCGAGGCTATTAGCGGATGGAAATAATCGCGCTTGCTACAAACAGCGGCCCTGTTACCCAGGGTTGTCTCGCGACGAAGCTACGAATCAGTCGCCGGCCGTCGGCTTCGGCGAAGTGTAACCTTGCCGCGCGATGACGATCACTTTCTTCATCTTCCCTTTTCTGTCCGGCTGCATCATCGGATTGCCCTGCTCGTCCACAATCTCCACCTTCAGTTTGTGATACTTCCCGTCCGGAGAAGTGGAAGGCGTAAAGCCCACCGTGTACTGGCTTCTCAAATATTCGGCCACGGTGCTGAAAATACCGTTCATCTCGCCCTGGAACCGCGGAAACCAGGCGTATCCGCCCGTCATGTTCGCAAATGTAGTGAGCTGATTTTTCGCTTGGAGGTAGCGAATATCGTCTCCTCGGGGGTTTCTAACCTGGAGTTCTTCAGCCATGCCAACCGAGTATATCGGCACGTCGCTTTCCTTCACGCGTCGGAGCGTTTGGTCCAGTGTGTGCTTGCTGAATGTATCGAAGCCGCTAGCCAGCAGAAGGATAGACTTCTTTCCTTTCACGTCGCGAAGCTCGTCCAGCGTTTCGAGCAGCGCGTCAAACAAATTAGCTTCGTGAAAGTCCGGGAAAAACAAGCCTGCCGCCGCTTGCGCTACTTCCTGCTTGTTCCGCGTGAAATCGACCAAGATGTGCGTTTTGAGGTCAAAGGTCTTGAATGCGACGTAATCCTTCTCGTTCAAGTGCCTCACGAAATCATACGCCCAAGTTTTCGCCTGGTACGCATACCACTCCCCCCCAAGCTGGCTGAATTCCATCAAGATGACAATTGTGATCGGCGCCTCGCTCGGAGCAAAGTTCGAGATTTGCTGCGGCTGGTTATCATCCAGAACTCGGAAATTCTCTTTCTTAAGGTTAGTCAGTATGTCCCCGTCCTGATCCGTCACCACCGCGTCGATATTGACCACGTTCGACTCCACCGCGATGGACACTTGCGGCGCCGCCTGACTCTGCCCCGCTTGCTGCGGCTGTTGCTGCCCCGTGGGCGGATTGGGCGGAGCTGGTTGCTGAGAAGGCGCGGGCTTTTGCGGCCCCTCCTGTTGTTTCGCCCCAGCAGTCAAGGCCCCGGGAGGTATGCCCAAAGCCGCCACCAGTATTCCCAACAGAACCGCGCGAACCCACATCTTCAAATTCATAAATTTCCTCTCCACGCTTTGATGCTGCCAGAGCTGTTCGTGGATGGTCTGTTGCCATCCAGAAAACGCCGCGTTCCAAGCGCCCGGTCACGTCGTGACGCCATGATAGTATAAATCTCCTTTCCGATTGACTGCCTAATTCTCAAGTTACTTGGAGACCGAAGAATGGCGCGTCCGAATATTCGAGTCGTTGTCTTGGCACTCTTCGCCATCTGCTGCGCCGCCCGTACCAGCGGACAGGGTTATACGGGACAATCGCAGCAACCACCGGCGCCAAGCGCCGACCTCGTGAAACTTCAAGGCGAAGCGATCGTCTGGCTCCAGGATTTAATCCGCATAAACACCACAAATCCCCCGGGCAACGAAATCGTAGCCGCAAAATATATTGCCGACGTCCTAAAGCGTGAAGGAATTCCTTCCGAAATTTTCGAAAGCACCCCTGGCCGTGGATTCCTGGTCGCGCGTCTTTCCGCCACCGCCGTTCCGGATCCTTCGCGCGCGCTGCTGCTGATGGCCCATCTCGACGTGGTTGGCGTGGACAAGAGCAAATGGTCTGTCGATCCGTTCGCTGCGGTGATGAAAGACGGCTACCTTTATGGTCGCGGCACGATTGACGACAAGGGCAACCTGGTCGCCAATCTCGCCGTCTTTATCTCCTTGAAACGCTCCAGCGTGCGCCTAAATCGAGACGTTATTTTCCTGGCCGAAGGCGATGAAGAAGCCGGAGGCGAGTTCGGAATGAAATTCGTCGTCGAAAAGCACTGGGACAAAATTGCCGCGGGCTTCGCCCTCAACGAAGGCGGCCATACCGTTTTGAAAGATGGAAAAGTTCAATACATCGGCGTGCAAGCCACCGAGAAAGTAGCCGTAAACGTCGATGTAATCGCCACGGGAACTTCCGGCCACGCCTCCATTCCGCGCAAAGATAATCCCGTGGTTCACCTCGCGGTCGCGATGGGCAAAATCGGACAGTACGAAGCGCCGGTGCAGTTCAATTCCGTCACGCGCGGCTATTTTGAAGGAATCGCTCCCGTGGAAGACCAGGAAACCGGCAAGTGGCTGGAGGCACTCGAGAGCCCGGATCGCGCCGATCATGCAGCTCGATGGGTTTCCAACAACAATCCCATCTGGAACGCGATGTTGCGCGACACGGCGACTCCCACCATGCTGCAAGCCGGCATACGCCAAAATGTGGTGCCCTCGGAAGCGCGCGGCGTCCTGAATGTTCGCCTGCTTCCCGGCAACCAACTCGATCCGCTCGTCGGCAAGCTAAAGCAGCTCGTGAACGATCCGCAAATTCGCTTTGAAACTCAACCGAATGGCGGCGAAGCCGCACCCTCTTCATCCCTGGAGTCTGATTTGTACTCTACGATCAAGGCCGTGAGCGCCCGGGAATTTCCCGGCGCTCCCGTGGTCCCTTATATGTCCACCGGCGCCACTGACTCAGCGCGCCTGCGCATGCGCAGCGTGCAAGCCTATGGCCTGGATCCTTTTCCGCTTACGGAAGACGACTTGATGCGCATGCACGCGGACGACGAACGCATTCCAATCGAATCCTTCCGCAAGGGAATTCAATTCCTCTACGAGGTTGTCAACGCCTTTGCCGTGACAAAATAATCGTGCTGAATCTGCGAAGGGCCAAAATCGTCTGCACCCTGGGGCCTGCAAGCTCCTCCCAAAAAATGATTGACGAGCTGGTGCACGCCGGCATGGATGTTGCGCGGCTGAATTTCTCGCACGGCACGCCGGAAGAAAAAGTGCGGCTGGCGATTTACGTTCGCCGCGCCTCCGCCCGCTACAGCAAGCCCGTCGCGATTCTGGCCGATTTGCAGGGACCGAAAATCCGCACAGGCCCGCTGGAACAGGGCAAGCCGGTCCGATTGCGCTTCGGCCAGCGTTTCACGATTACCACGAAAAACTTGGTCGGAAACGAACAAGGCGTCAGCACAACTTTTCGCGCGTTGCCGGAATCGGTTCGCAAAGGTGACCGCATTCTCTTGAACGACGGCGAAATTTCCCTGCGCGTCGTCTCCTCTCGCGGCCAGGAAGTTGTTTGCCAGGTCGAAAACGGTGGGGAACTGGGCGAACACAAGGGCATCAACCTGCCCGGCGTAAAGCTGAAAATTCCTTCGCTCACTCCGAAGGACCGCCGCGACCTGAATTTCGCCCTGCAAATGGGCGCGAACTACATTGCTCAGAGCTTCGTTCGCACCGCCGCGGATGTTCGAGCCGCGAAGGCCGCCATCGCACGCGACGGAAAAGATACGCCCATCATCGCCAAGCTCGAAAAACCCGAAGCCATGGACAACCTGAACGAAATTCTTGCCGTCGCCGACGGCGTGATGGTGGCGCGCGGCGATCTGGGCGTGGAAATGAGTCCGGAAAAAGTGCCGGTAGCGCAGAAGCGAATCATTTCCAGCGCGCGCGATGCGCTCGTCCCCGTAATCACCGCCACGCAAATGCTCGATTCGATGCAGAAAAATCCCCGGCCCACCCGCGCGGAAGCTTCCGACGTGGCCAACGCAATTTTCGATGGCAGCGATGCGCTGATGCTTTCCGGCGAAACCGCCGCGGGAAGCTATCCGCTGGAATCCGTCGCCATGATGGACCGCATTATTCGCGAGGCGGAAGCCAGCATGACCATCCAGCCGCGTCCCGCGCGCTCGGGCGATTTGCTGATCAGCGAAGCCATCGCCGAAGCCATCTGCCACGCCGCGGAAGAATTGCACATGAAGGTCATCGCCGTCTTCACCGAATCGGGATCTTCCGCGCGCCTCGTTTCAAAATACCGTCCCCGCGCGCCGATCGTAGCGTTTTCGCCGGTACAGGAAGCGCGCCGCCGCCTGAGCCTGCTCTGGGGAGTCTTGCCGCGCACCATCGCGCGCGTCCACGATATCGACCAGCTCGCGAAAGCCGCCGAAGCGCGCTTGACGGAAGAGAGGTTGGTGAAGCAAGGCGACATCGTGGGCGTAATCGCCGGCACACCCCTTGGCACTACCGGCTCCACAAACTTGATGCGCCTAATCCGCATCGGCGGCTAGCGCGGCCCGACGGGCGGGGAGTTGATTTAGAAGAGCAGACCCTTCCTCGCGTTGCTCCTCAGGATGACGATCCTGGTCGGCTCGTCAATTCACCCAGTTATCTGGATTCGATGGCGGCTTCTCGTTGTGGTCGCGGACGTACACTTCGAACTTCTTGCGCAGCCGCCGCCGTTTCCAATCCGTAAAAAAATTCCTGTAATTGTAAAGATAAGAGCCGCGCCGCAGATAAATGTATCCCACTAGCATCCCGCCCAGATGGCAAACGTGGCTCACGCCATCACCCGTGGAACCAATCGTGCTGAAAAATTCGATCGCGCCCATCACAATCACGAAAATTCGCATGGACACCGTGACCGGCAAAGGAAACACCCACACCTGCCGGTGCGGCATCACGATGGCCACCGCCAGCAGGACGCCGTAGATGGCGCCCGAAGCTCCGATCGTCGGCACCAATGCCGTGCCCCTGCCATGCGGATCCAGCAGCAGCTTCACGATGATGTCAATAATCCCCGCGCCCACGCCGCACACGAAAAAATAAATGTAGAACTTGCGCGCTCCCCAAGTGTGCTCCAGGTCCGCGCCGAACATCGCCAGGTACAGCAGGTTGAAAAGAATGTGAAGCACGCCGCCATGCAGGAAAATATACGTAAATGGCTGCCAGATCCGGAACCCGTACACCGCCGCATAAGGCACCAAGCCGAACCAATCCACCCAAAATCTTTGCCCCGCTTCGTGAAAGAGCAGCCCTGAAATCGTTTGCAGGAAGAAAACCGCGACGCAGGCAATGCAGATCGTCTTGATAGCCCGCGGAAAATAGCCGCTCAGGTCAAATCGATGCCCGTAGCCGCGTGAAAAGGTTGGCACGAATTAAGTGTAAAGGCTGCGCACCCCCGAGTCAAAGAACAGACGGGGTAGCTTACAGGGCGGGGAAAAGTGATACACCCCACGACAATCCGTCGACCTGCGATTTCCGATTCGTTGCGAACTGGCGCGAGAAAATTCCGACTATCTGCGCGTGCAGTGCAACAGGAACTTTGTTTTTATTGTGGGGACAATTTCAGCTACGGCGTTCAAAAAGGAAGCGCGGAAAATGTTCAACCTCGCCCGCTAGATTGCTTTGCCTGACTCCCAGCGGCAATTGATCGAAGCCCAAAGTATACTTATTCATGCGGCTTACGCCGATCTTCGATACGAGCGCACTGATTAATCTGTCGCGTAGAGATGACTCTCTCGATTCCGCAATGAGGCGTCTAAAATCGCTAATCCCGTCGCACGGATGCCCGCTTAGTTTCGTCACGGTGATGGAACTATTTCATGGTCTGTGCAATGGCAAAGCGGAAAAGCTCGACCACACGTTGAAGCCTCTGCTTCTTGCGGCTCGAATATCGCGGAAGCAGGTGCTACGGACTCCGCTCACCTTTGCGGAATGGGAACTGTTTCAGACTGAAGCGGCATTCGGTCACCA
>JBEKHP010000037.1:0-34596 GCA_050012235.1 Candidatus Acidiferrales bacterium | reverse complement strand
CACCTTCCTCTTGAAGCGCCGGAGAGCATTTTCCAAAGATTCTCCCTCTTGAATTACGACTTCTGCCACGCGTATTCACCCCCATTCCCTGTTGTCTGTAGAATTGGTCTGATGGAATCTAACCAGTCTACCGGTTCAGACCGCTTCCGGCAAATGTGAAGTTCTTCTAACGGAGGCTACCACCGAAGTCAAGGTTTATATTGTTCAAGGGTCTTAATCGCCGTGTATATACCTTTAGGGTTACCCTATCGCAGGGCTTCTCGGGACTACACCTCAGCCGGCGAAGAAACTAAGCCCAAGCATGTCCTTGCCGCTGCCTGTACTGCTAGAATAGATTTCTCCGGTCGGTAGGTTCTTGGAGAAAGTATCTCGTGCCTCCTCTGATGCGCAACGCGCTCGCTGTGCTCCTGGCAGGCGGCCAGGGCGAACGTCTGTGGCCCTTAACTCGCGACCGCGCCAAACCCGCCGTTCCCTTCGGCGGCGTGTATCGCATCATTGACGTCACCCTTTCCAATTGCCTCAATAGCGACTTGCGCCGCGTTTTCGTTCTCACTCAATACAAAGCGCTCAGTCTGAACCGCCACGTTCGGCGCGGCTGGTCCGTCCTGATGGGGCTTGGCGATTTCATCGAAGTTCTTCCGCCGCAGATGCGCGTCTCGCAACACTGGTATCAAGGCACTGCCGACGCGGTGTATCAGAATATTTATTCCATCGGGAGCGAACAATCCAACTACGTCTTCATCCTCTCCGGCGACCACATTTACAAAATGAATTATCAGAAGATGCTCGAACAGCACGTTCAGGCTCACGCCGACGTCACCGTGGCGACTCTCGAAGTCCCGCCGGCTGAGGCGAGCAAAAGATTCGGCGTTCTGGAGACGGACAACGATTGGCGCATCGTCGGCTTCGAGGAAAAGCCCGAGCATCCCAAGGAATCCCGCATTCACCCTGGAAAAGTGAACGCTTCGATGGGCGTCTACCTTTTCAACACACAACTTCTCTTGCCCATTCTGATCGCCGACGCCGAAGATCCTAATTCCTCGCACGACTTTGGCAAAGACATCATTCCCCGCATCACCGATAAATATCGCGTTTTCGCTTACAACTTCCTGGACGAAAATAAAAAGGACATGTCCTACTGGCGCGACGTAGGTACCGTCGAGGCTTATCATGAAGCCAACATGGACCTCGTTTCCGTCTCGCCCATTTTTAACTTGTACGACAAAACCTGGCCGCTCCATACCTGGCAGCAGCAGTATCCACCCGCAAAATTTGTTTTCGCAGACCCTGAACGGAAGGGCGTTGCGCTCGATTCCATCGTCGGCGCCGGTTCGATCGTTTCCGGCGGCCGCGTGGAGAAATCGGTGTTGGGCTTGGATGTACGCGTGAATAGTTATAGCGAGGTGGATGACTCAATCATTTTTAACCACGTGATTATCGGCCGCCACTCCCGCATTCGCCGAGCCATCATCGACCGCCACGTGAATCTTCCCGAAGGCACGGTAATCGGCTACGACCTCGAAGCCGACCGCGCCCGTTACTCCGTCACGGAAAACGGTATCGTCGTAGTAGTCCGCCCCGAATCCATGCTGGAAGAACCCGAGTAACATTGAGTATCTGTGATATCGGTGCGATCCATCCCGGAGTGGCTTGGTTGGCCCACAGACTCATGTGGGGAATGTAATTGTGCCTAGTTACGTCGGGGCAATCGATCAAGGAACCACCAGCACGCGCTTCATTGTGTTCGACAGAAACGGAAGGATTGTTTCTGCCGCGCAGAAGGAGCACGAGCAGATATATCCGAAGCCCGGCTGGGTCGAGCACGATCCCGAAGAGATCTGGCGCCGAACACAAGAAGTAATCGCCGCTGCGATGGAAGCGAAAGGGCTTCGGCCGGACGATTTGGCTGCCGTCGGAATCGCCAATCAACGAGAAACGACGATCTTGTGGAGCCGCTTAACGGGCAGGCCTGTTTGTAATGCTTTGGTCTGGCAAGACACGCGCGTTGCCGATGACGTTGCCAAGTTTTCGGCTAACGGCGGGCAGGACCGCTTCCGCAAGAAAACCGGCCTCCCGCTTGCGACTTATTTCAGCGGCCTGAAAATACGCTGGATTCTTAACAACGTCGCCGCAGTGCGCGAACGGGCCGAAGCCGGCGAGGTGCTCTTCGGAAACGTGGACACCTATCTCGTTTGGAAACTTACCGGCGGCCCTCAGGGCGGCATCCACGTCACCGACGTGACAAACGCAAGCCGCACGCAACTGCTCAATCTCGAAACTCTCACTTGGGACGAAGATGTACTCAGCGCCTTCGGAATTCCTAAGAACATGCTCCCGCAGATTCGTTCCAGTAGCGAAATTTACGGGTCGGCACAAATTCCAGCGATCAAGGATGTTCCCATCGCGGGAATCCTAGGCGATCAACAGGCCGCGCTTTTCGGCCAAACCTGCTTCCAACCGGGCGAAGCCAAGAATACCTACGGCACCGGGTGTTTCCTCCTGATGAACGCGGGCGCTCATCCGGTGCAGTCAAGCTGCGGCTTGCTGACGACGGTTGCCTACAAGCTCGGCACCGAAGCACCTCAGTATGCGCTTGAGGGCAGCATCGCCATCACCGGCGCCCTGGTTCAATGGTTGCGCGACAACCTCGGACTCATCGAGAAGAGCGCGGATATTGAGACGTTGGCCCGTTCTGTAAAGGACAATGGCGGAGTTTACTTGGTCCCCGCTTTCTCCGGCTTGTATGCCCCCTATTGGAAAACAAGCGCGCGCGGCGTGATTGCCGGCTTAACCCGCTACGCAAACAAGGGACACTTGGCTCGCGCAGTCCTCGAAGCAACGGCTTTCCAGACTCGCGAGGTCGTCGAGGCGATGGCCATGGATTCGGGAATCCAGCTCGACGTGCTTCGCGCGGATGGCGGCATGACCGAAAACGATCTGTTGATGCAATTCCAGGCAGATATTTTGAACCGCTCCGTGGTTCGGCCGGCGATCGCGGAGATTACAGCGTTGGGAGCGTGCTACGCTGCAGGCCTCGCGGTTGGTTTCTTCAAAGATCTAGAGGAACTGCGCGCGCATTGGCACGTCGGACATACCTGGGCGCCCCAAATGGCGGAAGCAAAAAGAGAAGAGCTTTACCGTGCATGGAAGAAAGCCGTCACGCGTTCATTTAACTGGACAGACGACGCGTGAGCGGACGCTCAGGAATGCAGACCACAGCTAGGCGACCCCCGAGTCTCGCGCATCCTCATTCCAGAACTGACATGCACAGACCGCGGTTCATGTTGCTTTGAACCGGCGCTATGCGAAAATTTGTATTGCGGGATGGACAAAGCCCGCTCACATAGACGCATGCACGGACATCGGCTCCCGAACGTCACCGGCCGGCTCTTCATCACCAGAGTCGCAATTCTTTTTTTACTCTGCGCCGTGCCGCTCTTTTGCCAGAGCAATAGCGGCGAACTGCGCCTGAAAGTGACCGACCCATCCGGCCTTGGCGTGAAAACGACCGTTCAGATTAGCAGCGAGGCGAATCAATATCGGAACACTCTCTTGACCAGCGATCAAGGCTCTCTTGACGTGCTGCGCCTGCCTTATGGCGTCTATCAACTCGAGATTCGCCAGCCTGGCTTTGCGGCCGTCTCCGAATCTGTGGAGATTCGTTCCTCGCTTCCGACCGAATACGCAATTCAGCTCAAGCTACCTACAGTAAATCAATCCGTAACAGTTAGCGCGGCCGATACGTTGATCGACCCCGACCAAGTCGGCGCCGTTAGCCAGATAGGCTCGGACGTCATTCAGGATAGGCTCAGCTCAGTTCCGGGCCGTTCCTTGCAGGATTTGGTGAATTCGCAACCGGGTTGGCTATATGAAGGCAATGCCGTCCTGCATCCGCGAGGTTCCGAGTACCAAACTCAGTTTGTCGTGGACGGCATCCCTCTCACCGATAATCGCTCGCCCAGCTTCGGACCGGAAATCGAAGCGGACGACGTGCAATCGATGAGCATCTACACTGCAGGCTTTCCCGCGGAATACGGACGAAAGATGGGAGGCGTGGTCGAGGTCAATACGCTTCAGGATTCACAGGAAGGCTTTCACGGCCAAGTGGTGCTCTCCGGAGGCAGCTTTGATTCGGCGGGCGCGTTTACCCAAGGCCAGTATGTCTGGGGCAAGAACACTCTTGGCTTCAGCGCCAGCGGCAGCATGACGGATCATTATCTGAACCCCGTGGTTCCCGAAAATTTCTCCAACACAGGTACGCTCGGCGATTTTTCGGCCCATTACCAGCTCAACCTGACGCCGAACGATCGCCTAAGCTTCATCGTTCGCCACGAAGTCTCGCGCTACGACATCCCCAATGAAATGGTGCAGCAAATCGCGGGACAGCGCCAAACGGCCGATAACATCGAGACCATGGGAATTGCCAGCTACCAACACACTTTTTCAACTCACGTGGTGGCCGATTTCCGCGCAATGGTCCGCAACAATGCGAACGATTTCAACTCCAACACGAATTCGACTCCCATAGTAGTTTTTCAGCACAATTGGTTTCGCGAAGGATATTTTAAAGGGACCGTCACCGTCGTTCGCGGTCGGCACGAATGGAAGTTTGGAGTCGAGTCCGACAATATCTTCCTGAACGAGAATTTCAGATTCATCATTACGGACCCAACCCAATTCGATCCCGGCACGCCACCTACTTTCAGTTTCTTGGCGAATCGGCCGGACCTCGAACAGTCTGCGTTCGTTCAGGATTTGATCCACTTGGGAAATTGGACAATCAGCGCAGGGCTTCGTTGGGATCATTATCAGCTCGTATTGAACCGCCAGGCGGTGGACCCGCGTTTCTCGATTTCACGGTATTTTCCATCCGCCGGTCTCGTGCTGCATTTTTCCTACGACAGAGTCTTTCAGACGCCCTCTTTCGAAAACATTCTGCTCTCAAGTTCAACAGCCGCGACGAAACTAAACCCCATTTCCCTGCAATTGCCCGTCGAGCCTTCGGAAGGAAATTATTACGAGGCCGGTTTGACGAAAGCTTTTTTCGGAAAGCTGAGACTGGATGCCAACTATTTTCGCCGGCTGGTGAACAATTATGCGGACGACGATCAGCTCGACAATACGACCATCAGCTATCCCATTGCGTTCCGCAAGGCCGTCATTTATGGCGCGGAAGCGAAGCTCGCCGTTCCCGATTGGCACGGCTTTTCCGGCTTCTTGAGTTATTCCTACACCGTGGGCAACGCCTGGTTTCCGGTCACGGGCGGCCTCTTTCTGGGCGACGACGCGGTGATACCCACCACAGGTCATCTCCCGGATTCGCAGGATCAGCGCAACACCGTCCGCGGCCGGGTACGTTACCAGATCACTCCCCGCCTGTGGATTGCCGCCGGAGTTCAATACGATACGGGCCTACCGTTCGATTTTCAGTGCCCGGACGGTGAAACTCTACCGCAATGCGAAGCCGGGGTGGCGCAGGTGTACGGCCAACAAGTTGTGGATCGCATTAATTTCGCTCGCGGCCGCATCTTTCCTGCCTTCCAGGTGAATGCCTCTGCAGGCGCGGATATTTACAAGTCAGAGCGTCTGAATATGCGGATTCAAGCCGATGGACAAAACCTTAACAACGTTCTAGACGTGATCGATTTCGGCGGCCTTTTCTCCGGGAACGCCATCGGCCCATCGCGTAGCTTCGCCTTGCGCCTCACCACAAACTTCTAGATTCGCAGCCTCAAGTTGCCCCGCTCACCGGCCGTAACTGCCGCCTGTTTTACGTCGACCTTTCTGCGATAATCCCCGTTCAACAGCAGGCGGAGAATCTGCGTCGAATGCGCCGAGCACCCGTAAGCGTCCTCGAGATCTTAAAACAGTTGGAGTCCTTTTACGGCGCCCAGGAACCGAACTGGCCGACCGACCCGTATCTTTTTCTGGTGTGGTGGCATTGCGGGTATCCGGCGAGTGATGCCGCGTGCACCAGAGGCTGGGAAATACTCAACCGGGAGATCGGGGTCGAGCCGGACCAACTCCTCGCAGCGGATCCTGCAACTCTCGCGAGCGCATTGAAACCGGGCGGCATGGTGCCGGAATTAAGAGCCATGCGGCTGAAGGAAATCGCGGTACGCGTGAAGGATGAGTTTGGCGGCGACCTGCGTGCGGCCCTGGTCGGACCCATCGCCCAAGTGCGCAAGATCCTTAAAAAGTTTCCAAATATCGCCGATCCGGGCGCCGACCGCATACTGCTCTTTGCGGGCCTCGTACCTGTAGCCGCCGTCCCGTCCAATTGCCCGCACGTACTGGTCCGCATTCAGCACGGGCAAGAGCGCGAGAACTATGGCGTGACATACCGCGAAGCACAAAGAGCCATCGAGGCGGAAATTCCGCAGAAGTTCGACTCGCTCGTCCGCGCGTATTTGTTGCTGAAACGCCACGGCCAGGAACTCTGCAAGCGCACCAAGCCCAAGTGTGAGCAATGCCCTGTCAGCGCCTCCTGTGCCTTCTTCGCCGGAAACCGCCGCGGGCGATCGAGCCCCGGATAATGCACGAGACGATTTCTCGATTCGCTCAGAGGTATTGCTCACTCTATGAGGGCTGAGGACAGCGAGAACTGCTTGAGGGATGGTCGGGGCGAGTGGATTTGAACCACCGACCTCCTGGTCCCGAACCAGGCGCGCTAGCCAGGCTGCGCTACGCCCCGAAAATTGCTACCGACTGCCAAAGAGTTTATCGTGCATCGGCACCGACCGCAACCTGCCCCGCTTTTGTTGTACCTTTTCCGCGATGTTCCTCACCCGATTTGGCTCAGCATCGGGCCTATTGCGAGCGCACGCGTTCTTTTGGCAACTCCGGGAGATGAATTAAGCGCGCTTCGGTGATCGAAGGAATGGCGCGAATCTTTTCTAGAATGGTGGGATCGACTTTCCCGTCGAGGCGCACCAGCGCGACGGCTTCGGCTCCGTGCACCGGAGTGCGGCGGCCGAGCGCGAACGTAGCAATATTCACGCCGAGATTGCCGAGTGCGGTACCGATCATTCCAATCACTCCGGGAACGTCGCGATTTCGCGTTAACAACAGAGTGCCTTCCAGCGGAGCTTCGAGCGGGATGCCGTCGAGCGACAGAATTCGCGGCGAGCCGTCCTGAACCACAGTTCCTTCGACTGTGAGTTCGGGACCGCCGTCGGCCGCGGAGACCTCGAGCGTATTCGGGAAACCACGCTCCCGGCGCCGCGTGGTTTCTTCCACAATCAATCCGCGCGCGGCAGCAGCTTGCGAAGCATTTACAAGGTTCACCTTTTCGTCGAGCACGGAGTTCAGCACGCCTATCAGCACCGCGCTGCGGATTACGTGCGAACCCAGCTCCGCCGGCTCTCCCGCATAACGAATGCGGATGCGGCTGAAGCTGGCCGAAGGCGCGGCCTGAGCTACCAACAGCCCGAGGCGTTCGCCAAGTTCGAGGTAAGGACGCAAGAGACGGTATTGTTCGGCGGAAAGCGCAGGCATATTTACAGCGTTGCGAATCAGGCCCTCGCCGAGATATTCGCGAACTTGCTGCGCGATCAGAGTTCCCACTTCTTCCTGCGCTTCCGCTGTAGAACCGCCGATATGCGGAGTGGCAATGAAATTTGCCAATCCGATCAGCGGAGAATTTTTCGGCGGCTCCTGCGCGAACGTGTCCACAGCGGCGCCCGCCAATTGTCCTGAACGCAGAGCTTCAGCCAGCGCGGCTTCGTCGATCAGTTCCCCGCGAGCGCAATTGATCAAGCGCGCGCCACGCTTCATCTGTCCGAGGGCCGCAGCATTAATTATTTTTTCTGTCGCGGCGCTTAGAGCGGTGTGCAGCGAAATCACGTCCGAGCGGCGGAGCAAATCTTCAAACGCAATCAACTCGACGTCGAGTTCGCGCGCCGCCGCTTGCGTCACGTAGGGATCGTAAGCCAGCACTTTCATTTCGAGCGCTCGCCCGCGTCTGGCTACTTCGGCGCCCACGCGTCCGAGCCCCACAAGGCCCAGCGTCTTGCCGCGCAACTCCATTCCGGTGGAAGACTTTTCCCAACGGCCCGCCTGGATTGCGGCATTGGATTGCGGCACGGAGCGCGCGAGCGCTAGCATCAGCGCGAACGTGTGTTCGGCCACGCTGACGGCGTTTCCGCCGGGCGTGTTCATTACCAGGACGCCGCGGCGAGTCGCTGCGTCCATGTCCACGTTATCCACGCCAACTCCCGCGCGTCCCACAACGCGAAGTCGCTCCGCCTTGTCGAGAAGCTCGGCAGTGACGCGCGTAGCGCTGCGGACGATCAGTCCGTCGGCGTCGGCGATCTCGTTGGGCAGCGCTGCCGCCACCGGCAGAACAATCTGCCAGCCTGTATTGCGCAGGAGTTCAATTCCGCGCTCGCTGATTTTGTCTGCGACAATGATTTTCATCGCGACGAGCGTAGCGGCTGAGACGCGCAGTGTCAAATCCGCTGGCGGAAGCGAGCGCGAAACACCGTGCCGCAGGTCGCGGACATGCAAAGCATTACTACCTGTAATCTAAACCTATCTTGCAACTAAGTTCACTACGGCTATTGCGTCCCGCGTAACGTTCCGCTACAACTGTGACCGCACCTTTGAGACTCCTTTGATAACGGAGCGGCTCATCCAGAAGGATGAAGCAATAGCAGCGCAAAGCATCGCGAGCCGATTTTCTCGGGGAACCCATGAGCCGATCTGAAAAAACGCAATCTAACAATCGTAAACGCGGCTCAGCTCCAGCCGCTAAAAGATCCTGGCACCTCGGGCGACTTCCCTTCTTCTACGCATCAATCCTGGCGCTCCTTTGCCTGGCATTCGCCACCTACCTGCATGCGGACACGATTTCCGGCACGGTGAAAGATCCATCCGGCGCAGTCGTCGCCGGAGCCCACATCGAAATCAGCGGCGGCAACTTGTCGCAGCCGATCGTGCTCACGTCCGATGAATCCGGCAAGTTCGCAGCACCGGGTCTGAGTTCGGGGAAATTTTCAGTGCGGGTGTCCAAGGAAGGCTTCGACGACCTGGTCACCACAGTGGACCTGAAGGGCGCGGCGGACCTCCCGCTGAGCCTGACCATCGCGGCGCAGCAGACTCGCGTCACCGTCAGCGAAAAAAGTACGGGATTTGCCAATTCAGACGATTTCTACCGTCAACTCCGCAATATCGGCCTGGGGGAGACCTACCGCTGCGAAAATTTTACCCTCAACCTAGACGTGGGAACCTTCCAGCTCAAATCCGGAACAATCACTCTGCTGGCTCTTGTCAACAAATTCGAAACCGGCGCCGTTTTTGTCGGTCAGGGACATTTCACGCTGAAGCCCGTGGATGCCATCGACACGCATGAGATTTTGCGCCGCACCGGAAACCCGACGGCTGAGGAGGACTTCGCTGAGGTGGTTTTTCGCTTCAGCGGCAACCTGTATCCGCAGTTCGCTGGCGCGCTCGGCGCAAGAACGGAAACGCCGCCCGAAGCTGCCGCCGCCTTTCAACGTTGGAAAGATCGAGTCCGCCATCGACACGAAATTCCCGAAGGCCTAACGCAAGGATTGCTCGAGGGCGAAACCATCGACAATGTCGACGCCGATGTGCTTTCCACTATCTACAATCCGAAGCATCCTCCATTCTTTAACGCCTACATGCGCGGTACCTCCCACAAAGACTTGCGTTTTTTCCTGCGCACGCGCGTGGGCGCGCTGCCGCAACTGGATTCTCCCGAGGAAGTGGCACTCGTGAATTTCAACGGTGGAGAACTCGACGACGGAATCTGGTACTCCCAGCATTTGGTAAGCGAACTCAAGGCACGCACGGCGGACTCGCGCGAAGATAAGCGCGTGTTCGCCACGAAGCGCTACAACATCGAAACCGTAATCGCGAAGAACGATCACCTGCAGAGCCGCGCCACGATCACGTTTGAACCGCTGATCCCCGCCGAACGAGTGATGAAATTCGGGCTGCTGCCTAATCTGCGCGTCACCCGCGTAACCGACCAGAACGGCCAGGACCTGCATTTCATTCAAGAAAACAGGAAGGAAGACGGGTCGTTTTACGCCATCCTGGACGAAGCCCCTGCAGTTGGGCAGGAACATTCCATCAGCGTCGAATATGTCGGTGACAAAGTTCTGGTCAACGCCGGCAATGGAAGCTACTACGTCCAGGCCCGTCAAGCCTGGTATCCGAATCTGAACGGCTTCGGTGAAAAAGCGCTCTACGATCTCACTTTCAAGGTTCCGCCCTCAAACATTGTGGTCAGCGTAGGCAAGCTCGAAGGTCAAAGCAACGAAGCGGGTTTTGCCGTTTCGCATTGGGTGACGCCGGTGCCGGTCGCCGTCGCCGGCTTTAACTACGGCCAATATAAAAAGATGGATTATCCCGATACCATCACGCACTACAACATCTCCGGGTTTTATTTGACGGATTTGCCGGACAATCTGAAGCCCTATGAAAACGGCGCGTTGGGCGGTATGTCGCCTACCGCGATGACCAAGTACGCTCTGGACCAGACTCGGGCGCAAATGCAAGTGTGCACGATGTTTTTCGGCAAGGCGCCATACGATAGTGTGTATATCACCGAACAACCGGATTTCGCCTTCGGCCAATCGTGGCCCGGCCTCGTTTACTTGCCGATTTCCGCATACATCGACTCGACCCAGCGATGGATGTTGTTCGGCCAGATCAACACCAAGTTCACCGGATTCGTGCAGGAAGTTACGCCGCACGAGGTAGCGCACCAGTGGTTTGGTCATGGCGTCAGCTGGGCCTCCTATCACGATCAGTGGTTGTCCGAAGGCTTCGCGGAATTCGCTGCAGGACTATTTTTGCAGCAAGCCCTGGGGAAGAAGTGGGAGAAGGACTACATCGATTTCTGGGAACGCCAGCGCGTGCGCATCCTGGAAAAAAATAATTTCGGCGTTTCGCCGAATGATGCCGGTCCGCTGTGGCTGGGGTTGCGCCTGATTTCTCCCCGTTCGGCGCAAGCCTATCAGGGCGACACTTATTCCAAAGGCGCCTACGTGCTGCTCATGCTGCGCTCGCTCATGTACGGCGATCAGGGCGACAATCGAGACCAGGCTTTCATCGACATGATGCACGATTTCATGGCGACGCATCACGACTCGCCCGCTTCCACCGAGACGTTCAAAGCCATCGCCGAAAAGCACATGACCAAGCAAATGGACCTTCAGCAAAACGGCCGGCTGGATTGGTTTTTCAACGAGTGGGTCTACGGCACGCAGGTGCCGCGCTATCATCTCAAATATGAGTTGCAGCCGGCCGACGGGGGCAAAGTCAAAGTCCACGCGGAAGTCACGCAGAGCGAAGTGGATAACCATTTCGCGATGTTCGTTCCCATCTTCGCCGACTTTGGAAACGGCATGGTGCGCCTGGGCCAAATCGGGATGGTGGGACCTTCCACGCGAACAGTGGACTTTACCCTGGACCGCCAGCCGAAAAAAGTCGCCCTCAACAGTTACAAGGACGTTTTGGAGCGCTGAAGCGAAGATGTCGCGTGCAACTGCTAGTGCGAAATTATGCGACGCTGAAGAATGATCGCGCCTCTGTTGGTGCGACTGCTGACAGCGGTGAGCAGGCGGGCGACAGGATGTCCCCAAGAGGTCGTGTGGGTAACAAGCTCGTTGCGCTCGCGTTGCAGCGATTCCATCTCCCGGCATAAGAGCGGATCCACAGCCCTTTTCATCTGTTCCCATTCCCGGAGGGCCTCGCCGTTGTCGTAGCCTGTGAACCTCAAGTGACCCGCGGTGAAACGATAATCTCGCACGATCTTCCGTCCACTGCGTCTGGCTACGGCGCCCACCAGATAGTCAATTCCCCATCCTAAACGGTTCACGCGCGGATCAACGCGCGGCGTATTTCGAATTACGTCCGAAGGAATCGCCCAGAAGGAATTGTCTGGAGTGGGGACTTCGTAAACGCCTTCCTGCAACTTCCGCAGCGACTGCGTGCGGTAGACGTGCGCCGTGAAATCTACATTCGGTGCATATACGCCTACACCGTGGTTCTTGATGAAGCGCGTACATTCAGACAGCACCTGGCCGATTTTAGCCGGCCAAATGTCGCCCTGAATATGGACAAAGATGTCAGCATCAAACCGCTGGAGAGCCGCGTTCCATTGTTCGGTGAAGTAGCCATCGTTGCCAATGTGCTGCCAGTGCGGGTAGCGCGTTCTGAGGCCATCGTCGGAATTAATGACGATCACTTCGCAATGCGGGCGAAACATTCTCTCCAGCTTTGCAGCGTGCTGCTTCTTGCCCGGCCAGTTGAATATGAACGCCTGAATTCGCATGGTGGCTCGATTCGAAGAGCATAGCACGGTCGGCACGTGACGTTCTGTTATCTTATGCCGCGCGGACTTACGGACCGGAGCCTTATGAATGTGCTTCGTTTTTTGTACGCCATGCTGGATTTTGCCGAGGTTTAGTTTTTGTGCCCAACCCGGTTATGCCGAGCCGGCCGGACGATTTACATTCATGGCTTGAGCCGTCACGTCGGTGTACTTCAGCCCTGCGCCAGTGTTGAACACCACCACACGGTCTGCGGGCTTCAGAAAACCGGTAGCGATAAGGTTTTTATATGCAGCGGTCGCAGCGGCGCCTTCCGGGGAGAGGAAGATTCCTTCGTGTCGCGCCCAATCCTTCAGAGAAGCAAGAATTTCTTGGTCGGGCACGGCGATGGCCGTACCTGCGGACTCGCGCAGTATCTCCAGCATGATGTAATCTCCGTGAGGCTTGGGCACGCGCAGCCCTGCTGCGAAAGTTTCCGCGTTCTGCCACACCTCACTCGTGCCCGATTTGTTTTCGAAAGCCCGAACCATCGGAGCGCAGCCTGAAGATTGCACCGCGATCATGCGCGGCCGCTTGCCCGACTGCACCCAGCCGAGCTCTTCCAGTTCACCGAAAGCTTTCCACATGCCGATCAATCCGACGCCGCCGCCCGCAGGATAAATGACCGCATCGGGATATCTCCAGCCGAGTTGTTCCACCAGTTCGTAACCCATCGTTTTCTTACCTTCGATGCGAAATGGCTCCTTCAGCGTGGAGACGTCGAACCAGCCCTCCTTCTCCTTTCGCTCCGCAACCATCCGGCCGCAATCTGAAATTAGGCCGTTGACCAGCGTGACGTTTGCGCCGTAGGCTACGGCCTCGACGTAATTGGCGAAGGGCACGTCCCGCGGCATGAAGATGTGGGCTTCGATTCCGGCGGCGGCGGCGTAAGCGGCAAGCGCGCCGGCGGCGTTTCCCGCGGAAGGGACTGCGAGTTTTCGCAAGCCGTAGTGGCGAGCCATGGTGACCGCGAGTGCAAGCCCGCGGGCTTTAAATGTGCCGGTAGGATTTGCTCCTTCCTCCTTGAGGAAAATTCCGGGATGGCGCCGGCTGCGCAACATCGGCGTCCAGCCTTCGCCCAAGGTGACCGGCTCGACGGCAGGAAGCACGGCACGATAGCGCCACATACCGGACCAAGTCGTCGCAGGGTCCTGGCCTACAAGAAAGTCGCGCGCAGCCGGCCTATAAAGCTGCTGAAGATCGTAGCGCACATAGAACGCTCCTTGGCATTTTGGACAGACGGTCTGAGGGCGTTCAGCCGACACCAAAGCTTTGCAGCGCGAGCATTCCAGATTTTTGATCGCTGGCATATTCGACACGATAACAGACGGCTGAGACGCCCAGCAAGAATTGGCGGACATCAGAAATCGCGATGAACTTTTCAAAAAGGGCGCTGACGGTGGAGTCAAAAGGATTCACGATGAGTAGTCCGGCGAAAAATGTTTCGACGCCGGAACCGCGCTCGACAGCACTGCGAACGCTTACCGTCGCGGGCGTTCTATTGTTCTTGCTGGGTGTGGCGCTCGCAGTTTTGTTCGGTCCAGAGGTTTGGTACACCGTTCTGCGTTGCGCCGGCCTGGCCTTGATTGCAGCGGCGGGATTGCGCGGAGGCTCGCTGACATTTTGGATCTTCTTCTCGATGCTGCTGGGCGGAGAAATCGGATTGGACCGGCCCCAGCTTGCTGAACATCTCCGTGTACTGAGCGACATTTTTCTGCGTTTGATCAAAGTGATCGTCGCGCCGTTAATACTCGGCACGCTGGTCACGGGGATAGCTGGGCACGGCAATCTGCGCAGTGTTGGCCGCATCGGATTGAAAAGCCTCGTTTATTTCGAGGTCGTAACGACTCTGGCGCTCTTCATCGGCGTGGGAGCGATCAATATCAGCCGCGCAGGCGAAGGCTTGTCTATGTCGGTGAGTCCAGGTGTCGCCGCGGCACAAAATGCGGAGCCAATGCGTTTGCAAGATTTTCTCTTGCATATCTTCCCCGAGAACATCGCGAAGTCCATCGCTGAGAACCAAATCCTGCAGGTTGCTGTGTTTGCACTGCTTTTCGGAATTGCGCTGGCGCTGCTGCCACAGGCGAAGCGCGAACCCATGTTGAAGTTTTGCGAGTCGCTAAGCGCGACGATGTTTTCCTTCACGAATCTGGTGATGTATTTCGCGCCGGTCGGTGTTGGCGCGGCAATGGCCTATTCCGTCGGCCACATGGGAATCGGCGTGTTATTGCCGCTGGGAAAGCTCTTGATGACAGGATACGCCGCACTGTTCGCATTCCTGTTGCTGGTGCTGCTTCCCATTGCATTATTGGCGCGGCTTCCGCTTGCACGCTTTCTTCGCGCCGTAGCCGAGCCTGCCACGATCGCGTTTGCCACCAGCACTTCCGAAGCTGCCCTTCCGCGGGCGATGGAGGAGATGGAAGCGTTCGGCGTGCCGCGGAGGATTGTGGCCTTCGTAATCCCTGCCGGATACAGTTTCAACATGGACGGCTCTTCGGTTTACTTGGCGCTGGCGTCCATATTCGTGGCGCAGGCCGCGGGGATCCACATGACGTGGGGACAACAACTCGTCATGGTTTTCACTCTAATGTTGACCAGCAAAGGCGTCGCGGGAGTTCCTCGTGCAACGCTTGTCGTGCTGCTCGCCACCGCGTCTTTGTTTCATCTGCCCACCGAACCGATTTTCATCATTCTGGGCATCGATGCGCTGATGGATATGGCGCGCACCGCCGTAAACGTGATTGGAAATTGTCTGGCTTGCGCCGTCATCGCGCGCTCGGAAGGCGAACTTCAAGCGAGCGCCTGATTCTCCCGCGCCGTATCGCGTTATCTGCTGGAGAGTACGAACTTATTGCCGTCTGGATCTTGGAAGATCGCCGACGTCCCCCAGGATTCCTTTTTTGGGTCCGCTGCAAACTCCACGCCTTTGGACTTCATAATTTTTGCCGTGGCAAGAACGTCGTCGCACCAAAACGAAAGCGGCTGAAAATCGCCAATGCGATTCTCATGCCCGTCCGGTGTGAAAAGCACAATCCCGGTTTCCGCGCCCGGGATCAACAGTTCAATCCAGCGTTGCTTATTGCTGAACGGCTGGTCCGTTCCCACTTTGAATCCGAGTTTCTCGGTGAAGAATTTCAGAGAAGCATCCTGGTTGCGCACGGGAATGCTGACGAACTTGAGTCCGCGAATCATGTTTGCATCTCCTGAATGATTTGTATTTCCTGACCGCGGGCCGAGGATAGCCTGAGCAAGTTGACGGTTGCAATCTGCTAACAAATCCTATACTAACAATTCATATAGCGATGCCGGTTCTCGACGATTACGTAACCGATGTATTGATGCGCGACCTCGTGGGCCACGATCGCAAGCCGGTCAGCTTCTTGGTGTACCTGTGGCTCGCCGCAGAAGAGCGGCGCAGGAATGCGGTGGTTCAAATCAGCTACCAGGAACTTGCGGAATCCATCGGTGTCTCGAAGAGCTCCGCCCAGTCTGCGGTAAGCTGGCTGATTCGGAGAAAGCTCTTGGCGGCCAGCAAGGAAAATGCGACGGCAACCCCGCGTTACACGGTGCTCACTCCGTGGAAAGATGCAACTCGTCGCGGCAACCCCCGCGTCCACTGATTGCGCCGCCAAGCGAATACTGGAAGCCATCGCTCACTTTCTGCCGTAAGTTACCGTTGAAGTGAAGCATGGACTATCGATTCGTTGACTCATTTTCCGAATCAACCTGATGTCAGCGTCGCGCAATTCGACGATTGCGCCAAGAGCGTGCAGAATGAATGTCGCTGACATGCTTACTTAAGATTTTCGAGATAGGCGATTAGCGCATTCATGTCATCCGGCGGAAAATCTACCGGTGGCATGCCGCCGGCGTTCATCTTGGCGGTAGGATGCTTGAAGAGTGCGACGAGCTGATCCGGAGTAAACTTCGCCGAAACACCGATCAGAGCAGGGGCTGCTGCCGTACCGATCCCACCATCACCGTGGCATGCGTTGCAGGAGTGCGCCTCGAAGATTGTTTTCCCTTTCGCTGCTAGCGGATCGGCCAGGGCGACATTGGCCGCAGCCAGCGAAGCAGAAGAAAGCTCGGGCTCGAACGGTTTGCGCATGTATTCCTGTTCTTCGACTTTTTGCTTGGCCAGTTGTTGCGCAACGCTGGCATCGTGCTTGTCCAGATACGCGCTACGCAGCCCGAGTCCCGCCAGCCCAAACACCAAGAACGCATATGCTCCCATCGCCACCGGGCGTTTCCAGGGCCGACGCTCGACGCTGCGATCCAGAAACGGCAGAGCGATAACGGCGATGGCAAGAATCATCGGAATGACCAGGATGCCGATCACCGCAGCAGCGCCGTGCCAGTATTTCATCCACTGGAAAATCGGAAGGTAGTACCACTCCGGCCTGGGCACGTATTGCGCATTTGCCGGGTTGGCCGCAGGTCCCAGTGGCACGGCCATGAAGAAGGCCAGCAGGCCAAGCCCAAAGATGAGGAGAGCCGTGAGCGAGAGATCCATCAACACCTGGCGTGGGTAGAAGGGTTCCGGTTTCAACTTTGGACTGTAGGGATCTTCTACAACCGGGCCTGCGGGGCCAGCCGCACGAAACAGAAAAATATGGGAGGCCACCAGAGCGAAGATGCAGGCTGGGATGAGGAAGACATGAGCTACAAAGAAACGTGAGATCGTGAGAGTCCCCATTTCGGTCCCACCGCGCAAGAGACGGGTGAGCGATTCGCCGACCCACGGCATCTCGCCGATCGCGTTCGTGCCCACGGCGGTCGCAAAGTACGCTCTTTGATCCCAGGGAAGCAGGTAACCAGTGAAAGCCATTCCCAGCACCAACCCGAAAAGTACGCAGCCGGAAACCCAAAGCAGTTCGCGCCGCCCTTTGTATGCGCCGTAGATATACGTCTGCGACAAGTGGAGCAGCAACACGATAACCATGGCGCTGGCTCCGTAGGCGTGAAGACTGCGAAGAAAAGAGCCGGCGGTGACAACCTTGGTGATGTAGGCGACGGTGGTGTGGGCGTGGTCTGCGGAAGGAACATAGTAAAGCGCGAGGAATACTCCGGTAATGATTTGCGAGAGAAAGATAAACAACAGTCCCGATCCAAATATATAAGCAAGACGCGCGCCCCCGGGGATCGGTTCATCCAGGGCAGTCCGAAGCATGTCGTCCAAGCCGGTGCGGCGATTGAGCCATCCGCGAAAACCTGTTTGCGCACTTTGAGAAGCGTCGTTTCCCTTGGGACCGGTTGAATACATTTCGGAGAGCCCTTCTTAGCCCACAACTTCTTTGTCTGCGACGAGTTGGCGAAAATACTGGAAACGCACCAATAGCTGGCCATCTCGATTGACTGTTTCAAGGCTATCCATTCCGCGGAGAGGAGGACCACTGATGCGACTTCCATCCGGCGCGAAAGTGCCTCCGTGGCAGGGGCAGACAAATTCTTTCCTGTCGCTGACCCACGGTACGGTGCAACCCAGATGCGGGCAGATGGAAGAGAGGACACACAAGTGACCGTGGCCGTCTTTCGTCACATACACGGTCTTCTCTGAAACCGCTTTGCGCCATCCGTCCACCTGCTCCACCTGAACGGTGCGCGCGATTGGCTCACTTAAGGATGAAAAATCGCTCAGCGCCCCCACTGGCGAGGCCTCGAGTTCGGTAGTACGTCGCAAGAGTGGAAAGAGCGTGAAGCGGATCAAAGGAACAGAGAGCAGCGCACCTACACAAAACGAGCCCAAGGCAACCAGAGCGCCCAGAAAGGAACGTCGTTCGCTAGAAGGTAGTTCGGGCGTGGAAAATTTTTTCCTCCACATCTCCACAGAATCTTCGTCCCTGCCCTTCATGGAACTCTCTCCGATTACCTGGACCTTAAGGATTGTAAGAAACTGCTGGAGCGCGAGACGCGGCGGCACATTAATGAGTGTTCTCACTACTTCGGTAGTTTTCGGATATACGCAACGAGCGACTTGATGAGCTCGGGAGAAAGCTTCTTGCCGAATGCGGGCATCTTCCCTTGTCCCTTGGTAATGATGGCGGCGAGTTCGTCGTCGGATCGCTTCTGTACCTCGGCCGAGGCGAGATCTTTGGCCTTTAACGATTTACCGGTAGGGGTATTGCCGCTGCCATCCGCCCCATGGCACAGGGTGCAATTCACACTGAAGGTTTTGGCAGCATCGGTCTGAGCTCGAACAGCACCCGGGAAAGCCAGAGTTGTGAGGCTAAATAAAAAAGCTGCCGGTGCAAGACGCAGAGGGATTTTTTGCATCGCTGCTCCTTGATTGGCGCGGCCGGATCACGCCGGATCACTTCATACGTGCTTGCAAATCTTCTGAACGACCCAGTCCGCTGCTGAGAAGTCCAGAGTTTATCTCAACGTCATAAGCTTGTCGCGAGTTTTCGCGCTCGGTGCGTTCGGCTTGGGGTCCACCCCAAGCCGGAACCTTATAGACCGATAAGAAGATAAATCGCGCGAGCAGAAGATTCTGGGGCGAGAGTGACCTCGCCCCGGCTTCTAGCGAAGATTCTAGTGGGCTGCGGCGGGCATTTGCATGGGCTCGTCGAAGCTGCCGCCGTAGATGTTGGGAACTTTGGCTCCCATCGGCCGAAGATAGGTAGCAAGCTGTCCGCGGTGATGGATGGAATGGTTCGTGACAAACGCAAGGTAGGCGGCCGCCGGCAGTTCGAACATTCCGAATGCAGGAATAACTTTGGCAAGCTTGTCTGGTGAGAGAGCTTTTACTTTGGCCAGCGCGGCCGGAAACTCTCTTTCGTAATAAGCAACGATTTCGGCCACGCTTCGAAACTTCTTGTCGCCTTCGGGAATGAACTCGCCCTTCAAAATGCCGTTCAAAAACCAAACATCAGAGCTGGCGATGTGGGAGGCGAGCGCGAATGCAGTGCGCGCGTCCGGATCTGGGCGAAAATCTTTCTTTTCTTCGGGGACCGCCGCGAGGACTCTCCTCGTGATCGTATATTCATTCTCGAGGCCTTGTACAAACATTGCAGTCATGAATGCTGCTTGTTCGTGATTCATTGATTGTTCTCCTTTTTACGAGTCGGACTACTCCGGCGCGTATGCCGGGGATTTCTCAGATGCGATCGAGGTAAGGACTGGGCATCTTCCGCTTTGATTCTCAAGCTACCAGGGTTTGCACAGAAGCCTGAATCATACCGCGCTACAGACGGCTGACATTGTACACCGGCTCGGGCCTTCGCGAGTGATTTGAGGATTTACTGGAGACCTCTGTCGAGCCTGCGAACGGCGATGCCTCGCGCGGACAGTTCTGCGAGCAACTGCGACACGGCTGGGGAAATATCTCCGTCACCGGGGACGACCACCGCCCATTTCAGGTTTTCTCGAAACTCCTTCGTGCGAATTTGCCATTGCTCGAACGAAAGCGATTTCTGATCGCCGATCTGGATGATGGACCAATGGCGCACCAGCGCGAGCGCGGCAGCTGCATCCGGCTCTGGCCCGCTCAGGATGAAATGGTTATCGCCATGGACCAGGATACCGACCATTTCGTTTTAAGCCTCGAGACGCGGATCCGGAACAGGGTTTCCAACGGCAAAATGGTACACGACTTGTCCCTGCCCGGGCGCAAGGCCCAGGTATTTGTGCACTTCGTCATCGAAGAAGGCGCCGATACCTGTTGCGCGAAGACCAAGAGCTTCGGCGGCAAGATACATTCGTTGGCCGATAGCGCCGGCTTCGAAATGAACGTATCGATAACCGCGATCGCCGTAAATGCGGGTAGCGCTTTCGAAATCGCCTATCATCGAAAATGCCACGCAAGCGTTTCCTGCCAGATCTTGCCCCAGGCTTAGCGCCGCGGCTGCCACTCGCTGATCTCCCTGCTTGATATTTTCCAACTCCGCGTGCTCCGGCCAGTAGTGATAAGCGCCCGGCGCCAAACCTTCCACGCGGTGCACGTACAGATATAGTTGGACGAAACGTTGGGTGGCGAAATCGGCGAGGAGAGGTTTTCCCGAGCTTGCGAGGAGAGCGGCGAGCTGCGCGATGGACATCGATTCGTCGCCGCCCCGAAAGTCGAGAGCGGAGCGACGGCCGCGAACGACTTCGCCGAAGGTGCTGCTTGTCGAGATCGGAGCAGGTAACTTGATCTCGCCGCGGCCGTTTGGTTTCGGCGGGCCCGGCGAGATCGCGGTTTCGGCGAGATGTTTCGTCGCTGCGTGGATTTGTTCGATCCGGGGATAAGGAACTTGCTCATCTGAAAGGCGGTTCGGCTCGCCGCGAAACAAGACCGTCTCGACGGGGCCCCGCGTCGTCACGGGAATGGACTTGCCCTGCAGCGTCACGACCAGCATCGGCCATTCATCTTCATTTAACAGGCAGCACGCTGACACTTTGTCGTCCGAGAACTGGCCGAGGGCGAAGGTCTCGCATCCCATGGCTCGTGCGGCGAGCGCCAGCGATTGCCAGGCGTGCCCAATGTCGTGCAAGCAGTACCGGTATGCGCGATCTCGATATTTCCAAGCCTCGCGCCACGCGATGCTGGTGAGAACGAATACGAGAGGGACCGTGGTGTCAATGAGCTTGCTGACGAAATCTCCGATCGCGCGCTGCTCGGCCATGTGAGATGAGGGGCGGTAATGATACAGGCCGTCGGGCCAGTCAACGAGGCCTCGCGTGCAGAAGTGGAATTCGGTTGGGTGAAGGTTGCCGGAAGAAGGGTTGACACGCAGGGCGTAGGTGCCTCCCGTTGAAGGAACCCTTTTGGTCGCGCTGATCGAGGCGGAGTAGAAGAGCAATTGCGAAAGAAATGCCGCTCCATCTGCGGCCTGCGAGTTCCCTGCTCTGCCTGCGAGGACTTCGAGCGCTGGAATCTGGGGGGCTGGGGGGTCGGCCGGGAGGTCGAGGACTGGGACGCCTTCGTAGTGGCGGAAGGGGTTGGGCATGTTGTCCCAGTCGAGGAAGTGTTGAGTTCGGCGAAGCTTTTCGACGGTGTGTTTTGTGAATTCATGGTACTCGCGCCACGCCATCTAAATCGTCTTGATTGATTGCGACGCGGGGCGGGAGCAGACGAAGACGATTTGCGAGATGGCAGACAGGACAGCGAGGTCAGCGCGAAGGGTGCGAGGCGCTGAACGCTCGGCTTCGCGAGCGAGACGAGCAATTTGCTGCGGAGTGAGAACCAGGACGTAGATGTCCCCGCGCTGCGAGTAGGAGTATTCGCGATAGGCGGGCGCGACATCGCGGGCGAGGTTCATCAAATTATCCCAGAAGCTGCGCGGATGCAGCAGGCGGCGTTTGCCAGCCTCGTCGCGGCGGATGCGAAGCGAGTGGCGCGGCGGCGTTCCACTGGATTCGAGGATTACTTCGGCGCAGGCTTCGGGGCGGAACGGGCGCGAAGGGTCAGCGTCGGGATATTTTTGCAGGATTTCGCGTAGCGCGGCGGGGTCGGCTTCGAATCCCGCCCACCAGTAGCGGAAGGAGTGAAAGACGACCGTTCCGGCGCTGAGAATTTTCTGAACGCGGGCCAGGTCTTTGCCGGCTACGCTGACGACCATGTCCACCAGCTCGGCGGAGCTGAAAGCTTGGCGCACCACCGGGCGGACGCTGAGGTACTCGGCTTCCTCTTCCGTATATTTCACCGGAATGGTTTCAGGGAGCGGCACGAGCGTGAGCGGCATTAGGGTTTTCCGGCGGATTTCTCGGTCAGGCGGTCGCGCACGCGGTCGCTCAAGGCTTTGCCGTCCACGGATTTACCTTCCAGGCGAGCGCGGGCGGCTTTGATCACGGCGCCCATTTGCTTCAGCGAATCGGCGCCGGATTCGGCGATGGCGGCTTCGACGGCGCGATGAATTTCTTCGTCCGAAGGAGCGGCAGGCAAATATGTTTCGATAATCTTGATTTCTCTTGCCTCTTTTTCGGCGAGGTCGTTGCGTCCGCCCTTGGTGAACTGCTCGACGGATTCGTGGCGCTGCTTGACGAGAGTTTGGAGAACTTGCATCGATTCGAGATCGTCGAGCGGGCGCACCTTTTCGATTTCTTTATGTTTGAGCGCGCTCTTCATCATGCGCAGGACGCTCAGCCGCAGCTCGTCCTTTTGCTTCATGGCTGCGGTCAAATCACTCTGGATGCGTTCGATGTAACCCATTCGTGGCTGTCTCCCCGGCAAGGATAGCACACGTCCGCCAAGGCGGACGGTGGACATGCTCCGCAGTCCGCGACCCGTGTTCCGTGAAGGACGCACAGGCGGGATGTGCGCCGCCTGAACCGTGCGAGAATCGTGCAGAAATTCAGTGACACATTGTGCATTTCTAGAACCGGGTAGAAGGGGTTTAATGGTTTGTTTTCTGTGACTTCTACTTTTTGACCAGAACCGGGTAGAAGTTGTCCGACAACTCGGAAAAAATCGCTCGGTCTTGAGCTGTCTTTGACGATTGCTCGCGCGAAATCTGTCGGCAAAAAGTGCGAGGAAACTACAATCCTTAATGTGCGTTCTGGCCCCGGTTAGACGGGGTTTAATGGTTTGTTTTCTATAACTTCTGTTTTTGGGCCAGAACCGGTTAGAAATGCCATAAAAATCGAGAATTTTGCGCCGTTTTCCGGTTGCGGAAGACGTCTTGGGGCCGGTGGGACGAGCTTGAAATTTGAGCGGATGTGCAACAGCCGCTATGGAGCAGGTGATGGCTAAAGGGTAGCGTTGGCGGGCCACGCTGCACCGGGCACAGCATGCTGTGCCCCTACGAAGAGAGTGGTCGGCGGGGTTTTTGGTCCGCGGCGAGGCGGACGAGCGGGTCGGTCGTGGCGACCACACCGCGTCAAACCCTTCGGGATCGAGAAATGGGAACATCGAGTGGGCAGAGGAGTAGCGTTCGGGCGGCTGCGGCCCGTCCTGCTCGTTGCCCCGGTCGGGGCCGATCCTAAACCAAATTTTCATCGCAACAATGATAGGAAGTGAGCAGGAGAAATGCAAGGACTTGAAGCCTGTGAGCTTTTCAGATTCTTCGCATCGGAAGACGAAAAACTACCAGGGACAAAATGGAAGTTCGGAAGTAAAACCCGCAAAGCGCAAGGCTCGGCGAAAATTCCGCCGAAAGGAAGCGGGTCGTTTGCGGAGCTTTATGTCGCGGCTACCCTTCGAAGTCTCAGGGTAAAAAGACACGACCCACAAAGAATTGCACTGCTGTAAGCGTCGCCCACCCGCCGGAACTTCACTTCGCGTCATTCAATAGAGGTCAAGCCGGTCAAAACCCGAACCCTTCACACCCCGAAGCGATTCGGCACCCCGCAAGGGTCGAGTGAGCTTCGACTTGAACTGGTGGTGTGGAACTATTCGCCCTGCCGTCAGGTCAACCGGAAAAAGAATCGGGACTACAGGGTCGGCCACCCGCCCGGAAAAGAAATTGAGAGTAAAGGGTCCGCCACCCGCCGGCACGCAAAGCATGACTCTTTCGACTCGGACCAGAGCTCCATCCAGACAGTGCGGACGGAAAGCCTATGGCTGATGCCAAGTCCCCTGCCGCGATACCAACATGATTCGTCGAATTCAGGACGAGCCTTGGGAGTGGGTGAAAAATGGCGACTCCGATCGCGAGGACGTTACAGACTGCGAGCAGCTGGCTCGGCGTATTTGTATTCCTGAGCGCGGTTCTACTGCTTCAAGGGTGCAGTCACGAAGCTGAGAAAAAACTGAAGGAAGGCGTGGTCGGCAGTTGGGAAGAAGTTCACGGCACGAGAGAGACTCTGCAGTTCAATGCTGACGGTACTTTGATTATGAAGAGCCCCAGGGAAAACGAAGTCTGCCGTTACGATTTTCCCGATGCGAAGCACGTCCGATTGGATTGCGCACCCGCGGGAACGCCTCCCAGGCCTTACGCGTGGAGCATATCTGTGACCGCTGACGACCAGCTTCTAATTGGCAACGCTCAAGAAGTGGGCACGTACCAGAGACAGTGAAGTTCCAGAACGTTCTCACGGTCTGGCGTGAACGAGGCCAAAACCCGACCGGTAACGGACTATCAAAAGGCCCGAAATTTGAAGGTCGAGCCTTTTGCTGTAGTCATTTTATATCTGAAACCGTCGCGCTGTCGGGGAGGATGATCGCCCCATGAGCAACGACCTCAAACGAGGACTCGCCGTGCTCGCTTAGCAGCTTCGAGCTTCCAGATATCGGTGCGAACGTGATTTCGGAAATGACCCATTTGCCAAGCTTGGCGTCGAGAGGCATTCTATTGCTTGCGGTGCACTTTGTACCTCCTGCTTCTAAGCCACAGCCCAAGGTAAAGTTTCCATTTGGTGATCCATCAGGGGACACTTTCACTCCTATGCTCCCAGCGAGGTTTGAAGGTTTGTCCAGGGTCACATCCATAGAGATGTTGTCACCCTGCGTGACCTTCGCCTTCTGCATGTGAGCCGTTCCAACGGCCTGTCCTGGTGTCGTATGCACCGGAATGGCGGTCAAGAATGCTACCAGCGCGACCAAGACGAACAACGTGACGATATTTTTCATTTTTTACATTTCTCCTTTGTACTAAAACCGGATGTCGGCGGTTTACTTAAGGGAGCGCGTTCTATTGGGAGACGCGGGTGGGATTCGAACCCACGATGGCTACTCTAGGGGTAGCGCCCGACTGCTATTCGGGCAACCTTCGGCCGCTTGGAGTCACCGCGCCATGGACACAACGATAGACATAGAGGGTTGACAATGGGCGGGGGCCGGCTATAATAGGGAGCTGTCAAAGCATTCTCCTTTGCTTCTAGGGCAAGGGTCTTGGCCCGTGGCTGCTACCACGGGCCTTTCATTTTCTACCCCGATCTTGTTCGCCTACGGTATGTGCTCGGCCTCTTGCCGGAGCCTTTCTCGATCAATTCAATCTCTCGACCCTCCAGGCGCTTCAACGTGTTTGATATCGAGGCCCTTTTTGCTGCCAGTTCGGGACGGGTAACCGACACAAGCGTCTCGATGTCTCGTGCGCTGAACTGTGCGTCGGTGTGCTGTATCGCTTCAACGACAGCCTGTGCCAGCTTACCCTTGACGGGAGCCGCAGAGCTAGAAGCACCATTCTTAGCAGCCATTGAGTAGACCAATTCCAAGGCGTCTAATTTCTTACGGTAATCCGCCTCTATGGTTGCCCGAATGCGCTTGAATTCTCGTTCGTGCATACAATGCGATGTTACACACCTTAGTACTCGTTGTCAAGCCAAAGGCTCTCGTTGTAGAGGTAGGATGGTGAGCAACGAATGAAGGCTAGGGACTGTTCAGAATAGCACGGCTCCCGGCGCTCGAGATTCGCGTCTATTGCCTCAACCGCTCAAGGAGCCTTCTGCCCAATCTTCCAACGGTCTAATAACACCGCGATGGAAAGTGGGCCGTGATTGACAGTATCGAATGTCAATTTCGGTGGCCACACAACACGCCGCCCATCTATCGGCCATATTGGAATAAGCGTGTCATCCCACGGTCCGGGCTTGGGTTGGACTGCGGTTATCGCGGCGTCATTTTGCAAATGACCGGACAGAACGTGAATCGAAAATACCTGAATGACCAGGTGACCAACGATAATAGTTGTCGCCGTGCTCTTCGCAACTTTTAGAATCGGTGGAATGTCAATCCACACGTCTGTGCCAAGGGCCGCAAGCGAACTCTTCGACGCTCGACCAATCCATACTATCGTTCGGTCTGGGATTGTGTAGTTCTCACGAAGCTTCACGCGTTCGCTTCTCTCGTAAAACGGCTCGCGCCTCTTGTTCGTTGAGTCTGTAACCATTGCGGTTTTTAATGCCCACGCAGAGAGCAGTTCCTTCTGGGAATCGTCAAGTGGAGTTGACTGATCCTGCACAAGAGCGCCGATGATCGGAATGCATTTCTCCTCAAGCGCGCTCATCCATCCGTTGTTACATGTCCCGCAGACAGTTTTAATTGTAAGCTCTGGGTCGGGGCTAATCTGAACCGGCTTAGCTCCGATTTGGATGCGAATCGGAGTTTTTATTTGCACCAAAGAATGAATCCATGCGGGCCATAGATGTTCGTGGCTGCCGGACTTGTTATCGCAGAATAGACACTTTTGAGGCATCAGCTGCGCCCGGAGATTATCACATCAATATTTTGAACAAGTGGTTTATTCACGTGTGACAATATGCACGGTTGAGAGGCACCGATGAGACACCTCGAAGTTGCGAATCAAAACGTCACGACCGCAATCACATTCGTTCCGATGCGCGGCAAGTATGATTGCCTGACGTGTGCAACGGCCATGCTGCTTGGAATTAAATATGAAGAAGTCGAAGCAGCTTTCGGCGGGAACATTGATCCAACCAAAGATAAGCAGGAAGAAGGCCAGCGACTATATAACGCATTTGAAAGGCTGCTCCTGAAGCTTCAGCGTGGAGCTCTCAACCACTTAGATATGCCACCGCTCAGGGAAGGGCGACGCTATTGGATTACGGTACGCATTGACGATCCAACCAATCCACTGTCAAAGGATATGAGCCACGGCATTGTGGTTGACGAAGCGGGGAAAGTCTTTGACCCTAACCCTCAATACGGAGAGTTCAAATCGCTTGCAGAGTGGCAAGCAGCCATGTCATTGCGACACCGACTTGAATCTGCCACTGAGATATTTGAATACGTGTTCTGACCGCTACCGAGAGTCAGGCCTTCCGTGAGCTTTTCACGGCTCTAGATTCGAAACACCGGAATCCGGGCATGGCGAGTCCATTAGTCCGGTAACCGAAACGGGTTGGCGCTTGCCTCGCTACGCGTCTGGTGCTACCTTGCCCGATTCGCGGGCAGGCGAAATGGCTAGCGCGGCTTCCGCGCGGAATTAAGCGGCGGCGGAAGAGCGCAGAGCCGCGGCGCGAATGCGGGGGGTGGCGAGGATGGCGAAGGCGGAGAAAAAGTGGAGTTCGACGGCGCCGGCGGACGAATTTCATCCTTATATAGCGGCTAACGAGAGCATCGCAGAGTTTACGCTGCGGGCGGTGGTGCTGGGGTCGCTATTCGGGCTGCTGTTTGGCGCGGTGACGGTTTATGTGGGGCTGCGCGCCGGGCTTACGGTTTCGGCTTCGATTCCGATTGCGGTGCTTTCTATCAGCATTTTGCGCGCGTTTGGGCGCTCGACGATTCTGGAAAACAACATCGTGCAGACGACCGGGTCAGCGGGCGAGTCGCTGGCGGCGGGAGTGATGTTCACGATTCCGGCGCTGATCTTTTTGGGATTCGGCACGGAATTCACGTTCTGGCGGATTTTTCCGCTGGCGCTGCTGGGCGGGTGGCTGGGCGTGCTGTTCATGATTCCGCTGCGACGGCAGCTGATCGTGAAAGAGCACGGCAACCTGACGTTTCCGGAAGGCACGGCTTGCGCGGACGTGTTGGTGGCGGGCGAGCGCGGCGGGTCGTTTGCGGGACGCGTGTTCTGGGGGCTGGGGCTGGGAGGCGCTTACACTTTTTTCATGAACACGATTCAGGCGTGGAACGGGCAGCCGGAAGCGCGGCCGCACTGGTTTCCGGGCGCTTCGTTTCGCGCGACGATTACTTCCGAATACCTCGGAGTGGGCTACATCATCGGGCCGAAAGTTTCGGGGATTCTGTTTGCGGGCGGAGTGATTTCCTGGCTGCTGGTGATGCCGGCGATTCAATTTTTCGGGCAGCTTGCGGGGAACACGCCGATTTATCCTTCGACGATCCCGATTCCGCAGATGACTCCGGACGACATGTGGCGGCAATACATTCGCCCGATGGGGGCGGGAGCGGTGGCTGCGGCGGGACTGATTACGCTGCTGCGGACGCTGCCGACGATTATTTCGGCGTTGCGCGCGGGAATGAAAGATGTTCGAGCGCAAGGAGCGATGGAGACGGAGGGGAAGAACCGGTTGGACCGGGACGTGTCGATCCGCACGGTGCTGGTAGGGTCGTTTGTGATCGTGGTGATGATGTGGGTGATGCTGACGTTTGATCCGATTAAGGGCGCGAGCACGACGTGGTATCAGAATTTGCTGGCGGGAGTGTTCGTAGTGGTTTTCGGATTTTTGTTTGTGACGGTGGCTTCGCGGATCAGCGGGCTGCTGGGAAATTCGTCGAATCCGGTGAGCGGGATGAGTATCGCGACGTTGATGGCGACTTGCGCGATCTTTTTGGTGGCGGGGTGGACGGCGCCGAATTATGCGGTGCTTGCGCTGGTGATTGGAGGCGTGGTGTGCACGGCTGCGGCGATTGCGGGAGCTACTTCGCAGGATCTGAAGACGGGGTACCTGGTGGGGTCGACGCCATTTCGGCAGCAGATGGCTTTGTTGATCGGCGTGACCGTTTCGACGATCGCGATTGGGGCCACGTTGAATTTGATGAACACGGGCTTGCAGAAGTATGTGCCGACGCGGATTCCGGTGAATGTGGAAGCGTTGGCGACGGGCGTGAAAGTGGAGAGGAATTCGATCACGTATCAGGGGAAGAATTACGTGCTGATCAACGCGCTGGGGTCGGCGCAGATTGCGGACGGAGAATATCTGTACGATCCGGCGACGAAGGAAATTGAGATTCAGTGGGTGCAAGGCATCGGCGGAGACAAGGCTCCGGCGCCACAGGCGCGTCTGATGGCCACGGTGATCAACGGCATTCTCACGCAGCGGCTGCCGTGGCGGCTGGTGTTGATGGGCGTGGCGCTGGTGCTGGCGGTGGAAATTTTAGGAGTGCGTTCGCTGGCGTTTGCGGTGGGCGCTTATCTTTCGATTGGAACTACGGCGACGATGTTTGCGGGCGGGCTGGTGCGCTGGCTGGTGGAAGTGTCGTCGAAGAAAACGGAGGAGGGCGAAGCCAGTCCTGGCGCGCTTTATTCGAGCGGGTTGATTGCTGCGGGGGGAGTGTTTGGGCTGCTCGGCATCGTCATCAATCTTCTACAGGACCCGGAGATTTCGACACATGTACCGCATTGGGTTGTCGCGGTGTTCCGGCTGCCTTGGCGGCCGGATCTATTTGCCTTTGGTCCGAAGATTCTTGGGTCGCTGGCGACCAGCAACCTGTTCGGGCTTTTTATGTTCATTCTGCTGGCGGCTTCGCTCTTCTACTTCGCGCGGAAAAAACTAGATAAAACGTAAAGCGCCTGCACGAGGATTGCGCTCCGTTTACACCCGCGATTAGCGCTTGGGCGCCTTGTTCGGATCCGGTGGGCGCGGCGGGAGATTCTTCGGATTAGCTTCCAGCGCTTTCATCACTTCGGCGATGCCGCGTTCGAGCTGCGGGTCCTTGCCGGCGAGTACGGAGGCGGGATCGTTTTCGACGGTGATGTCGGGATCTACGCCGTGTCCTTCGATGACGTACTGGCCTGCTACGCTGGCGGTGGCGAATTCGGGCACGAAAGCCTGGCCGCCGTCGAGCAGCGGGCCGCGGCCGCTAATGCCGACCACGCCGCCCCAGGTGCGTTTGCCGATGAGAGGGCCGAGACCCGCCTGGCGAAACATATAAGGAAAAATGTCGCCGTCGGAAGCGGAAGTTTCGTTGATCAGGCAAACCTTCGGGCCGTAGAAAACGCCGCCGGGGTAAGTGTCGGTCTGTTGGTCAACGCGATCGAATTCGGTGGCGAGCAAATCGCGCTTGAGGCGTTCGATGAGCATCTGCGAAACGTTGCCGCCGCCGTTGCCGCGGACGTCGACGATCAAGGCTTGCTTGCGAATCTGTGGATAAAAATATTTGATGAATTCGCGGATGCCGTCGGCGCCCATGTCCGGGAGGTAGATGTAACCGACTTTGCCGCCGGTCGCAGCGGATACGACGTCGCGATTGCGCGTGATCCACGCAAGGTAAATTAGATTGGTTTCGCTGGTGATGGGGCGATACGAAATGGTTCGCGAACCGTCCATGGTGGGCTTGGAATTGACGGTGAGCTGGACGGGGCGGTTGGCTTTGTCGCGCAAGAACTGGTATGGATTGTCCTTGGCGGTGAGATCGCGGCCATCGATGGCCAGAATGTAGTCGCCTTCCTTGACGTCAACGCCGACTTCGGTAAGGGGGGAGCGATAAATCTCCTCCTCATTTTGGCCTTTGTAAATCTTCGCGATGCGGTAGCGGCCGGCGGCTGCGTCCAATTCGATCCGAGCGCCGGGCAACGCGACCTGCGGGCGTTGGGGAATTTCGAAATCGCCTCCCGCGATGTAGGCGTGGGAGACGCTGAGTTCTGCGATCATTTCGCCGATGACGTAGTTGAGATCGGAGCGGTGAGCGACGTAGTCAACGAGCGGGCGGTACTGGTCGCGCAAGGCATCCCAATCGTAGCCGTTCATATTTTGGACGTAGAAGAAGTCGCGGTAACGGCGCACGACTTCGTTGAAGATTTCCACCCACTCCTGCTGCGGAACGCGGTCCACCATCAGGCCGTCGGTGGAAACATTCTTCGCGCCCGATTTGCCTTCGGGCTTGAGGTCGTAGAGCTTGAAGGCGTGGCCTTCGCGCACCAAAACTTTCTTGCCATCCTGCGAGACATCGAACCCGTCAGCTTTGTCGACTAAAGTGGTTTCCTTGCGGTCTTTGAAGGCGAAGAGGACGAGAGAAGTTGGCGGGTAGGAATCGCGGCCGTAGAACGGAGCGCCTTCGCGTGCGTAGACGAGATAGTCCTTGGTGACCACCAGGCCGTTGAAGTTGTCGGCATCAACGGGAACGCGCGTTACGCGATCGGAAAGGCCGTCGAAATCGATGCGGATGTATTCCTTCTTTTTCTCTTCTTTCTTGTCGTCTTCCTTCTTGCCATCTTTCTTGCCTTCTTTCTTTTCTTCGCTTTTGTCGCCGGCTTTTTCCGCGGTCTTGTCTTTATCAGACGACTCCTCGCCCGGCTTGGTGATGGTGACCTCGTCGCTTTCGGGCGGAAAAGGATTCTTGCCGTCCTTGCGCAGAGTGAGAGCAAGAATGGAATTGCCGCGATTGGTGGCGTAGTTGAATTCGATGCGGCTCAACTGCGGAGCATATTGGCGTGTTCCAACGTAATAGAGATAGTTTCCGTTGGGATCCCAGGCGGGATCGCCAGCATCGTAGAGCGGGTCGGTGACGCGATGAACTTGACCATCGGCGACGCTCCAGACATAAACGCAGGAGAAGCCGCTCGGTTCACCCATGATGAACGCGATATGGCCGCCGTCCGCCGACCACGGATACGCGGGAATGCGTCCGCGAGGATTCTGTGCGACCTGGGTGACTTTTTTATCGTCGAGAGTCAAAACGTAAAGTTTTCCGTCTTTGTCGCTGAAGGCGATGCGCTTGCCATCCGGCGCCCAACTGGGCTGATAGAGCATGGCGTGAAAGCCGTGAGTCAATTCTTCCGGCTTGCCTGAACCGTCCTGGTTGATGAGGTAAAGTTCGTCTTCGCCATCCATGTCCGAAATGAACGCGATTTTTGAGCCGTCGGGAGACCATTGCGCGAACTTGTCGTGCGCATTCGAGGAGTTGGTGAGATTGCGGGTGGCGCCTTTCTCGATCGGAGTGGTAAAGACGTCGCCGCGAGCGACGAAGAGTGCGCGTTCGCCCTTGGGACTCAATTCAGTCCACTCGATTTGATTGGCGGCGGAGATGCGCGAAGGCCGCATGGCCAGAGCATCGGTGGGAACCTGGATGGAGATGGGCGTGGATTTAGCGGAGGCGATATCGAATATGCTCAGCTCGCCGTCCATTTCATAAACGATGCGGCCTTTGTGGTCTGTGCTGGGCCAGCGCAGGTCCCATTTTGTGCTGTGAGTGAGCTCCTCAGTGGCTTTCGTTTTGGGATCGTAGGAGTAGAGATTGAGCGTGTCGTCTTTGTCGGAGGAATAATAGATTTTGTCGCCGACCCACATGGGATCGCGATGCGCGCGGACGTCTTCGGTGATCTTTTGCTGGGCGTTTGATTTGAGATCGTAGATATACAGCTGCTGTGCCCAGCCTCCGGAATAGCGTTTCCAGGTGCGGAAGTCGCGGAACAGAGGCGAATAGACAATTTGCGAACCGTCCGGAGAAAAATCACCAGCGCCGGACTTGGGCATGGGCAGAGCCTGCGGCAGTCCGCCATCCATGGAAACGGTGTAGAGGCGCGAGTCTCCAAGATCGAAATATTCGCGCAGCGAGCGGAAGACGACAGACTTGCCGTCGGGAGTCCAGCCGTAAACCTGATTGTCGTAACCCCAGCGCGGAGGCAGCGGTCCGCGAGCGGGATAAAACGTGAGCTGCTTTGGAACGCCGCCGGTGACGGGAATTACATACACTTGCTCGTCGCCGTCGTATTGGCCGGTGAAGGCGATCCATTTGCCGTCCGGTGAAAATTTGGCAAAGAGCTCGACGCCCGGATGTGCGGTGAGGCGCGTGGCCAATCCGCCGGAAGTGGAAGCGAGCCAGAGATCGCCGGCGTAGGTGAAGACGACTTTGTCGCCATGAATATCCGGAAAGCGAAGGAGCTTGGTTTGAGCAGAGGCGGAAAACGCGAATAATAAAGAAGCGACAAGCAGCAGAAACGCGGAGTAAGATTTTAGTCGGAGCACGGTTTTCCTTTCAGTCGATAAATTTTCCAGTCGATCCGGCGGACAACTGCTAATGAGGCGCGCTATCGGCGTTAACTTCGCTGGGCGACATTTTGGTCGACGTCCTTAGTCATTGCAGCCGTGGGTAATGTACATGCGGCAGCCTTACCATGCAATGCTCAGCATACGGCGGACACGCTTGACGCGCTGCTCCGGCGCGAAGGGAGGCTGAGGTGACCAAGCAAGAGTTAATGGATGCGCTCCTGGCGGAAGCGGTTCTGAAGCTGAACGGCGGCGGGGACATCGTGTCCGTAAAGCAAGCCATCGCTGCCGCGGAGAAAACCGGCAACGTCGAAGAGTGGCGGGAAGCGGTTCAGCAAATCGTCAAGAACGCGCCTAACGCAGAGACCAAACCATCGGACTCTGAAATGATATTGATGCGAGCGACGGCCGATGCAAGAGCGTTGAAGGAGCAATACCTGAACGATCCGTATCGTTCGCCTGCGAAATGTAATGTCACTTCTTATTGGTATTACAAAACGAAAACGAAACAGATGACGGTGCCCAGCCACCAGGGCGATGTGATTACTCCGGCGGACTTCAAACAGCGTTTTTCACAGGCACGACAATCGGCTGTCGGGCGGGGCGAAGGATTTATTGTAGGTTTCCTGGAAGAGAATGCTCCGCAAGGCAGCGGCCAGATAACCGTGAGAATGTGGGATGCCGCGTTCAGCAGCCGTTTCGCAGAGCCCATCCATATCTCGAAGCCGCAGAGATTCGCCGTTGATTCGCACACCGACGAGATTGCGTGGACGGAAGTCGCTGAGTAGAACTTCGTCCATCATCGCTGAACTTGCCTGGACTCGTCCCTCCTACCGGTGACTGGGTTATCTGGCGCCAAACGGTTCTTTGACGGAAATCCTTGCCTCGACAGTCACCTTCGCACCTCGCTACAATTCCTTTATGCCGGGGCCTATCTTTCTGTTGTACTTGTGCGCCACCGGGGCGGTCCCCGTATGCATTCTCTTTGGCCTTTTGCGATTTGCAGCCCCGAAATCTAGGGGATCCGCGCCCTACGTTCTGCTGGTTTACCCCGCAACTTATTGCGGCGGCTTCCTCGGAGCTGCGGCGGGTTTTCGGCTCAGTGCTCTCGTAAAGACGTCGGCGCACTGGTGGCAGGAAGTCATTTTGGTTGTGTTTCTCGCATGCTTGCTCGGCGGGGCTGGCACCGGTGGATTTCTCGGATATAAGCTGGCAGATCGAATTGCAAAGCATTTTCAACAAACCAGTTGACGCGAAGACTTGCATTTAGGAAGACAGACATATCGCTCGTTGCGTAGACGTCATTGGTAAAACATCACTTGCCCCCGGGGGTGGGGTACTTTCGGGTCCCTATCTCTTACCCCTGTCTGTTCTTTGACGGGGTAGCTTACAGGGCGGGGAAAAGTGATACAGCGCAGCTATGCTGCTTTAACCGTGGTATTGGACTAAGTAGCGTGCCCGTTTCTGATACATTCAACTCGCTAGCCATGATCCGGCGTATTCGTCCGCTCTGTCCGCGAGGTTACAATGCGCGTATACAAAGCACTGTGCTTAAACGCCCAGTCTGCGATGTTTGCAGCAATTGAAATTCATAATAAGCCGGTTTTTGAGTATCGATATGAAGTCTGCACAATTCTGGTCATAAATGCATGGGAATTGGCTCTAAAGGCATACATCGCCAAGAAAATGAAGACCGTCAAACTGATCCTAAAGGACGGGACTACAAAACCGTTCCCAGATTGTCTGGCGTGCGTTTCTAGCAAAC
>JBEKHP010000036.1:0-103815 GCA_050012235.1 Candidatus Acidiferrales bacterium | reverse complement strand
TGCGGCAGCGGCCCTTCGCTCGCGTCCACCAGCAGCAGCACTCCGTCCACCATGCGCAGCGCGCGTTCCACTTCTCCGCCGAAATCGCTGTGCCCCGGCGTGTCCACGATATTGATTTTCGTGTCGTGATACGTCACCGCGGTGTTTTTCGCCAGAATCGTGATTCCGCGCTCGCGCTCCAGGTCGTTGGAGTCCATTACGCGTTCCACCAGATGAGCGTGCGTGCTGAAAATTCCGCTTTGCCGCAGCATGGCGTCCACCAGCGTCGTCTTGCCGTGGTCCACGTGCGCGATAATGGCGATGTTGCGTAGTTTTGAGTTCATAGTAAGTCGTTTCGTTATGTCGATGCGGCCAGATGAACAGGGCTGCAAACGCTACCTTGCGACCCCGATAGAATTGCGAGAGGTTTCAGGAGCAACGAACGCTTGCTTATTTTAGCACGGAGCAGCAAAATCCGCCCCGTTTTCCCGGGTCTGGACGTGTCGCGGTGAGTTCCTTAGTCATCCTGCCACCTTGGGGGAATTTTTTGTTCGGGACGAACGCCGGAGGCGTGCCACAAGCTAGCCCAGCCCGTAAGGGCTGGGAAAAATTGCCGAAAAGGAATTAGCGCCGTAGGTGCGACACCTAACCAAAAACAAATTTCGGATCAAATTCCATACCGTGTTTTTTCAGCAGAGTGAGAAACTCAACGTCGAAACTCATCTTTTTGTGGTGCGCGGGTTGATTCTGAATGTAGCGAACGACCGCGGGAACATTGGAACTACTCACACTAAACGCCCCGTATCCTTGCTGCCAGGCGAATTTGCAGCCTTCTTCGTTTGCCCATTTTGAGGAATTCGATTTGACAGCGAGAATGGCCTTGGCCACTGCCAAGCTCGGCGGAACTCGGATGAGGAAATGAATGTGATCGTCCATTCCGCCAACGGCGTAAACAAGAATTCCAAGCTTTTGGCAAGTTCCTGCTATGTACGCCCACATGCGCGGCTGAAGAGGTTGAGGGATTGCTTTGCGCCGATCCTTCGTGCTGAACACAACATGAATCACATTTTGGGCGTATGTGTGGGACATGTGTCGCACCTCCGGCGCTCGACATCTTATACACCCCTTACCCAGTGCTTACGCACTGGGCTAGCTTCTGCCGCGCCTACGGCGCTAAGAGCACAGGCGCTCCAGTCAGAACGCTTCTCCGCAGTTCATAGATTTGGCCAACCAACCGAAGCCAGAGTCCAGAAAAATTCCGAATGCCGGAGGTTACACAAACGCGTAGCCATCCACGAACGGGGATTGGATGGCGCGGGATGCGCAGGTAAGATTCTGCGAGCTGGTAAGGACGCGAAGGACAAAGGGGGAACGATGGACGTAAGTGTGAACGAAAACATGGTTACCACGGCGTTTGAGCTGCCGGGATACCGCGTGGTGCGGAACATTGGGCTGGTGCGCGGAATCACGGTGCGCTCGCGCAGCATACTTGGGACCCTCGGCGCTTCGCTCGAAACGCTCGTGGGCGGCAACATCACTCTCTTCGAGGAAATGTGCGAGACCACGCGAGAGCAAGCGCTGGAATTGATGATGCAACATGCCAGCTCTCACGGCGCGAATGCCGTCATCGGCGTGCGCTACGATTCAAACGAGTTGATGCAAGGCGTCACCGAAGTCCTGGTCTACGGCACAGCAGTCCAAGTCGAGCGCGCCGCCTAGTTTCGTCAGGGCACGGCTTTTTACCCTGAGCTGCGAAGGGCAGCCGTGCCGCACCGTCGGCGGCAGTGCTAATCCGGCTTGACTGGGTCCACCGTGCCATCCGACCACCAGCCCGCGGGGACCATGAATACGTCGATTGGTTCCGGATGGCCATGGAACTGTGGATTCAGCATGACTGGAGTTAAAGGCATATCCGCACCCCAAGCGGAGCTGTCGATGAATGGAGTGTAAAACATCAGGTGAGCCATCCAGTTGTGTTGGCCGTTATCGCTGAGGTACTGTTCTTTCGACATCATGTAGCTCATGGCTCCAGGCTCCAGAGGCGGCAGGCCTTGCTTTACGTATGCCTTCATGCCTTCGAAGATCTGAGCCTTGGATTGACCGGCTAATGCCATCTCCGTTCTTTTATACGTCATGGGCAAGATGGAGCGGGCAGCCTGCGGATTGAAGCAGAGCGGGCCTCGAAGTTTGGGGTTCCAAAAATTAGCGGTAAAGTCGCCATCGAATGGGCTCATCCACCCTCGCTCCACGACACACACGAAACCGTTCTTGCCTTTAACTGCGGTTTCGTAGCCATGCCTTCCCAGCACGAGGACATCGGCATCGCGCGAGATGGCCGCCGGGGCCGCGCTCCGCGCCATGGCAATCTCGGCGTCGCGATCCATTAAGTATTGATCAAGCGGAGCCATGCTCGGATACGGTGTTTTGGCGTCCTGTGCGTGCGCTTGCCACGCCGCGCCCAGCACCACAACCAGCGCGAAACTTGCCAACGCCATCTTCCTGATTATTTTTCGCTTCATTGGAAGCCGCTCCCATCAAGATGAGGTATGACCGCCGCGCCGGCCATTCGTTTACGCCATGAGGCCTGGCGGGAATTGTGGCAAGGCTAACTTGTGAAATGCAAGTGATTATTTTAGGATGGAAACATGAGGCGCGGGAAGGCAGTTCCAAAGCGGCGGTCGGGGTGTCCCTTAAATGCTTCGGTGGAGATGTTGGGCGATCGCTGGTCGCTCCTGATCATCCGCGACATGATGTTGGCTGGCGCGCGGAGCTACAAACAATTCCTGGACTGTTACGAAGGCATCGCCACGAACATTCTGGCGGACCGTCTGCGAAAGCTGGTCGCCTGCGGAATTATCACCACGGAAAAAGACCCGTCGGACGGACGCAAGCTAATCTACTTGCTGACTGCGAAGGGAATAGACCTGGCACCGGTCCTCACGGAAATGGTCCTCTGGGCCGCCGCGCATGAAGATACCGAAAATCAAGCGCTCGTGCGGCAAATGCGCGCGGACAAGCCGAAGTTTCTCGCGGGAGTCCGCCAACTCTGGGCAAACCGTCGTTCAATGCCCGCGCGCAGCCGCACAACATATATAATGCCGAAGCAAGCGGGGAGGGCATTGATGAAGCACAAGTACCGGATTCTTTCGGCCATTCTGTTAATTGGCCTATTCGCCGCGATTGTGAGCGTGCACGCCGCCGGGCCCAATACAGAGACGGTCAAATTCCCCAGCGGCAAAGAGACGATCGAAGGATACCTGGCGGTTCCGGAGAAGCCGGGACGCTATCCTGCGGTGATCGTGATCCACGAATGGTGGGGGCTGAACGACTGGGTGAAGGAACAGACCCAGAAAATCGCCGAGCTGGGTTACGTAGCGCTGGCGGTGGACCTTTACCGCGGAAAGACCGCTACGGATCCGAACGAAGCGCACGAATTGATGCGAGGAATGCCGCAGGACCGCGCCGTGCGCGACTTGCAGGCGGGATACGATTACCTTGCAGCACGGAAAGACGTGAGCGGACGCATCGGAGTAGTTGGCTGGTGCATGGGCGGGGGTTATGCGTTGCAACTGGCGATACATCAGCCGCGGCTGTCTGCTTGCGTGGTGAACTATGGAGCGCTGCCGACCGATCCCAACGACATACAACAGATTGCAGCGCCCGTCCTTGGAAATTTCGGCGCAGACGATCACGGAATCACTCCGGCGGACGTGAAAGCCTTCCAGAAAACTTTGTCGGGCATGGGCCGTTATGTGGACATCAAGATTTATGACGGCGCAGGCCACGCGTTTGAAAATCCAAACAATGAGAAGGGCTATCGTCCCGAAGCCGCCGCCGACGCCTGGTCCCGCACGGTTGTGTTCCTCAAGAAGACGATGGGCGTAGGAGATCAACCCGCCCCGGCGAAAAAGTAGAGACGATCACGTCATTCGACGGGCGTTCGATGCCCGCCGGACGCTGTGCTAGAATGCAAATAAGTCAGTAGGCCCGTAGCTCAGTTGGCTAGAGCGCCACCTTGACACGGTGGAGGTCTGCGGTTCGAGCCCGCACGGGCCTACCACTCTTCTGCCAACCTCCGAGCCTGAGCGCAACAGTGGTACAGGCGCTGCGCAGTTCATCCGCCACCCGACGATCGTCCAATGCGCGCGCCACGACCATCCCGCCGACGCACAAAGCGGCCACAGCTTGCGCGGTAATGTGCCGTTGTCGCGCACGCACGTTCGAGCTGCGCTCCAACACTGTCACCATTGCCTTAAACACAGTTTCAAACGCGCGCTTCGCACTCTTCCCGCTGCGCGTCACATAAGACGGCAACGCCGCCATGGGACACGAATTCTCCACGTCGTCAAAATGCTGCCGTGACAAATATGCCCGCACCACCTGCGGCCCAACGTTCGTGGACGCCAGATCCACCTCCACCCCTTTCCAACGATTCTTCCAATTCGGATCGGTGAAGAAGCATCCCAGCACTTCGCTGTATAGATCGCTCTTGCTCCCGAAATAGCTGTAGAAGCCGCCATGCGTCAGTCCGGCGCCAGCCATAATCTGGCCTATCGAAACATTGTCAAATCCATGACGGTTGAAGAGCCGCCGCGCGCTCTGCACGATCTTCGCACTCACCTCAGCGCGGTGCCCCGCGGGATAAGGCATAAGTCCTCCTCGTTTCTATCGAGCCGCAGTATGCCCGCATAAATGCATCCCGTAAAATATTATCTTGAACATATTCTGAGCTAATGGTCTTATGCAGCGACGCTTGAAAATGCAGATTGAGGAGAACAAGAATGATGACCGGGAAGATGAATCCGATCGAATTCGCAAAGTCACCAACGCGCCGCCAGTGCCTGGCCGGAGCAGCCGTAACGCTGGGTGCCTTGGTCACATCTTCAGTGCTCGGGGGAAAGCAGCAGGCCATGACTGAAAAGCAAAGCACCGGCTCTGAAGCAACTCGCACATATCTCCATCAGGAGATCGATCTGAAAGCCAGCCCGCAGAAAATCTACGAAATCCTTCTCGACTCCAAACAATTCGCCGCTTTCACCGGCATGCCCGCCGAAATCAGCCGAGAACCCGGAGGCGCCTTCTCCATGTTCGGCGGTATGATCGTGGGACGAAGCGTAGAGCTCGTCGCCAACCAGCGAATCGTGCAGGCATGGCGCCCCGGCAGTTGGGACCCCGGAGTTTACTCCATCGTCCGGTTCGAACTGAAGGGTGATAGTGGGGAGACCAAACTCATCCTTGATCACACTGGCTTCCCCGAAGGCGATTTCGCGCACCTCGATCCCGGCTGGTACGCACGGTATTGGAACCCACTCAAGAAATATCTAAGCTAGTCGCGGATGGGCTCTAGATTCTGCAAAGCCGAAAGACTCTACTCTTCGCGGAGGGCCTTCAGCGGATCGATCCGGGCGGACCTGCGCGCCGGCACGTAACAGGCGAGCATGGCCACCGCTGCCAGCAGCAAGGGTGCGCCGACGATCAGGCGCGAATCGTTCGTGCCAATTCTAAACGCATCCACGAAAATGCTGGTTAGGGAAGAAAGTACTTTCACCAGCGCGATTGCACCCAAGAATCCCAGGACCGTTCCGACGCCCACTAGCGCCGTGCCTTCGCGCAGCACCAGCCGCAGCACTTGCGACCTGCTTGCGCCGAGCGCCATGCGAATTGCGATCTCCTTGCGCCGTTGCGCCACCGAGTAAGCCGTGATCCCCGCTAGTCCGATGGCAGCCAACACCAGGCCGAACACGCCAATCCCGCCGTATGTCTGGACAGCGAACTGCGAGGAAGATCGGCTGCGTTGCAGATATTCGCTGAGCGTCTGGACGGTAAAGATATTCAGATTGGGGTCGATGAAAGCGATCTCGTTCCGAATGCCGCTCAGCGCGTCGGGGCCCGCGTCCGACCGAACCATGATAGTGATCCCACCGGCGGGCGGCCGTGCGAAATCGCGCTGCGTCAGCGGCAAGTAAACCACCGATTGGCTGATTCCGATTCCCGTTTTCAAGTCGCGAACGACGCCCACTATTTCGTAAGACTGCTTCTGGTCCCTAAGGCGCTTGCCGATGGCATTCTCATTTCCGAAAAGTCTGTGCTCTGCGGACTCGTTCAGCACTGCGGGCAAGGAAAAAGTCTTGGATCCATCCGCCTGGCTCCGTTGATCGCGCTCTTCGAATTCTCGTCCGGCCAACATTGGCTCGCTGAGCGCGGCAAAATAGCCCGCGCCCACGGTTTCTTCGATCACGGATTGTTGCAGCGGCGATGTTTTCCCTGAGTCTTCCACAATAAGCGGGACGCCTTCATCATCATCTCTCGCGGTAAAGGGCTCATCCGCGGCCAATGCTATGCTGCGCACCGGGCCGGAAGTTTTCAAGCGTTCGGTAAGCTTTTCGAACAGGGCTTGCGATTTTTCGGGAGCGTAGCCGTCGCGCACCGGATCGATGGACAAAAGGTACATCGTGCTCGGATCGAACGTGGTCTGAACGCTGCTGGTCTTGCTGATGCCTATCACCAAAAAGCCTGTAATCAGCAGGAGCATAAGCGAAGCCGCAACCTGCGCGACCATTAATAGGTTGCGAAGGCCAAAGCGGCGGTAACCCGGCAAACGCAGCGCCGAACCTTCTTTCAGCGCCGGAGTGAGATCCGCTTTCGTGGCTTGCAGAGCAGGCAAGAGACTGAATCCGACGCCGCACACGAGCGCCAGTCCGAACGCAAAAACTCCCGCGTGCCAGTCCAGGCTAAAATCGGATTCGAAGGGCACCGTCATCGGCGGAGTAAAGTGAGAGTTCAATATCGAGAGGCCGTACGCTAACGCAAATCCAGCCACGCCGCCGAGCAGCGAAAGCAAAATACCCTCCGCCATCATCTGTCGAATCAAACGAAAACGGCTGGCTCCGATCGCCAGCCGAACCGCCAACTCTTTTCGGCGATTCGCGGCGCGCGCGATCAGCATGTTCGCCAGATTCATGCACGCAAGCGCAATCACCAGTCCCATCAGGGTTATGAAAAAACCAGCCAGCACCGGCTTCAAGTTCCGGGGCATCGGTACGTTGGTGCCGGCTGGAAGTAACGATACGCGCCGGCCTTTGTCCGCGCGCGTTAGCGAGGAGGGATCCTGCTCGTCGAGGTTGCGTGTGATCGCGTCGAGTCCCGCTTCCGCGGATTCAATTGTGACTCCGGGCGCCAGGCACATGATTGCCAGGAACTCTTTGGCGTTGTGTTGGTGCAAAACGTCGTTGGCGAGCTCCGGAGCGAGCGCGGCCGGCGCGGTAATCGGGACAAACAGTTCAGCGGGATTCATGCCCAGGGCACCATTGAAACCTTTCGGCGTAATTCCCACGATGGTGGCGAGTTGTCCATTCAGGCGAAGTGTTTGCCCCAGGGCGTTGGGAGAGGAATTGAGGCGATTGCGCCAGAAACGGTCGCTGATCACCACAGCGGTCGCTTCGCCCGGTTTGTCGAGTTCGGGACTGAGCACTCGCCCGCGTTGGGGTTGGACGCCGAGCACGGAAAAATAATCGGCTGATACAAGTTGACCGAACACGCGCTCGGGTTTCGCATTCAGATCGCCTTGGAAGGTGGTGTTGAACGGGACACCGCTCTGAAATGCAGCGACGCCGGCAAACAGGCTCTTTTGCTCTCGATACTGCTCGACGTAGTAGTACGAAACACGGGCGAGATCACCACCCGTCGACTCCTGGACCATCACCAAGCGCTTGGCGTTCGCCGCCGCCGGCAGATCACGAAATAGCATCTTCCACTTCGAGCTGTACACGTTTGTCGTTAGCCCAATGGCGAGTCCCATCGAAATGATGCCGACCAGCGCAAAGCCGGGCGACTTGATCAGCGCCCGCGACCCGTATCGCATATCTCCGCGCATTTCGCTCAGGTATTCGAGCGGCACGCGAATCGCGATGTCCGCGATTAGCCGGATCAGCCCGGCGACTCCTTGTCTCTTGGCGATTTCTTCCACGACGTCCTCACCGAGTTGGGTGACCTCGGTGCCGTAAGCCAATTTGAATTCGTGAGGAAACGCTTGCGCCAGCCGCCGGTAGATACGCCGTGCGAAATTCATTGCGTCACCATGGATTGCTTCACACGAATTACGCGAACCAATTCCTGCAGGCGCTCACATTCCGCGTCGAGCACACGCTTGCCGAGGACCGTTAGCCGGTAATAGCGGCGGCGCGCGTCGTCCAGTTCCGGAGCAGGGCGTTCGTCGGATTCTTCGATCAGATCCGCCTCAATCAGGCGCTTGATCGATCCATACAATGTGGCCGGCCACAACCGCACTTTTCCGGTAGTGTGATTCAGAACGTCCTGCATGATTCCGTAACCGTGCTGCTCGCCGCCGGCAAGCGACACCATGATGTGAAACCACTGGGTCTTGAGTGGGATGAATTTTTGAACGTCGATCTTCTTCATGTCGATATATATATCATTCGATATCTATATGTGTCAATAGAGAAATGAAACCTTGCTTGCGCTTTGCGAACTAGATTGGACGGCCTGAGCCCTAATGGCAAAGCTCACAGCATCCTGCTTTGCTACGCGATGGGGGATTGTTTCGAAGCGCTCGGAATTACTTTTTTGGCCCTGACGAAAGATAAGCCTTGGACTGCTGGCCGACAATGTCGATCAGATTCCCAATTGCCAGGTTCACATCGATCAGGTGCAGGCCCCAATCAGCGAAAACTTGCCCGCCGACCACGACGTCGCCTTTGATGTCACTGACGCGCGGACTAGCGGGGTCACTGTGCACGGTGATGGCGAGGTAGGAAACCGTGTCGGTAGCGACGCACTCAGCGGTCAGCATGCCCGGCACGCTTACGAAGGGAGTGGTAATGGGCGGCGCATCTCTGACCCAAGGGCCAGGAGCCGCCTCCGCGGCGGTCAAGATGCCGCTTCCGTTCGTTCTTAGATAAGCATGGAGCTCGCCGCTGCCTCCTCCGAGCGCTGCCGGATTCGTGCATGCGGACATCATGCCCTCGCCCGACACTTTGCCGAAGTGGGTGTTGGCCGGAGGCGGAACGGTGGCGCGAAACGAAGCGTACGTAATCACACACCCGGTTTGAGTGGCTGCGTGGCAGAGCGGCATATGCTGGAAAGCGCCGCCCACATCTTTGCCTTTGGGGACAGGCAGGCTGGTTCCGAGCAGCAGCGCGGAAATGATGCGCGCTTGCACCGGCTTGCCGTCAATTTCACTCTCGATGAGATGGGTGAGCACGTTGGCACCCTGGGAGTGTCCGATCAGCACGACGCCGCGGCCGTGATTGTCGTGTTCGAGATAGTAGTTCCACGCGTCGAGCACATCGTTATATGCCAGCAAGCGATCCGCCGGAATAAGAGTGCCGGCGAGGGCGGCCCGCAACGCGGTCAGAGTGACCTGCCGGTAGAGCGGAGCATAGACCCGGCACTTGGAAGCGAAGCGGGCAAACTGCACGCGCACCACTGCTTTTTCTTCCATACCAAGAGTCATGGTGCTGTTGCCGCCGGGTTCGGTTGAGACCGTGGGATAGACGTAGAAGCAATCGATCTGCGCGTCGGGATTGGCGGCCCAGTCTTCGCGCGTCTCCTTGCCGTCGGCGGAGATGACGGTGGTGGTCAGGTCCGTGGCGCAGGAGTCCTGACGGCCGGGGCGACAGAGCCAGTCTTCGCCATTGCTGTAGTCATTCTTTGCAACGGGCGAGTGCTTGGGGGATTCTTGCGCGGGCGTGGGCGCTGGTGCCGTAGTTGCGGATTGGGCAAAGATCGCGGCTCCGCAAGCGCACAGCAGAATCAAGACAGTAAGAAGGCGGCGCATCATGGTTTCCCCTTTTCCAGACGGCGAACATCGTAGCGGGTACTCGGCTGTTTGTCTTTTAATTAGTTTCCGCCGTCTTGGCAAGAGTCTAAGTGGATTGACACAGCGTAGGTCTTCCGTCCGACCGCCCACGGGCCCGGCGTTGACTCCCTCACCATTTCCTGCGAAAGATGACGTTATTATGATCGTTCAAGCACTGTATTCTTTTGTTGGTACGAGAACTAAACGCCATCGCGAAGCGACATGAGAGCATACTCGATCCAGTAGTTGGAGAACTGTGAATGACAAACGATCGGGCTCTGTGGACTGGTTTTATGAAGTCCGCAGAAAAGTTTGCTGACCGCCCTGCGGTGGTGGCGGAAGGGAAGACTCTCACGTACGGAGAGTTGCGTGAAAAAGCTTGTCGTATAGCGGCTACGATTCAAGCGCATCAGGATGCTTCGGCCACGCCTCTTACAGCGGTTTTTGCATACCGCAGCCCGACTGCGTTCGCGGGAGTTTTGGGGTCGTTGCTGGCCGGGAATGGCTACGTCCCTTTGAACCGCACGTTCCCGGTGGATCGAACGCAGATGATGTTCGCCCGTGCGGAGTGCGACTCGATCGTTGTGGATACCGGGTCGCTGCCTCAGTTGGATAAACTTCTCGAAGAATCGCGGAAGCCGCTCCTGATTTTGTTGCCTGATGTTGAGAATGTCGAAGCGCTACAGAAACAATGGCCGAGACATACTTTCGCTGGCGCGAATGATTTGGCTTCTTCACGCGATTGGCGAGAACCGGAGGTGCGACCGAACGCGATAGCGTACCTGCTGTTCACTTCGGGCAGCACCGGGATTCCCAAAGGCGTGATGGTAGCTCAGCGGAATGTGACTGCTTTCCTGGACTACATGGTGGAGCGCTACGGGATAACGGAAAAAGACCGGTTGTCGCAGATGTTCGATATGACTTTTGACCTTTCGGTGTTTGACATGTTTGTAGCCTGGGAGCGCGGCGCGTGCATTTGCTGTCCTTCGCAAAAAGCGTTGATCAAGCCCGGGAGTTTTATTCAGGAAATGGAACTGACGGTTTGGTTTTCGGTGCCGTCGACGGCCATTTTTATGAAGCAATTGGGAATGTTGAAGCCCGGCCGATACCCTACGCTGAGATTTAGTTTGTTCTGCGGTGAGCCGCTGCCCATATCGTCGGCTTCGGCTTGGTTGGAGGCTGCTCCCAACTCCATTATCGAGAATTTGTACGGACCGACCGAGTTGACGATTGCGTGCACTCTCTACCGCTGGGATCCGGTTAAGTCTCCCAATGAATCGGAGCTGGGGATTGTCCCAATTGGATATCCGTACCCGGGAATGGGTGTTTTGGTCGCGGATGAAACTTTGAAGGAAGTGGCTGGCGGAGAAGAGGGAGAACTGTTGATGAATGGGCCGCAGATGTCCCTCGGATACTGGAAAGACTCCGAAAAAACAGCTGCAGCGTTTGTCATTCCCCCGGGTAAGAAGGACATATATTACCGAACGGGAGACCGTGTCCGTCGCCCTCTTGGAAACGGGCCACTAACCCATCTAGGACGGATTGATTTTCAGGTTAAAATATTGGGTCACCGCGTGGAATTGGGAGAGATTGAAGCGGCGGTTCGCAAGGCCTGCGGCTTGGATGGCGTACTGGCGATAGGCTGGCCCGCAACTCCTAGCGGCTTCGGTGGGGTCGAGGTGTTCATCGAAGGTGAATCAAAGGACTTGGACGGACTTCGCAGCTTGGTCGCGGCCGGATTGCCGGACTATATGGTTCCCAGGAGATTTCATTTCATGGGCAAGTTGCCCCGTAACGTAAATAACAAGTTCGACCGCAAAGCGGTGATGAAGTTATTGGAAGAGGGTCTATGAGCGCGGTAAGTCCGGGCGATGTTCGAATTTTTCTTACAGGCTTCATTCAGAGGCGGCTTGCGGCCCAGGGGCAAGACCCGCTTAACGAACTGTCTGACGACTGCGACCTGTTGCTATCAGGAGTGATCGATTCGCTTGGGCTGCTGGAACTGGTGACTGCGGTGAACGAACACTACGGCCGGGAGATCGATTTTGAGGATCTGGATCCCGATCAGATGACTATCGTTGGCCCGTTTTGCGATTTTGTGGCGGACCGGATGGCTAAGGCATAGGTGAGTAATTGAACGTCAGCGAACCGGAAGCACCCGCAAGGCCTCCCCGATTCAGCATCATCATCACGTTCTACAATCAGCGAGACTTCATAAAGGATGCGCTGGACTCCGCGCTAGCGCTGCGAAATGCAGGATTGGAAATTATCGCGGTCGATGACGCTTCCACGGACGGTAGCCAGGAGATTTTGAAGCAATACCAGGGCTCGGTTCAGGTCGTGTGCCTGGAAACCAACCAAGGCGCCTGCGCGGCTCGCAATCGTGGAGCGTCTCTCGCAACCGGCGACTACCTGGTGTTCCTGGATGGCGATGACGCTTTTCTGCCTTGGGCTCTGGATGTTTACGCGCGGATCGTTCAGACCAAGAAGCCGAAGATGATTCTTGGAACCATGTGGTGGTTCGAAGGAGCGCTCTCCGCCGTTCCTCCCGGAGCTACGCCGCGGGAAATCACGACGGTGGACTATGGCGATTACCTGCGAAGAGATCGGCCGTTTGGAAACAGCGCCAGCGCGCTCGTGATCGCGCGAGAATCATTTGAGGATGTACATGGATGGCAGGCGGATTTCTTTCCACTGGAGGATCAGGATCTGGCCCTCAGATTGGGCGTCGCCGGCCGTACGATCCAGATTCTCGGACCTCCGACGGTTTTGCATCGAGCGCATGGCAGCTATACGGTGAAAAATGCATTGGCTTGCATTCGTGCTGTGGACGACCTGCACCGAAAAGAACGGCAGGGCGTTTATCCTGGAGGTGGGCGGCGCAGGCTTGAACGGCGCGCGCTGATCGGAGGTGTGGCGATCCATTGGACGAGGAGAGCTGCGAAGAGTGGGATGTACGGCAATGCTTTTACGCTCGTGGCCCGCGGCTGGCCAATGATTTTAGCGGCCGTGAGCCGAAGGGTTGCCGTGGTTCTGAAAGGGCGTCAACCAAGCGAAACTATCAAGATGAAGATCTGATTGGGAGAGCGCGAGAAGATGCCCACGCGATTCAGCATCATCATCACGTTTTATAATCAGCGAGGGTTCATAAAGGACGCGCTGGATTCCGCGCTATCGCAACGAAATGCGGAATTTGAAGTCATCGTGGTGGACGACTGTTCCAGCGACGGGAGCCAGGAGATTCTGAAGGGATACGGCGACGCAATCCGGTTGGTCTGCCACGAAACCAATAAGGGAGTGGGGGCGGCTCGCAACAGCGGCGCCGCACTAGCCACCGGTAATTATTTACTGTTCCACGATGGTGACGACCTGTTTCTGCCCTGGACTTTGGATGTGTTTGAGCGCGTGATCCAGGCCAAAAACCCGAAGCTGGTCCTCGGCGGCTTCTGGTGGTTCGATGGAACGCCACCGGCGCTGCAGCCGGCAGATATTCCCCACGAAATACGTATCTTCGAATATCAGGACTACCTGCGAAGAGACCGTCCGTTTGGCAAAGCTATTTGCAAAGTGGTTGATCGCCAGGCATTTGAGAGTGTGAACGGATGGCCAACTGACTATAAGATATTGGAGGATCTGGATTTCTTAATCAGGCTTTCCGCCTGCGGCCGGACAATTCTGATCCAATCACCTCTGACCATTTTCTACCGCCGCCATCCGGAGAACAATCTGAGACGCAATCGCTTAACGCCAATGTTTCTTGCGATACGCACGATGGTCGCGAACGAGCGTTCCGGAAAATACCCCGGAGGTAAACATCGTAGTTTTGAGCGGAAAGCGATGATCGGCGGCTTGGTGCTCTTCTGGGGACGGGATGCGTTCAGGGTCGGTATGTATTGGGAAGGGACCAAGTTCCTGGCGTATGGCGGAACAATGGCTCTTGCCGCAGTTACCCAGAGGCTCGGAATGATTCTACGTGGCCGGCAACCCTGCGAAGTCATCGAGATGTAGATCTGGTTGTTGAGAGCGTCAAGTACGGGATCGCGTGCTCAACGCGCTGAAACTTGGCAACGACTGATCGCCAGCTAGGCCTTTTTCTTTTCGAGAAACTCCAACAATACCTTCTGCCTCGTCACGACCCATGCGATGCGCCGACCCTCGAACGCGACGGCGGGGAGCGGAGGTTTTATGATGATTCCGCCGCCGGCTTGCATCTTTTCGAGGTGGGCATCGAGATCCGAGACTTCGTAACAGAGATGGTGCAATCCGCCGCCCCTCTTCAGAAAATGCCCCACAGGTGAATCGTCCGCGGCAGGCTCGACAAGTTCGACCATCGCGTCAGTGGGAGTAGGCGTTTGCAGGAAAGTCACTCTGACTTTTTGTAGAGGATCGTGGAAAATCTTTCCGTCCCAGGTTGCCAGAATTGAGCTTCCGAAAGCGGCAATTTCCTTTTCAATGCTATGGATAGCAAAGCCAACATGATGCAACCGCGGTTCCAAACGCGAGCTTTCAGTCACTCACGGCTCCCTATGGAGAGACAAGGCATCGATAGTTCCGCGCTGATTCTAGTACCACCGTTGCTCAGCGGCAACCCAGCTGAAACCTGGCCAGATTCTGCGTACGTATTTGATCGCGCCATCGCGGTCGCAAAGCGCCGTTTTTCCATTTGGACACCCGCCGCGTCATAGCTACAATTATCTATCACCAAGGGTCAGGGGTTTCAATTGGCGGATGCTACCAGATTAGGAAGTCCACAAAGTCTTTCCATTGAGGATTTTCGGGGGGATTTTGAGGAAGTTGCGGCTCTAGTCCAGCGGTCGTGGATGGAGAACAGCAATCAATCTTTAATGTACACGCCGGATTTTGTGGCCTCTTATTTCGAATATCCCGGCTCCAGCTTCACATTGGCACCCACGCTGTACGGCGGTAATAAACCCCTCGCCTTTATAGCGGGCTTTCCCCGTCGGCTGAAGGTCAAGGGACGCGAGTTGAACGTCATACTCAGCAGTTTTCTCTCGGTGTCCGGCGAGTACAAGAAGAAAGGATATGGAGTGCTCCTCTGGAGCGAGCTGGTAAAGAGGGCTCAAGCGGCAGGCTTTGACGGCATGGTGAACTACTGCGTCGATGGGGAGCCCATGAATAGAATGATCATGGGGTGCTGCCGTGCAATGAAGCTGCCCACCGAACGTATTTTCTCCGTTGGCTATCAAATGCGGATACTCCAGTCGAAGCCGGTCTCTCAGTTGGAATTGAAAATGGAAACGGATGATGTGGAAGCTTTGCTGCGAACGGCTGCTCTGGTCTCAGAACATGCGCCGCTGACCCGCATCTGGAGTGAGAAAGAAGCCGAATGGCAATGCCGTCGCTACGGCGGCGTTGTTGCGCGACACGTCTCGGGAGACAGACAAGGGGTTCTCACGGGCCACGTGGTGGCGATTGCTAACTCTCAGCAGACGAAGTGCTTGATCATCGAAGATGTGCTGTGGGGAACGCTCGAACAGGCGGAACGGCTGGCGCTCGTTCGGCAGATGCTCGATCAGGCTATCGCTGCAGGAGCACAGATGGCAATCGTCCCCTCGTTGGGATACGCCGACATGGAGCCCTTTAGCGCAGCGAGATTCCGCCGATCGCCGCGCGTATTGCAGGCGTATCTCACGGTATTTAAAGGTGACCCCCCTCCTGAGCCGGTTTCCGCCATGTATTTGGATGTTTTCTAAGTAGTTTCCTTCCACGAGGGCCAGGCTTTTTGCCAAACGCCGCTATGTTAGACTTTTGAGGGCCGAGTCAGTCGGCTTTCTATCCTGTTTTCGCTCGCTCGGAGCCAGTGCGCTGGATGCTGACAATTTATTGGTGCGGATCCTGTGAACCTAGTCGAAGCACTAGAGATTTTCAAACAAGCCCTTCCGGAAGGCGCGCAGCCGCTTCGGACGTTTTTGGCTTGCGGTTTTACTCCACTGCATCTGCAGACCTTCCTAGCTGCTCATTTGCGAAAGCGTTTACCTAAGCAACGCGTCGAAGTGAAAACCGGTCTGTTTGGGGATCTTGCGGGAAATCTTGAGCGCCTTCAGCCGTCAGAATGCGACATTCTGGCCGTTGTAATCGAATGGCAAGACTTTGACCCGCGCCTTGGGATTCGAAGCTTGGGCGGTTGGCAAACTACAGACTTGCCGGACATCGTGAAGTCTGCAAGCCTGGTTGCGGCGCGTCTGGAGCAGGCGCTGAGGCGGACGTCGGCTTTCGTCCCAGCGTGCGTTTCCTTGCCAACTCTTCCGCTGCCTCCTCTTTTTACAACGCCGGCTCGGCAGGCCGGCGACTACGAACTTCAGCTGCGGCAACTCGTCGCCTCGTTTGCCGCGTCAATCTCCCGCGACGCGTCCATACGCATCCTTAATACTCAGCGTCTCGATGAACTCTCCCCCGCGCCGGCGCGGCTCGATGTGCAATCGGATTTGATGGCGGGTTTTCCGTACAAACTGCCTCATGCCTCCGCCATTGCCGAGCTACTGGCCGCCTTAGTAGAGAATCCCACCCCCAGGAAGGGATTGATCACAGATTTGGACAACACGCTGTGGTCGGGAATCCTGGGTGAAGTTGGCACGGAAGGAATTTCCTGGCACCTCGATCAGCACTCACATATGCACGGCCTCTATCAGCAATTTCTTGGTTCGCTCGCTAGCGCGGGAGTTTTGATCGCCGTCGCCAGCAAGAATGATGCTGCGCTGGTCGCACAGGCCTTCGAACGAGAAGATCTCATTCTCTCCGAAGAGAGTGTGTATCCGTTTGAGGTCCATTGGTCTCGAAAATCGGAGTCCGTCCAGCGCATTTTGAAGGCGTGGAACATCGGCGCTGAAGCCGTCGTTTTCATTGACGATAGCGCGATGGAAGTTGCAGAGGTGAAAGCCGCATTCCCCGAAATGGAATGCATCGTTTTCCCGACAAATGATTACCAGGGAGTTTGGGATTTGCTGAAACGTATGCGGGATCTTTTTGGCAAAAGTGTGACTTCCGAAGAGGATTCGATTCGGCTGAAAAGCATACGTGGTGCAGGTGTCTTGCGCGAATCCTTGGATGCCACCGGGGGTTCGTTGGATGATTTCCTTCAGAGTGCGGACGCCTCGATCCGATTCACTTTCGGGAAACAAGCTGCAGATAATCGGGCTTTCGAGTTGATTAATAAAACCAACCAATTTAACCTGAACGGCAAGCGATTGACCGACGCGGCCTGGAAAACTTATCTGAACGATCCGGCAACTTTTGTGATGGCTGCGAGCTACGAGGACAAGTTCGGGCCGCTGGGAAAGATTGCAGTTCTACTGGGCAGGATTCAGGGAAAGTCGGTCCGAATCGATTCCTGGGTGATGAGTTGCCGGGCCTTTTCGCGGCGCATCGAATATCAATCCTTAAAACAACTCTTCGAGAAATTTGATGCAGAAGAAATTGGTTTCGATTATCAGGCGACACCCCGGAATGGACCGCTGCAGGAGTTCTTTGCCGAATTGCTGGGCTCCCCTTTGACCGCTGGCATGCGGCTCTCAAGGGCGGCCTTTTCGGAGAAGTCTCCGTCGTTATTCCACCGCGTGGAGGAGGCTGTGAATGGATGAGATGGAGACTCGTCTAGCCCGCTGTTTTTCATCCGTATTTCCGGAACTGACGACGGAACAGATTCGCAGCGCGACCATGGATTCGGTGCCGGCGTGGGATTCTTTAGCCGCCGTCACGCTCGTCGCAGTCCTTCAGGAAGAGTTCGGGTTGCAGATCAATCTCATGGACCTGCCGGAGTTAGTGTCTTTTGATGCAGTACAAAATTATGTTCGCAAGCACAAAGCCGTTAGCTGATTAAGTGGCCGCGAATTGAAACACAAACGAGAAAATACGTGAAAGAGAGCACAGTCCGAGGCCTCATAAACCGCCTCTTTCAGAATCTTGCGAGAATCGTGCCGGGCGCCACGACACTAAGAGTGAAGTTGCATCGGGCTCGCGGAGTTCATATTGGAAAAGACGTGTGGATCGGTTATGACGTGATACTCGACACTTCGCGCCCGCATCTTATTACGATTGGCGATCGCGCGTCGGTCGGCATACGTACGACGGTGATTGCCCATTTCAAGGAAACCCAGGGTGTGACGATCGAAGAAGATGCGTTCGTGGGACCTGGGGTAATGATTTTGCCGAATGTGGTGATCGGCCGTGGCGCGGTGGTCACCGCCGGGAGTGTGGTCACGAAGTCCGTGCCGCCAATGACCGTGGTGCAGGGTAATCCTGCGGTCGCCATAGCAAAGTGTGGGGTTCCCCTCACGCCTGACATTTCCTTGAAGGCGTTTTCGCGACGCCTTACATCGCTAAGTTCAACTTCTGCAAAGTCCATCCCCGGCGGCAAGACCTAAACCGCCTGCGGGTTACTGTCCGAGACACAGGGAGAGTTGGTGAAACTAGTCGTTCCTTACTCAGGGGAATTGAATCCAGCCGACGCCCGCCTCGTTCGTCTTACGGAATCTATAGGCGGTCAATGTGAATTGCTGAGCATCGAAAAAGGAGCCACGCTTTCGCCGGAGTTTATCGAGAAGCATGTCGGTGACAAGAATTCCTGCTTTGTAGTAAATCCTGCCGCGATTCGAGAGTGTTTGCAGGGTGAGTCTTTTCCGCCAAGCCTAGCTTCCTACCTGGTTTCGCAGTTTTCCTTCGTGCTCCTTCACAATTTGTCGCTCGATCCTCTTGCAGCCGGCGCCGTCAGCGCATTTTCGCAAGGATCTCTGCACTCACTGCAACCGATCGAAGGGGCAGGGTTGAGCTATGAGATCAGTGCAGGACACAAAGAAGTATGCGGGGCTTTTTCGGGCCTGACTTTTGGCCCGATCGCTCAGACAAACGACCGGGTTTTTATCGAAAATGCGACGGCCAGCGCGGTCCAAACGTATATATCGATCGGAGGCCGGCCATTCTTTGCAAGCATTCAACGCGAGCGGGCGGAGATTTTCTTTCTTGCAGGCGCGAACGTGGCGGACCTCAGTGCCGACGTGAGTGGAAAACCTTTGGCGGAGTATTTTTCACAATTGATGCCTGCCGCGATGTTCACTCGATATGCGTTTCGTGAGCAATGCTGGCGACCGAATCAGCATCATGCAACGCTGGTTATCGACGATCCGTTGCTCAGAAAAGACTATGGGTTTCTGAATTACGAGCGTCTGCTTGCGCTCATGGACAAATACAACTTCCATACCAGCATCGCGTTCATACCCTTCAATTACCGGCGAAATTCGCCTGGGGTTGCTCGCATGTTCCGGGAGCGGCCTGACCGTCTCTCGATTTGTTTCCACGGAAACGACCACACCGCTGCCGAGTTTGCGTCGAAAGATTCCGGCCTGCTAAACGCCATGTTAACCGTAGCCGAAGAACGCATGGACGCGCATCAGAAGGATACGGGAATTCGATGTGACCATGTGATGGTATTCCCTCAAGGAAATTTTTCGCGAGATGCCATGGCTGCGCTCAAGGCGCACAATTTCTCCGCAGCGGTGAACTCAGGTCCTTACCCGCGCGGGGAAAATTCGGGCCTCAGCCTTTCAGACTTCATGGAGCCTGCGGTACTAAAATATGACGGATTTCCTTTATTTCTCAGGAAATATCCGCGGGAAATCGCGTTGCAGGATATTGCGTTCAATCTTTTCTTCGGGAAGCCTGTCTTAATTGTGGAGCATCACGAAATCTTCAAAGATCCGGAGTCTCTTATCCGGGTGGTATCGCGCATTAATGCTCTGGCGCCCGAGATACGATGGTCTAATGTGCAGAGCGCTGTGGAGAATTCCTACCTTCGGCGACGGACTACGGATGGAACTCTGGAAATCCGCGCGTATGCGAATGCGGGCAAGATTGCAAACACTTCAAAGGATATTCTGCGATGTTCTGTCGAATGGCCCGTGCGCGGTGACATCCCGGCAGAAAAAGTTCTTCTCGATGGGACGCCGTGGCGTGATGCGCGGAGAGATGATAAAGGGATTCGTCTCTCGTTTGAGGTGCCTGCTGGAGGATCGCGCGAATTCTCGGTTGTTTACCAAAATAACTTCGGCTTATCCGATGCGAACCGTCGAGTTCCGTGGAAGGCGAAAGCTTTCTTCCGCCGCAGGCTTTCAGAACTGAGGGATAACCATCTCAGTAAGAGTCCCGGTTTGTTGTGGGTTGCCAAAGCCTTGCAAAGAGCTTTGCTCAAGGGCAGTAATTCTTAACAGTTCGCGCTGATTTTCGTTGCCATCGGCGCACCTTCTACTGGTTCTTGACCACCTCGCCGCCCTTCATTACGAATCGGACGTTTTCCAGCAAGTGCACGTCGGCGAGCGGATCGCCGTCAATAGCGATGATGTCCGCAAACTTTCCAGGCTCGAGTGTGCCAACGCGGTCCGTCCAGCCGAGCAAATCGGCTGCGTTTACGGTAGCGGCTTGAATCGACTGCAATGGCGAAAGACCGAGTTTGACCATGACCGCAAATTCTCGCGCGTTCAAACCGTGAGGATAGACTGCGGCATCGGTGCCGAACGCAACCTTTACGCCCTCCTTGAAAGCAACTCCGATATTCTGGCGCGCGATCGGCAAAACGATTTTGGCCTTTTCGATCATGTTGGGGGTGAGGCCAAGCGTCATCATATTTTCCGTCAGCCAATCGCCGAGATAGAGCGTGGGAACCAAATACGTGCCGTGCTGCTTCATCAACTGGATGTCTTCCTCATTTATGTAGCTGCCGTGCTCGATGGAATCCACACCTGCGAGCACCGCGTTCTTGATTCCGAGAGCGCCGTGAGCGTGCGCCGCCACTTTGCGGCCTAAACCGTGCGCGGTGTCGACGATCGCTTTCATTTCCTCGGGACTATATTGCGCGAGTGCCGGGTTATCGCCTTCGGAGAGCACGCCGCCGGTGGCCATGAATTTGATCACGTCGGCGCCGTATTTTATGTTTTCCCGCACCTTCATCGTCACGCCATCGATGCCGTCGGCTACTCCATCACTCGAAAAATTGAATTGAGGCGCGAGGAAATTCTCGTCGGCGTGGCCTCCGGTGATGCTGAGCGCGGGGCCGGAAGCGAGTATTCGCGGGCCCGGAACATCTCCGGCCTTAATGGCGTCGCGCAAAGCTATGTCTGAATATCCATTGGCCCCCACATTGCGCACGGTTGTGAAACCAGCTTCGAGAGTGAGGCGGGCATTGCGGGCGCCGATCAGTGCCTGCCGCGGATAAGAAACGTGCAGGCCTGCCGGACCCGACATGTACGGCGTGAAAGTCAGGTGCGTGTGGCAATCAATCAAACCAGGAAGCACAGTCGCGTTCGAAAGGTCGATTGTCTTAGCGCCCGCTGGAAGCTGGCTTGAAATTTCCGCGGCCTTTCCGATGGCTTTAATGCGATCGCCTTCGATCCAGATGATTTGATCCGCAAGATAATTTCCGGTGCGAACATCCAGCACTTTTCCCGCACGGATTGCAATTTCTGCGGGTGCGGAGATTTTCGGAGTCTGAGCGGCGCACACCCCGATTAAAATCGAGCTCAAAAAGCAGAACCATTCCAAACGTTTCATCAAAGACCTCGCCGAATAACTCATCTAGGCTCCCCTAAGAATTCTTGCACGCGCCCAAACGTTTTTAGACGCGGCGGCATTTCGATGGGGATTGTATCTCCGCCGCAGGGATTACCTCTGCGGTTTTTTTCGGACTCCGGCGCCATCCGCAGAAACCCTTTCGCAGTCCTCCCTTGGTTCTGACGACACTCGTTTCTACTATTTTTCGACTGTGCTGTTGACACGCCTGCTCGATAATGTATTATTATGCAGTGAGATGAATAATCACGCATAAGGTTGAATGGGCGCGCATAAAAGATTTCGGCAAGGGCAGATTTTGAAGGTGCTGGCGGGGCCGCCGGTTGGCAGCCAGGACGAACTGCGGCGGCAGCTCGTGCACCTGGGCGTGCGGGTTACACAAGCCACGCTCTCGCGCGATCTTCGCGAACTGCGCCTGGTGAAAACTGCCGAGGGCTACCGGCCTCTTTCCGCTGCGGCAGCCGAAGAAACGTCTTCAATTCCCGCGCTGGCCCGCGCGGTGAAGGAATTTTTGCTGGATGTGCGCCCGGCGCAGAACATGCTCGTTTTGAAAACGCCCCCAGGCGGAGCTCAGCCGATCGCTGCGGCTCTGGACGCGGAGCGCTGGAAAGAAGTGGCCGGAACGCTGGCGGGCGATGACACGGTTCTAATCATCGCGCCGTCACGCACTGCGCGCGGCGTGGTTCAGAAACGAATCGAGGAAATGCTGGGATGAGCGATAAGACAAAAGTTGCCGTCGTCGGAGCAACCGGCTATGCGGGATTCGAGATGGCCCGGCTGCTTCTGCGGCATCCGCAGATCGAGAAGCCGATATTCTTCGTTCGCGGGGAACATGCAAACGTTCGCTGCCTGACGGAAATTTTTCCGCAGCTTCGCGGCTGGGGCGAAGCGCGCTGCATGCCGCTTTCGGCAGGCGCTGTTGCAAACAGCGGAGCGAATGTCGTTTTTCTGTCGACACCGCACGAAGCTTCACTGGAGCTAGTCCCCGAACTTCTGGCGGAGAATCCCAAGCTGCGCGTGGTCGATTTGAGCGGCGCGCTGCGTTTTCGGGAGCCGCAGACTTTTGCCGATTGGTACAAGCTGGCGCCCGCTAATGCGGAAACGCTTTCCGAAGCGGTCTATGGCTTGCCCGAAATTTACGCCAATGCCTTGCCGAAAGCGCGGCTGGTGGCCAATCCAGGTTGCTATGCAACGTCCGTGATCCTCGGGTTGCGGCCGCTGGTGGAAGCCGGCTGGATTAACTCATCTCGCGGCGTGGTGTGCGATTGCAAGTCCGGCGTGAGCGGCGCGGGGAAAGAACCGAAGCGCGAAACTCATTTCGTCGAGGTGAATGAAAATTTCCGCGCTTACGGCGTGTTCACGCATCGGCATACTCCCGAGATTGCAGAACATGCTGGAATCGCTTTGGACGATTTTATTTTCACTACCCATTTGCTGCCTGTGGAGCGGGGAATTCTTTCCACTCTGCACGTGTGGCTGGCACAGCCGCGCCGCGCGGACGAGATCGAAAGTCTCTATCGCCGTTTTTACGCCGAGCGGCGAATGGTCCGCATTTTGCCCGCCGGACGCTTGCCGGAACTGCAGCACGTAACACACACGAATTTCTGCGATATCGGGTTTGCGTTGGATCCTTCGGGCGAACGGCTGGTAATCCTTTCGTGCCTCGATAATTTGGGCAAAGGCGCGGCGGGGCAGGCGGTACAAAACATGAACGAGATGTTCGGTTATCCGGAGACTGCGGGGTTGCTATGAGACTGGTGATCAAAGTTGCGGGCGCGCTCCTGGAGCGCAAAGAAACGGTGCAGACGATCGCGCGGCAAGTAAGCGAACTCGCGCGCGGCGGACATGAGCTGCTGGTAATTCACGGCGGCGGAAAGATATTCACGAGCACGCTCGAACGCATGGGAATTTCCAGCCGCTTTGTGAACGGGCTTCGCGTTACCGATCGCGAAACGCGGGATGCTGCCGTGATGGTTTTTGCCGGACTGCTGAACAAGCGTCTCGCGGGAGCTGTTTCACTGGCCGGACAGCCGGCTGTGGGCATAAGCGCGTCCGACGCCGCATGTTTTCTGGCCGAGCCGATGCAAGTTGGCGAATGCGAAGGCAGCCTTGGATACGTCGGCTACCTCACCGAGGTAAATGTGGAGTTCCTGCGCTCACTCTGGAGCGCGGGGATCGTTCCGGTTGCTTCCTGTCTGGGGCTCGGCTCCGATGGAGAGCTCTACAACATCAACGCCGATCATATGGCGGCCGCGGCTGCGGAATTCGTTCAAGCCGACCGCTTGATTTTTCTCACCGACGTGGCGGGTGTGCTGGACGGAGAAAAAGTGCTGCGCGCGGTTCGCGGCGCGGAAATTGAAGATCTTATCCGCCGAAATAAAGTATCGGGTGGAATGGTTTTGAAACTCGAAGCCGCGAAGCGCGCGTTGGCCGGAGGCGTTAGCGAGGTCCACATCGTAGGCGGAACGCTGCCGCGTTCCTTGTTCACCGCTGCAAATGGCTCGCGCCGTTTTGGCACCCGGGTGCTTCCAGCCGTTCATTCCACTGCGAGAATGGCTCAAGGAGCGGCGCGCTAGAAATGGCAAAAAGGAAAATCGCGGCGAAAAAATCCGTTTCTGCGGCCGGGATTCGGGCGGATGAAGCACGCCACTTGATGAGCACGTACAAACGTCCGCCGGTTGTATTTGCTCGCGGGCGCGGATGCCGCCTTTACGATTCGGAGGGACGCGAGTATCTCGATTTTTTGGGTGGCATCGCGGTGAACGCGTTGGGACATGCGCACCCGCGGCTGGTGCGCGTGATTCGGCGAGAAGCCGGCCGGGCCATTCATCTTTCAAATCTTTTTCACAACGCATATCAAGGGCCGCTGGCGCGGAAGCTCGCGGATTGGTCCGGACTCGATCGCGTTTTTTTCACCAACAGCGGGACCGAAGCGATCGATGGGGCGTTGAAGCTGGCGCGCGCCTACTCACACGCAAAGCAGAAGAACAGCAGCTCAGAATCCGCCGGAAGAAAAACACGAATCCTAGCTCTGGAGAACTCGTTCCACGGCCGAACATTTGGCGCCGTATCCATCACACATACGGCGAAGTATCGCGAACCGTTCGAGCCGCTGGTTCCCGGTGTTGAATTCGTGCGCTTCAACCATGTGGCGGACCTCGAATCCAAATTTGACGATTCGGTTTGTGCCCTGGTGATCGAGACGATTCAAGGCGAGGGCGGCATTTTCCCGGTGGACGAGCGTTTCTGGAATCGCGCGCGCGAGCTTGCCACGCAACACGACGCTGCGCTGATCGCCGACGAGATACAGTGCGGCCTGGGCCGCACGGGACGATATTTCGCGTATCAGCAATTTGATTCGTTGCCGGATATTACCGTCGTCGCGAAGCCGCTTGCAGCAGGGCTTCCGCTGGGCGCGATTATCGCGAACGAGAAGTTTGCCTCGGCGTTCACACCCGGCACTCACGGGACCACGTTTGGCGGCGGACCGCTCGTCTGCGCGACCGCGCTTGAATTTCTTACCATCGTCGAAGAAGAAAAGCTGCTGGCGCAGGTGCGAGAGCGCGGGGCTGAATTGCGTGCCGGCCTCGAAAAACTTGCCGCACGGTTCGATTTTATCCGCGAAGTGCGCGGCCAAGGATTGATGCTGGGTGTGGATCTGTCATGCGACGGCGCGCCCATCGTTCAAGAAGCGCTGCGCCGAGGCGTACTCATCAACTGCACGCACGACCACATCTTGCGTTTGCTTCCACCGTTCATCATTCGCAAGCGCGACATCGTCGAATTTCTCGCCAAACTGGAACCTGTGCTGGTCGCGAGCTCAAAAGCGGCTGCGACGGCATCGGCCAAAGAGCACAAGTTAAGGACACCAATTCAAACGCAGCCGAAGGCCATGGCTGCTTCGAGGCAACTATGAACGCCGCCGTCGTTCCTTTGACGTTAACGAAAGATCTTTTAACTGGAATGGAATGGACTCCCGCGCAGGTACGCGAACTATTCCATCTCGCGGCCGACGTGAAAGCCCATCCAGACCGCTATCGCGGAGCGCTGGCCGGCCGTTTCCTCGCGCTGATTTTCGAGAAACCTTCCTTGCGCACGCGCGTAACTTTCGAAGTCGGAATCTCGAGCCTTGGCGGCGCGACGGTCTTTCTCGACCATACGGAGACAAAGCTGGGCCAGCGCGAATCCATTCCCGACGTGGCGAAAAATCTCGAACGCTGGGTTCAGGGAATCGTAGCGCGCACGTTCACGCAGGAATCGATCGATGCTCTCGCCGATAACGCGTCCATCCCGGTGATTAACGCGCTTTCCGACCGTTATCATCCCTGCCAGGCACTCTCGGATTTCTTCACTCTGGAGGAACGTTTCGGCAGCCTGCGTGGACTGAAGCTGGCCTACGTTGGCGACGGCAATAATGTCTGCCATTCGCTGCTGAGCATCGGGGCGCGCGCTGGTGCACATGTTCGCATCGCCACGCCTGCGGGTTACAATCCTGATCCCGCTGTAGTATCGGAAGCGAAACGCACGGCGCGCGAAACGCGCGGCAAGATTGAACTTTGCAGCTCGCCTGAGGAAGCCGTCGCGGATGCGCAGGCGATTTACACGGACGTGTGGACCAGCATGGGTCAGGAAGGAGAAGTGGCGGCGCGCGAAGCGGCCTTCGCGGCCTATCAGGTGAACGATGCGCTGTTCGCGCAAGCCGCGCCTGACGCAGTCTTCATGCACTGTCTTCCCGCCCATCGCGGTTCGGAAGTCAGCGAAGAAGTAATCGATTCGCCGCGTTCGATCGTGTTCGACCAGGCCGGAAACCGTCTGCACATGCAGAAAGCCATCCTGCTCACTCTGCTGAATTAATTAATCGAGGAGAACGAATTGCCGAAGAAAGTTGTGCTGGCGTACTCTGGAGGTCTGGACACCTCCATCATCATTCCCTGGCTGAAGGAAAATTACGGCTGCGAAGTGATTGCTATGATCGGCGATCTCGGCCAGCAGGAAGATCTGGAAGCAGCGCGCAAGAAGGCGCTTGCCACCGGCGCCAGCGCCGCTTTCGTGGAAGATCTGCGCGAGGAATTCATCACCGGTTACATCTGGCCAACTTTGCGCGCTGGAGCCGTTTACGAGCACAAATATCTGCTGGGCACTTCTTTCGCGCGGCCGTTGCTCGCGAAGCGTCAGGTTGAGATCGCGAAAAAACTAGGCGCCGATGCCGTCGCTCATGGCTGCACGGGCAAAGGCAACGATCAAGTGCGGTTTGAGCTGGCGGCCAAAGCGCTCGCGCCTGAATTGCAAATCATCGCGCCGTGGCGCGAATGGAAGATAGCGTCGCGGGAGGAAGCCATCGCCTACGCCCGCGCGCATAACGTTCCCGTCGAGCAGACTACGGAAAATATTTATAGCCGCGACCGCAACATTTGGCATTTGAGCCATGAAGGCGGAGTGTTGGAAGATCCCGCCAACGCGCCGGATGAAAGCATGTGGCAATGGGTGGTAGCGCCTACGGCAGCGCCCGAGAAGCCGACCATAGTTGAAATCGGATTCGAAGGCGGAACTCCGGTTTCGGTGAACGGCAAGAAACTCGATTCCATCCCGCTGCTCACGCTGCTGAATGAAATCGCAGCAGCCAACGGCGTAGGGCGCATGGACATCGTCGAAAACCGGCTGGTGGGGATCAAATCGCGTGGCGCGTACGAAACGCCCGGCGGAACGCTGCTGGTGACTGCGCACCGCGAACTCGAATCGCTCGCGCTGGATCGCGAAACCGCGCACTACCAGCAGATTCTTTCACTGCGCTACGCGGAGATGGTCTATTACGGCATGTGGTTCACGCCGTTGCGCGAAGCGCTCGACGCTTTCTTCACCAGTTCGCAGCGGCGCGTCAGCGGTACGGTTTCACTCTCCCTTTGCAGGGGCAACGTGAACGTGACATCCCGCCGCTCGCCCTATTCGCTTTACCGCACGAATCTCGCCAGCTTCACCATGACCGGCTACAACCCGAAAGATGCGGAAGGCTTCATCAATCTTTTCGCGCTGCCTATCACCGTGCCGCAGGAAGAAACTCAACCCAAAGCGCAGGCCGCGCATCACGAGGCCAAAGCTCGATGAGTGATGCCGCAAGCCAGCGGAAAATGTGGGGAGGCCGTTTCGAGCGCGGTCCCGATGCATCGTTCTACGAATTCGAGCGCTCCTGGAAATTTGACCGCCGGTTGTTGCCGCAGGAATTCGCGCTCGATCGCGCTTGGGCACGCGCCATCGCTCGCGCGGGAATTCTCACGAAAGAAGAGGGCGAGCAGTTGGTTGCGGCACTTGATGCTCTCGAGACCCGCGCAAAATCCGACGCTGCCTGGCTCGACAATTCGAAAGCTGAGGACGTCCATCATTTCGTTGAAACCGCGCTGATCGAAAAACTCGGCACGCTCGGCGCTAAGTTGCACACCGGGCGCAGCCGCAACGACATGGTGGCCACCGAATTTCGCATGTATGTGAAAGACGCCGCGCGCGAAATCCGGCGCGCCATCGCTTCATTGGAAAATGCTATCGCAACGCAGGCAGAGCGCAATCTGAAAATCCCCATGCCGGGTAACACGCACATGCAACACGCCCAGCCGCTGCTTCTTTCGCACTGGCTTCTGGCGCACGGGGAGGCGTTTCATCGTGACGCTGAACGAATCGCCGCTGCCGCTGCGCGCGCCGATGTTTGCCCGCTCGGCTCGGGCGCTCTTTCCGGCTGCGCATTTCCGCTCGACCGTAAAGCGCTCGCTCAGGATCTCGGCTTTTCCAGTATTTCCGCCAACAGCCTGGATTCGGTCAGCGACCGCGATTTCGCGCTCGAATATCTCTTTGCGCTTGCAACTCTTGCGATGCACCTGTCCCGGCTCGCCGAAGATTTTGTGCTGTTCGCTTCGCCGGAGTTCGGGTTCGTTGAGTTGCCGGATGAATTTTCCACCGGCAGCAGCCTGATGCCGCAAAAGAAAAATCCCGACGCTTGGGAGCTAATTCGCGGCAAGACGGGGCGAATCTATGGAAGCCTATTCGCTCTGCTTACTACCATGAAGGGCTTGCCCTCCAGCTATCAGCGCGACTTGCAGGAAGACAAAGAAAATCTTTTCCAGGCTCAAGATCAGGCACTGGCCATGCTGCAAATTGCGGGGGCTACATTGGCGGCCACCCAATTTCGCGAAGATCGTTTGCGTGCGGCGGCGCAGGATGCGGCGCTTGTTGCCACCGAAGTCGCGGACTATCTGGTTACTTTCGGGGTTCCTTTCCGCGAGGCGCACGAAATCGCAGGCAAAGTATTTCAAGCGGCGGAAAAGGAAGGGAAATCGATCCGCGAAATGCCGGTCGAGCGGCTGAAAGAATTTTCCCCAGTCTTTGAGGGAAGTTTGGCTACGGCGCTGACTCTGGAATCCGCGCTGGCGCGCCGCTCGTCGCCTGGCGGAACTGCTCCCGGGGCGGTTCGAGCTGCATTGCAAGAATTCAAGACTCGTCTGGCGAAGTTGGAGGCGGGCCTGTGAGAGCGCGGCGCGCGAGAATTTCCGATGCGCCCGCAATCTTTGGGCTCATCGCACACTACTCCGAGCAAGGATTGTTGCTGGCTCGCACTCAGGAGGAAATCCGCCGGAACATCGGCCACTTTTTGGTTCAGACAGACTCTCGGCGTGTGGTGGGCTGCCTTTCGCTCGAAAAATATAGCGCGGACCTCGCGGAGATTCGCTCCGTGGCCGTGGATACGCAGATTCGAGGATGCGGAATCGGTACAAAGCTGATTGCGTTTGCGTTGGAGGAAGCGCGAAAGAGCGGGATCGCTCGCGTTTTTGCCGTAACGCATGCGCCGCAATTCTTCGAGCGACAGGGTTTCGTGGCTTCTTCGAGAAAGCTGCTCACTGAAAAAATCGAGCGCGACTGTTGCACCTGCGTAAAACGCCGGTCCTGCAAACTGGTCGCGGTGATTGCGACGGTGCTGCCCGAGCGCATCATGCTGCCGATCCTCAGTGAATCCGCTACGCCCATGTCCGCATGAAGTCACAACCTTCGCGTGCTGACATTCCGCGTGGCTTCACATTCGCAGCTACTGCGTGTGGTCTCAAAAAGGCTCGTCTCGATCTGGCTTTGCTCACAAGCGATACCGTCGCGACTGCCGCCGCTGTTTTCACCACAAATCGAGTGCAAGCCGCGCCAGTCCGTCTCTCGCGCGAACACTTGCAGAACTCAGGCCACAAAATCCGCGGGGTAATCGTCAACTCCGGAAACGCAAATTGCTGCACTGGGCCGCAAGGAATCGCGGCTTCGCGCAAAACAGCCGCGAAGCTTTCGCGCTCGTTGGGTTGCAGGCAAGACGAAATACTCGTGTGTTCTACGGGGGTAATTGGTCTCCCGCTGCGCGCGGAGAAAATTCTGCGGACGATTCCGCAGCTCGCGCAGGCGCGAAGCTCGGACGCACCAGCTTTCGAGCAATTTACGAAAGCGATCATGACCACCGATACGCGGCCGAAATGGGCTGCGGCAAAATGCCGCATCGGCAGAAAGGTGGTTCGCATTCTCGGATGCGCCAAAGGCTCGGGGATGATTGAGCCGCACATGGCTACCATGTTGGGATTCCTCGCTACGGACGCGGCCGTTTCACCGGCTCTGCTATCGAAAGCGCTTCGGGCTGCCGTGTCACGCACGTTCAACGCGATTACGGTGGACGGAGATACTTCCACGAACGATACCGTCACGTTGCTCGCGAACGGTGAAAGCGGCGCGCGGAAGATTTCGAGCGAGAATAGTGACTACCGCAAGTTTTGCGCCGCGCTGGAAGTTGTGTGCAAATCTCTCGCGCTCGCTATCGTAGCGGACGGCGAAGGCGCTGAACGCGTGATCGAAATTGAAGTGCGAGGGGCGACCTCGGATCGCGCCGCGGATAAAATCGCTCGCACCATCGCGAATTCGCCGCTGGTGAAGACTGCTTTTGCGGGCGCCGACCCCAACTGGGGCCGCATCCTCGCTGCCGCAGGCCGCTCAGGCGTTTCGTTCGAGCCGAACAGCGTTGATATTCATATCGCGGGCATGTCCGTGTGCCGGCGTGGCCGCGAGCTCGGCTTCGATGAGCGCGTTGCGCATCGCAAGATGCTGGCCAAATATGTCCCGGTAATAGTGGATCTGCACGCCGGCCGAGGCGCGGCCCGCGTATGGACCTGCGATTTCACTGCGGAATACGTCCGTATCAATGCAAGCTACCGCACGTAGGGCCGGATGAGATTTTTCGCGGACCTCTATGAATCCCAGGTCCAATCCGCGAACTGCTCGCGCAATTTGGACTTAAGCAGTTTGCCAACCGACGTGTGCGGAATTTCCAGGGCAAAGACGAAAGCGTCCGGCAACTGCCATTTCGCAAACTTCGCGGCCAGAAATTCCCGCAACTCTTCCGGCTGCAAAGAAACTCCTTCTTTTGCGACCACCACAGCCAGAGGCCGTTCCTGCCATTTTGGGTGCGGCACGCCGACGACGGCAGCTTCACGCACGCCCGGGTGGCACATCAGCGCATTTTCAAGATCGACGGAGCTAATCCATTCGCCGCCGGATTTGATGAGGTCCTTGCTGCGGTCGAGAATCTTGACGTAGCCTTCTTCATCAATCGTCGCGACATCCCCGGTGCGGAACCATCCGTCAGTTGTCCAGCGGTCGGCGGTTTCGGGCGCTTCAAAATAAGTCGCCGCGACCCATGGACCGCGAACTTCCAGCTCTCCGGACGCGGCGCCGTCCCAGACTGCTTCGCCTTGCTCTCCCATGACTCGCAGTTCAATGAACGGTGCAGGGATACCCTGCTTCGCACGGATTTTATATTTTTCATCGTCCGTGCCGTGGGCCAGCGTGGACTTGATCAGCCCTGTCGTAGCCAGCGGGGCAGTTTCAGTCATGCCCCAAAGATGAGTGATGTGGATGCCGAAGCGGTCGAGGCCGCGCAGAAGCGATTCGGGCACCGCGGCGCCTCCGCATACGATTCGCACAGGGTGCGAGATTTTCCAGCGTCCAGGGTTTTTCTCGAGCGCGTCGAGCAGGCCGAACCAAATCGTCGGCACGCCGCAAGCAAGCGTGACTTTTTCACTTTCTATCAGACCCAACAAACTTTCCGCGTCCACATGCGGGCCGGGCAAGACCAGCTTCGCACCGGCCATGGCAGCCGTAAACGGCAAGCCCCATCCATTGGCGTGAAACATGGACGATGCCGGAAGCAAGACGTCGTTGTGGCTGATGCCAAAGCAGTCGGTGAGACTTTGAGTCAAGCTGTGCAGCACCAGCGCTCGATGAGAATAGACCACGCCTTTGGGCTTTCCCGTGGTGCCGGAGGTAAAACACATGGCTGCGGCTTCGTTTTCTTCCAGCAGCGGATATACAAATTCATCGTCGGCAGCAGAGAGAAAATCTTCATAGCTTTCGTGCGCGCGCGGGACCTTTCCGCCGCTGAAGGGCACCACGAAAACGCGTTCGAAATTGGCCTTGCCGCGGAAGGATTCATAGACCGGGAGCAATACATCGTCAACGATCAAATAGCGGTCGCGCGCGTGATTGGCGATGTAAGCCAGTTCGTCGGGATGAAGGCGCACATTCAAAGTGTGCAAAACGCCGCTGGAAACGGGCACTCCGAGGTAAGCCTCGAGATGCACAGAGTGGTTCCACATTAATGTGCCGACTCGATCGCCACGCGCCATTCCGGCAAGCTCCAGCGCGCGCGCCAGGCGGCGCGAACGCCTGTAGATCTCTCCGTATGTGGTGCGTTTCAGGGAACGGTCCGGCTGGCGCGATACGATTTCCACCGCGGAGAACAATTTTCCAGCGCGCTCGAGAATCGGCTGAACCGTCAGCGGAAAATCCATCATCGTGCCGCGCACGCTTGCTTCAGCCGGGTGTGGCTGGACCTGGCCGCCCGCGCCGAGATCCTGTCTCTTCAGCTTCGCATTACGCGCCCTGGCGATGGTCAGGGGCACAAGGAGAACGACCGTGAAGAAATTGTACGTCGGCAATCTGTCGTTCAAAGCTACGGAAGAGCAGGTGGCGGCGCTGTTTGCAGAAATTAGCGTGACGCCGGATTCACTTACGCTGTTGCGCGACCGTTTTACCGGGCAACCTCGCGGATTCGGCTTCGCGGAAATCGGGAATGATGCGGAAGCTGAAAAGGCAATCGCGGCTCTCAACGGCAAAGATTTTCTCGGACGCGCGCTGGTTGTAAATGAAGCTCGTCCTCAACGCGAAGGAGGCGGCTCCGGTGGTGGCGGAGGTCCACGCGGTGGACACGGTGGGGGCGGACATGGCGGCGGAGGCGGCGGTGGCCGCGGCGGCCATGGCGGAGGTGGTGGCGGCGGACGCGGAGGCGGTGGGCGTGGTGGCGATCGCGGTGACCGCGGAGGATACGGCGGCGGGGGCGGCGGAAGAGACCGCTAACCAAGATTTTGTTTGGATGATTGAACGATCGAGAAAGGGGCGCTGAGAGATTCAGCGCCCTTTTATTTTCTCATTGCGCTGTTTACGCCGTTGCGATGCTCTTCTTTCCTGAAAATTTTCCCGGATGTGAAATATCGCTCTTAATTTCCCTGCCGGTGTAATGAAATTGCTCCAGAGTCGCGCTCTGCAGGCCCATGGTGATGAGTCCGGGAATATCCAGCTCCGCCTCTGCTTCGTCGAGGTCTGCCGCGGAAGCGTACAGTGCCGGCATGCGCGGAAGAAAGACGGGGCAGCAATCGTGAAATGGCTCCGACGAAATATCGTACGTTCCGATTTTTCGCGCCGTGGCCAGGATGTCCATTTTGTCCGTGCCGATGAGCGGCCTGAACACAACCATGCGCGACGCGGCATCTACGGCCACAAGATTCCGCAAAGTTTGTGACGCTACCTGGCCCAGGCTGTCGCCAGTAACCAGCGCGAGAGCGCGGTCGCGTTTTGCGAGTACTTCGGCGATCCGCAGCATCATCCGGCGATAGAGCAGCACGCGATAGTTTTCAGGAGCGTAGCGCACGATCTCGCGCTGAATCGGTTCGAACGGTATGCGATAAAGTTTCGCGTGAAATTGATACGGCACAAGCTGCCGCGCGAGCCCGCTGGCTACGTGCAGCGAAGATTCTCCGGGCATCGCGCCCGAGCCGTAAAAATGCGCGAAGCTCATATGCGCGCCGCGCTTCATCATGTGGTAGGCAGCCACCGCTGAATCGTAACCTCCGGACAACAAGCACATCATCCTCCCCGCGGTGTTCGCAGGAAGCCCGCCTGCGCCGGGAATTTTTCTGGCGTAAACCAGAGCGGGCCCGGAAGTAATTTCGACGTAACAGGTCAACTCCGGGTCTTTCAAGCGCACGCTCACGATTCGCCCCGCGGCTCGAAGCTTTTCCAGAAGGTGGCGCCCTACCGCCGCTTCCACCTCCAGGCTGGTTTGCAGAAACGATTTGTCGCTGCGTTTTGCGCGCACCGCGAAACTGGCGAATTGAAGAGGTTCGATTTCTTCCCATGCCGCCTGGCAAATTGCTTCCATGCTTCGTTCGACCGTGCGCGCGAGCGCATAAAATGCAATACCTAAAACCCGCTCCACGCGCGCAATGGCTTCTTGCTGCGACCCGCCATCACCCAGCGAGATCACAAACCGGTCGCCCGGTTTCTCGATGCGAACTACAGAAACTCCCTGAAGCGTTTGCCGCAACGCGGTGGAAAGTTTGCGCAGAAAAAAACGCCGGTTGCGGCCTTTGAGCCAGGCCTCGTGGTAGTGCACGACTATAACTGGATTGCTCATGCGAATTTCACTTGGCTTGAATGGTCCCTTAACGTCCCAAAAGTATAACAGCCGCGCGCGCCGCCGTGTAGCCGTGGGCCGTCAGCGGCTTGCGCCAGCTCCGCTACGAGCGCAAAAGCAGAAATTTACAAGTAGAAGTCACTGTGATACACACGGTCGCGAGTCAGTCTGGAGCGGTTCCAATTGTGCGATAACTCAAAGGAAACAGCTCGAATTCAGACGCGACTTTCCACTACATCGGGGGTTAATATCGGCAACACTCCAGTCCAGGCGGGCTGGCTGTGGGACGCGAAATTTCTAAGCGACCTGAAGCGAGTGCGGTGCATCAAAGCATTACCCCGACAACGGGAGGAGTTATGTGGAATAGGCGAGACTGGGACGATTTCTTCAATATCGTAAGGAAGCCGGGCAGCACGCACAGGCCTCCCCGCCCTGTAGATTTGTCTCGCCGCAACCGCTTGGTGCCCACGGAAGGCTATAGCCTCGCCGAACTTGACGATGCCGGCCTCAGTATCGAGAAGGCGGAGATGCTGGGTTTGCCCGTGGACGCCGGCCGCGTCGGCTCCTACGGACCGAACGTCGCTGCGCTGCGCGAGTTCATTCGCTCCACCCGCTCGCGCTTCTAATTAGGCCTAGCGCCCGACATCAATATTTTTCTCCAGCGCATTCTCTTACCCTGCTGGATCTATGCTTGCGCTCCGGCTCGACGGCCCAAAACGCCCGGCGAGTAACGCAAAGACCCCTCCCGCTATTGCACCGCCAATCGAAATTGCGTCCCAGGCGATTCCCGCAGCAACCGCGAGCACCGCTGTCGCGCCGAATGGAACGAGCAACGCCGCCAGCGCAGCTTCGCGAACTCCGATGCCCGCTTGCGTGATCGGGATAGCCGCTGAAAGCTTTGCGAGCGGCCACGCGAACAGCCATATGCGAAAACGAAGATGCAACCCGCAAGCATCCGCAAGCACAACATTGAGCACGATGAAAATCAGTTGAACGGTGACGCTCATGCTCAGCGCTTGGAGCATCGCTCCAGGCTGCTTCATGGTTGAATGAAACGCGCCTCGCAAACGAACGAACCTCCGCCTCATGCGGAAAGGAAATCGCCGCACCGGAAGCATCGCGATCGCGCTGGCGGCAACTGCGATTCCGATAATTGCGATTCCTCCCGCAAGCTCGAAGATTTTCCGGCTCCTGGGATCGAGCGTTCCCGGCACCAGGGCTGCTCCGATTCCAGCCAGCAGCGCGAGCGCGGCGAAATCCGAAAGCCTGTCCACCAAACTTCCCAGCAGAACGCCGGCCCGGCTTCTCGCGACGCGCAGCGCCATCGCCACGCGCAAAATATCTCCTCCGATCAGCGAAGGCAGAAACAAGGAACCGAATAGTCCGGCGAAGTAACATCGCGCAGCCTGCCGTACATTGACGCCCGCTCCGGCCAGGTTCAGCACCAACCGGTATTTCGCAGCTCCAATACAGTGCGCGGCGAGATACCCCATCAGAACCACGAGCCACAATCGCACCGGCAGCAGACCGAGCGCCTGCCATACTTTCCTGCCGGGCAAAAGCCGAAACAGCAGGTAAAGAACGAGCGCGCTGCCTCCATACTGCAGAATTACTTGCAGCGTCTTGCGCGGCCAATTTCGTTTAGGGGATCGCGTTTCGAGCGGGGGCGTTGTCACGGGAGCGTCGGCACATTATGCGGCTCTCCGCTCCACGCTACAAGTGCTGTGCTAGCGGATCATTTTCCGAGTTGCACGATTATTCCGTACGGGCGATTCTCTTCGTTCTGAACATCGAATACGGTTGCAGTCGCGGGCGCAAAACTTTAAGGTATTGGCTCTTCAAAAGTTCAGGGGGCGCAGGTGAGGAAGAAAATCCGGGTGGTGCAGTACGGCGTGGGACCAATTGGCGCGTCGATCGCTCGCTTGATGCGGCAGAAGGCGACATTGGAAATCGTCGGAGCGATTGACAAGGATCCGGCCAAGATTGGACGCGACCTCGGCGAAGTGGCGGGAGCGGTGGATGCGCCCTGGGGCGTCATCATTTCCTCGGAATCGCAAAGTGTGCTGTCAAAACCAGTGGATGTCGTGATTCACTCCACTTCGTCATACCTGCCGGGCGTGATGGATCAATTGCTGGAGTGTCTCGCGGCAGGCTGCTGCATTGTTTCGACCTGCGAAGAGTTGGCGTATCCATGGAAAAAACACCCGGAGCTATCGAAGCATCTCGATTCCGCGGCGAAGGAGGAAGGAGTCACACTGCTCGGAACGGGAGTAAATCCCGGTTTTGTGATGGACAAGCTGGTCTTAACGCTTTCCGCCGTTTCGCAGCGCGTGGACTGGGCCAGCGCCGTGCGCATCGTGGACGCCTCTAAGCGTCGCCTGCCATTGCAAAAAAAAATCGGCGCCGGCATGACGCCTGAAGAATTTCACGCGCAAGTCGCCGCTGGAGTGATCAAGCATCACGGATTGCCCGAATCGATTGCCATGGTCGCTGACGGGCTGGGGTTCGATCTGGACGATATTTCGGAAACTATCAACCCGGTAATCGCGGAAGAAGAGGTTAGGACCGAATTCCTGGTGGTTGCGCGCGGCCACGTTGCCGGAGTGCATCAAATCGCTCGCGGAACTGCCGCGGGCAAAGAGAAAATTTTTATGGAACTGAAAATGTACGCGGGCGCAAAGCAGCCCTCCGACACGATTGAATTAAAGGGCGAGCCAAATCTTTCGCTCGTCATTCCCGGTGGCACGCACGGCGACGTGGCCACCGCTGCCGTTGTGGTGAACGCAATTCCCGCAGTCCTGGCCGCTCCCGCCGGCCTGCGAACCGGGCGCGATCTCCCTTTCAGTTTTTTCCCGTCTGTGGCAGGCAAGTAGGATTTCTTCGCTACGATTTTTTCCAGAAGCGCGCGACGGCGGCGAAGTCCGGATCATCGGTCGATGATTTTTTCACCGTGTCATAGGTGGTAAAAGCGGCGGCCGCTGCCGGAAGCGTAACCGCATGCTGTTTGGCCAGGTCGAGCGCGAGCCCCATGTCTTTGTGCATCAGGCGAAGAGGAAAACTTGCCGGATATTCGTTTTTCAACATGAGCGGCGCTTTTACGTCCAGAACTCCGGCGCGTGCCATGCTGGATTGCAGCACTTCAATCAGACGCTCTCCCGGAACGCCGGCCGTCGTCACGAGCGCGAGCGCTTCAGCCAGCGCGTCCACCTGCAACGCCAGAATCAGATTCATGGCGAGTTTCACCGTCTGTCCCGCGCCATTTGGCCCCAAAAGAAAAATATTTTTCGCCATCGTTTGAAGCGCGGGCTTAGCGCGCTCGAGAACTTCTTTTTCCCCGCCGACCATAAAAACAAGCTCGCCTTTCTCCGCGCCCCAGGTGCCGCCGGTGACCGGCGCGTCGAGAAAGCCCACTCCTCGTTCGGTGCAGGCGGTTGCTATTTTGCGAGCGAGCGCCGGAGAAACGGTGCTGGAGTCGATGTAGGTGCTTCCACGCCGCAGACCTTCCATCGCGCCATTCGGACCCCACAAAACACTTTCCAGCGCTGGCGGATCGCTGACGATCGTAATTAGGATGTCTGCCTTCTGCGCGGTCCCTCGTGGATCCGCCGCGACCTTCACATCGAACTGCGCGCCTTCGCGAGCGAACTCTTCCGCCTTTTCGCGCGTGCGATTCCACACCACAACTGGGAACCCCGCTTTGAGCAGGTTCTTCGCCATAGGGTTGCCCATCAATCCGAGTCCTATGAATCCGACTGTTGGTTTCATGCATGCCTCCACAGATAAGAGTCGAATATACCCGCGCGACGGTGAGAATGCTGCCGGAAAATGGCATGGAATCACTTCGAAGACGGCGGTTCAAACCGAGCGGAGGACTAACGTTTCTTCTTGGAAGGATGCGCGGGAACGGGCTTGTGGCGGGACGGCTCGGGATGGGCTTCGCTGACGCGAATCACGAACTGATAAGGGATTTCGACGCGCACGGTTTTCTCTCTGCCGCCTTGAGAAAAACGATCTTCCAGGAAGATCGACTTCCCCGAGTCGGACACGAGCGTGCCGACTGCCGACAGGTGAACATCGGCTGTGCGATAGTGGGCTTCCACGCGCTTGCCTACGAGAGCCGAGTAGCGTCCCATAATTTGCCAGTCTGAATTGTGTGCACAAAACGGTCAATGGTACGTCCGGGTATACTATGTCGTTAATTTTGTAACCAAGGGACTAGTGCGAAGGATGCGGAGAAGGATGCGAAGAAGGAGTTTCATATTGAAACACGATCGTATCGAGAGGTTTCAACTTCAGATCGGCAGTGAAGGTTAAAACGAGGGGCGCTACGACGCTGAAAGCGAGGTAGCTCCAGAGCAACGGCATTACCCACGCCAGCGCGCCGGGCTTCCCGGAGTAGTGAGCGCTGGCCAGCCACCAGGCTATTGCGCCGACGATGAGGCCGGCATATGCCGAGAGGTTTTGGCTGAGGGCGGAGATTTCCAGCGGGTGCTGGCAGTTGGGGCAGATCAGGTCGTAAGAATAGGCGACGATTTGCCCGGGCGGAAGAAATGCGGAGCAATTTGGACATTGGCGAGCCGACATGTTCACCTCCGAAAATCAGTTAAATTTCGATTCGGACTCTCATAGTACGTTGGTTCTATGCCGCTGCTTCAGACCGGCGAAAATTCGACGCGATGGCGGAACGGGTCAATGCGTTCTGCGCGGACGCGGATCAGGTCGCCGAGATGGAAAGTTGTCTGCGCGCTTTTACCGCGCGAGCCGCGGTGCGGTTCGCAGACGATGGCATGGTCGCGGTCGCGATAGGCGCATCGCTGGCCGGTCAACTGCTCCAGGCGGTCTACGCTGACCAGGCCTTCGACGAATATTTCCACCAGCTCGACGAAAAATCCGAATTTCTGCACCGAAATAATCAGGGCATCATACTCTTCGCCGAGATGGCTTTCCATAAACTGCGCGGTCTTCCATTCCATCAATTCGCGCTCGGCTGAATCGGCGCGGCGCTCGGCTTCAGAGCTTTCCACGGCAATTTCCTGGAGCTCGACGCGGCGATAAGGCCCGAGCATGGCGACGGATTCAGGTCTGCCCGGGCGGGGATCTTCGACCGCAGCTCGAATCGGCTTTACATCCGGGTTTTCCAGCGCCCATTTTAGGGCGCGGTGAACGATAAGGTCGGGGTAGCGGCGAATGGGCGAGGTGAAGTGCGCGTACTCCTTCGTAGCGAGGGCGAAATGTCCCAGGACGTCGGCGGCATAGCGCGCTTGCTTGAGCGAGCGCAGCATCAGATAGGAAAGAATGCGCTCTTCCGGCTTGCCGGCAATTTTTCGGGTGAGGCGCTGATAGTGCTGCGGGCGAATGTCCACTTCATCGGCGGCAGGCATTGTGACCGTCATCGGGCGCGTGCGGCCGCGCTTTCCGCGGCCGGCTCGGGCTTCCTGGCGGACCGAGCCGTGGCGAACGGCTACGCGGCGCTCGGCGAGATCGTCCACACCCAGCGAATAGCCGAAAGCCTGGGCGACTTCCTCGAACTCGAGAACTTTCTTCGGGTCAGGCTTTTCGTGAACGCGATGGAGCGAAGCGACTCCGCGCTTTTCCAAATATTGCGCGACGGCTTCGTTGGCGGCGAGCATGAATTCTTCGATCAGGCGGTGCGCGATGTTGCGCTCGCTGCGAACGATGCTGAGCATGCGGCCATCGTTGTCGAATTCGATGATGGGCTCGGGAAGATCGAAATCAATGGAGCCGCGAGCGTCACGGCGGCGATTCAACAAAAGCGCGAGTTCCTTCATCCGCCGGAAATCCTGGACCAGAGGCGCGTACCGCGCGGTCATCTCCGGATCGCCTTCGATGACTTTGTTGACGTTGGTGTAGGTCATGCGCTCGGCGGAACGAATGACGCCGGGGAAAAATTCGGAATGGATCATTTCTCCGGTCGCGTCCATTTCCATCACGACGCTCATCACCAGGCGGTCCACTTTCGGATTCAGCGAGCAGATCCCGTTGGATAGCTCTTCGGGGAGCATGGGCACGGCGCGATTGGGGAAGTAGACGGAGGTGCCGCGCAGGCGAGCTTCGCGGTCGAGCGCGGAGTTGCGCGGAACGTAATGAGCGACGTCGGCGATATGGACTTGCAGCTCGAAGTGTCCATCGGGCAGCGGGGATACGCGGACGGCGTCGTCGAAGTCGCGCGCGGTTTCGCCGTCAATGGTGACGATGGCGAGATCGCGGAAATCGCGGCGTCCGGCAAGTTCGGACTTTGCGACTTCCTGTTTCTCGTTTCGCGCTTCGGCCAAAACTTCGTCGGGGAAAATATGGGGCAAATGGTGCTTGCGAATTATGATTTCGACGTCCACGCCGATTTCGCCGGGACGGCCGAGAATTTCCAAGACGCGTCCGACGGGCGCGAGACCACCTTTGGGATAGCGCTTGATTTCGACGTCCACGACTGCGCCGTCCAGCTCGGGGAGACGCACGCGGCGACTGGCGAGAGATTCCGTCCCCAATTTCTGGCGCAAAGCGGGAGTCAATTCGTCGCCCGGGGGAATCAGGACTTCGTGCAGGATGCGCGTGTCGTAGGGAAGGACGACGTTGCCTTGCGGGCCATAGCGGAAGAGGCCGACGAGCGTGGGGTGCTGGCGCTCGAGAATCTGGACAACGCGGCCTTCGGCGCGTCCGTCCGGGCGGCGGCGCTCGACGCGGCCGAGAACGCGGTCGCCGTTCATGGCGTCGCCGAGGTTGTCGCGTCCGATGAAAAGATCGCCGTCGATTCCGCGGATCGGAGAATCGGGGACGAGAAAGGCGTACCCTTCGCGATGGGCGACGATTCGCCCGGGGATGAGATTCGGATCGTGATTGCGCTTCGATGACGGCGCGGAAGCGGGTTGCAGATTCTGCGAGCGACCCTGCGCGGCGGATTTCGCGGAAGCCGACTCACGGTCTTTCCGTTTCGTCGCGGCTTTTTGGGTTTCCTTTGCGCCGGGCAATTTGTAACGGTTGCCGCGCGTTTCCTCCACATCGCCGCTCTTCTTGAGGCGATGGAGGACACGAGGGAGGAAGCGGCGGCCGTGATGCTTCAGCTCCATGCCGTGAGCGATTTGGCGGATGCTGGCCGGCTCGGAAAGCGTGGCGAGGTGCGCGAGAACGAGTTCCGGACTCACTTCGGGCGGGCGCGATTCCTCCTGGGGATCGTTGGGATGGCGCTGATTAGGAACGCCCATGGAGTCTCGATGGGGTGGCGGATTTGGCGGCAGGCGCAGGGGATTGAGCGCTGAAATTCAGCGGAAATCTGAATTGCTTAATCGCAGTTCTGGCCCCGGTTAGAAATGGGGCGGTCGTTTGTTTTGAGTGAGTTACAGCCGTTTCTGTTTGTGAGGCAGAACCGGTTAGAAATGGGCGGAAATCGACGGTCGCTGCGGCCGGATCATGCGTACAGGCGAGAGCTCGCCCTTCGCAAATGCGCTCTGGGTGAATCCTGTCGGGATTCACGCAAAAACCGTGTCGACCTGTGCGAAGGGAACCGTGAAATTGAATGGACGAACTGAGTGACAGCACGGCTACGCTTCGCAGCTCAGGGTAAACCCTTCGCAACTCAGGGCAAGAAGCCGTGTCCTGGCGTAAGCGACGTGGTGCGGTTGTGGCCCCGAGTAGAAATGTCGCGGTCGTTTGTTTTGAGGGAGTTACGTCACATTCTACATATCTGCCAGAACCGGGTAGAAATGCAGCTCGGAGGCTCGAAGCTGAGAGGTTTTTTGTAGCTGGAAATCTCGGGATCGTGCGCTGGCGGAGTGTCCCCGCTGAGCCTTGATGAAGCGTTCGACGATATTCTATTTTAATCACGACCGACGCTAGCATGTGATTCGGGGAAATTCAAGGACCTGTGTGCTGTGAGCATAAGTCTGCGATTCGGCTCGATTCCCGTTTTTAGGAATGAGGCAGGGGTCCATCGCGAAGTCGAAGGTGAAGTTTGTCGCTAATCGCGTCGGTCCGATTCAGTTGGGCTTGGCCCCATTGTTCTCCAACAGCCGAGTCTCCGGCGGATCATAAGATGCTACATCGATGAGATGGTCCTGACAGATTAGCTTGTAATGCAGAATCGGTTCCGAGTGGCCCCCCGTGTCGCGGGCAAGAAGATCGAGAAAGTGCGACGTGGTGTACTTTCGAAATAGCTTGCCGGTGTAAATCTCATCCTTATAGCTCCCGCCAGAACCCACGATCTCTTCGGTGACAAGATAGGCGACATAGCGGCTCCATTGGAGTTCGAACCTCCTGCAGCCCTCAACTGCCTTTATCGGCGAAGCCCCCTCTTTGATTTCGGTGAACGGGCTCGCTGGGTCTGGTGTAGATATGATGTGCGTGTGATCCGCAATCGCCTCGTCAACAACAAGGCGTAATGAGCTTTCTTCGGGTTCGGAGATATCGACCAAGAACAGATACTTAGCATCATTTAAAAGCGACACGATCTCGTTTTGGCCTAGCTTCACGGCATCTCCTTTTAAGTGGAACACGCATAGGACGCCCGGGCGGATAATACCACGCGGATAGTTCACTACTGAGTTTTCTGACTATGCCACCGAAAAAGACAAAAGCAGGTCCCTCGTCGGCCAAAAGGCGGCCTCTGTCGGGATGACAAATTAATCAGAGGCGGACAGATTAAGTCAGAGACGAACGAGAGGTATGATGTTGGTCGAAAAGAGGAGGAGTGAGATGGCCATTAGTCAGGCGGAGAAAGGGAAGCGGTTTCGGGCGCTGCATGAGGGGCCGGGGACATTTGTGATTCCGAATCCGTCGAATGCGGGGACGGCGAGGATTTTGACTTCGCTGGGGTTCAAGGCGCTGGCTACGACGAGCGCGGGTGTGGCGTTTTCGCTGGGACGGCGGGATGGGGCGGGGTTGGTGAGCCGCGAAGAGACGCTGGAGCATGCGCGGGAGATTGTGGAGGCGAGCGATTTGCCGGTGTCTGCGGATTTGGAGAAATGTTTTGGCGACGAGCCGGAGATAGTGGCGGAGACGATACGGAAAGCTGCGGCGGTTGGCCTGGTGGGCGGGTCGGTGGAGGACGCTAGCGGCGACCCGAATCGCCCGATTTACGATCATGTTCTGGCCGTGGAGCGCGTTGCGGCAGCGGTGGCGGCGGCGCGAGCGTTGCCGTTTCCGTTTGTGGTGGTGGGGCGGGCGGAGAATTTTCTGCACGGGCGCGCGGACTTGAGAGACACGATACGGCGGTTGGAAGCTTACGCGGAGGCGGGGGCGGATGTGCTTTTCGCGCCGGGATTGCCTGGCCTGGAAGCGATTCGCGCGGTTTGTTCGGCGGTGGCGCCGCGTGCGGTGAATGTGCTGGCGGGCGGAAAGGGTAGCGGGTTCACGGTTGCAAACCTGGCAGCGGCGGGGGTGCGAAGGATTAGCGTGGGATCGGCGTTGACGCGCGCGGCGTTTGGAGCGTTTTTGCGGGGAGCAAGGGAGATCGCGGAGAAGGGGACGTTTACGTTTGGGGATGAGGCGGTGCCGTTTGCGGAGATTTCGGAATTTATGAGTGGGCGATAGAGTGCGCGACTTCAACACGCGCGGACAGAACAGAATCAAAAGCAGGTCCCTCGTCAGCCAAAAGGCGGCCTCGCTCGGGATGACAGATTAAATCAAAGCCTGGGCGGGTCCGTTCATGCGAGGCGATGTAGCAGCGGGCACAGCATGCTGTGCCCCTACGGAATTGATTTGGGCGGTGCAAGCAGTCTGGGTGCGGGACAGAGTTTTCGCGTTTCATTTAGCGCGATGTAAAAGGAGCCGGCGGGACGCGGGCGTTACGAACGGCGGAATGGCGTTCGAATGAAGTCCGGGCGGGTCCGTTCATGCGAAACGGTGCAGCAGCGGGCGCAGCATGCTGCGTCCCTACGGAAGCGATTTGGGCGGCGCGGGGAGTATCGGCTCGAATGCGGCAGGAAGCTAAGGCTCGGGGAATTGGGAGGTAGGGAGATCTAGAATGGCGATTTTGCCGTCGTTAGTACGTTGGAGGGAGGGAGCGTATTCGCCTAGGAGTTCGCGGCGCCACCAATTACCGGTGGCGCGCTTGGTGCGCAGGTCGGTGAACCAGTATTGATAGATTACGGAGCGGACCTGGCGCGGGGGTGTGGTGGCGAAGGGGTTTTTGGCGAAAAGTTCCAGCACGTCTGCATCGTTTTTGATCAGGCGCTCTTCAGTCCAAACTACGAAACGGGATTCCCGCCAGGGGCCTAGCGACGCGAACCACAAATTCCATTCGAAGCGGGGCTGGTAGGGGGCGTAGATTCCCGGGGCTTCGTGAATGTCCTGCGGCTTATAGCGGAAGGGGTACGGCGTCCAGGTTTTTCCGTCCTGCGAACCTTGAAATTCGATTTCGTAGCGGCCGTGAGTCATGACGGCGAAAAGGCCGTACCGATTGGCGATGCGGAAAGGTTCGAGCGCGCGCAACGGCGATTGCGGAAGAGGCGCGCTGGGAGCGAGCATCCATATGAGCTGCGCGGTGGCGCAATAAAAAATGAAGGCTAGGCAGGCAGCGGCGATGGTTCTGCGAAGCGGGGTTAGACGCTCGCGCCAGGTTATGCGTGGGATTTCATTTTCAGGCGTTTCGACCGTCGCAGCCGCTCTGCGGAATTTCAGCGAGGTTAGCCCTTCTATGTGGTCGCGGATGCTGCGCGGGATGAGCCATTCGATCACGCGGTCGTCAAGCAAGAGGAAGCCTAGCAGGAAAACCAGATAATTCAGGAAAGCGTAGTTTGCGGTGAGGATGATGGAAATTTCGAATGGCGTGACGATGCAGAAGCAGAGTATGCGGAAACGTCTGGGGAGAAAAAGTAGCCAGACGAAGACGAGTTCGGTGGCGAGGGTGTAGAAGACGGCGGAAGCGTGGAACCAGTGGGGCAACTGCTGGACGTACCAGCCGATCCAAGTGGGGAGCGGGCCGTTCTGGTAATAGTCGTCCATGGCGGTGAAGTTGTGCCAGGCGACATCGCCGCTGGCGATTTTGGCGACGCCGGATTCGAAGTAGATGCGAAACCATTCCCATTGAAGAAGGAAGAGGCTGGCGCGAGAGGGCGGATTTGCGCGTCCGAGGCCGGGCAGAAATCCCGGAGGAGAGAAAAACAGCGCGAGGAAGCCGGCTTCGAGCAACATACCGTCGGATTGGTAAAAGGAAAAATCCTGGGCGGCGCAGACAAATGACAGAAAGCAAACAAAACAGATTGCGAGCGAGGCGCGCGGCCAGAGATTAGCGACGAGAAGGATGGAGGCAACAATTCCCAGCCAAGTGACGGCCATCAAGGCGCGGTCGCCGGCGCTGAACCAAAAGAGAGTGGGTGCGAACCAGAATTTTTGCGACGGCATGGCGGCAGAAACCGCGTTCAGATAATCCGTGGCGGGAAGGATTCCGGTTGGGCCGATCAGGCCCTTGATTTGGAAGAGCAAAGAGTAGAAGGCGGAGAAATAAATCAATCCGAGGGCGCGGAGGAAAATCCAGCGGGGCCAAAGGTGGCCGGGGTGCTTGGCGTCGAGCGGCTCAGGGCCCATGAGCCAGGCAAAGGCTGACGGGAGGTCCAATTCCATCGGCGGATTATAATAAGTTCCACGGCGCGCAAAACATACTTTAGATACAAATTAGACGTGGGGCGAAACTGGAGCAAAGAGGCGGTTATTCTTCCACACATTCGGCTTGGGGGGCTTTATTTTGAAACGGACGAGTTGCTATAATTGCTCAGTTGGCTGTCCCCGCCTGTACCAGCCCGCAGTGTGGGTTTTGCCCGAGTTGGATGTGTGCCAGCTTGAAGATGGATGCGGCACAAGAGCCGGAAAGTTCAAAGCGTTTGGGGGTTTTCAATCATGATTGGTCTGCGGCATTCTAGTTTTCAATGGACTGCGGTCGTACTTTCTCTTTGCGCTCTGCTTTTATTGTCCAGCTGTGCGGGTTCGCCGTCTGCCGGTGTACCAAGCCTTATTTCGATTACCGTGATGCCAGCAAATCCAACCATTGCTGCCGGTACGACCGAACCGTTCACGGCAACCGGGAACTACAGCAATGGCTCGACGAAGAATCTTACCGGCTCGGTGAGCTGGCAATCCCAGAACACGAATGCGGCGACGATTACGACCGGCGGGATGGCCACGGCGAAGGCCGTAGGAACCAGTACGATCATGGCGACTTCGGGGAATGTAAGCGGATCCACTTTGCTGACGGTGACTTCCGCGACGCTGGTGTCGATTGCGGTGACGCCGGCGAATCCTTCGATTGCCAAAGGCACCACGCAACAGTTCACGGCGACGGGAACGTTTTCGGATAATTCGACGCAGAACTTGACCGGTTCGGTGACATGGAGTTCGCAGAGCGGCGGCATAGCCACAATTAGCGCGGGGGGATTGGCCACGGGGGTAGCGGCAGGCACGAGCGTGATTCAGGCTACTTCGGGGGGCGTTAGCGGCTCGACAACACTCACGGTGACTTCCGCGACGCTGGTGTCAATTGCGGTGACGCCGGCGAATCCTTCGATTGCGAAGGGGACCACGAAACAATTCACGGCGACTGGAACGTTTTCGGACAATTCCACGCAAAATTTGACTGGATCGGTGACTTGGAGTTCGCAGACCACCAGCATAGCCACGATCACGGCGGGCGGATTGGCCACCGGCGTGGGGACAGGAATGAGCAACATTGAAGCTACTTCGGGAGCCGTTAACGGAACGACGGAACTCACGGTGACCGCGGCTACGCTGGTGTCGATTGCGGTGACGCCGGCGAATCCCTCGATCGCGAAGAGCGCGACTGAACAGTTCACAGCGACCGGAACGTTTTCGGACAATTCCACGCAAAATTTGACAGGTTCGGTGACATGGACTTCGCAGACTACTAGTGTGGCGACGATCACTGCGGCCGGATTGGCTACGGGGGTAGCAGCAGGAACAAGCACGATTAAGGCTGCTTCGGGAGCGATTAGCGGAACAACGACGCTGACGGTGACTCCTCCCTCGCTGGTGTCGATCGCGGTGACGCCGGCGAATCCTTCCATCGCTAAGGGTACGACTCAGCAATTTACGGCGACGGGGACTTATTCAGATAACTCGACGCAGAACCTGACCGGCTCGGCCACGTGGACCTCGCAGACCACCGCGGTGGCCACGATTACTGCGGGGGGCCTGGCGACAGGTGCGGGAACGGGAACGAGCACGATTAAGGCTGCTTTGGGAGCGATTAGCGGAACAACAACGCTCACGGTGACTGCGCCCACGCTGGTGTCGATCGCGGTGACGCCGGCAAATCCCACGATCTCGATGACTGGGACGGAGCAGTTCACGGCGACGGGAACTTTTACTGATAACTCCACGCAGAACTTGACCAGCACGGCCACGTGGACTTCGCAGACCACCTCAGTAGCAACGATCAATGCAAGCGGGTTAGCTACGGCGGTGGCGGCGGGGACGAGTACGATTAAGGCCGCTTCGGGAAGCATCAGCGGGTCGACGACTCTTACGGTGACTTCCGGCAGCGCAACGCTTCAAGTGGTTGTGGTGAGCCCGCAAAATCCCGTAATCGCAGACAATGGTGCGACGCAGACATTTACGGCTACCGGGCACTTCAGCGACGGCAGCACGCAAGATCTGACGTCCAGCGCCACGTGGACATCTTCGAATTCCGGCAGCGTGGCTTCGGTGAGCGCGACAGGAGTAGCGACGAGCAGGACGCTTACCAGTGTGGTGGGCTACACAGCGATCCAGGCGGCAGTGGGAGCGATAAAGGGTGTGTCGATTTTGAGCGTGACGAATCACACCAGCAACAGCAGCGGGTTTGCAGGAGTGGTCACGCAGCACAATGATATCGGACGGACGGGTCAGAATTTGGCCGAGTCGATACTGACTCCGGCAAACGTCAACACCACAACGTTCGGCAAGCTATTTTCTCAAGCGGTGGATGGAGAAGTTTACGCGCAGCCGCTGTATGTCCCGCATGTGACGATCGGGGGAAGCGTGCACAACGTCCTATATGTGGCGACGGAAGGAGACAGCGTGTACGCGTTTGATGCCGACAGCAACGCGGGAGGCAATGCCGCGGCGTTGTGGCACGCGAGCATGATCGATACGGCGCACGGAGCCGCGGCAGGGGCAACGACAATGAATGTGGCGTCCGCCCTCCCGGGCTGTGATGATTTGACCCCACAAGTAGGTATCACGAGCACGCCGGTAATAGATCCCAGTACCGGGACGATGTACGTCGAAGCGAAATCCAAGGAAAACGGAGCATACATACACCGGCTGCACGCGTTAGATATCACCACCGGGGCTGAAAAAGCGCCAGGGCCGACTGTAATCACGGCGACGGTGCCGGGAACCGGAGACGGGAGCAGCGGCGGCGAGCTGACCATGGACGCACTTCATCAGATGAACCGGCCGGGCTTGCTGTGGGTGAACGGGACCCTCTACCTTGCCTATGCATCGCATTGCGATTACATGCCGTGGCACGGCTGGCTGTTTGCATACGACGCCGGGACGTTCGATCAAACGTCTGTGTTTGTCACAACTCCGAACGCTAGCGATGGAGGTTTCTGGATGTCCGGTGCAGGCGTCGCCGGAGATTCCAACGCAAATGTATTTATCTCCTCGGGGAATGGCTCGTTCGATACAACGAACATACCGGCAACAGAATTGGGCGATACAACCATGAAACTGTTCTATTCGGGAACTTCGACGCTCTCCCTGCTGGACTATTTCACGCCTCAGAACGAAAGTATGCTCGGCGGAGACGGAGGCGACGAGGACTTAGGGTCGGGCGGCGTTGTGCTGCTTCCGGACCAAGCGGGAAGCAACGCGCATGAACTGGTGCAAGGCGGGAAGCAAGGACTGATTTATGTGATCAACCGGGATCAGATGACCGCCAATAATCTGCATTTCTGCCAGACGAATTGTAACGGTATGGACCCGCAGATCGTGCAGGAAGTTCAGCTTGAGACATCTGGTGACCAGGAAGCGGGGTTGTTTAGCATGCCTGCTTATTTCAATGGCACGCTTTATTACGCCGGTGTGAATGACTCGCTGAAAGCTTTTCCTCTAAGCAACGGCATGCTGCCTGCGTCGCCCAGCCACACTACCGCCCAAACGTTCGGCTTTCCGGGTGCTACGCCGTCAGTTTCCGCAAACGGCAACGCGAATGGAATTGTCTGGGTGCTTGAACGCCCCAACAGCGGCCCGGTCGTGCTGATGGCTTATCAAGCGGGTACGCTGACCCCGTTGTGGAACAGCAGTCAAACCGGATCGGACACCGCGGGGGACGCCATAAAATTCAGCGTTCCGACGATCGCGAACGGGAAAGTGTATGTCGGCACGCAAACCGAGATTGATGTGTACGGGACGAAGCCATAGGCTTGACTTTACTCGGAGCGCGAAGATTCCACACGAGCGGCTGATCGCGGGGATTTGCCTCCGGCTCTGCGAGGAGTTGGGAGTTTGACGAAGCGCGGCAGCGGCGGGAAAGCTTGTTGTTCGTCGCGAGCTTCCGAGAAGCCGATCAAAAACTCCTGAGCGTTAAAGCGGAATCCGTTGCGTGAGGCGGAGAACTCGCCGGCCTTGCGCGAGCGAACGTAATCCCCGCTGGGCATCAGAATCCGAGTTTTTTCGGTGTCGGCCAAATACGGCGAAATGACCTGCGTGAGGACCTGAGCGCATAGAGCGGGATCCTTCAAGCGGAACATCACTTCGACGCGTTCGTTAATGTTGCGCTGCATCCAGTCGGCACTCCCCAGATAGACTTCCGTGTTGCCTGCGTTGCCGAAAGCAAAAATGCGGCTGTGCTCGAGGAATCGGCCGACGACGCTTCTCACTCGAATGCTTCTGCTAAGGTCGCGAACGCCGGGGTGCAATGCGCAAGCTCCGCGAACGATGAGCTCAATCTTCACGCCCGCCTGCGAAGCTCGATAGAGAGCCTTAATGATTCTTTCGTCCAGCAGAGCATTTACTTTCGCGATGATGAACGCCGGGCGGCCGGCGCGCGCATGAGCGGTTTCGCGATCGATCAAGCTCAAGCAGCTTTTTCCCAAGTTCAGAGGAGCCACAAAAAGAGGCAGATATTTCGGGCGCTCGGAATAGGCGGTTAGATAATTGAATACATTTTGTACGGCGCCGGTGACGCGCGGATCGCTGGTCAGCAGGCTCAGGTCGGTGTAATAGCGCGCGGTAGAAGGATTGTAATTTCCGGTACCGAGATGCGCGTACTGGCGGATCTTGCCGCCTTGCTCGCGGCGCGCGATGAGCGCGAGCTTGCAGTGGGTTTTCAAACCCACCACACCGTGAAATACCTGCACGCCGGCTTCCTGCAGATTCCGGGCCCAACGGATGTTCGAAGCTTCATCGAAGCGTGCTTTCAACTCCACGACAACAGCGACTTCTTTTTTGGCGGCGGCTTCAATCAAAGCGCGGACGATCGGCGAATTTTCGCTGGTGCGATAGAGGGTCTGCTTGATCGATAGAACGTCGGGATCGGTCGCGGCACTTTCGATGAAGCGAACGACGGATGAATAGGAGTCGTAGGGATGGTGCAGCAAAACATCGCGCTTACGAATTAGCTCGAAAAGGGCGCTGGGCCCGGGCTTCAGTGCCAGTTCGCGCGGAACGAATGGGCGGAATTTCAAGTCGGGCCGCGGGATGGCGTCGTACAGATATGCGATGCGCGAAAGATTGGGCGGCCCGTCCACGCGAAAGATTTGCCAGGGCGCCAGCCGGAAATTTGCGACCAGGCGGTCGATAATTTCCTGATTAGCGACCGCTTCGATCTCCAGGCGCACAGCCTCGCCTTTTCTGCGGCTGTGAAGCTGGGCGTCCACCGAATCCATAATGCTGCGCGATTCTTCCGCTTCCAAATAGAGATTGCTGTTGCGGGTAACGCGGAAAGCCGCGGCGGAGAGGAGTTCGTAGCCGTGATACAGGCGCTCGGCGAAGGCGTGGATGACGTCGGAGAGGAAAACATATTCGACCTTACCATTTGCGGAGGGCACCTGCACCAAGCGGGGCAGAGCGCGCGGCACGGTGACAACTCCGAGATAAGGGACCGAGCCGCGGCGTTTGGGCCGCAGCAGAAACGCCAGACAAATCGCCTTGTTAATTACGTGAGGGAAGGGATGAGCGGGGTCGATGGTGACCGGCGTGAGCAGCGGTTCCACTGTCTTTGAATAAAAGGTTCCGATGTGCGCGCGTGCAGCGGGCCGCAACGAACGCATGTTGACCACTCGAATCGACTCTGCAACGAGCCCGGGGACGAGCTCTTCGCGCCAGCAATCGTACTGAGCTTTTACGAACCGGTGGATTCGAGCGGCGAGCTCGACGAGCACTTCGCGCGGAGTGCGGCCATCCGGGCCGAGGTCTTTGATGCCGTGTTCGACTTGCTGCAAAAGCCCCGCGACGCGCACTTCGACGAATTCGTCCAGATTGCTCGCGGTGATGGCGAGAAATTTCACGCGCTCAAGAAGAGGATTCTTGGCGTCGCGCGCCTCTTCCAATACGCGCTCGTTAAACTGCAGCCAGGAAAAATGGCGATTCAAAAATAATTGGGGATCCGGCAGCTTGGTCCGCATCATGCTTGCCTCGGACGCCTAGATTATCAGGATAAGCAGAAGGAAAGTATTACTGGCGTGTGACGCGGGCTGGGCCGACTGGGGTAGGGGTGGAATCAGACTTCGGGTAGAAAACGTTGCCTAGGCGTTTACATATTCGACTACGATTCCCTTGGTCTGCGAATAAATGAAGTACTCACCAGGCGCGATGGCTTCCAGGCGATCTACTCGCGCGCGCGCTTCGTCGATTCCCGGCACGGCCGTAATCCAAAGGGGCCGCCCATTTTGAAGGCGTTTAAAAATATCAAAATTCGTGTTCAGGACTACTTCCGAAAAATTCGTTTCCATGACAACCTCCGAAAAAGCTCGGCGCCTTTTTTCGACGCACACCCGTGAATAGGGCACACGGGTGGCCACGGCGAGCGCCTTATTACCCATTTAGAATCTGACAGTTAGGACGGCATACACTGTTACATTGAGGAAAATTCTTCGCTTTACCAGCGTATATGGAGTACCGGGTGAGGACCCTCAATCGCCGGAGAGGAATGCTGAAAAAGCCTTGGAGTTTTTGTCTGTTCAATGTTAGACAGACAAATTTCAATTAGTCAGAGAGGATAGTGTTTCTGCAATTGGCCAAATTCCATCGAAACGTTCTTTTGAATATGCTGGAGGGGAAATGACAGCGGGAAAAGCATGTAAGCCTGCAAAACCACTTTTTCCATCCGCGCTGCCGGCCGGGAAGAGCGTCGATTACTTACCGGGCAAGACCATTTTCTCGCAGGGAGCCAAATGCACTGCGGTGCATTACATCAGGCAAGGTGTAGTGAAGCTGGTTCTGGTTTCGAAACGCGGGAGAAGCGGCGTGCTGGGCTTTCTGGGTCGGGGCGATTTCTTCGGCGAAGGCTGCATCGGCGGGCGTGCCAATTACGATACCTCGGCGATCGCGGTGGTGGCCAGCTCGGTCCTAGTGATCGATCGGAAGAAGATGATTCAAATCATCGAAAAGGAGCCGCACGTTTGCACGCAGTTTATTAATTACCTGCTATCGCGCAATCACCGTATCGAACAGGACCTGATCGACCATTTATTCAACTCGAGCGAAAAACGACTGGCGCGCGCGCTGTTGTTGCTAACGGAATACGAAAGAGGGAACGAGAACCTTTCCATCATTCAGAGAGTAAACCAGGACACGCTGGCCGAAATGGTGGGCACAACGCGCCCGCGCGTGAATTTCTTCATGAATAAATTCAGGAAATTGGGATACATCCACTACGATCACAACGGCGGATTGGAAATCTATCCGTCGCTAGCCAAAATATTGCAATAGCCAATCGATCCCGCACCGGCCGGGGAAATCCTACCGTCTAGATTTTTTGCGAGCAGTGCGCTTGCGGCCTTTTGCCTTGGCTGCACGCTTGGACTTTTTCGCCGGCCGCTTTTTCTTTGCGGCTTTAGCGCGAGGGCGGCGCTTGCGGGCTGCCTTTTTTCGCGGAGACGGGTTTGCTGCCGCATTTACTTTGGCTGCGACGGTACCGAGCGTCGAACCGATGGTGCGGGCAACACTCGTGAGGATATCTTCTTCTTTGGCGAGAAAATCTTCTACTTTTCCGTCCGGGCCGTCAGTCATTGAAAGCTCCTATAAATTCCTGAGGTTTGATAGCCGCCCCTTGCATCTGCGGGTTCTACTTTGGACCAGTCTCCGTGCCGATATGCGGGACGTCCTGGCCCAGAGCTGTAGCCAAAGCGATTTGATGGTCTTGTTCGTCCAGGAGGATGTCGCGAATATGTTCGGCCATTGAGAATTCACCGAGGGCTTCGCATTGACGAACCCGGTCGCGATAGTTGCGAATAGTGGTGGTCTCATTCTCAAGATCGAACTTGAGCATGTCCCGAGCTTTTTCTGAAGTGCGTACGGGCTTAGGCTGCGTGGTGGGCATGCCGCCGAGGTAGTCGATTTGATTGGAAATGACCAAGGCGTGGGCCAGCTCTTCGGCGGCATGCTTTTCAAGCTCGCCGGCGATGTTCATGTATTCGGCGCCCTTCAAAACCTGCGAATAAATCACGTAAGAAATAATGGCTTGATACTCGCGCGCCAGATCTTCATTCAAAAGATCAATCAGCTCTTTCCGCGTCAAATTCTTGGAACTCGGTGAAGCCGCCTGTTGCTTCATTTCGATCTCCCTGTCGTGGAGGCTTTCGTGCGCCGAGTCATTCCGGCACAATCGGTTTGGCCTCCGTTGCACTGCATACTTTAGAGGCTCAAACGCGGGACGTCAAATGAGTATCACGTGACGGTGGCGAGCGGGGGTTCGCAAACCACCAGCGTCGGGGGAGCGGGACTTGGTTCTTCCTCCCCCGGAGCGACGGGAAACTGATTTATGCGGACGCTTTTTTGGCTTCGCGATAGGCGCGCTGGCCTTCGCTAGCCGCATCTCTCACGTAGTCAGTCGCATCGTCAACGTTCTTCTTTACGTAGTCGGTTGCATCGTCCACGCTTCGCTGAGCGCGGCGAACCCATTTCCGACCGGTGGAGACGGCTCCGTCGAGCGTATCCTGTGCGCCGCCGACTATCTGATCGCGGGTGTCTTCGCCGGATTGTGGCGCAAATAAAATCCCCAGAGCGGCTCCAACGCCGATGCCGATAACGAACGCCGAAGCGGTTTCCTGCCAACGCAGCTTTCTCATAAACCCTCCATTTATATTGTGTTCTGCAAACTGAAGTACGGCTGAACCTACTATCGGATGAATCAGTTCAAACCTTTACATCAAGAGTATAGGGTACGGCTCGGCCCGTTTGAACGCTATACAATAAATGACGTAGATTGGCCGGAAGCTTGCGGTAGGCCAAGCAGGTCATGTGCGCCGAACCACTAAGCATGTGATGTCATCATGTTGCGGGGCGCCGCCAACAAACTCGTCGAGCTTTCTCATGACGGCGGCCAGGGTTAGCGCGGCCCGTTCCTCCGGAGGTTCCGCCACTAATGCGAGTAACCGGTCTTCTCCGAATTCCATTCCGTCTTCATCGCGAGCCTCGGTGACGCCATCGGTGTAGATAATTAGAACGTCGCCGATACCCAGGACAGTTCGTCCGGTCTCATATTTTTCATTTAATTCGATACCTAGCGGGATGCTTTCGGACTTCAATCGTTCGATTGTGCCGTCCAGGTGCCTGAGCATCGGCGGGTTATGGCCGGCGCAGAGATAATTCAAGCTTCCGGTAAGGGGATCAAGCTCAGCGAGAAACGCGGTCGTGAAGCGGCGACCGTTCATATTATTGGAGCAGGCTTGCCGGTTCAATCCGACCACGAGATCGGAAAGCGTGCCGCGCGAACCCGCTAGGGCTCGAAGACTGGCCTGAAATGTGGCCATGAGCATGGCTGCTGGAACGCTTTTGCCGGCCACGTCCGCAACCGCGATGAGCAGAGGACCATCGACTGCGCGGCGAAAAGCGTCGTAGTAGTCGCCGGCTACGGTCTTGGCGGGCCTGGTCGCGAATGCCATGTCGATTCCCGCCACGTCGGGAGGGACGCGCGGGACCAACCATCGCTGGATTTCGCGGGCGATCTCAATGTCTCTCTGCATCGAGATGTGATCGCCGAGAACCATCACCAGCAATAACAAGAGACCAGCAAAAGCCAGGAAAAGTTCGACTTCCCGGGTGAAAATCAGAAATTCGAATCCAACCAGGGACAACACAGCCAGAATGACGGTAAGGAGCAAAAAAATGCGGCGGGGAGGCGATAGTTTTCTCAGAATGCTGAAGCAGATTGCCCCGAATATTTTGAAAGGTTGTTTCCAGGATTTTGCCTGATCCTTGCGCTGATCTACGTCTTGCCTAAACGGGCGCGAACTGGCTTGCGCCTCGGCTTTAAACTGGCTCCAAAGATCGTCGATTTCCATGCCTGCGGAGATGCGGCGCCAGCCATCCTGCGAGCGCCAGACGGCACGCCTGATTTGGGATTTAACGTTGTGGGCCGACTGCCTGATCTTCGCGAGCTTGGGGGCGAGAACTATTCGTAGATCGCTGCGCAGTTCTGTAGGAGTCGTGTGCACATAACCAGCCTACGCTATAGCGCTGCGCGTATGGATAGGGTGTTTCTCCTATTATCGGTCCAGAAAGAACCTAGCCATTTTGGGACACAACGAGGCGCTGAGGCAGCGGAACCTCCAATCGAGTAGAAGCTTCTACGACAGCGAAAAAATTCAATTGCCGAGCTGGCAATCCTTAACGTAAGTCGTTGAAGGTTAATTAGTTACCCCTCAATCGCCTTGGCCAGTGAAATGCAACTGCAGTATGTTGCTTGCAAGGATCAGGCTAGCTGTGTATTGGCAAACCTGAAGCGCACGCTCACCATTAAGCGCAAATTGGGGCGATTCAAATCAAGGACATTTTGAACTTGGCAGAACGGAAGCGATGGCGACAGCAAGCCCAGCAATAAAAGAAGTGCCACTACCGAATTGGAGCGACCGGCTTAAAGCGCTCAAGAACATCCCTCCGGTGATGCGGTTCGTGTGGGACGCTGCGCCAGCGGTGGTGCTCTCGACGCTTTTTTTCCGCCTGGTCGCCGCTCTCATCCCGCTGTCCATTCTGGCCGTCACCAGATACATCATCGATTCGATTAACCAACTGCAGAAGTCTCAGACCCCGCTGCCCCATATATTTTGGTGGATGGTGCTTTTGGAATTCGTTCTGGCCGGCGTGGCGACATTCATGGGGCGTGTTATCGAGTTTTGCGACACCAAGTTGGCCGATCGATTCACACGACACATCGGCATCCGGCTGATGAAGCACGCGGCGAAACTGGACCTGATGTCTTACGAGGATCCGGTTTTCTACGACAAACTAGAGCGCGCGCGTGTGCAAAGCACGGACCGGGTGCAGATGATTCAAGTTGCCGGGCGCCTTATTCAAGAACTGATCACCACGATCACCCTGGCGGCGGCGATTTTCCTATTTTCAAAATTACTATTGCTGGCGCTGGTGGTTTGCATCGTTCCCGTGTTTCTGGGTGAAACTCACTTCGCTTTCATGAATTATTCGCTTAGTTTTCAACAGACTCCCGACCGGCGCGAATTGGAATACCTGCGGGTTTTGGGCGGCACCAAGGAGAGCGCGAAGGAATTGAAGCTATTTGGCTTGGCTCCGTTTCTCGTAGGCCGTTATTCGGAATTGTCTGACGTGCTGTATCACCAAACCTTGGGGCTTTCGAAACGGCGGCTCATTTTCGGATCTTTGTTATCTCTGGTGGGCTTGGCGGGCTACTACGGGAGCTATACGTACGTTATCTACGCTACTGTGATCGGTACACTGACTATAGGAAGGATGGTTTATCTTTCCGCAGCCATCGCCGGTGCGAGCGGAAATCTGCAGTCGCTCTTTACGACTTTCTCCGGGATCACCAACCAAGCGCTGTTTATGACCGACCTGCTGGAATTTTTCTCGGTGAAGCCGAAGATTACGTCGAAAGCTTCGGCACTGGCGGCTCCCAAACCGATCCGCACGGGATTCGAATTCAAGAATGTTTCTTTCAAATACCCCGGGAACGACAGAATCGTTCTGAAAAACGTCAGCTTCAAGCTGCGGCCTTCGGAGAGCATAGCGATTGTGGGAGAGAACGGCCAGGGCAAGACCACCATCGTGAAATTGCTTACGCGTTTGTACGATCCAACCGAAGGGCAGATTCTGTTGGATGGAAAAGACCTGCGCGAATATAACCTCGAGAGCCTGTGGAAAGAAATCGGAGTAATTTTTCAGGATTTCATGCGTTATGAGATGACCGCGGCTGAGAACATAGCGGTGGGGCGTATCGAAGATCTGGATAATCAATTTCTGATACGCGCGGCGGCCAACAAGAGCCTGGCGGAACAAGCGATACGCAGGCTGCCAAACGGTTTTGACCAAGTGCTCGGCAGCCGGTTCGAGGGCGGCGTGGATCTTTCCGGGGGCGAGTGGCAAAAGATCGCTCTGGCGCGGGCCTACCTGCGTGACGCGCAACTTTTAATTTTGGATGAACCGACTGCGGCATTGGACGCTCGTGCCGAGAGCGAGATATTTCAGCGATTCGCCGAGCTGACCAAGGGAAAAATGTCGTTGCTGATTTCCCACCGATTTTCAACGGTTCGAATGGCGGATCGCGTTTTGGTTCTAGATAATGGCCAGATTGCGGAAGAGGGACGCCACGAACAACTGCTGAAAGACGGCGGGCGGTACGCGGAGATGTTCGAACTGCAAGCCGCGAATTACCGTTAGGCGCGAAGGTCTGCTGCGACCTAAATCTCTTTCACTCGCGTTGCCCCGGGCGTGAATGCATTTCCACCAGTTCCTGAGGCGATGAAGGCTTGTAGGATTTAAATCCGGCGCGTTCCATACCACGTTGCGCTTCCGGATTCTTCATAAAAGTATCCCAGACGAAGGCAGTCCGGGCATTCTCCGCCATTACCATGCTGATTCCCGAATCGATTCCCACGATGTCGCTGTCATACCAGTTTGTGCGCGGGTTGAAAGCATCCACGAAACCGTAGCGGCTCCAGGTGCCCGCGCTGTAGCGGTATTGAATGTTGCGGAGCACGCGCATGACTGGTCCGGGCAGAAACGGGAGCGAGCCGGCGGAAGCACAGGGGACGACAGTTCCGTCGATAGGCCCGGTGGATGGAGGCCCGCCCCAGACCTCGTAGCCGTGTTCGGAGTCCGAAGCGGAAATGCCCCAGAGATTGTCGCTGTAATCGGGAAACTTTTTGGTCAAACTCAAACAGAAGCGGCGGTGTACGTCGGTGGCAAGAATGGAATTCTGAAAATAATCGGCGTACTTGTCGCGCTTGCCGCGAAAATCAAACCAGGCCTGTGAATATTGATGAACGAAGAGCGGCGCGTAAGAACCGATGTAATGAATGCCGTCGAATTCGAAGGTGGTTCTCTTCCACGCGTCCCAGGCTTGCGCCGAGAGCGCATGGGAAGAGGAGCCCAGGCCCAACAGGTACATCATCATCATCTCGCTGTAGCTGTCCCAGCGATACTGCAGGAATCCGGCTTCGGGAGTCCAACCGTGGGGCAGAATGCGGGTATCTTCGGAGAGCCAATTCCAATCGACACGATTGAAAATTTCCTGCGCGAGCTGGCCGATCTCGGAATGCTGGAAATATTGGCGGCAGGTGAGAATTCCGCAAAGCAGAATGGAAGTATCGACGGAAGACACCTCCGACTGCCACAATCTTTCGCCGGTGCTGATGTTGGCCCAATGGTAGTAAAAACCCCGCTCGACCGGCATTTTCTTCCAAAGAAAACGCAAGGTGGCCAAGGCGCGGTCGCGAGCCTGCGCGTAAGAAATGTAACCGCGTTTTTCGCCGATGCACAGAGCGGTCAGTCCGAAGCCGGTAGCTGCGATGCTGCCCAGGACGCTTTTGTCCGAGGCGCGGACATTGCACCTGTCTTTCACGATGCCCGTCTTTGGATCGCACTGTTCCCAGAAGTACAGGAAGTTGGCGTTTTCCATCTGCTCCAGGAAGGTGTCATCTCCCGGAGATAAATAGGTGGCAGGCGGAAGAGCCGACAGCTGGACCATTGGAGAAACGCTTGGGACGACGGCGGGTTTCTGGGCTGCGACGATACCGGTGGTTGGGAGGGATCGTAAGGCCGCTGGGGCACACGCAGCTATGCTCGCGAGACGGCGCAACAGCTCTCGACGCGAAAGACCCCCACCGATGCGAAAACGGTCCACGGTTTAATTTTAGACAGAATTGAAGGCGGAAGAAAACCGGGGGCCAGCTCTAGTTCCATCCCAGTAAGAGTCGACCGGATTTGAAGAGCCAGCCGCCCGTCAGATTTATGCGCTGGTGGCCTTGGTTTTGCGTTCTGAGAACAGCGAAATCATTTCGCGGTTGAAAGCAGGTATGTCGGAAGGCTGGCGGCTGGAGACCCAGTTACGATCTCGGATTACTTCTTCATCCTTCCAGTTTCCTCCTGCGTTGCGTATGTCGTCCTGGATGGTGTGGTAGCTGGTCATCGTGCGGCCTTTCATGAGGCCCGCCGACACCAAAAGCCACGGCGCGTGGCAAATCACGGCAATGGGCTTTTTGGCCTGATCGATATTGCGGATGAAATCCTGAGCCTTTTTTTCCGCGCGCAGGAAATCGGCATTCAAGGCGCCTCCGGGAAGGAGAACCGCGTCGAATTGATCGGGATCAGCTTTGTCGAGAGTCAGGTCCACTTCGACCTTGTCCCCTTTTTCGTCGTGGACGAATCCCTGAATCTTGCCGGGCTTTGGAGCGATTACCAGCGTTTTAGCTCCCGCTTCTTCCAGGGCTTTGCGGGGTTTTTCCAATTCGGCCTGTTCAAAACCGTCGCTGGCCAGAATTGCGACTCGCATTTGTTCCAATTTCTTGTCTGACATAAAGCCTCCGTAAGTGTGGATAAGTTTGGATTGGTTAAGACAAGCTTTCCTTGAAGTTCGAGTTAAATCATCGCGATGATGGCGCTACGACCCGCATCCATTAGCGCGGCATATCCTTAACTTCCTGGGCCGGCAGGTCTTCGGGGCGACGCGGGCTGTCCGGGCCGGGCTGATCGTGCTGGCGGGGATCTGGCGGGTCGATAACTTCAGGCACGCGGTCGCCATGCTTGCGTCCCGGCTCATCAATCGGGTCACGTCTAGGCTCGCTCATTGGACTGGCATGTTTTGGGTCCACGTTTTCCTCCGGGCTCAATTTCCGCCCGCAGTATGGCTTGAGCCAATGAGGACTCTCTATCCGGCAGACGCTGTAAGGTTCGGTGGAATTGCATGTAGCGACCTGCACACTGCGAGAAGAGCTAACTCGTTCTAATCTAGATGGAAAGAGGAGAGGGGCCACTCTCAATATCAGGGGGAGACTCGAATGGCCCCTTCAGGGGGAAGATCTGAAAGCATCGAGCTTAATAGCCAATCTATCTAAATCCGCAAATGCTTACTATCGGTTATGGCGTGTAAATGAAGCGAGGAATTTACTGTAGTGTTCAAATGGCCCCAAGTCTTTCGGTGCGGCAGCGCTAACTGCCTTCAAACAAGCGCCTTAGGGCTTACAGCGAACCAAAGGTTTTCATACGTTAATGCATGTATTGCGATCTTGGGCTACTGAGTTTAAAACCCAGTGGTCGAGCGGTAAGTCTGTTGAGTACTGAACTTCGACCTTTAAGGAGGCGTTATGTTACGTTGGGCGCTGATATTTTTCGTGGTAGCTCTGATCGCAGCGGTGTTTGGATTCCTCGGAGTGGCAGCCGCGGCGGTGGGGATTGCTCGGATTTTGTTCTTCATTTTCCTGGTGTTGTTTTTGGTCTCTCTGGTGGGCGGACTTCTGCGGAGAGCCTGATCCAACGCTGAAAGTCGTCTAAGTGCAGGTCGAGGAGCATCGATGAAAACTCTGCCCGTGATCGGGCTGATCTTGATCGTCCTTGGGATAATTTCGTTTGCCTACCAAGGAATCAATTACACGACGCACAAGAAGATCGTGGACATCGGGCCCATTCAAGCTAGCACCACCGAGCACAAGACTATTCCGTTGCCTCCGATTCTCGGAGGGCTCGCGCTCGTTGGCGGTATCGTTCTGCTGGTGGCGGGAAGAAAAGAGTAGCCGCGGAAGGTCACGCAAGCTGCCCGTGACCTTCCGCGTGTGCGAGACGCAGCCCTCGGACTAATGCGCCGCAGGCCGGTTGTAGTCCGGATACTCCGGCTTATGCGGTTCAGGCACGGGGTTCTTCGCAAGTTCTTCGAGTGCGAGGCTGACAGCTTTTTCAAGCTGCGGATCGTGGCCTTCGCTGACCGGCTTCGGCTCCATGTCCACTTCGTAGTCCGGCGGAACTCCGTGGTTCTCTACGTCCCATTGACCCTGCGGATTAAAGAATCCAAAGCTGGGTGAAGTGACTTGGCCGCCGTCCATCAATGTGGGAATGCCGCCGATTCCGACGAGTCCGCCCCAGGTGCGCTTGCCGACCAAGGGGCCTAACTTCGCTTCGCGGAAATACCAGGGCATCGCGTCGCCGCCTGAGCCGGCGTATTCGTTGATGATCATTACTTTCGGCCCCAGGATCGCGGCTTGTGGAGTGCGGTAGATTGCGCCGTAACGCGGAGCCCACCAGCTCATCAGCGTGCGCTGCATCGCGTGGATGATGTAGTCCGCCGCTTGGCCGCCGCCGTTGAAACGCTCGTCGATGACTGCTCCCTGCTTGTCGAGCTGCGCGAAGTAGTAGCGGTTGAAGTTCGTCAGACCGCCCAAACCTGTATCGGGCAGATAAACGTAAGCCAACTTTCCGCCGCTTAGCTCCTGCACCTTGCGACGATTGGCCTCGATCCATGCAAGATTGCGCAGACCAAGATCGTCGCCGATTGGAGTCACCGTGACATCGTGAGCATCTTTGCCCTTCGCGTCTGCGGCGAGTTTAAGAACGACTTGCGTTCCGGCGGTGCCTTCCAGCAAACGTTGAATGTCATCAGAACCGCTCAAGTCCTGGCCGCCGATGGCGAGGATGAAATCTCCCTCCGCGACTTTCACGCCCGGCTCGGCTAGGGGTGCGTGCGCTTGCGGATTCCAATGTTCGCCGTTGTAGATGCGCTTGATACGGTAGCGGCCGTTGACGATTTCGTAGTCGGCTCCCAGCAAACCGCCGGGCACGCGGTTCGGGTGCGGGATTGTTCCTCCGAAGCCGCGCAGATGGCCGATGGAGAATGCGCTGAGCATTTCCTGAAAGAGATAATTCAGATCGCTGCGCGAGCCGACCTGGTCCAGATAGGGCTTGAACTTCGCTTCGTCCGCGACGGTGTTCACGCCGTGATAGTGGGGATCGTAGAAAAAGCTGCGTTCGATCTGCCATATCTCGTGAAACATCTGCCGCCATTCGGCGCGCGGATCCACGCGGACTTCCATTTTGGAAAGATCGAGCCGGCCTTCGCCGGGTTTGACCGGCGCATCGGCGGGAACGATGACAAACACTCTTGCGGGACCGGTGGCAGCCTGAGCGCCTGCCGAGTCGCCTTGCGCCATTTCCAGAAGCATTTTGTTCCCGTCGAATGAAAGATCGAATCCGGCTATGTGTTCGGCGAGTTTCTCAGGTTTTTTCGTTTTGAGATCGAAGCGCGTGAGCGTCTGACCGCGATCTGCGTCGAATCTTCCGCCGCCTTCAAGCAGATAAAGAATGCCTTCCTTTCCGGTGGCGAGATCCGAGTAACCGGCTGGAGGGAGTGGAAGCGCGACGGCACGATTTTCCAGGCCTTCGAGATCGATCTTTACCGGCTTGGGCTTCTCGGGAGGCTTTTCGGTTTTGTCTGGTTTGCCAGTCTCATCCGATTTCTTCGCGGCGTCGGGTTTATCTTTGTCGGCGTGCTCGTCGCCGGAGTCCTTCGTGTCCTTCGCGTCGGGTTTTTTCTCGTCTTCGGCTTGGGGCGCAACGGGAGAAGCGGTGTCCGACGCGAGCGCGAGACCATAGACGCTGCGGGTCACGTTGAAGGCGTCGCTGCTCATGTCCAGGCCGCTCGAGCTGGTGCCGTAATTGGTGCTTTCCGTGAAGTAGAGATATTTCCCGCCGCGGTCAAACGCGGGAAAGCGCACATCGCTCATACCGTCGGTGACTTGCGTGCTCTTGGCGGACTCAACGGAATAAAGAAACAGCGCATGGAAGCGGTTCGCGACGGTCTGAGTGCAGGCGAGCCATTTGGAATCGGGCGACCAGGCTGCCTCGTAGTCTGAGTCGTCAACAAACGCCTTGCCGATGACTGCGGCCTTGCCTGTTACGGTGTCCAGGATCCAGATCTCGGCCTTGTTGTCGTGGAAGGCGATCAGTTTTGAGTCCGGCGACCATGCCGGCTGGAAATAAAATGTTGCATCATTGGCCAGCGGGAACTTCTTCACTTCGCCCGCGCCGCTCTGGCTGCTGATGTGCAGCGCATACTGGCCCGACTCGTCAGAGAAATACGCGATGCTCTGTCCGTCAGGCGACCAGGCGGGATCGCGCTCCATCACGCCGGGAGTATTGGTGATGTCCCGCGTCGCGCTTTCTTTAGCGGGTACGGTGAGGATGTCGCCATGAGCTTCGAAAACGGCGCGCACTCCGGTGGGCGAGATGCCGTAGCTCTGGATGTCGCGATCTACCGGCGAAATGCGCGCGCGCACATCCGGCAGGTCCGCGCTAACGTCCACGCTGATCGGATTAGTCTTGCCGCTCGCCGTGTCGTAGAGAAAAAGTTCACCGAAGCGGTCGTAAACGATGCCGCCGGGACCTGCGCTCGCAGAACGAATATCGGCGCCGTCATTCTTCACCACTTCTGTTACAGATTTCGTCGCAGGGTCGAAGCAAAACAGCGATACCGGCCCATTGCGATCGGAAAGAAAATAGACTTGCTTGTCCACCCAGGCGGGACTGAAATCATTCGAACGTTCCCGCGGGACCTTCACCACATCCAGCGTGGTCATATCGGCGATCCATACCGAGCTTGCCAATCCGCCGCGGTAGTTTCTCCACGCAACATAGGAGGCATAATTGAAGGGCGACGCGCCGCCCACAGGCGAGTAGGCAAAATACTTTCCGTCGGTGGAAAATTTACCAGAAAAGGCCATTGGCAGCGGCAGCGTGGCGGGAAGACCGCCATTCACCGAAACTTTGAATAGTTTGGTATAGCGCGGGCTGCTGCTTTCGCGGTTGGAGCGGAAGATCACGTACTTTCCGTCCGGCGTCCAACCTACAGCGAAATCCGCCGCAGGGTGATAGGTGAGGCGCTTGGGAACTCCACCGCTTGCCGGGACGATAAAGACGTCCGTATTGCCGTCGTACTCTCCGGTGAAGGCGATCATGCTGCCATCGGGCGAGAAAACCGGGTCGGTCTCGATGCCGGTCCCGGTTGTGAGGCGAGACGCGTGGCCGCCGCTGCGGTCCACGGTCCACAAATCGCCGGCGTAAGAAAAGACGATCAGGGTGCCGTTGAACGTCGGGCGCTGTAGCAAGGGGTGCGAAGCCTGAGCAGCAGCGATGAGCGGGCAAAGCGCGGCGAAAATCACGGCGAGAATTGGACGAAGCAGGCGCATCTCTTCAACCTCCAGTACAAATAGCCGGGTAATAGTATGCCAATTCGTAGAGGTTTTGTTTGGGAATCAGGCTGGCGGGAATGCAATGTCCCGCTTTCTCCAGCCGAGGCGCGGCAATTCAGACTAATCGTTGAAGTTGCCGTCACCGGTGTTGGCGAAACGCCGTCTCGGTTAGTTACCTGTGCCCGATAGCGAGATTGATTGAGGACTGCTCAGCGCGTTGTCGGTAATCTTCACGCTGCCGGTGTTATTCCCCTTCACTGTTGGCTTAAATGTGACGTTGATCGAGCAACTCGCGCCGGCTGCGACGGTGCCGTTGTTACTGCAAGTGGTGCCGCTTCCGCTGACCAGGGCGAAATTGCCGCTGACCGTTAGAGTTCCCAGTGTGAGTGGTGTGTTTCCGGTGTTCGTCAATGTCACCGTCTTAGCCGCGCTGGTGGTGCCTACCTTTTGCGTAGCAAAACTAAGATTGTTAGCGCTCAAGCTCGCTTGTGGGTTGATCACTGTAAGGCTAAGCGGGATCAATTGCGGGCTTCCTGCCGCGTTGTCAGTAATCGCGATGGTGGCGGTCGAGGCCGTCGGGCTGAAAATCTTCGAAGAATCCAAGAAGCCCACGGCAATCGTGCAGGTCTTCCCGGGCTGTAATGTGCCGGGCATCGAAGGAATATATGGGAGACAGACTGTGATTTCGCCAAAGTCGGCGATGGCGTTGCCGGGCGTGGTGATCTTTACGCTCGAGATCGTAATCGGAGTTGTGCCGGTGTTGGTCAACGTGACGAACTGGACGCCGATCTGATCGTAATAGACTGTGCCGAAGTTCAGACTTGTCGGTGAAATCTTGAGCGTCGAGCTGATCGCGTTGACGGTCTGTGAAACGCCGGCGGAGGTGCTGCCGGTGAAGTTGCCATCGCCGGCGTAGGAGGCGGTGAGCGTGGGTGAACCCGTCGACGTGAACGTGATGGTGCAGCTTCCCGCGCCGGAACTGAGAGTTCCCGAACAACTCCCACCGGTGCTGGCAGTGACGGTGACAGTGCCGGTCGGAGTACCGCTGCCAGTTACTTTGAACGAGATCGTAACAGCCTGATTGACGGTAGACGGATTCGGAGTGTTCGAAGTAATTGTGGTTGTGCTGCCGGCCTTGGTTGCCGAGGTCGATTGGGTTTTTGAGGCAGCAGCGCTGTAGTTTGCGTTACCGGATTGAGACGCTAGCAACGAGCACGTGCCGGAGCCGGCGGTCATCGTGACGACTGCACCCGAGATCGTGCAGGCACCGGATGAAGTGACCGTCACCGCTAGTCCTGAGCTGGCGGATGCAGCCACTGTGAACGTGCTGCCAAAAGCGGCTGAGGTTGGAGCGCCGGTAAACGTAATCGTCTGCGTAGCCAGTGCTGCGGCGACAGTGTGCACCACGTTGGTCGCGGCGCTGAAGTTTCCGTTGCCGGCCTGAGACGCGGTCAGCGTGCAAGTGCCGGTTCCGCTGGTCATGGTCACGGTGCCGCTGGAGATCGAGCAGGACCCTGTCGCCGCGATGGTGACGGTGAGACCTGACGTGGACGTCGCGGTGGCGGTGAAGGTCGTGTTGTAAACAGCCGAGGCCGGAGAAGCTGGGAACGTAATTGTCTGGCTGGCCAAGACGGCGGCAACAGTGTGCACAACATTGGTGGCAGGACCGAAGTTCGAATTGCCGATCTGAGACGCGGTTAGCGTGCAAGTGCCGGTACCGCTGGTCATGGTCACCGTACCACTGGAGATCGAGCAGGATCCCGTGGCCGCGATGGTGACGGGGAGACCTGAAGACGACGTGGCGGTGGCCGTGAAAGTAGCGTTGTAAACAGCAGAAGCCGGAGAAGTTGGGAACGTAATTGTCTGGCTGGCCAATGCGGCGGCAACAGTGTGCACAACGTTTGTAGCAGGACCGAAGCTTCCGTTGCCGGCCTGAGACGCGGTCAGCGTGCAAGTGCCGGTTCCGCTGGTCATGGTCACGGTGCCACTGGAAATCGTGCAGACTCCCGTGGCCGCGATGGTGACGGGGAGACCTGAAGACGATGTCGCGGTGGCCGTGAAGGTCGTGTTGTAAACAGCCGAGGCCGGAGAAGCTGGGAATGTAATTGTCTGGCTGGCCTCGTTCACCGTAAGAGTGTAGCTCTGCGTCACATGACCGGAGCTGTTTGTCGCAGTGAAGCTAATGGTGACGCTACCGCTGGTGCCGGGTGCAGGCGTGCCGCCGACGATGCCGGTCAGCATGTTGATGGTTAGTCCGCTCGGCAACGTGCCCATTTCGGTCAGCGTTGGAGCCGGGTAGCCGGTGGGCAGGGCTTGGAACGTTCCGCCCGATCCGACGGTGAAGTTGATTGTGGTGCCGGTGATCGAGCATCCCGTCAGGCATGCCGCGGTAATCGCCGGTGTGCTCGGTGTGGGAGGCTGTTGGTTGATCCGCCGATTCCGGAGTCCACCTGCTGCAGTGGATTGTAGAACTCCGTGATATTGAATTCGAACTGGCAGGAATACGACTGGTTCACACCGTTGATGGTCATCGGTTGCGTGCAACTCGTGCCCACAGCCGAACTCGGAGTCACTGCATAATCCGGGTCGTCATAGAGCTGAGGAGTGCTGCCCGACCAATAAGGAGCGGGCGGGGTGAAGCTTTCGTTGTTCCAAGTAATTTGCCAGTAGACGCCGCCGCTGTAGGAACTAGCAGGGGGTTCGACGCCTGGTCCACCGGTGGTGGAGTACACCAAGTAATGCACGCAATTTCCGTTCGCGTACGGATCGCAAAGCGGCACGATCGTGTTGTTATTCGCATCGGTGCCGTCGCTGAAGAAGGTCACGAAGCGGCAATCGAAATCGTTCGTAACGTTGTTGGTGCTGCCGCACAGCCCGTTCGCTTGCGAAGGCGGAACTTCGGTGGCAAGAACCGTTACGTTGACTGTCGAGTTGACGTTCGGGATGGTCAATTGCAGTGCGTGAGCGCTCGGATCGGTGCAGGGATTGGTGTTCGAGGGGCAGTTAAAGACAGCCTCCTGAGGCGGAGGATTTGTGCCAACAGGGAAAGAGAGAGGAACGGCCGCCGGAGCCGAAAGGAAGTTGGCGGTGACGTTTTGCGATGAGTTGACGGTCAAGGTGCACGTCGTACTTGTTGTAAAGCTGGCGCAAGCGCCGCCCCACATAGCGAAAGAGCTGGGGGAAGTGGCGGTCGCGGTCAAGGTGACCATCGTTCCTGCAGTGAAGCTGGCCGAACATACATTTCCGGAGTCGGGGATCCCGTTATTTTCGCCGCAGTTGATCGGGCTGGCGGTCACGGCACCCTGGCCGTTCCCTTGCTCCATCACGGTCACAGTGTAAGTAGGCGGCGGAGCAGGATTGCTTACTGTGAGCGAGTAGCTATTCGTCACAAACCCGTGGCTGTTGGTCGCCGTGAAGCTGATGGGATAGGTACCGTTGGAAGCGGGGGCGGGCGTCCCGCTGAGGATGCCCGTCAGCATGTTCAAGGTTAGTCCGTTGGGCAACATGCCAGATTCGGTCAGCGTTGGCGCTGGATAGCCGGTGGGTACGGCTTGGAAAGTTGGTTGATCCGCCGATTCCGGAGTCCACCTGCTGCAGTGGATTGTAGAACTCCGTGATATTGAATTCGAACTGGCAGGAATACGACTGGTTCACACCGTTGATGGTCATCGGTTGCGTGCAGCTCGTACCCACGGACGACCCTGGAGTCGGAGCATAGTCCGGATCGTCGTAGAGCTGAGGCGTGCTGCCCGACCAATAAGGGGCGGGCGGGGTGAAGCTTTCGTTGTTCCAAGTAATTTGCCAGTAGACGCCGCCGCTGTAGGAACTGGCAGGAGGTTCGACGCCTGGTCCACCTGAAGTGGAGTAGACCAAGTAGTGCACGCAATTTCCATTCGCATACGGATCGCACAGCGGCACGATGACATTGTTACTTCCATTCGTGCCGTCGCTGAAGAAGGTCACGAAGCGGCAATCGAAATCGTTCAAGACAGTGTTTCCCGATTCACAGAGGCCGTCTGCTTGCGATGGCGGAACTTCGGTGGCAAGAACTGTAACGGCGACTGTCGCGCTGACGTTCGGGATGGTCAGTTGCAATGCGTGAGCGCTGGGATCCATGCAGGGATTGGTGTTCGAAGGACAGTCAAAAATAGCCTCCTGCGGCGGAGGATTCGTGCCCACCGGGAAGGTGAGATTCACAGACTTCGGCGCTGGAACGAAATTGGCGGTGACGTTTTGCGAGGAGGTAATCGTCAAGTTGCACGTCAAATTTGTTCCCGAGCTGGCGCAAGCGCCGCCCCAACCACCGAACGTCGTCGGCGCAGTAGGAGTTGCCGTCAGAGTGACCGGCGTGCCGCTGGTGTAACTCGCCGAGCAGGTTCCGGTTTCCGGCAAACCGTTAGCCTCGCTGCAGGTGAACTGCGGCGGAGGCCCGTATGTAACTTGGCCGGTTCCTGTCCCCAGTTCCGTCACACTCAGCGTGTACGAGGTCAAGAGAGTGAACGTGGCCGTCACGGACTGAAATGCCGAGGCGGTGTTGACAGTGCACGTTCCCGTTCCCGGACAGGAGCCGCCGACTACGCTCCAACCGGTAAACGCAGATCCCGCGTTTGGCGTTGCCGTCAAAGTGACCATAACTCCATCGAACGGTGCGACGCAGGTGCTTGGGCACAATATTCCGGTGGGTGATGAAGTGACGGTGCCGCTGCCGGTGCCGGCTGGGATGACAGTGACTTGCGACGGGACAATCGTCCAGCTATCAGTAAAAGGCGCGCTGACGTTTGCAGAGGCATCAACGGCTTCGACCGACCAAGTGTGCGCGCCTTCGCTGAGACCTGAATACGTCACTCCGGGGACGCACGTGGTGTAAGGGGCGGAGTCCAGCGAACATCTGAACGTCACGCCGGCTTCTGTATCCATAAACGAAAACGTCGAAGTGGTCGTGTAGCTCGGGTTTGCAGCTTCCTCTGTAGGGGTTGGCGTGGGCACCACAGGGGCGCCGGTGACCGTGAGCGTCGTGCTGGTGTTCGTGGCATACCCGAGATTGGAGTCGCCTGGATAGTTGTAGGTAATGGTGTAAGGCGTCGCCGACGAAGGTATCGAAGCCGTGTTGAAGGCGGTCGAGAAAACTCCGTTCGTCCCAATCGTCGCGTTCTGCATAAGTGAGTTGATCGTAATCGTGACCGTCTCGCCGCTCGGCGGGTAACTTCCTACCACTGACATAATCGTGCCGGATAGATTGATCGAGGTGGTGCCCGCCGGAATGCTCTGCGAAGGCGTGAGATTGCTGAAGCCGGTAGGCGTAACACCATTGCCGGTGAAGCCAATCGACTGCATGCTGTTGCTGATGCCCAACGAATCGTCAGTCCAAGTAAGCGTAGCCGTAGCCAGGCCCGTCGTGGTGGGCTGGAAGGTAACGTAGATTCCACAAATCGGATACCCGTCCGAGGGGGAATTCGGCTGGAGAGTTCCCGAAGCGGGGCAACTCTGGCTTGTATTCACGATGAACTCGTTCGCGTTCGGGCCGGTGATCGTGTAGGAATACGTCATCGGGCTCCCACCCTCATTAATCAGGATGGGATCCGGGTTGCTGCTCACGCCGCCCACTGGAGTGTTTCCGAAATCGAGCGGATAGAAATTTATGGTGGCAATCGGTGGCGAGACCAGGAAGCCGTAGGACGCGATCGCGCCAACGAGCGGACCATTCTGCGCGCTGTAAGCTCCTTGATTCCCCGCGGCGCCGTCCTCGCCATCCGTGGCATAAGCGTAGAGGATATGGAAGCCGGGAGTAATTCCGGAAGCCGCGCCCGAGAAATTTCCTCCGCCACTGGAGATGGCTGCGGTCCACTGGCCTTGCTGCGAGTCCACTTGGAAATAAACGCCCGTTACCGGGGCGCTGCTCAGACCGTTCGTCGCCGAGAAGGTAAATGTGGGCGCAGTGGTGTTGGTTGAGTTGGCGGGAAGTCCGGAGATCGGCGGTAAAGGATTGATGGTGGTGTGCAGCGCATCGGGCTCCACCTTATTTTCCGTGATCACATCAATGGTGCTGGCCATCCAATCGAGCGCGTAGATATTGCCAGTGGCCGGATTGGCCGCAATTTCGCCGGTGAAAGCACCGGGCGCGGTCAATTGAATCATCCCAAGGACCGTGTTCGTTGCGCCATCAATGATCGTGACGTTGGGGGTGTTGTTCTGATTGTCCTGGCTTACCACGTAGATCTTGTTGCTGGCTACGTTGACGGCAATTGCAACTGGGTTTACAGCATTGGAAGACGTGGACACGATCGGAATGGTCGCGGTAACCGCGATGGTCGCGCCGTTAATCACGTAGACGTTTGAGCTGCCATTGTCCGCTACGTATGCCATGTTTGTGGCTGCGTTTACTGCTACCGCGGCTCCCCTGACCGCATTCGGAGGAGTTAGGACATAGAGACCTCCTGGGGTGAAGCTGTCGGGTTGCTCATAGATATCCACGGTGCCGTCGCCACATGCAACATAGATGGTATTGGTTGTCGCGTTTACATCCATCGCTTCTGGTATCTGCGAGGCATTGCAAGTACTGGTGGTAAAACCGCCATGACTATCAAAAACTTGAATGCCCGGAGTGGTGGCTACCACATAGACGTTATAACCCTGCGCTGGATTGACGGCTACAGCGGTAATGTCCGTGCCCACAAACAACGTGTTCGCATTGATCTGTTGGGGGCCGTCCTGCGAAAAAAACTGAAAAGCCAAACCGGCACCCCGGCTGGCTCCGTAAACCATATTCAGCACCGGGTTGAAAGCGAGTTCGTCCGGAGGGAGCGTCTGATAGAACGTGATCGTTGAGGTATTAAACTGGCTGTCGATTACGGTGATATCGCCGCCGTCGTGATTCGCCACATAAACCAGATTGTTGACCGGATCAACGACGATCGCGGCGGGCTTCGCATCGGTCGCCACCGTCTGGATGACAGTATTTGTGGAGCCGTCAATCACCGAGACATTATTTGAAACGCTGTTCGCCACGTAAATCAGGTTGGTGACCGGGTTTACCGCAACCACCGCCGGCTCCTGATTGGGAGGGGTGAGCGGTTGCACCGTATTCGTCGCTCCGTCAATCACCGTAACGGGGATCTGCGGCCCACTCGCAAAATCTGCCGCATAAGCTTTATGAGTGACTGGGTTGACGGCAATCTGTCCCGTTTGGGCTTGGGCGGTAAGCTGTCTGGTCACCGCAAAAGTATTACCGTTGATGATGGTGACGGACCCGTTTCCTGAGTTCGCGACGTAGGCCTGATTCGAGGAGGTATCTACCGCGACCGACGTAAATGTTGAGGTTCCGGCATTGGTCCCCACGTCTGTGACGGTATTGTTGGCCCCGTTTATAATTGTGGTGTTGCTGCTGCCGCTGTTGGCTACGTAAATTTGATTGGTTGCCGGATTTACGGCTACCGCCACGGGACTCGATGCCTGCGTATCTTGAAGAGTGGCTGTCACCGTGTTGCTTGAGCCGTCGATCACCGAGACATTGTTCGAACCCATGTTGGCAACGTAAATCTTGTTGGTGGCCGGGTTCACGGCGAGGGAGTAGGGAGAAGAACCCACTCCAACGGTCGTTAGTAAGGTATTGGTGCTTCCGTTGATGACCGAGACGTTGTTCGAATCACTATCCGCAACGTAGATCATGTTCGTCGCCGGATTTACGGCGATAGAGTCCGGGGCGTTTATGCCACCCAACGCAATAGTTGTCGTTACGCTGTTGGTACTTCCGTTTATCACAAACACGCGGAAATCGCCGTCGTCGGCTACGTAAATCGTGTTTGTTACTGGATTGATCGCAATAGCATAAAGATTTGAGCCGCCGGTGGTGATTGCCGTGACGAATTGCGCGGGAGTGGTCGCGGTCGCGCCTGTGAATACGTCGACCTTATCCAAGCCACGGTCCACGGTGTATACCATGTTGGTTACCGGGTTTACTACGACGGCCCAGTTGCTATTAGCGCCATAGGAGAGGGACGATACCGCGTTGGTCGCGCCGTCAACGACGGTAAGCGTGCCGGCGTAGTAGTCCGCGAAGTAGATCTTGTTGGTAACCGGATTGATAGCAATGCCACGGGGCTCATCGTTGTCCGTCACGGTGGTTGTTATGGATTGGCCTCGCGCCGGGGAGGTGACGAGCGCTGCAGCGGCAACGAGCAACGCGCAAAGTCCGGCGCGCAATCTTCCGCGCCTCGGGCTGCGCTGTTGCGAGTCAGCAACTGCTCCCGTTCGATCGCGTGGGATCATGCCAGCAGGGGGCTTTACCATGCAGCCTAAGATCAAACTCATTCGTGCCTCCAAAGAGGGAAATACCGCTCGAAAGGACTCAGAATTGGTCGTAGTTCCAGTACTGTTTTCGCCGCCGTCAGGAATTGGCTGGGGCGTTTGCGCTGAGAAATCTTGTAAGGCTTGCTTGATCAGATAGGGCCCGTGGCGATGCTAGACACACACCGCCTGAGAGGTAGAAACAAGAGCGGACATCATGCATGAAAGAAGTCGCTGGCGCAATCGGCACTTCGGGACAAATCGGGACAAATCGGGGTAAGACCCTTACGAATCCACTAGCCTGCGTCCTGATCGACGGATTGTTAACAGGAATTCATGCGGAAAAAGGAGCGTGGTCCCTACATTCCGCGACGAACCAGACTAGGAAGAGATGCCGCCAGAAAGGATTCAGGATCGGTAGTAGTCCCAGTACTTTTTGAGGGAGGAACCGCGCGCGGCCTACCGCTCCGAGGCTAGCCAGCGAAGACCTCGGCCGCGTTCGCGGCAGCATCTCGAAGATTCGGGAAGCGCCGCGCAGCTCGAGACGAACATTCCGTTAGGCTGAGGCTAAGTACGGAAGAAAAATTTCCGTTTTGGCGCAAACTTGCAGAAGAATGCAGCAAACGCCCTTGATTTCGCAGCACGGAAGCCGTAGTGTTTCTGATGGCTCGGGCCTTTAACACGCCGCGAAAATAATGGAATGCCCTCAATGCCACACCGTCAATCCGCCATCCGCTGAGCGCTGCTCCAAATGCAATACGGAGTTTGAATTTGACGGCGCGACGATGGCGGCAGGGCCCCACGTATCGCGGCCTGCCAGCGAAGTGGGCAAGGCCTGGTCAGTTGCCGCTGCTACTCCGGTTACTGGAGGACTGGCTGCCTCCGGAACATCGCTTGCGCCCGGCACGATCCTCGGCACGCGATACGAAATCCTGCAGATGCTGGGCCAGGGCGGCATGGGCGCAGTCTACAAAGCCCGCGACAAAGAACTCGATCGCTTCCTCGCGCTGAAAGTGATTCGCCCCGAACTGGCAGTCCATCCGGACATTCTTCATCGATTCAAGCAGGAACTGATTCTCGCGCGGCAGGTGACGCACAAAAACGTGATTCGAATTTTCGATCTCGGAGAAGCCGACGGGATCAAGTTCATCACCATGGAGTTCATCGAGGGCCAGGACCTGAAACACATCGTGGACGAGCAAGGAAAACTGAAAACGGAAGAATCCGTCCGGATTATGGAGCAGGTGTGTCTGGCGCTGGAGGCGGCGCACGCGGAAGGCGTGGTGCATCGCGACCTGAAACCGCAAAACATCATGCTCGACAAATCCGGCCGCATCTCCGTGATGGATTTCGGCATCGCGCGCTCCACCGAGATGGGCGGAATGACGCAGACCGGGGCGCTCCTCGGCACGCCGGACTATATGTCGCCGGAACAGGTGATGGGCGAGCATGTTGACGCGCGCTCCGACCTTTTCACCATGGGCGTTATTTTCTATCAACTGCTCACGGGCGACTTGCCGTACAAAGCGGAGACTGCGCAGTCCTCAATGTTCAAACGAACGCGCGAGATCCCAAAGCGCGCGATCGAAGTCGATCCCACGGTGCCCAAATTCCTGAGCGATGTGGCGGAAAAGTGCCTGCAGATCGATGTGAAAGTGCGGTATCAGAGCGCGCAGGAGTTACGCGCGGACCTGGAAGCGTGGCATGGCGGCACGTCCAAAACCGTGACGATTGCCACTCCGCCGCCGGTGGTTGTACCCAAATCCAAAAATTGGCTCGCGATTGGCGTGGCTGCGGGGGCGATTGTTCTCGCGATCGCGGCTTTCGTTTTCCGCGGGCGGCTGTTCGCGACTACGGCGGAGACGGGAGCCAACGCGCCGCCGGCTATGTCGCTCGCGATCCTTCCCTTGCGCAATGCATCCGGTGATCCGTCGCTGGATTGGCTGGGGTCGAGCATAGCTGAGATGCTCAGCACCGATGTGGGCCAGTCGGCGCAACTGCGCGCCGTCTCGTCCGAGCGCATCGGCCAGATTTTTAGGGATCTGCGGATTTCGCCGGACACTACGCTCGATGCGCCGACGATTCAGCGCGTAGCTGAGTTCAGCAACGCCGACACGATCGTCTGGGGTCAGTACGCGAAATTCGGAGATCAGATTCGCATTGATGCGACCGTCCAGGATTTGAAACACGGGCATACAAGCAAGCTCAAGACGGAAGCTGCGAGCGATAAGGAAATTCTTACCACCGTGGATCATCTGGCTTCGGACATCCGCCAGAAACTCGACCTATCGAGCCGGGCGGTGAAGGAGCTTCAAGCGCAATCCTTCAAGCCTACTTCCTCTTCGCTGCCTGCCTTGCGGGACTACAGCGACGGGCTTCAACTTCAGCGCCAGGGGAAAAATCTGGAAGCGGCGAAACTGTTCGAATCTTCCGCCAAGGAGGATCCCGAATTCGCGCTGGCTTATTCCCAGCTCGCGCGGGCCTACGAAGACCTGGGCCAGGACAACGAGGCCGAGCAGAATTCGAGAAAAGCCGTCGCACTGAGCGACAAACTTCCGGACATGGAGAAGTACCTGATCGCCGCGCGGAACGACGAGATTTTGAACGATTATCCAAAAGCGATTGAGGCGTATCAGAGCATCGTAAAGGTGACTCCCGACAATGCCGACGTTTTGTTCGACCTTGGACGGCTGCAAGAAAGTTCCGGAGCTTTCGAAAAGGCGCGCGATACTTTTGCGAATGTGCTGAAGCTGGATCCCAAGCGAGTGGATGGCCTGCTGGCGATGGGCCGTGTGGAAATCGAACTAGACAACGCACAATCCGGACTCGACTACTTGAACCGCGCGCAGTCCATGGCCATCGAGCTCGGCAATGACGAAGAGAAGGCCCAGATTCTGCAAGCCATCGGCGTGGCGTACTCTGTGTTGAACAAGCCGCAGGATGCGCTGCAAAGCTTTCAGCAATCTCTGGAAATCAAGCGCCGCCTGGGTTTGAAGAAAGGCATCGCCGACAGCCTGGAAATGATCGGACAGATGGAAGCGATCCTGGGCAAGAACGACGCGGCGCTCAAGGATTTCAACGAAGCGTTGCAAGTGCGGCGCGACATCGGGGACAAGTCGGGTACCGGCGACGTCTTGAACGATATCGCGCGCTTCTACAACGACCACAACCAGTTCGATAAGGCGCTCACCCTCTTGAAACAAGCTTTGCAGATTCAGATGGACGCGGGAAACGAAAACAGCGAGGCGCTGGCGTTGGGCAATATCGGCAACACCTATCTGCAGAAGGGCGATTACGAGGACGCGCGAACTTATTTTTCCCAGGCTCTCTCGATTCGCGAAAAGCTCAACGTACCGACCGACATCGCGGATACGCTCCACAATCTCGCGGAGACTTCCACGAGGCTTGGCCAATTTAATCAGGCCGTGGATCAATACCTGCGCGCGCTGGACCTCCGCCGGAAGGCGAATGACAAGAGAGGCGGCGCGATCGAATCGGCCAGCCTCGGAGTGCTTTTCGGCTACCAAGGGCGCTACGGCGCGGCGCTTAGTTCGGCGCAAGACGCGCTGAAAACGATGCGTGACATCAACGAAAAAGGCCAATGGCTCGGGGAAGTCTTGATGGACTACGGCCGGGCGCAGTCACAAATCGGCCGCAGTGACGACGCGCGCAAAAGCTTGAACGAAGCGCTGCCGATTCTACGGGAGGCGAAAAACGACATTTTGGTGGCACAAGCGCTGAACGATGAGGGCGATAGCTTTTTCTATCAGGGAGATTACAAATCCGCCGAGCCGATGTATCAACAGGCGCTGGCGTTGGCGTCGAAGACCGGCGATAAGCAAATGACTTTGCTTTCGAAGGTCAACCTGGCGAAACTCGCGATCCAGCAAGGCGGGGCGGCATCGGCGGTGAATACGCTCCGCAGCCTCTCCGACGCAGCAGATACGCTCGGTCTAAAATATCTCTCCGTGGAATGCTCGGTGTATCTTGCAGAGGCGCTGATACAAACGAAGAATTATGCGAAGGCGCGGGATGAACTTAACCGCGCACTAGGCCGCAGCGAGAAGCTCGGACTTCAGGCGCAGCAGGCACGGAGCCAATACTTGCTCGGCCGTGCTTTGCAGCTCTCGGGTAATGCGAAGGAAGCAGCCGGCCATTTTGCGGACGCGCGCCGCATCCTTGACGACATTAAAAAGGACGCGGGGAGCGACAGCGTTACAAAGCGCAGCGACCTCGCCCCCATGTACGCAGCAGCCAGTTGATTTCTCTTCGAACCGGACTCCTGGACAGCAATGATAAATCTCGCATGATCCCATTTCTATTAACTAACGCCTTCGGTCTGACAGGCCTCTACTTGTGGCCCCCGGCCGATTCTTTGCCGCCCTCGCAGCTGAAAGCGACTTGCGAGATCTGCTGCGCCTCGATGGTGAGATAACCTACGCCAGTCGTTGAACCCTCGTTGTAGAGACCGTTCTGGTTGGCGAGGGCGTCGTTTTTACCGACAATGCCCACTACCTTGATAGTGCGACCGGTTTTTCCTTTCAGGGACGAAACGTCGCCGGAGACGATTCGAAACTGCTTCGGACCAGGCGCACCGCCCGCAATGACATAGGTGCCCGCAGTCATTGAGAGGCAGCCGACTACAGTTCTAAGGCCGAGAGCCTGAGGCACAGTTTCAGACTGATTGGCATTCATCGCCTCCTGCGAGCCAAAGGTGTGGAGTCCCGAAAGGAACCCTGAGCTCATGGCGACGGAAGTTTGTCCAGGATCGATCGCTTTCGTTTGCGCCTGAAGTGCGCAACTTACAAGTGCGAGTGTGGTTCCCAAAATCGCTGTTTTTACCAGGTGCTTCATAGCAGTTTCTCCTTTTTTCTGTATGCCCACGATCCATGCGAGTTTCCGCGTCTCTGTCAGCAGCAGATTTAACTATAGAGAAACCCTATTTGACGGCAAGGAAAATACGTCCTGCAACGAAAGTCGAGTGAATCGGTGTCAAATCTTCGCGGATTTTTTGCTTGCTGGTTAAATACGGAGGAATTTTACGGTGTCAGAAGCATTACAGCGCAGCGACCTCGCCCCATCTACGCAGCAGCAGCGAGTTGATTTAGAAGTCGCCGTTGTCTCGCGGTGGGACTTGATCTGAGCTTAATTTAGGTTCTCGTTCCGGGTCTTTGCAAATCCGTACCCGGGAGCACTCGAAACGGTTTGTTCTTGCCCCAGCGGTAGATTGCGAAATCCTGGTCCAGCGTCAGAATGTCCCCGGTCCCAAACTCGTCGGCCAAACGAATCAGACAGGCATCCGCAAGATCAATCTTCCGGTCCTTATATTTTTGCAATACTTTTCTGACACCGGCAGTATCTCGAGAAAGCTGAAAAGGAACCTGGAAAATCCCGGCGGCAACGTTCTCGATCACCGCCCCCGACGCGCCTGACAAGCTGCGCAACAAGTAGCAACTCTCGGTGATGACCGCTTCGCAAGTCACGAGCGGCGCCTCCACTTCTCGAACCGCTCGAGCGCACGCCTGGTGGAAGCTCTCGCTGCGGTCCAGCAGCGCAACGATGACACCTGTGTCGAGCAGGACCGGCTTCATCGCCCGAATTTCCGTAGATGCTTTTTGTTCGATCCCAGATCTCGCACACCGGATTCGAACTTGCCCAGGCCGATGACGCCGGCCTTCTTGCGCCGCAAGTAGCTCGCTTCCAGAACACGCAACCCCTCGCGCACAACCCGCGAAGGAGTCCAACCCAATTCTCGCACCAGAACAGCGAGCCTCTTCCGCGATCGGTCATCCAGCCTAGCTTGAATCGCAAATCGCATGCACCAATTGTACTACAAATCGCCATTTGTATGACATAGAATTCGCATCTTCGCGTCGCAGAGGCTAGGGCGCCCGAATGAGATTTTCGGTACGGACGATGCTCTAGTGACGCCTGTTCCAGAACGGCTGATCGGGCCAGCGTTGTTCCATGCGGTAGTAGGAGGCGCGCAACTCGAGGTAGCGAGCGAAGTGACTGGCGATGGACTGGGCATAAGCGGACGCTAGCTTCCCCGATCCGGTCAAGATATTGTGTGCGACACGCCCGGCCTCGATTCCGGATAGCACCGCGTAACCGATTCCCATCGACGCAAGCGGATCAAAGGTGACCGCGGCATCGCCAGAAGCGATCCAGCCCGCGCCCGCGGGCGGCGATGTAAGTCCCGAATAGGCGGCGTGGAGGCGAAGGGGAGTTCGAAGTTGGCCGCGCTGCAAGCGGTCGCAAGTGTGAACGGCTTGCGTGAGGTGTCGTTTCCATGAAGCCGGCTCTCGATAGCGGTGGAGACGCGCAATGTCCGCATCGGTCATAAACACTGCGATCGTCTGATTGTCCGGTAAGGGCGCGGTGTACCACCAGCCGGAGGGAACTGCCTCAACAAAAGTAATTCCGGCGTCGGGCGCCGGTCCATGCATCTTATAAAGCCCGGAGATGGCGACCAAGCTATCTCGTGATTCGAACTTCGCAGCTTGGCCGCGTGCGATCGATGCTCGTCTTCCGGTCGCATCGATTACGTAGCGCGCGTTGAGTAGTATGCGGCGGCGGTGGGCAGCCTTCCGGATCACAAGATGCCAAATGCCGTCGCTGGCACGCTCTGCTGCTTCAATTTTCGACTGCGTGAGAATTATTCCGCCGCGGCGGCCAGCTAGGTTCGCCAACGCCTCATCAAACCGCCGCCGGTCCAGATGCCAACCCAGTCCTCTGCCGGTGAACAGGAAGTCCTGAAGCCTGAGGTCCGATGTGCCCCACGCCGCAGCTACTCCATGCGCTGGACAGGGCTGCGATTCGGCGAGGGTTTCCTCGGCGCTGATGTAGCGCAGCGAATCGGCGACGCTTGGTGAAAGGCATTCGCCGATGCGAAAGGACGCGTAGGAGGAACGCTCGATCACGGCCACGCGGAGGTCGGAGTACTTGAGAAGTGTCAGCGCTGCCGCGCTGCCCGATGGACCGCCGCCCACGATGGCAACGTCCGCTGAGAGCCGCTCAGGTTCCTCGGTGGTGTCGAGCCCCGAGACGTACGGGAGTTCGTCGAGCATTTTGATCCGTCAAGTACCAAACGGGCGCAAAGGTGGTGTCGGTGGCGAAGACCACGTTTGCCGGGCCACCTACAGCAATGCTGCCGACAACGAATTCGGCGTGTTTGCGATCGGTCTCGACGAAGTAGGGATACGAAGCGCGGTCGGGGCCGCGGTTTTGGTTGAGGATGAATCCCAAATAGCTCCAAGCGATGATCATCTCCTGATAGCTGTTGATGCCCCGCGAAAAATGTACCTGCGCGCCTGCGCTGATTCCCGCGAGCCTTTGTTCCTCGAGAGTTGTAGCCCCACTAAGGACGTCCACCGGGCTTTGTGGCGGCCACCAGTAGACGTAATACGTCGGCGGGGCGGGTAGAAGCTGATCGTTTACGCAGATATCGGGATCCACGAAATTCACATGCTGGACGGTGCACCACAGGAAGTCCGCCTGCCAAGGAATGGACATGCGCTTGGTCATATCTCCCGGCTCGCAGCCTTCTCCGGAAATCGTTTCGTCATAGCCGTCGGCGTTCAAACCGAACTCATAGTAATGTGCATCATCCTTGAATCGCGGCTTGATGCGGTAAGGCCGCTCATAGATGACGGGATTGCGCGTGTTCCAGGTAACTTCAATACCCGGACCCATGGGGTCGCCGACGCAGTTCCCGACGCTCACTCGGTCGAGTGGATGGATCCCCGAAGGTTCGCCGGCTCTATCGCCGCGTTTGAATTTTCCGCAGGCCCACTGCGACATCAGGAAATACTGCGTCTGAGTCAGAGTCATGAACTTGTCGATATTAATGTTCATGAATGAATTGGAGGCTGAATTCAAGGGCAGGAGCGGCACATTGTTACTGCCGGTCAGCTTCTGCTCTTCCTTGGCCAGGCTGCCGGGCTGCCGGAAGTAACGGAAAAGATTCTCGCGGTTCGGGCGGTTCTGCTCGGAAGGGTCGCCGAGGTCAAAGCGGGGTGAGGCGAGGCGGACCATGGAAGGAACGTTGGCCACCCAGATGTATCCGGCGATGCGGTCAAAGATGGGAGCTATATCGCGCTCGAAATCGGCTCGATAATCGAAATTCCATCCCATGCCGGGCGCATACATTCCAGGAACGAGCCCCTGATAGCGCACCGCCACGTCAAAGATGATGTCGTCCAGGGTGATGATATTAACTAACTCCGGCGCAAATTTCGGAGCCCCAACGATTACCCAAGCTTGCAGCGAGAGCGTCCGCCCGTCTTTCAGCGTGAGTTTACAGGTGACTTGCCCGTCAGAAACATCGTCGTACCACCCTACTCCTTCCAGTAGGCCAATGATGTTACTGCTGCCGGAGGCGTGGCCATGTCCTCCTAAAACAATGAGGCGGCCCTGCGCGTCAGTAATAATGTCTCCCAACGTATCAATGGGGAAGGGAGGTTCTGATGGAGGGAAAGAGCCGTGGTGATAATCAAGTGGGATAGTGGAACGCGAGAAGGCAGCGCGCTGATTCGCACCGTTTACTACACGCGGACCCGGATCGATGATTAGCTTTTCCCGCTCCGGCCCTTTCACGCCGGGGTTGCGGAACTTGACGTGGTGGTCCGCGTAGGTGTTATTTGGAAACATTACGTCTCCCACAAACACCCGGAAGGGATACCAGGAGGCTTTTTTGTTTGCGAGATGAACGGTCCACTCGACGGCGGCTACTTCCGAATCACCGAGCGTCACTTCATGCCCTGGGTCGGACGGATTCGCATCCTGAAAGGCGAACAGGCGGAAGCGCGCCCCTTGCCGTCGTACGAAACCCTGACTATCTCGAAAGTGCTCGACAGATTTCTGATCGGCACCCTCGGGCACAGAGTTTCCGAATTGGTCGCACTCGATAGGAAGGCCTCCGATCGTTTCCGGAGCCAAATAAAAACTGTCGGGGCTGTTTCCTACTCTGGCCACCCCGATGGAGGGATGAATCTCGTAGCGTAGTCCCACGGTGCAGTCCCTTCCCGCGTCAAAAAAGGCGCGAACCGCAGGATAATATGGCAAGAGTCGATACGACTGTATGCGTTTTTGCCACCGGTGCCAGCGTAATCACGGCGAAGGCTATCACGGAACTCCGGAGAAAATCCACTTTCGCAGGATTCATCGGATGTTTCACGGATTACACTTGGTTGAAGGGCTCGGCCCATCCGCTGCGACAGACAAGCTCGGATAAGTATTGACAAGTAATGAGGGCGTGAGTGACACTTCGGGTCGGTTCACTGTCCCTAAACTTTAAGCGCAAAAACGGGAACTAATTGGCGACAATATGGGAGAAAAGTCGATGAGCAACTTGGATCAACTCGCGAAGGCGGGTGTACCGATAAAAGATATGTCGGCGGAAGAGAAGCAGGTAGTGGAATCTCTCAGCCAGCCAGAACTTAGTGTTCTTCTGGAAGTGAGAACCAAGTATGAAGGTGTGTGCAAGGGGAATCGTCCGGTAACCTCGCTGAAGATTCTTTAGGAGCAACGCCGTTATGGTGCAACCATCCCCAACTCTGGAGGATTACCGCGCCGCCGGAGTTGCGGGGCTCCCGGCGAGTTTGCTGTTGAAAAAAAAAATACTGCTCGTAAGTCCACACACTCACGAAACAACCCCTAGCGTCCTCACTCATCCCCAGTTAAGAGAGTTTTACCCCGAGATGCTCTTCACCTTGTATTCCACCATCTGGGCTACGGTGCCGTTGCTGGAAGCTGCGTTGACTGTTTCGCGCGAACGCTCCGCCGACGATGCAGTGGCTGCGAAACTCGTCCCCTACTTCCAAAATCATATCGCGGAAGAGTTGCATCACGATGAATGGATGCTGGAGGACATGGAAGTGCTGGGCATGAAGCGCAGCGAGATACTAGAGCGGCTGCCGCCTGCCGGCATTGCCGAAGCGGTGGGCGCTCAATACTATTGGATTTATCATTATCATCCGGTTGCATTTCTTGGATATCTGGCGGCGCTGGAAACCGACCCTGTCTCGGCCGAGGTGGTGAAGAAGGCGGCGGCAGAAAGCGGCATACCGCCGGCTGCCTTTCGGACCCTCCTCATCCATTCAGAGCACGACTTCGACCACTGCGAAGATCTCAACCGTCTGATAGACGGGCTCCCCCTTCAACCGCAGCACATCAGGCTGATGTCGCTAAGTGCCATGCAAATCGCAGCGGCCTACGACAAAGCATTCACCGCAATGCTTCCGGGATAGCAGATCTTCGACTCGATGGAACACAACGACATTTCGAGGGCCCTCGGAATACCCGTCCCGGGAACGATTATTTCGCATTATGAGATCGTCGCTCCCTTAGGCGAAGGCGGCATGGGAGTTGTGTATCGGGCAGTCGATACGCGGCTCAAACGGCCCGTGGCGTTAAAGTTCCTCAACCAGCAGGCCCTCGAAAGTGATCAGGGAAAGGAGCGGCTGGTTCTTGAAGCGCAAGCCGCCGCAGCTTTAGACCATCCGAATATCTGTCAGGTCTATGAGATCGAAGAGGCCGACGGACACACCTTTATAGCGATGGCCTGCATCTCCGGCGTCAGTCTTAGAAAGAAACTAGCGTCCGGACCGCTGGCGGTGGAACAGTCATTGGAAATTGCCGTGCAGATCGCACGAGGGTTGCTGGCCGCACACGAGAAAGGCCTGGTCCATCGAGACATCAAGCCCACCAACGTGATTATTTCCGATGAAGGCGTTGCTAAGATTGTGGATTTTGGGTTAGTGCAAAGGCCCGATTCCTCCGTTCTCACGACGCCCGGTGCGCTCGTCGGTACTCTGACTTACATGTCGCCCGAGCAAGCCGCCGGTGATCGCGTGGACCACAGAACAGACCTGTGGTCTTGGGGCGTGGTGTTGTACGAGATGCTTACCGGTGTTCGTCCTTTTCGTGCAGAGAATGCGTTGGGTCTCATCAATGCCATTTGCCACAGGGCGCCAGAGCCTATGCGCACCTACCGGGATCCCTTGCCACCTACGCTTGAACAAGTGGTGAATCGTGCGCTCGAAAAATCTCTCGACCTTCGCTATCAAAACGCGCGGGAGATCCTGGCAGATTTGGGAAGCCCAGCGGGCATGGCAGTTGAACATTCAGCCAGGAGCAGCCTTTCAGCTTCCGGGCTCGCTTCCGAACGGTCCGGAGCTGTATCGATAGCGGTGCTGCCTTTTGTCAACAACAGCGGGGACAAAGAAAACGAGTTTTTCAGCGACGGCTTAACCGATGAATTGATCAATGTGCTGGCCCATTGCGAAGGCATGCGCGTCGTCTCCCGTACTTCCGCCTTCGCCTTCAAGGGAAAGGTCGAAAACATTCAAAGGATCGGAGAACAACTACGCGTTCATGCCATCCTCGAAGGCAGCGTGAGAAAGGCCGGCGAGCGACTACGCGTGACCGCGCAACTCATTAACGTAAGAGACGGCTACCATATCTGGTCGGGAAAATTCGACCGCGAACTAAAGGACATCTTTGCGATTCAGGACGAGATCGCTCAGACGGTAGCAAATGCGCTGGAGATCTCGCTCAAACCCGGCCAGTCGCTCGCGCCGCGGGGCGTGCAGACGAATCTGGATGCCTATCATCACTACCTGAAGGGCCGATACTACTGGAATCAGATGACGGCGGAAGGATTTCAGAAGGCACTATCCCACTTTCAAGAAGCGCTCAAGCTTGACCCGACGTACGGAGCGGCCTCCGCGGGGATCGCGGATTATTTCACCATACTGGGACTCTGGAGTTTGGCGCAGCCCTCCGAAGTGTGGCCCAAGGCAAAAGCCGCAGCGCTGAAAGCTCTGGAGCTTGACAGCTCTCTGCCGGAAGCACACATCTCGCTCGGGTACGTGCACATTTTTTACGAATGGGACCGCCAGCAAGCTGAGCAGGATTTTAGGAAAGCGGTCGAACTCAATCGCGGGCTGTCGGTGGCGCACTACAGCTATGCCATTTACCTGATTCAAACCGGGAAGCTGGAGGAAGCCATCGCCAGCATGATAAAAGCGAAGGACCTCGATCCTCTTTCATTGCTCGTTTGTTCTGGGCTCGCCTTCGCGTACTACTACAACCGGCAATACGATCGGGCGCTCGAAGAACACAAGAAGGTTCTCGAACTTGATCCTAACTATGTTTATTCCCTCTTCGGCATCGGACTCGTGCACCAGGCGCTCGGGCGATTCAAGGAAGCCATCGAAGTTCTGGAGCAGTCGTGGAAATCCTCGGGCGGGAGTTCGCTGCTGCTCGGATTCCTGGGGGGCTGCTACGGCAGAGCGGGCATGAGCGGCAGATCGCTTGACGTATTGGAACAACTCGGCAAACAGGCGGAACAAATGTACGTTTCGCCGGTTTGTCAGGCGCTCGTGTACACGGGCCTTGGCGAAACGAGCCGCGCGCTTGACTGGCTTGAAAAGGCGGCGGAGAGCCGTGCGGCACTACTTACTTATATTTCCGTGATGGCGGCTTTTGATCCGTTGCGCGGCGAGCCGCGATTCATCGCTATCGAGCGGCAGATGGCGAGTCCGCTTGCCGATTCGCCCACGCGCTGAATGAGTGCCGCGGTAACATTTAAGCCGCCCATGAGCGCTCACAAAGACTTGCGCGGGGTGGGACGGAAAAAACGATGAACGCTGAAGTCGCACTGATTTCAATGCCCTTCGCCGCCGCGAGTATGCCTTCGATTGGCATCAGCTTGCTTCAGGCGGAATTGAGGCGAGAAGGCATGGAGTGCGACGTGTACTACCCGAACCTGCGTTACGCCGCGCAAATCGGCCTTCCGCTCTACTCCTGGCTGGCAAACGCTTCGGAAGTGACACTTACAGGCGAGTGGATTTTTTCGCACGCGCTGTTCGCGGGCGAGGGCCCGGCGGATGAGGCGTACCGAAAGGACATCTTGCTTGACAGATTACGCGGGAAGATCGACATCGAGCGATTTTTGGGCATTTTCCGTGCCCGGAAGGGGGCCGCTCAATTCCTGGACGATTGTTTAAGCGCCATCGACTTCTCCCAATATCGCATCGTGGGATTCACATCGACGTTTGAGCAGAACGTGGCGTCTCTCGCTCTGGCTCGCCGCATCAAGGAAACCTACCCCGGCGTCGTGATCGTATTTGGCGGCGCCAATTGTGAAGCAGAGATGGGCATCGAACTTCACCGGCAGTTCAGCTGGGTGGATTACGTTTGCTCCGGCGAAGGCGATAAGAATTTTCCGGAACTAGCGAGGGGGATTCTCCGAGGGGAGCCCATTCGCGAACTCGACGGCATCATCAGTCGCCGCAACGGCGAGACCGTGATCCCGCCGAAGTTGGTTTCCCCGGTTACCGACCTCGATGCCCTTCCGATCCCTTCCTATGACGATTATTTCGCCCAGCTCATCGAAAATCATTTGGAAGGAGAGCTGGAGGCGATGATCCCGATCGAAACCGCCCGCGGGTGTTGGTGGGGAGCCAAGATGCACTGCACCTTTTGCGGATTGAACGGCAGCACAATGGCGTATCGCAGCAAGTCGGCCGATCGCGTGCTGGAGGAGATTTCGTTGCTTGCTGGAAAGTACGGAACGAAATTTGTTTCCGTGGACAACATACTCAACCTGAAGTATTTGGAGTCACTTTTTCCGGAGATTGTCTCAAGAGGAATGAATTGCACCTTCTACTTTGAGACGAAGGTCAACCTGAAAAAGCCACAATTGAAATTGCTGAAAGAAGCTGGAGTGAACGAAGTCCAGCCGGGGATCGAGAGCCTGAGCACGCCGATTCTGAAGTCCATGAAAAAGGGCTGCACCATGTTGCAAAACGTGCAATTCCTAAAGTGGGCCAAGCAATATGGAATCAGGCCGCTGTGGAATCTTCTCTACGGTTTTCCGGGCGAGGACCCTTCGGAATACGAAAAGATGGCGCGTTTAATTCCTTTTCTCCATCACTTGGTGCCGCCCGACGGTTGCCTCCGCGTCCGCGTTTGTCGTTTCAGCCCTTACTTCTCGCGATGGCAGGAATACGGGTTCCGCGAGCCTCGTGCGGATCAGGCCTATGCGTATATTTACCCGCTGCCGCAAGCCGCCATTCACAACCTCGCCTATAATTTTCAGTTCGATCATGACCTGGCGGGATCGGTCGATTCTTATGCACGGGAGTTGGTAGCGGCTACGACTGCTTGGCAGAACTGCGCGCACGTGGCTGATCTGACGATGCAGGAGAATGGATGCGATTTGGTGCTGATGGACACACGAAACCCAGGACCGCCGCGGAAGATCACGCTGAACCAACCGTTGAGCACGGTTTACCAGGGCTGCGACGAAGCCATGGCGCTTAGCCAGATATGGCAGTCGCTTCCCACTCCGAATCGAATCGCACTCGAGGAGCTGGAAAAGTCGCTCGATTCCCTGGTTGAAGATGGCTCCCCGGGCTAGATTCGAACTAGCAACCCTTCGGTTAACAGCCGAATGCTCTACCGTTGAGCTACCGGGGAGTAGATTGATTAGCGGAATGACTCCGGTCATTCTACGCAAGTGGTTCACTCACTGCAACTCGCGGGTGAGCGATGGCGGCGCGGGCGACGCCGCCGCGGATTGCGATTGGCATTCGATAGGCGCCGACGCAGGAAAATTATTTTTTGCGAGATTCAAACTGCTGGGAATGCGAAACAGCGGAGCTACTGAAGTTTCTGGGTAGTGGCGTCGTGGCAGATCAAGTTTTCAAAGATGGCCAGGACGTGTTGGCGATAGCGGACGATGGTCTCCAGGATGGGACGAAGCTGGGGCTCGCGCACCGTTTCGCGGTCCCATTTAGCGAGAACCGCTGCGGGGACTTGAATATCCTTGCGCAGCTCTTCAGCCGAATGGCCACGCAGGAACAGGCCGTAAAAAAAGGCGGCCTCGCGCTGCGGGAACTGAAAATCCTGCAGCACTTCCTCTAGCGGGTTTGCTTGCGTCGCCATTGTAGAAAACCGCAGTTTACAGTTTTCAACGCGCACGTCAAGAGTACACGCTGCGTAAGAGAAAATAACCCTAGGGCTATAAGACTACTCAACCCAGCGAGTGGCGGCCCGCATGCTGGAGATGGAGCGCACAGAACTAGGCTGGGATCCACGGTGTAGCGCAAGCTCCTGTTCAGAATGGGTTTATACGCGGGGCCAACCGGACTAGGTTCTAAGCATACGCTTATCTCGCGCGACGCCCGCGGGATGATCGATGCCAAACTCCCATAGTTGTCTGTTGCGAAGCAGAGGCGAAGGGGGCGCGTTGGAGTGTGGCGGAGGCTATGCTATAAGTAGCGGGCTGGCTAATTCGAGGAAATAGTGCCATTTATTAATTTTCCCGCGCGGGAAATCAACTGCAAGCTGGTGTATTACGGCCCCGGCCTTGGCGGGAAAACCGCCAACCTGCAGTGGATTTACGACCACACGGGAACAAATCAAAAAGGAAAGATGGTTTCGCTGGCGACCGAAACGGATCGCACGCTGTTCTTCGATTTCCTTCCGCTGGATTTGGGGACGGTGCGAGGATTTCGCACGCGCTTTCATCTGTATACGGTTCCAGGGCAGGTGTTTTACGAAGCGAGCCGGCGGCTGATTTTGAAGGGCGCGGACGGAGTGGTATTTGTGGCAGATTCGCAGGAAGAACGGCTGGACGCGAATCTGGAAACGATGGACAACCTGCGCGAACATCTGAAAGATCACAACCTGAATTTCGAGACGATTCCTTACGTCTTGCAACTCAACAAGCGCGACTTGCCGAATATTCTGCCGGTGGAAGAATTGAAGACGCAACTTGGAGTGAAAGGCGAGCCGACGCTGGAAGCCGTCGCCATCACGGGCCAAGGCGTGTTTGATACGCTGAAGGAAGTGGCCAAGCTGGTGCTCGCCGAGTTGAAGAAGAACGCCTGAAACATTTCCTCAGTAGAGATGAAAAGTCATTTCGACCATTTGCCGAACTGAAGCGGGATTGCCGTTCTGATCTACAGCGGGCTTGAACCTCCATTGTCTAAGGACTTCAATAGCTTTGCTATTCAGGCCGCACGAGAGTCCTCGCACTACCGAGATGCTGGACGGATGGCCGGTGGAATCAATAATTACAGTGAGGAGGACTGTTCCCTGCGCTTTGGCTTTAACTGCCAGGTCTGAGAACTGTGCGTTCGGGCAGTAGACGCAGGTCGGAACAGAGGTCTTTACATGTGCTGGAGTGCGCACCGCGGCTGCATCGACGGTACTAAGAGCGGCATCCGGGCTGTTCCAGGAATTCTTGTCGCTTCGAGAGGAAGCGGGAGAAGTATCGACAGGCTTGGATACGTCAGCGCGAAGTTCGGACCTGAGAGGCAGTGAAGCGGAGCCGTCAAAAATGCGTTTCCAATCGGTGAGGCGCGTCACTCTTAGATTGAGTCGGTTTGAGCCCGCACTAGAGTCGATCATCCCTTCGACTACAAAATCGGCACCCAGCTGCCGGCAATAGCACCTCGCTGACATCTCGTCAGCGCGGGCTTCCGGAGTGAGGATGTCCTCTGCCGTCGCGCTGGCGTAATCGGCACGGTCGAGCACGACGAGATCTTGGGTATTCTTGCGCAGCGAATCCGCGAATCGATCTGCTAGTAAAGCACCTAGTCCGCTCGCCTTTGCCTGTGGGTCCGCGAAATCGATCACCAGAATTTTATTGCCGTGTGATTTAACAGATTTGTGGATTTGGGCAGCGGCTTGAGCGGCCAACGCATCGAGATCCGATTGTCCTTGCGCCCGCACAGAAGAAGGAGCGAGCAGCAGGATTGAAATAAGGGACGAGAAGATTAGCGACACACTGTGGCGCGCGACGGACCTCATTAGAAGTTTGACATCAAGCATAGGACAGCGCTAGGCGTGGGCGGTGCCGCCGCGGAAGGCGGAGATGGCTTTTTTTTCGTCGGTGAAGGTGGGGATAGACTGGATCAGGCGCGTGAGTTCGAGGACTTCGCGAACGTGGCCGGTGGGATTCAGAATTTTCAGGCTGCCGCCCTGGCGCTCGAGGCTGACGAACGAACGCACCAACGTGCTGATGCCGGAGCTGTCCATCTGCGTGACGCCGGCGAGATTGACGAGGACGTCGGTTGGACCGGCTTCGGCGAGTTTTCGCAGTTCCGTGCCCAGCGCGTCATTGCTGGCGCCTATGATAATGCGGCCTTGCAAATCAAGAATGGTTATGCTGCCGGATTTCCGCGCGGCAATCTGCAGGCCCATGACAGCCTCCTTCGCAACCTACCATGCGCCGTCAAGCGAACGACCCCTTGGCCGCCGGTATTGCGAAACAATCTGCGCATTATAACCCCAGCACGCGCGCGGGAAGCAAGGTATCAAAACGGCGCTACGGATGCGACAAGCTTGCGAAGCGGAGGTCGAGCATTTCGCGAACTTTGCGGCCGAGGTCCCGGGGAGAATAGGGCTTTTGCAAAATGGGCAAACCTTGCTTCTGTACGGTATGGAGCAAGGGAATATCGGAACTGTGCCCGGTGGTGAAAATCACGGGCATTTCAGGTTTCTCCGCCCGAATTTGAGAGAAAACTTCGAGGCCGCTTATTTTGGGGAGCATGACGTCGAGAAGCATCAGGTGGGTCCGATCGGAGTTGGTGTGAAATAGCTGCACGGCTTCCCGGCCGTCGGTTGCGAGCAGAACTTTGTATCCTAGGTTCGTGAGCGTTTCGCGGGCAAGTTCGCGCAAGCCTTCGTGATCTTCCGCGACAAGAATCGTTTCAGACCCGCCCCGCATCGGGCGAGAGTCTTCCAGCGCACTCGCCGTTTTTTCCATCATGGCGCTGGCCGGAAGATAGATGCGGAAGGTGCTGCCCATTTTGAGTTCGCTATAGACATGAACGAAACCCTGATGCTGCGTGACAATGCCGTACACAGTGGCGAGGCCGAGCCCGGTTCCTTTGCCTGATTCCTTGGTGGTGAAAAACGGCTCGAAGATGCGCTCCTGGGTAGCCGCATCCATTCCCGTACCGGTATCAGTGACCGACAGCATGGAGTAGCGGCCCGGGCGGGTCAGAACGTGAAGCGAACAGTATTTTTCGTCGAAGGTGACCGCGCGCGTCTCAATGATCAAGGAGCCGCCCTCGGGCATGGCGTCTCGAGCGTTGATGCACAGGTTCAACAGCACTTGATTGAGTTGCGTGGCGTCGGCGAGAACCGGTGCAAGATCCGCGGAAAGCGTGGCCTTGATTTCAATGTTTGCTCCAATCACATCTTCGAGCGAGTCGAGCGTTTCGGTGACGCTACGGTTCAGGTCCACCTGCCGGGGCTCTAGCGTCTGGCAGCGGGCAAAAACGAGAAGCTGTTTTGTGAGAGCAGCGGCGCGCTCGGCCTGATTGCGAATTTTTTCAAAATGAAGCTTGGCGCGCGAACCGGCTTTAGCTTCTTCCACTCCCATGTCGGTCCAGCCGATAATGGCGCCGATCATGTTGTTGAAATCGTGCGCTATGCCGCCGGCCAGTTGGCCGATGGCCTCAAATTTCTTCGCTTCCAGCAGTTGTTTTTCGAGCGCCAGACGCTGGGTGACATCTTCGATGATCACCTCCAGGTGTTCCTCATCGGCGGCGGAGTGTTTCACACGACGGCCATTCATTCGTACCGTAATGATCGCGCCATCCTTGCGCTTCCAGTCGACGGTGGTATCCACGCGGCCGTTGCGGATGCATTCCGCAACAATTTTTTTCGTGACGGAAGGGTTGCGATAGGGTGCGGTGGAAGCCGGGATTGAAAGGAGGTCCTCCGCTGAGTGGTAGCCCAGCATCTGAACCAGTGCGGGATTCACGCGAACCAGCTTGCCTGCCAAAGTGACGCTGCAGATCCCGTACGTTGCGTTCTCTACCAGACCTCGATAGGCCGCTTCGCTTTCGCGCAACGCTTCCTCGGCGCGTTTTCGGGCGCTGACAGTTACGCGAGACTTCGTGTAGACCTTTTTCACTGATTAACCTTGCTTCAAAGAGCGAACAAACGAGAACGTTGTTCCCGCGCGCATTTTGCACAGCGAGAGCTTGGTCGGAAATCGAAGGGGAAATCCGAGTCAGAAACTGGATATTTTGGAAGGGAGTTCTATTGTGGGCGCAAGATTGGCCATGTTCAAGATGAGAAAGCGCATTGTATCGGCGCTGCCACCGTGCCAATACAGCACACCTGGAATGGAACCCTCAGTTTCCGGCGGGTTGCGGAGCCGGCTGTGGAGCCGGATGGCTGGCGAAGTATTCGCTAAGGCCTGCGGTGAGTTGCTGCAAACCCGCTCGGACATTCTTGTCCATCGCTTCTACCACAGACTGTACTGTTTTACCTTGTGCCGGCTCGTCATGTTCATATCTGCTGGACCAAACCGTGGTGCGAGTGCTGGGGTCAAACAATTCGAGTTGTAAAGAGAAGCGCGCCATCAATTCAGGCTTGTCCACTTCGGAAATGGCCCACAAGTGACCGCGAACCACATAATCGCCGCGGATGTTGCTGCTAAGAGTGGATACAGCGCGATACTGCCCGGTGGACCTTAAACTGTTAACCAGCAAGTCCTGAATCATGTCGGCAGGAGGTTCGGCCCAACGGTCGTAGGAATAAACTCCCAGTTGCACTGGTCCAGAACCGTAGACGAGACGATCGTCGCGATAGAGATGCGAGGCAGTGATGCGCCCGACCAAGAGAGTCACCGGGTACTGCGCGCTCCCTGACGCGGCGGGGACCGGGCCGGGATCGAGGATGTAATACTTCATCGGGCGCGTTGCTCCGCATCCCGAAAGACAAACTATCAGGAAGATCATTCCAGCAAGCTGGGTTCGGCGCCTAGACACTTCCTGCTCCTTTTCGCCTATTGCGGCGGTGCCTGGCCAGGCTCGTGAGATTTGGGTTCAGAACTCCGAATCAACAAATATGGCCGGGCTCTAATCGTTTCGGTAAAGGCGTTCATGTTCTCCGTGATACGCCGGACATTATCGATAATTTCGTCAAGGTTTTCGGAATTGTTTGCGATCGTATTATCGAGCTGCGACACGATCGAATCAGCTTTGGTCAACGACGCACGCAATTTCTTTACCGATTCGCGGATGTCCGCACGGTTATCCTTCAGCATGGCATCGAGACGATCGAGAGTCTGGTTGGCTTCCAAGGTGGTCTTGTGGAAATCGTCAATCAGCGGACTGAGCTTGGCGCTGGCCGTGTTTATGTGTTCCAGCGTGGAATGAACCAGCGGCCTGTCTTCCTGGAGCATTCCGCGGACGTTGGCGAGACTCTCACCGACGTTTTCGCGATTTCGATCGTTCAGGAGATCGTTCACGCGGTTGAGCGTTTCCTTGAGTTCGACCACACGAGAATTCAAATTAGCGATCAATTCGCTCACGGCGGGAGCCAGGTCATTAATTTTGCCGGTGATGTCGGCAAAGCTTACGGGTTCAATTGCCTTGAGGGTGGAATCAGCAGGGGCGCGAGGAGCGGGGTTTGTCCCAGCGAGGATTCCCAGGAAATTCTCGCCTAACGGGCTGTTACTTGTAACCTCGACCTTGCTGTCCGTTTTTACCGGTATATCCGGATGCACGGCGAAATCAACCTTCATGCGGGTGGCATCTTGAGGATCGACTTGAACCTTCTTGACTCGGCCGATGGGCGGGCCGCCGGCATAACGAACTTCCGAGCCTGCTTGCAATCCTCCCGCGTTTTTGAAATAGGCGTGGAAGTTCGTGTCGCCTGATGTCAGCACCCCGGAGAGAATAAAAAGGGTGGCGATGAGCAGACCTCCTGCCACTATTACAAATAATCCGACGAGAGCCGATTCGCGCTTCGCTTCCATCTGTTTCCTCGATTACTACCGCACGGCAGCTTAGGCGCCGGGGAGTATAGCACGACGAACTTACTTAGCTAGATTCATTGCCGAATCGGCGGAACGTCTCCCGTCAGCATTTGCAAATAATCAATTTCGCCGGTCAATTCGGGTTCGGGTATGCGGTCCAGGAACTGTCGCACGCGGGGCTGCGTGCTGGCCTGCAGTTCCTTGGTTGTACCATTGGCGACGATGACGCCTTTGTCGAGCAGGATCATGCGGTCGGCAATCAGGTACGCGCTGGCCAGCTCGTGGGTAACCACCACGATAGTGATCTTGAACGCTTTCTTTAATTTCAAGATCAAGTCATCGATTCCGGCGGCGATGATGGGATCAAGCCCGGCGGATGGCTCGTCGAAGAATAGGATCTCCGGGTCCATGGAAAGCGCGCGAGCGATCGCGGCGCGTTTTTTCATTCCACCGCTCAATTGCGCGGGCATGTAATTTTCAAAACCGGAGAGACCAACCTGGTCAAGTTTCAGGCGGACCATGATCTCGATCGTGGATTCGTCCAGTTCGGTATGTTCCTGCAGTGCCAGCGCAACATTTTCGCCTACGGTCATCGAGCCGAATAGCGCTCCGCCTTGAAAGGACATACCCATTTTTTTGCGCAGTTCGTCGCGATCTTTCTCGGACATCGCCGCAAAATTCTTGCCGCGCATCCAAATTTCGCCGCCGCTGGGCTGTTCCAAACCCACCAGCGTGCGCAGCAGCGTGCTCTTGCCCGAGCCCGAACCGCCCAGGATGACCAAAGTCTCGCCCGCGGGCACTTCAAAATTAATTCCGTGCAGAATTTCTCTCGAGCCATAGTTCACCCGCAAGTTGCGCACGGAGATGGCCGCGCCGGTGGGAACTTGCGGATTGTCACTTTTCGATATGGGGATGGATGCCATGTTCCGCTTATCTCGGGGCCGTGAGGTAGAAGATTGCCGTGAATATCAAGTCCACAACCACGACCATGAAAATGGATTTAACCACGGCCGACGTTGTGGAACGCCCAACTTGCTCGGAACCCAATCCCGTGGAAAAGCCTTCCTGACAGCCGACGGCAGTGATTACCAGACCAAACATGGCGGCTTTGATCAGACCGTTGGTGATATCGCGGGACTGCAAAGCGTCGAGCGTGGCGCTAATGTAACTTCCCCAGGTGAAACTTGCCGCGGAAACGCCGAACACTCCGCCTCCGAGCACACCCATAAAATCGGCCCATACCGTTAGACAAGGAACCATCAGCAGCATAGCGAGGAACTTCGGCGCGACCAGGAAATCAACCGGCTCAAGAGCCATGGTCTCCAGCGCGTCAATTTCTTCGTTCACCTTCATCGTGCCGATTTCGGCGGCGAAGGCGGAACCCGACCGGCCAATCACGACGACGGCAGTCATCAGCGGTCCGAGCTCGCGAGTCATGGAAATCGCTACGGCGCTGGCAACAACTTGCATTGCGCCGAACTTGCGCAGCTCGTAAGCGGCGTTCAATGCCAGGATGGTGCCGATGAAAAACGATATGAGCGAGACGATCGGGAGAGCTTCGACTCCAACAGCCATGGCTTGATGGACGGCACGGCCGAAATGGAATTTTTTCCCGCGGATGGGCTCGATGAAAATGGTCCGCACGGAGCTGCCGGCCAGACGAGCCAGCTCGCCTATATATGCCAGTCCATTGATAGTGGCTGAGCCGATCGTGTCTGTAATTGCCATCGTTGAATTCGAACCCGCTGGAATTCCCGGCGAAATCGCGAAAACCGCCGAAACTTATCTAACCGGAGCGGCGTTGGTGTTCGGGCTGCCGCCGCGCAGGGCATCCTCTTCGTTGGTATAAATTTCAAAAACTCTTACGAGCCGAGTAAGCTCGAACACTTCCTGTGCGGTGCGGCTCAGTCCGAACAGAGCAAAAGTACTCTTCAAATCGCGCGAAAGCTTCAATCCTTCCACTAAGGACGCCACGCCCGCGCTGTCGATGTACTTCACACTCTGCATATTGACGATCACGCGGGGAGATTTCTTTTCTTTCAGGAGATTCAGCAGCACTTTGCGAACCTCGGGCGAGTTATAGAGCGTAATGTCGCCTACAACATCGACAATGGTAGCTGTACCAGATTGGCGCGTAGAGATGTCCATTAAGAGTGGCCCCCGCAGGACGACACTGTGTTTTGCCAGAGATTGCGTCCAGATGCAATCACTTTTCTAGAGTACCAGGACGGCTGGAGATAGCGGACGGTCTGCTTGGTGGAGTTCGGCCGGTCGAGCTAATCGCGGCGGTCTAGGGGCGTGTAGTCACGCAATTCGTGTCCCAGGTAAACCTGACGAGGCCGCGAAATCTTCTGCTCCGGGTCCAGCAGCATCTCTTCCCACTGCGCAATCCAGCCCGACGTGCGAGGAATGGCGAAGAGCACGGGAAACATGGTCATCGGAAAGCCCATCGATTGATAGATGAGGCCGGTGTAGAAGTCCACGTTGGGGTACAGCCGGCGGGACACGAAGTAATCATCCTCCAGCGCGATCCGTTCACACTCCAAAGCGATTTCGATTAGAGGATTCTTACCCATCACGTCGAAGACTTCGTAGGCGATGTGCTTCACAATTCGGGCGCGAGGGTCGTAATTCTTATAGACGCGATGCCCAAAGCCCATCAGAAGCTTCTCGCCTGATTTCACCCGCTTGATGTAGGCGGGGACGTTGTTTACGGATCCGATCTCAACCAACATGCGAAGCACGGCTTCATTGGCTCCACCGTGAAGCGGACCATAGAGTGCGGCAGTGGCCGCAGCAGTGGCGCAATACGGATCCACATGCGAACTACCCACGCAGCGCATCGCGGTGGAGGAGCAATTCTGCTCGTGATCCGCGTGCAGGATAAACAGGATGTCCAGAGCGCGCTCGAGCGTCGGATTTGGCCGGTATTTAAGTTCCGTGGTGCGAAACAGCATGTTCAAAAAATTTCCGCAGTAGCTCAGATCGTTGTCCGGGTACGCGAACGGCATTCCCAGACTGTGACGATAAGAAAAGGCCGCCAGCGTAGGCATCTTGCCGATCAAGCGATAGGTCTGTTTGCGACGCGATTCCGGGTTGAAGATGTCTTTTGCATCCGGATAGAAGGTGGAAAGCGCGGCAACCGTAGAAATCAACATTCCCATGGGATGGGCGTCGTAATGAAAACCATCCAGAAATTTCTTGATGCTTTCATGAATGAAAGTGTGATGAGTGACGTTATAGGACCAATCCGCCAGCTCGGATTTATTGGGCAGCTCGCCGTAAAGAATGAGGTACGCAGTTTCGATGTAGGTGCTCTTCTCCGCCAACTCTTCGATGGAATATCCGCGGTAGCGCAGGATTCCTTTATCACCGTCGATGAAAGTAATTTTGCTGGAGCACGAAGCTGTGTTTGTGAACGCGGGGTCGTAACCCATCAATCCGAAATCTTCTTTGTCGACTTTCATCGGACGCAGATCGAGCGTGCGAATCGTCTCGTTCTTGATGGGAAGTTCGTATTGCCGTGCGGTGCGATTGTCGGTGATGCTAAGAGTTTCCCGGCGGGCCGCGGAGGGAGCTTTATCGTTGACAGCGGATTCGGGTTTCGTCGAGCCCATAGCCTGACCCTCTCAAGACTCAGCAAGTGAAGGCAAAGAGCTGAGCTCCAGCTACCAATGTACACCAAAGTATGTTGCGCAAGGAATGGGTTTTAGCACGAATAACGAGAGAGGCACGAAGATCTTCCATACGCTACCGTATGGAGTATTGAAACGGCGCGCGACGCATGCTGTTTAGTCCATGCCATGCGAAAGTCGCCATCTTTCAGGGTCCGACTCGGGCGCGCATCGCCTCGGCTGTCACTCGATGGCGATATTTGAAAAGGCGCGCGAGCTTTCGATGTACGAACCAGCCCGCGAAGAGTTTACCCGCAATGCCAAAGGGCAGCTCGTATAGGATGCGGTCGGTCAGGATGCAAGCGCTGCCGTCCTGCGGCTCCATTTTGTGCGTGTGATCCCAGCGGCGGAACGGGCCCGAAATCTGGATGTCCCGGAACTGCCGTCCTTCGATGTAATCGCAGTGCTCGAATACCCATCGAATCCTGAATGGGCCCAGATGGACGCGCAGAATTCCGCGATCGCCATCACGGATTCCCGGTGCCCGCTGTACGATTTCAACGGGCTCCCAGGGTGGCGTTAATCGCTCAAGCGCGTCCGGTTCCGCGTGCCAGCGAAAAACAACCTCTGCGGGCGCGTCAATCCGAGACTGGGCGACGAACTGAAGCTCGCGCGGCATGCTTTCGCAGGCGGTCCCTCCGGCCTATGGTGTAAAGACGCAAGAAACGGCTACTGCTGGGCCCCGGTTTTGACCGGTGAGATTTCGACGACAGCAGCCGGAACCGAATCTTCCGAGGTTCCCATTTCGGATCGGTTTCGGCCCTCTGCTTTGGCGCGATAGAGAGCTTCGTCCGCGGTGCTGAGCATGATCTTTGGATCCAGGTGTGCGGTTTCGCTGCTCACTGCCAGACCTAAACTTACCGTAACCGAAATTTCTCCAGCATCTGTCTTGATCGTCTCTGTCTCGATAGCCAACCGGACTCTTTCAGACAGCCGGAGAATGCCCTCGGCGCTGGAGGAAGGCGCAACGATCAGAAACTCCTCGCCGCCGTAGCGTCCCACCGTGTCATAGGCTCGCACGGTTGAAGTAACTCTGCGAACGACTTCCTGCAGTACAGCGTCCCCACACAAGTGGCCATAGGTGTCGTTCACCAATTTGAAGTGATCAACGTCCAGCAGAACGATACCAAATGAGCCTCCTTCGCGCACCTGGCGGGAATGCTCCCGGGTCAGGCAATCGAGAATCACATCGCGGTTGGCTATGCCGGTCAGCGAGTCGTGCGTAGCGCGAAAGAGGAGTTCGGCGCCCGCTACCATCAGGCCGTCCTGCAACTGCAAAATTCGCTGGCCGACGTGAAGGCGCGCGCGAAGCTCCTGGGCGTCAAAAGGCTTAGTCAAATAGTCATCGGCGCCCGATTCCAAACCGAGCAGCAAATCCTGCTTCTGGGTGCGCGCGGAAAGCAACAGAATGTAGGTGTAAGGACGATCCTTATGTTCACGAATTTTCCGACACACTTGAATACCTTCCAGACCAGGCATCATCCAGTCCAGCACGGCGAGGCGGGGAGCATCTTCCTGCTCGAGAAGTTCCAGGGCTTCGGTTCCGCTGGAGGCCACAGCGACCTGGTATCCCCAGCGTGTGAGGAATACGTCCAGCAAGCGGCGGGAAATAGGATCGTCTTCGGCAATCACAATTTTCTTTTTCAAATCTTTTTCTTCGTTCACAACGCACCTCCGCTGTGCTGCCACTGCGTCGCGTCCAGGGCCGGACCGTGCGGCAATCCGAACTTTGCCGTGAAGTGGAATGTGCTGCCCTGCCCCGGCACGCTTTCGACCCAGATTTTTCCGCCCATCAATTCCACCAAGCGGCTGGTTATAGAAAGGCCCAGCCCGGTGCCGCCATATTTTCGAGTGGTGGAACTATCGGCTTGCGTAAACGCTTCGAAAATCATTTCTTGCTTGTCGCTCGCGATGCCGATGCCGCTGTCCTGAATTCGAAAATGCAGTTCGACGCTTTCCTGTGAAATCTCCCGCGTCTGAACGCCGACCACGATCCGGCCGTGTTCGGTGAACTTGATTGCATTCCCCACAAGATTTATCAAAACCTGGCGAAGCCGCGTGGGATCTCCCACAACGGACTCCGGAACGTCGGGTCCGGAATGCCAGTCCAGCTCCAGCCCTTTTTGTTTCGCGCGGAAGTGCATCATTTTCAGCGTTTCGGCCAAACGCGTCCGCAATGAAAACTCGATGGGCTCGAGCTCCAGCTTTCCGGCTTCAATTTTTGAAACGTCCAAGACAGCGTTCAACAATTCCATCAGCGAATCGCCGGACACCTTTATCATTTCCAAATATTCCTTCTGCTCGGAAGTTACGGAGCCATCGAGCATGAGATCCGTCAATCCGAGAATGCCGTTCATCGGAGTGCGAATCTCGTGGCTTATGTTGGCGAGGAATTCACTTTTCGCGCGGCTGGCGGACTCCGCGGCTTCACTCGTTCTCTGCAATTCTTCTTCGGCCAGTTTTCGCCGGGTGATGTCGCGCGCCGTCATGCAAATCGCCGTGGATTTTCCGTCGGGCGAAGGAATGGCGCTCACGCGCGCGAGAAACCAGGTTTTTACCGGTAAGGGCAAGGAGTATTCAATGCTTTCCACTTTGCCTGTCTTCAAAACACGCTGGAAGATTTTTAAGACTGGATCCATCAATTCCGCGCCCAGGAATTCAGTGGCGCGGCGCCCAAGCAATTCAGCCTTGGGCCGAGCTAGCAGGGACTCATCGGTTGTCCAAATATTCCTGTACGTCCCGTGGACGTCGAGTTCGAAGACGACTTCATCGATGGTACCGAGGAGAGCCTGCATGCGTCCTTCACTTGCCCGCAGTTCCTGATGCGACTGATTCCGTTCGCTTATAAGCGTCCCCAGGCAGAGTCCTGTTACCGACATGACCAGCATAAGAACTTGCAAGGAGGTGAGCCGGTGCGGATCCTGAGGAAAAAAGCTCAGCATCAGTATTGCGCCGACGTTGAGCAGCAGCGTAGCGGTGGTAGCTCCGCGCACACCGCGCCGGACTGCAATCCAAATGACCGGCAAGAAGAACAGATAGAAGAGCTGGTACTCTTGAGAGAAGCTCGAACCTAGAGCGACGTAAAGCGATGCCAAGATACCGGCGCTCTGAGCAAAAAGTTCAAAAACTTTACGCGGATTGGGACTTCTCGTCCACGGGTCTATTTCGAACTTTCGGTTTCGCAGGATTGCCAGCCCACTGGGAGTGGCGCGCTCGCGAAGCCACGGCATTACGTAAACGAGAAGAAACGGAGCCAGACAGAACAGAGCCACCGAATCGCCGACCCACCAGTTCATAACAGCCCTGCCGTAGCCACTTCCTCGGATTTGCTTGCTCCAGAGAAAGCTGAGCGTTCCGCAAAATGCCAACCCGAGCGTCGAACCGAGTACCACGAAAATGTACCGGGATACTTCTTGCAGCGAGCTAAATGCGCCTTCTACTCGGAAGTAACGCCGCAGCACGATGGCTACTCCGCCGTACCAAACGGCAATCAACCCGTTCACGTACAAAATATTCCCGCCGAGCATCGGCAGGTGGTAATTAATGGTTGAGGTAAGAAATCCTGCCACAAAAATCAACGGAGTGTAGGAAACTCCCAATCCCAGCACGAGAGCCAACTCCAGCCCTGCGGGCGGATACCACAGATCCGTTCCAACCAAACTGTGAGAGACCACGGTCGCGCGATCTAACAATAGATGGAGCGCAACGAAAGCCACGCCTATGGCTATCCTCCACGGATTGCATGTCGGGGTGAAGAAAGCGCGCCACGCACCCGCGATCGAAGAGTCTTTGCCCAATTCAAGCTGGGACCGGAATCTCAAGGGCGCACCGTCCGCTGCAGAGTGAAGAGTTGCGAGTACGGCCGGCCGGCACAGACCAGCCTTCCACAGTGCGAAAAATTGCGCAGGGGATGCATATCAGCTTCTTCCAGCGGGAGCGTCACGCACTATTTTTGCCAAGGCCAGAAGCTTCGAACTAATCTTTAGACCGGCGCGGTCAGCGGCATCGGGATTTATGAAGAAACGGACGCGGTTGTCCTCCAGAGTAAACTGGATGGCGCCTCCGGAAGATGCGAAGTCATTTGTTTCGCCGATTACCAGGACACACTGGCCACGGAGCTTGGCCAATACCTCGGGCAGCAGATGGCTCTCAGAAGCCGCGACGAATAAGATTTGGCAGCCGCTAATGTCCGCAACACGTTTTAGGCGTGCGACACTTGCCGGATGTTCCGCAATTACCTTCCCTCGCAACGCATTGTCGAGCGCGCCGCCAAAAGGGTCGGTCCCGAGGATGCAGACCAGAAAAGGAGACTCCGGGCCGGCGAAGGCATTCGTAGGCCAATCCACGAATTTCGCAAAATTGAAAAGAAAAGCGGCTTTTAACTCATATTCGCTGGGCGGCCTCACCTGCGCCGGCAAAGCCGTCGCGAAATTATAGGCCGAGGAAAAAAGAATCATTTGTAAAACCAAGAAGCGCAGAGAGCGCAAGGAATTTCCGTGACGGCCGGCGGCGGTGCCGGACGATAGATGGCTCGGTTTTGTGCGACGCAAGTTCAACTTTTAAGCTCCGCCGTCAGAATCGCCACGTGAATTTGGCGTACGCACTGCGTTTGACCAGAGTCGAGACGGTAGCTCCCGTAGGTTCTATGAACTCAAGGTGATGATCCCGAACGAGATTTTGTCCAACCAGACTGATGGACAACCCTTCCCGGAAATGCCAAGTAAGCCCTGTGTCGACCCTGGTGTAAGAGGGAATCTTTGGATCGTCGAGACGACCCACGAAGTACGCCGAGGTATCCCATGCCAGGTTGTGAGCAAAAATAAAGTGCGATCGAAGCTGCGCTGAATTTACCGGGCTGCTTCCCTCCGCCGCGGACACCGACGTGGTGTCCTGGCTTGACGGATCCAAATGCATGTGAATTTGTTCGAAGGCGTAACCGGGGCTGAGCGTCCAACGGTCGCTTACTTTCCAGTTGGCGGCGATCTCCAGTCCTTGAGATTCCCCGTGCATTAGGTTCTCAAAAGTAGTCGGTATGAATAAATGAGGAGGAGCCGGCGTCGTCTCGAAAACGGGTGGGGCTGGTTCTATTGTTCCCTGGTGAGTGTAGTCACCGTAAAAAGCCGCGATGTCGATGGACAGTTGCTTAAGCGCGGTGATTCGAGCACCGGCCTCGTAAGCGGTCAAGTCTTCGTTCTTAAAGTGAGGATTGCCTACCTGACCGATCACGACTAGCGTTCCGTTAGGACCGGGAAATCCGGCGAAGTTCAATCGTTCAGCCGTATCGGTGCTGGACGGCGTGCGAGCAGCTCGCGATATCGCCGCCCAGAACATCTGGTGGCTGTTCGGCTGCCACGTTAACCGGGCGCTCGGCAGCAGCACAAACCCTGTGTAGTAATCGTGCTCCAGCTTTGTACCCACCGTCAGATAGACTCGGTCGGGCGAAAGAGCAATTTCGTCCTGGATGAATGAACCGCCTATTTGAGTGTTGAGGTCCGCGGGGTTCAAAGATATGGTGAGATCCCCGTGGGTATGCGAAGACGAATAGCGATAGTCCAAGCCCCAAACAATAGTTTGCCGCTGGCCCCACAGGAAGTGATGTTGGAAATCGAGATTTAATGTGTATCGCCCCTCATCGAGAACGTCGACGCGCTTATAGTTATCATAAGAAATTTGAAGGGAGGTGTCGGATCGGGCAGAGAACGTATGATTCCAGGCTAAGTGGAGAAAACCGCCGGACAAATCCACTGCGGGGTCAACCTGTTGAGGACCTGGCGACGTAATGGACTCCAGAGCAACGCTCGGGTCGCCTTCCCGACCTGCGTAAAGGCTCCCTTGGATAGTCAGAACATCCTTCGGTGACAGAGTGCTGTCCACCCGAAAACCGCCGCTAAGAAGGTGCCAGCCGTCACCTCCAATTTGGCCAGTGAGAGCCGGGAGTTGGGACTGGTTTAGATACTTGGAGTACACGCGATAGTCGGTATCCTTGCCCAGCGGACCCCCATACTGTGTCGTCGCAAATCCCTGGTCGAGTGTCCCTCCGCCGGCAACTATCAATCCTCCGTGCGTTTCAGCAGCCTTCTTGGTGATGATGTTGACCACACCATTGACCGCATTTGTCCCCCAAATCGTTCCCCCGGGGCCCCGGATCACTTCGATCCTTTCGATATCCTCAAGCGGCATGTCCAGCGTGTCCCAGAAGACTCCGCCGAAAGTGGGCACATATACAGTGCGGCCGTCCACTAGCACCAACAATTCGTTGCTGAATTCACCATTCAGCCCGCGAGCGCTGACGGCCCAGGTGTTCGCGTTGATTTGAGCCACATCCATCCCCGGCACCATTC